>NZ_BAAAAT010000001.1:0-1171145 GCF_054768135.1 Clostridium sp. CTA-5 | reverse complement strand
GCATTGGAATTTACTTTTTAGAACTCTTAATGAAGATTTGTACAATTAATTGCTTGTCAGCAATCTTTGATTGGGAGCATGCATTAATTGGACTAAGCTTTATTTTAGAGTTCTTAAAGCAAATTCCCCTGTCCATGAGCTTTATACTATAATATCAACATTCACTTAAAATATAGCCTAAAACTAAAGTTATTTTTTCAGTAGACATTTCAAGAAACATATCTAAAGTTTTCATTTCTAGATAGAATAATAATATCTATATCACTTCTATTTTTATCAAAACAATCTTCATTGTAACTTCCAAAAGTACCAATACATACAATGTTTTTTAGATTATCTAAATTTAATTTACAATTAGATAGTTTAATTCTATCCATATATTATCACTCCAATTAAATTTTATTGTATACATATTTATTATATCATAAAGCAATTAGGCATAATAAAAAAATAACAAGTATTTTGCCAGCCTATTTTCCATCACGCTGCATTTTCAAATTCACCTAATAGACATGCTATGAGGACAATTCATCTCTTCACCTGATGAAAAATATTCATTGCGACTTTGGACTTGTTATATATTTTCATGTATCTTAATGAAAATATATACTGATATTTAAGAGTTATAAATTATGATTGATAAGTAAAAATAAATAGACGCCCTGGTAAATATTTGTATATATGCATTGTAAATGGTAGAATAGAAAGCAAAGAACTAGAATAAGTAGTTAGATAAATTAAATATTTTAAGGGGGAAAAGTTTAATGGTAAAGAAAAAAATAAGTAAAATATTAGGACCAATACTAGGAATTATGGTATTTATTGCAAGTACAGGAGTAGGACAAGTAAAAGTTTTAGCAGATGATAATGTAAGTGTAACTTCAGCAAGTTATGAAAATACAGTTTCTAATCAAGATAAGGATTATTCAATTAATATAAACAAAGGTGTTGAACAAAATGGCTTTAAGGTAACTCTAGATAAGGTGACTGGAACAAAGCATGATTTAAAAGCAATAGTTAAAATTGAGAATGATAAACCTTTTGATAGAGACAAATTTAATAATATAATATCGGAAGTTACATTTGGAGAAAGTGATTGCTGTGGTGGCGGCGGATCAGAAAATTATATAAATGATAAAACTCTATTATTAACTATAGAAAAAGAAATTGATGATGAAGAATTTCCTGAAAAGGGAGAATTAAGAGTAGATATAGTAATGCCTGATTATAAAATTAATGTAGGAATAGATAGTTATGTAGATTTTTCAGAATCATTTAAAAATACATTGGAAATGGACTCATCTTCTAAAATACCTGAATTCAATTTTAAATTAAATAAATTGGAGTCTAATATTATGGGAACAAAACTTGAGTATACTACACCATGGAAAGACTTTGATGAAAGGAGAAACGATCCAGAAAAATCTCAATATTCTTTAATGATATTAAAAGCAGGAGATAGAATATATAAAACAAAATGGTCAGGTAGTCATTCTTCAAATCGTAAAGAAGAGATTACCGGAACATATGAAAGTAAATCAGCAACTTATGATAAAATTAAAGATAATCAAAATTTAAGTTTAATACCAATAGTTTGTTATATGTCTCGAGATGAAATAAATAAAATGTATGATAAAGATGAAATAAATAATAAAAAATTAGATTCTAATAAAGAAACACTTAACAATGTTAGATATTTAAAAGAATTTGAATTTTCTGATGGAACTAAGGGAGAGATATACAATATAGAAAGAAAAGATAATACAGTAAAAGTATATTGCAAAGGAGTTTCAGAAAAAGAAAGTTTACTAATGGCAAGTAATATGTTTATGAATTATGATTTTAATGAGAATGAGATTAAATTTAATGATATATATAATAATGAAGAATATGTACAATTTTATAAAGATTCCAATAAGGATTTAGGATATGTTGTAGAATTTAATAATGTGGAGAAAGATAGAATTATAAATTTAAATATTGAACCTGTTATAAGTCAAATAGATAAATTTAAAGTAGGAGATGAAGTAAATATTTAAAGGAGAGAGAGTTTAATGCTAAATAGAAAACTAAGCAGAATATTAGGTCCAATACTTGGAATTATGGTATTTATGAGTAGTGCAGGATTAGGACAAGTAAAAGTTTTAGCAGATGATAATGTAAATACTTCTTTAGAATGTTACGAAAATACAACAGCTAATCAGTTCAATGATTATTCAATTAATATAAACAAGAGTGTTAAGCAAAATGGATTTAAGGTAACACTAGATAAGGTTACTGGAACAAAGCATAATTTAAATGTGATTTTAAAGGTAGAGAGTGATAAGGCTTTAGACAAAGAAAAAATAGAAAAATTTATAAGTGAAGTAAGTTTTGCAAATGAGTATACTGATAATAGTTCTACATGGTTTGACTATTTAGATGATAGATCATTTATAATTCATTTAAATGGGAAAAAGGATGAAGAAGAATTTCCTGAAAATGGAGAACTGAGAGTGGATCTTGTTTTACCATACTATAAAGTTAATTTAGGAATAGATAGTTATGTAGATTTTTCAGAATCATTTAAAAAGACAATACAAGAAAAAATAGCTACTAAAATACCAGAATTTAACTTAAAGTTAGATGAACTAGGATCAAATATTGTTGGAACGAGATTTAAATGTAGTGGGACTTATGATGAAAAAATCAATGAAGAAAAAGGTTCTGCAAATTCCTTTTTGATATTAAAAAAGGAAAATATAATGTATAGATTATCTTCAGATGGATTTTGGTCATCTGATGGAGAAGTAACAGGGGAATATATAGCTGATTCAGCAACTTATGATAGGATTAAAGATATTAATAATTTAAGTATTATTCCAATAGTAGGTCATATGTCATATGAAGAAATATATAATATGTATGAAAAAGATAAAGAAAGTATTTTAGATGATAAAGAGAGGTAAATATTAAACAATGTAAAATATAAAAAATCATTTAAATTTTCTGATGGGACTAAGGGAGAGATATATAATATAGAAAGAACAGATAATAAAATAAGAGTTTATTGCAAAGGAAGTACAGAAAAAGCAGGACTTTTAATGGCAAGTAATATGTTTATGTATAATGAATTAAATAAAGAAACTAATGTTTTTAATAATACCTATGATGGAAGTAAATATATGAGCTTTTATAAGGACCCAAATGATGAACTTGGATATATTGTAGAATTTGAAAATGTTAAAGACGATAAATTAAAGGAAATTCATTTTGATATTACTACAAGTGAAATAGATAAATACGAAATAGGAAATGAAGTAAAGATATCTAAATAATACTATATTAGTTTGGATCCTAATTTGTAATTATAATATAAAAATAGAACTATGCTAAATTCAATTAAGTGATATTAGTATAGTTCTATTTTTACATATTATATAGATTTTCTTAAAAAACTAAATTTACATAATAGTTTATTAATTATATGATAAAGTACGTTATCTTTTGTAGCAGTTAGTATTATTAAATATATTAAACTACATAAAGTAATATCTAATAGACATAAAAGACGAGGACTAAACAGATGTCTTTTTAAAATTATAGTTATAGGGATAAATACTAATGAATAATAAAAGTATTTTGTATTTTCAAATTTAAATAAATGTATATTTAGGTTTAGGACATTTCTTACTACATTATAGCCCGTTTGTTTTATTATAAAAGTTGTCCATTCATTTTTCTATTATCAAAAGTAAACACATATTTAAAGCCTATATCTTTTAAAATATCATATACATAACTTATTTTTTCACCAACTCTATTACTAGTATGAGCATCAGAACCTACAGTTAAAATTTCACCATTTAAATCCTTATACATATTCAATATTTCTAATTTAGGGAAAAGCAAGTTCTTAGATAAGCCAGAAGTATTTACTTCAATTCCTTTTCCTCTAGAAATTGTAACTTTTAAAATCTCATATATGTAGTCTTTATAATCTTCAAAATTATATACTCCACCGGATTTAAAAGCATAACGTTGAACAATATCAAGATGTCCAAGTACATCAAAATCACCCATTTGTGCAAAATTTAAAATTTCCTTAAAGTAAGTTTCATATGTATATGTAACACCATTTTCAGCAATATTATTTCTTAAGCTTTTTCCATTAAGATTATGTATTGAACCTATTATAAAGTCTAAATTATGTTTTTTAAAATATTTATCAAAATCTTCTTTATAAAGAAGATACTCTCCAATTTCTAGTCCTTTTTTTATAGTAATTTTTCCAGAATATTTATCAGAAAGTCTCTGTATTTCATTTTCATAGTCTTTAAAATTAAAGACATTATAACTTCTATCTTCAGGATCAAAACTTATATGTTCTGTTAAACATATTTCATTTAACTTCATAGAAATAGCTTTAGTTATAATATCTTCAAAGGTTTGTTTAGAATCAAAAGAATAGTTTGAATGTAAGTGGTAATCACTTAAGTATCTCATAATAATTAGTCCTTTCTAATACAATTATTGTTATTACACTTGTACTATTATATATGTTTTAATTTAAAATGTACAAATAGCTATTTAGATGTTAAAGCTTAATTTTGCAAATATTTTAAGAAATATTGAATAATATGATATAAATTTTATAAGAATAGATAACACTTATACTAAGAAATTTAAAATATGTTATAGTAATGAAGAAAAGATTAAAATAAAGAATATGAAGAAGAAATGTAAAAGTAAATAATAAAGAAATTTTCAAACTTATATTTAAGCTTTATTAAAGGAGAAGAATAAATGAGGTATGTAGTAGTGTCTGTTGTAAAAGGAAAAGCAGGAGATTTTAATAATAATCTAAGAAAAGAGCTTTTTAAAAGTTTAAAGGCAAAATCGTCTAAGTTACCAGCTCATTTTACGATTAAGGCTCCTTTTGAATATGATGGAGAAATTACAGATTTAATTAATATTCTTCAAGAAATTAGTGAAAAGGAGAAAGTAACACCCTTTAAAATAAATGGTTATGATCATTTTGGTAATAGGGTAGTTTATATGAAAGTAGAGATGTCAAAAGAGGGGAAAGAAGTTCATGATAAAGTAATAGAAAAAATGAGTTTAATATCTTATATTAATTTTGAAGAAAAAGATGGCAAGGATAAAACTTTTCATGTAACACTAGCTTCAAAAAGGATAAGGGATATTTATAACAAGGTGTGGGAATATGTTAATCAGTATCCTTGTGAATTTGAATGTTGTTTTGATAATATTACAATATATAATTGGGAAGAGGGAACTTGGAAGCTTTATAAAGAATTTAATTTTAAAAAATAACTGAACAAAGATCAAATAAGAGGTATATTAAATGATAAATTGAAATTTAATATACCTCTCTTTTTAGTTTCTAGAAGATTATATTTATATCAATTGTTCCTTGGTAATTAAAATATGGATTAGGTAATTTTAAAACATGTTATAATTTACCTTAAAATATAAATTTATTTAACATTGTTGATAGATATAGCAATTTATAAACGAAATATTAAGTGTAAGGGATAAGGCACATTAAAAAATAAATAGTGCGATATATTTTTATGTGTCTAAATAATATATGCAAGCTTGCTTTAGAAAGAAGGTCAAAAATGAAAATAAATGAAGGAAACTTTATTCCAGGTTTAATAAATAAAAATGAGAAAGCCTTAGATTATGTTATTGATAATTATGGATGGATTATTAAATCTATTGTAAAGAAGCATCTCTATAATTTAAAGAGTACTCAAGAGGAATGTATTAATGATATACTTCTTGGAATCTGGAATAATATTAAAAGTTTTAATCAAGATAAAGGGGATTTTAAAAATTGGGTAGCAGGAATAGCTAAATTTAAATGTATTGATTATAAAAGAAAGTATCTAAAAGGTTTAGAGTATGAGAATATAGATGATTTAAATATAAGCATTCCAGATAATGCTCATAAAGGGATTATTAAAAATGAATTAGATGATGATATTAATGAGATGTTAAATTGTTTAAAAGAAAATGACAAAGATTTATTTTATAAAGTATATATTGAGGAAAAAGAAATAAATGATATAACAAAAGAAATGGGAGTTAAGAGAGAGGTTATTTATAATAGATTATCAAGAGGAAAAAAGAAGATACAAAAGATCTTTAAAGTATTGGAAAATAGGGGGTAGGAGTATGAAGAATGATATATATACCATGTTAAATGAGATTAATATAAATATGGATGATTATAAAAAAGAGGACTTTAATGATATAGAGAAGAAAAAAATAAAAGCTAATTTAAAAAAATCAATTTTAAAAAAGAAATTTCCTAAAAAAAATGCTATAGCAGCAGTAGCTATAGTAGCTTTAACTATTGGTATATTTGGAAATAATATTGGAGTATCAGCTTTATCAAAAGTAGGATACATGATTAATAATGATATAGGGAGTTTTTTAGGAATAGAAAAGAATTTAGATGATTATAAAACAGTTATAAATAAATCTATAACTGATAAAGGGATAACAGTTCAATTAAATGAAGTAATATTGGATGGAAATGAAATGACAGTTTCTTATAATGTAACTTATGATAAAAAATTAGACGAATGTGAATCTTGGCATGGATTTAATCAAATTTATGTAAATGGAAAAGCACTTAATACAGGGTCAGGTGGAAGTGCTAGAAATATTGATGAATATACAACTCAATCAGTAATTACTTATAATTTAGAAAATTGTGATTTAAATGGAGATTTAAATATAAAAATTGAAAGTTCAAGTGTAATGTTAAATGATAATAAACAAAAAGGCAATTGGACATTTGAATTTAAAACTAGCGGTGATCAATTAAGAGTAGATACTAAGAAGATTATATTAAATAAAAAATTTACATTAGAAAATGGTCAAGAATATACATTAGAAAAGTATACTGATAATTCATTAGGGCAAAAGATTTATGCTTCAATATCTAATTTTCAAAAAAAATCTTCATATGCTGTAATGTTAAAAGGATATGATGATTTAGGTAATAAAGTTGAATTTTATGCATCTCATTCTAATCAAAAGAATGCATTATTTAAGATAGAAAATATTAAGGGCAATCTTAATGAAAATGCAAAAATACTAAAATTAACACCTTATGCAGCTAAATATCCAGAAAAAAGTGGAAGGATGGATGGTGAGTATAAACAAGTAGGAGATGAATTTACAATAGATTTATCACAATTAAAATAAAGAATTGGCTACGTTTTAAAATTGCACTCTGTGAAAGTTCGAAGAAGTAAATATAAAATTTGGATTCTCACTTTTGACTTTTAATTAAGAGTTGTAAAAAGCAAATTCCAATGCAGTTCGCTCTTATATTAACAATATCAACATTCACTTAAAACATAGCGAAAAAATTAAATAATTATATTCTTTAAATAGGACTATTTCAGAAAAATATGTTTATATATTTGAGATAGTCCTTTATTTAGTTACTATTTAAAAATATTATTTATTTTGAGATAATAATTAAGTGAATAATTATATTTATTTTGATGAATTAATATATTGAAGAGGTGAAGCTAAGTGAATAAGAACATTCTGTTTTTTCCAGAAATATGTGAAGATGAATTTAATTTAGTTGGTGGAAAAGGTTTTAACTTAGGTAGACTTATAAATGCAAATTTTTGTGTTCCAGATGGTTTTTGTGTAACGACATTAGCTTTTAATGGTTTTATAAATCATTTAAGTGAAAAAGAAGTTTTTAAATCTTTAAATAATATAAGTATTGAAGATTTAAATGAAATTGATAGAGTGTGTTCTGAAATTAGAAATATTATATGTAATTGTTCTATATCAAACGAATTGAGAGATGATATAAAAAAAGCTTTAAATAATATAGGGAATAATGAATTTTATTCTATTCGTTCTAGCGCAACAGCAGAGGATTTACCGGATATGTCTTTTGCAGGACAACAAGATACTTATCTAAACATTAATGGATTAGATAATATTATTGAGAATATAAAAAAATGTTGGGCATCACTTTATACTCAAAGGGCTGTAGTTTATAGGAAAAAGAATAATTTGAAAGAGGAAAATGTACTTATTGCTGTAGTAGTCCAAAAAATGATATATTCTAAAAAATCAGGAATAATGTTTACTGCAGATCCATTAACTAATAATTATAACAACTTAACTATAGATGCAGGGTTTGGATTAGGAGAAGCATTAGTTGGAGGATTAATAAACCCAGATTTATATAAAGTTAATAAGAAAGATGGAAAGATTATAAAAAAAGAAATAAACAAGAAAGAAATTGCAATATATCCAGATGGTAATGGGGGCACTTATAAGATTCAGTTAGAAGAAAATAAACGAAATAGTCAGGTGCTATTGGATGAAGAGATTAATAAGTTAGTGGATATAGGATGTAAAATTGAAAAATTCTATAAATTTCCTCAAGATATAGAATGGGCAATAGATAATAGTAAAATCTATATATTACAAAGTCGTCCAATAACTTCATTGTATCCAAGGATAGAGGGGAGCGATCTATACGGAGAATCAAAGGTGTATATATCCTTTAATCATATTCAAGTGATGACTGATACTATAAGCCCATTAGGGATAGATATGTTAAAAAGAGTATTTCCTTTTGGACAAAATAATAAGCTTAAAAAATCGTTAAGTGTATTTGAAGCTGGTGGAAGAGTATATATAGATTTAACTAAAGTTATGCAATTGCAAATTAGAAACATAATAACTTCTAAATTATTAAATAATGTAGATTTTTTAATGGCTAATGGATTGCAAAATTATTTAAGTAAATACAATATTAAAAAAGGGTTACCATCAAAATCAATGATAAAAGCAGGGAAAACTTATGCTTTTCCATTAATAAGGAAAACAGTTAAGAATTATAATGCTAAGATTAAGCCAAATTCTCATGATATTGTTAACAGCTTTATTTCAGAATTTATAATGGATTTAGATAAAAAAGTAAATACAAGCCATGAAATAAAAATAAAAATAAAAACTGTAGAAGATGAAGCAACTAAGATATTTTCAAAAATACTAAAAAATATAGCTCCTTTTATAGCCCCAGGAATAATTAGTTATAAAAAGCTTGTGGGATTGCTTAAGTCTATTGATGCAGATATAACACTTGCAGATAAAGTTGTAAGTGGAATCAAAGGAAATATAACTACTGAGATGGGTCTTGCAGTAGGAAATTTAGCTGATGCTGTTAGAAGTAAACAGGATATTTTGAATATTTTAGCAAGCAATCCAAAAGAAGCACATAATATATTATTAAATTTAGGTGATGAAGAAGTTAAAGAACTTATAAATAGATTTTTAGAGAGATATGGAATGAGAGGAATTAGTGAAATTGATATAAGTAATCCTCGTTATCAAGATGACTTTACTCCAATTAGTGTAAGTATATTAAATAATATAAAGAACTTAAATTTAAAAGAGCAACAAAAAGATTATGAAGTTTTAGTTAAAGAGTCAAAGAAAAGTGAAGAGGAAATTTTAAAGATATGTAAGGAAAAAAATAATACAAAAGCTATGAAGAAAGCTAGAAATTATATTAATAATATAAGAAGTTTTTTAGCTATGCGTGAACATGGAAAGTATGCTTTAATGAAATCTTTTAATATATTTAGAAAAGTACTATTTGAAGCAGGAAGGGAATTAAAAAATAAAGGGATAATTAATAAAATTGAAGATGTAGCTTATTTAACTTTAGAAGAAATATATAAGGCTCTAGATTTAGAAGAAAAGAAAAATTACAAGAAAATCATTGATAAAAGGATAAAAGTATATAAATATTATAAAAATCTAATGCCTCCTAGGGTAATAACAAATGAAGGTGAAATATTTACAGGAAATTATTCAAATAATAGTATTCCTAGTAATGCACTTGTTGCAATGCCAGTATCTTCAGGAATTTATGAGGGAAAAGCAAGAGTTATATTAGATCCAACAAAAGAAAAGTTAGAGAGAGGTGAAATACTTATAACTAAATTTACAGATCCAGGTTGGACACCACTTTTTGTAAATGCTAAAGGATTAGTATTAGAAGTGGGTGGTCTTATGACTCATGGAGCAATAGTTGCACGTGAATATGGAATTCCAGCTTTAGTTGGTCTTGAAAATGCAACTAAATTAATTAATACAGGTGATATAATAAGAGTAAATGCAAATAGTGGTTTTGTAGAAATATTAGAAAAAATTTAGCATATTAAAATAATTCTTTAAAGACTAGTTAAATAATTGATTTACTGGTTTTTTCGCGTAAAGGCTTGGTATTACTAGGTTTGATATAAAATTTATTATAATTTTTATGTTAAACGTTTACAATTTTAGATGGTTCAATTAATTATAATTCGGGAAAAAACAATTATAAAATAATTCCTTATAAGTAAAACATTTACATAGAAAATTTTGTAAAAAGAGATGAAGTTTTAAGGGGGAATTTGGAAAAAGTCACACTTTAAACTCGAAAAACAAGAGGCTACAATAAAGCCATGGTTGATGAAGATTAATCATAAAATTCAGTTAAAAAGAGGAGAGTTAAACATGAAAGGATTAGTTTGGAGCAAGAATAAAAGAATAGAACTTAAGGAGTTAAAAGAGCCACAAATATTATCATCATCTGAAGTAAAAATAGAAATAAAATATTCAGGTATATGCGGAACAGATTTGCAGCTTTTAAAAGGTAGTTCAGAAGAAATGACAGATGTTATTAGAGGTCATGAAGCTGTAGGGAAAGTTATAGAGGTAGGAGATAATGTAAAGAACATAAAAGTAAATGATAATGTAGTTATTGATCCTAATCAATATTGTGGAAAGTGTTTTTATTGTAAAAATGGTCAAACAAATTTTTGCGAAGGTGATAATGGAAAATTAGCAATTGCAGGAATTAACAAAGATGGTGTATTTGCAAAATATTTTGTATGTGATGAAACTTTTGTTTATAAAATTCCTGAAGAATTAAGTTTAAAATCAGCTGTTTTAGTTGAGCCATTAGCTTGTGTACTTCATAATATTAAAGCTGCTAATATTCAGCCAGAAGATTCAGTACTTATAATAGGATCAGGTCCTATGGGAGTGTTATGTCAAATGTTGACTAGTAAAATTGCTAGACTTACAGTTGCAATAGAAAAAAATGATTATAGAAAAGATTTTTCAAATAAAATATGTGATTATGTATATTATCCAGAAGATTTAACAGAAGAAAAATTAAGAAAAATAAATTTAGGCAAAAAATTTGATGTTGTTATAGATGCAGTAGGAAACCAAATGGGAATATGTGAAAGTATGATAGAAAAAGGAGGAAGAATTGTTTTATTAGGAATAAATGCTGATTATAATTTCAAATTTAATCCAAGTTATTATTTAAGTAAGGGTATAAAAATAATAGGTTCAGGTGAATATAATTTAATGTTTGAAAAAGCTATAAAAGCCGCAATCAAGTTAAAGAACCTAGAAAAATTAGTTACTAAAATATGTTCAATAGATGAATTTGAAGAAGCTTTTAATGAGCTATTATCTAATGAAATGAAATCTATGAAAACAGTTTTTGAGTTTTAAGATCTAATGAAAGTTCTATAAAACTTCCTAACTATTAGTTAAATTGTAGTGTTTATGAGTTTTAATAAGGTTTATATCAATAAACAATCGTTATTGAATTTATAGACTATTAGGGAAGTAACATTTTATATAAATAGGAGATTAAAAGAAATGATAACAGTAAGTAATTTAGATAAAATAAACAGCTTTGTTAAGAATAAAGTACAAGATGAAAAATATTTAATTTGGATACCTAAAATTTGGAATACAATAGAATTTAAAAATATATTAAATGAAACAGAAGAAGAAATTCAAATAAATGCTTATGAGTATATAGATAAATTAATAAACTATTTAAAGATTCAAAATTATGATATTCCAAATGATAATAATTTTAATAAAAGTCTTATATATTGCTCTTTAGTAAGATATTCAACAGCATGGGATTATAATCATGATGGCAATTTAGAGATGGGAACATTTCTTAGATTAATCATATTATTGCCTATGTTAAAAGATATAGGCGTAGATATATTATATTTGCTTCCAATAACAGAATACAGTGAATTGTATATAAAGGGAGATATTGGAGGACCATTTGCAATAAAAAATTACTTTGAACTTGATAAGAATTTACATGATAAGATATTAGATGATATTAAAGATTTTACACTTAAAAATGAGTTTTCAGCATTAGTTGAGGCATGTCACCTTTTGGAAATAAGGGTTGTGAATGACTTTATACCTAGAGTTACTGCACGTAATAGTGACATAATAAAGGAACACCCAGATTGGGTATATTGGATTAAAAAAGAGCATTTAGAAGGGTTCAAAACTCCTGAAATACCAGAGATAGGAGTTTTTCAAGAATGTACTCATGATAATTTAGAAATAATATATAACTCACAACAAACTAAAGAACATTTAAAGAAATTTTCTAAGTCTCCAGATCAATTAAACCCAATCTTATGGGAAAAATTAAAGAAACAATCAGAACAAACAGGAGAAGATTTATTAATGTTAGTTGAAAAAGAAATGCAAATAACAACTCCACCTGCACATTCAGATTGGGTAAATGATGTACAACCTATTTGGACAGATATTACTTTTTTGAAAATATATATGGATGTATATCCAGGAGTTAAAAAATTCTTAGATAAAGATCAAGCGCCATATGTTATGTTTGACACTATAAAAACTAATAAATTTCCTGGAAAAGAACCTAATTATGGTCTATGGAAACTTTTTGAGGATGCTTTACGTTACAATATTTTAGAATATGGAATAGATGGAATAAGGGTAGATATAGGACATACTATACCACCAGTATTATTAAGCCATTTATTTGATGTAGTAAAAGAATTAAAGCCTAATGCAATATTTATGAGTGAAGATTTATTTAATAAAAATCATGAAAGAGCTTATGAAAGTGGATATAACATAATGTTAGGCAGTGAATGGTTAGAAATGTCTAGAATAAATAAAGATAATTTAACAAACTTTTTAAGAGAATTACAAGAGCTAAAACTTTATATTTTCGGGTGTTCTGAGACAGCAGATACTCCAAGAATAACAACTAGGGATGGCGGGGTCAAACTTGCTCGTTCAATTGCAGTATTTAATAATTTCTTACCTAATGCGATACCATTTATAACAACAGGGGGAGAAGTTAATGAAGATGAACCTATAAATTGTGGATTAGCAGATAATACAAATGGTGCTGAAATACCAAGAGCATTTTTTAATAAAATGAAAATTAAATGGAGTAACAAAAATGCAGATAAAATGATTTTACTACTAAAACAATTAAAAGAATGCAAGAATAAATATTTAGATTTATTAGAATTAAAAAACTTTGAGATAGTAAATTCACAAGAAGAGGTTATTGTATATAGTTATAAAACTAAAAAAGAAGCATTTTTAATCATATTTAATTTAAATATGAACGAGGAAAAATATATAGAGATTAATAAATCATTTAATTATATAAATAACCCTAGAATTTTGATAAATAGTATAGAAAATGATAAGAGAAAATCTCTAAATAAAAATGTTGATAAATTAAAAAGTGGTCAAGCTATTGTATTACTTGGAGAGATATAAGTTAAACATTAGAAGTTAAATATATAGTAGTTTTGTTATAAAAAATAATAAATTAACAGTTTTTTAGAAAAGAAGTTTTATTGATATTTGGAGGAAATAAAAATGAATTTGAATGAAAAAAAAGAAATAATAATTTGGCATGAATTCGATGGAATTGCTGATACAACTTTAAGTCTATTAGAAGATATAACTAAAGAAATGAGTAAGAAGACAGGTTTTAATTTTAAACTTCATATGACTAATATAGTTGACTTTATAGAAGGACTTAGTAATATTTATAAAACATATAATGGACCACATATGGCATTTATTCCATCTGATATAACGGTACTTGCAGAACAAGGATTATTTTCAGAGGTAAATAGATCTATATTTGATGGATATGCAGATAAAGAAATTTATGAAACAATGAGCTATAAAGGAAAACAATATGGGGTGCCTATTTTAGGAGGAAATCATGCAGTTATATATTATAACAAAGAGTTAATGAAAGAGATTCCTAAAGATTTTGATGATTTAATAAGAATGAAAGACCAATTTATAGAGAAGAAAATAGCTCCAATAGCTATTGATATGAATGTTCCATATTGGTTCATACCATTCTTTTCAGCATTTGGTGGATGGCCAATGAATGAAAATTTAGAATTAGATTCTAAAGCATTAAAAGAGGCATTTTTGTTTTTAAGAGAATTGTTAAAAGATGGAGTAATAGTTAATTACAGAGCGACTGATGTTATGTTAGATAAATTTATTGAAGGAAAAGTAGCTTGTATGATGAATGGAGAATGGATTTATAATTATATGCTTCAAAAATGTAATGAAAAGTTAGGTGTATTTTTAATACCTAATGTAAAAGGTAAAAAAGCAAAAGTAACTACATCTACAATAGGATGGGTTTTCCCTTGTAATTCACTTAACTCAGAGTATAAGGGACCTATAATGGAATTTGTTAAATATATGATGAGTGATGAATGTCAATTAAGGCTATTAAATGAAGTGCATAGAATACCGGCAAATAAGAAAGTAATTGCAGAGGCAAATAAAAAGGCAATAGAAACTACTAAAGGTATCTTATCTCAATTAAAATTTAGTGAAACAATTCCAGTAGATTTAAAGATGAGAAAAGTATGGGATGATTTAGAATTTGGGTTAAAGATGTTACAAAATGAATCATGCTCTATAGATGAGATAGTTGATACTTTAATGCAATAAAAATATTTTCAATATTCATAATATTCTATTAATAATAAAGTGAGGAGATTAAATAAAATGAAAGTAACACTTTTTAGTCAGGTATCAATAGATGGAAAATTAACCTTAGGATCAGGAAATTCAAGTAAGGATTTATTCAATTTTTTAGATGATGGTGATAAAAAATTTATTCATAAATTTAGAGGGAAAGTTGATGGAATCATGGTTGGTAAGAAAACAATAGATACAGATAATCCATTTTTAACTAATAGATATGAAGAAAATAAAAATCCAGTAAGAATAGTACCAACCAACACTATGAATTTAGATTTTTCTTCAAATATTTTTAAGGATAAAGAAAGAACAATAATTGTAACAACAGAAAAGGGGAAAAATGATGAAAAATTAAATTTTATAAAAAGTATGGGGAAAGAATATTTGATTTTTGGAGAAAATAAAGTGGATTTTAAAAGTTTATTTAAATACATTGAAAATGAATTCAATATAAATAGTATAATGTTAGAAGGTGGTGGATATTTAAATTGGTCGCTTTTTAATGAGGATTTAATAGATGAAATAGTACTTATGCAATTACCAATAATAATAGGTGGATATAATAATGTATCATTAGTTGATGGAGAGGGATTTAAAGATTTGGATTCTTTAAAGAAATTTAAATTTGTGGAATTTAAGCCTAACAAAAATTACAATTTATTAAGATTTGAGAGATTATAATTTTAAAGATTAATTCTATAAAATATAGATTAGTTAATAAATATTAAAAAATCTATAATATAAATTTAAAGTATAATTAATTTTAGAAAAGTTAAAAATTAGGTAAGTAATTTTAGATTCAAATAATAGAAGAACTTAGGAGGGAGATATGAATAAACAATATATTAAAGCAATTATATTTGATATGGATGGAGTTATTGTAGATAGTGAATGTATATATTTTGATATAGAACGAGAAGTATTTTCACATTTTAAAATAGACATATCTAGAGAAGAACATGAGGGATTCGTTGGTTGTAGTCTAGAAAATATGTGGGATAAAATTATAAAAGATAGAAGTTTAGAAATTTGCAAAGAAGATACAGTAAACTATCATAGACAATATGTTATGAAACATATGGAAGGGTTAAAATTAGTTCCTACTAAAAATGTAAAAGAGTTTATAAGTGACATAAAAGATAAAAATATACAAGTTGCATTAGCTTCATCATCAACAAGAGATTTAATAAGTTTGATTTTAAATAAATTAGAGCTCAGAAATCTTTTTGATGTTATTGTTAGTGGAGAAGATGTTAAACAAAGCAAACCTAACCCCGAAATATTTTTGAAAGCAGCAAAATTCTTAAAGGTAAATCCAGATGAATGCATTGTAATAGAGGATTCATCAAATGGAGTAAAGGCAGCAAAAGAGGCTGGAATGAAATGCATTGGATTTTTAAATCCAGGGTCAGGAAAGCAGTGCTTAGAAGAGGCAGATATTATAATAAGTGAATTTCCTAAAAAGTATTTTGATATATGAAAAGATTTGATGTAAACATAAACAAAAATTTAAGATAGCTATAAAAACAGTTAAGAGAAGGTGTAAATGTGTATTTTGAGTCAGAGGATAAATTAAAAGAGGAATGTGGAGTTTTTGGTATTATAGATTTAGGTGAAAATATAAACTGTAGTGAGATTACTTATTATGGATTGTATGCGCTGCAACATAGAGGACAACAAAGTTGTGGTATATCATCATATTCACAAGATAAAATAAATTGTTATAAGAATTTGGGTCTTGTAAATGAAGTATTTAATAGAGAGCTACTTAATAATTTAAATGGAAATAAAGCAATTGGGCATGTTAGATATGCAACTAGTGGAGAAATATCAGTTAATGATGCACAACCATTAATAGTAAATAATAAAAAAGATAAACTAGTATTAGCCCATAATGGTCATATTTTGAATGGGAATGAATTAAAAAGAAGGATATGTAAATATAAACTAAAAAGTTCAATAGATTCAGAAATTTTAGCATATACAATATTAGATGAACTAGAAAAAGGATATACTTTAGAAAAGAGTATATTAAATATGATGGATTTTATAGATGGAGCATATTCACTTGTGATAATGGATAAGGATAAACTCATAGGTGTAAGGGATCCATTAGGAATGCGACCACTTTGTATAGGAAAATTAAACGAATCTTATATATTAGCTTCAGAAAGTTGTGCATTAAATGCTATAGGTGCAGAACTTATAAGAGATGTAGAACCAGGAGAAATTATCACAATAGATAAGACGGGAATAAAGAGTGTTAAAAAAGAAATTAATGAAGAAAAGAAAATGTGTATATTTGAATTTATCTATTTTGCAAGAGAGGATAGCAAAATAGGTGGGATGAGCGTTTATAAAGCAAGAGAGAACATGGGAAAAGAATTAGCTAAGCTATATAAAATAGATGCAGATTTAGTTGTGGGTGTACCTGATTCGGGTATACCAGCAGCAATATCATATGCTAATGAAAGTGGGATTCTATATGGACAAGGCTTTGTAAAGAATAAATATATAGGAAGAACATTTATAAAATCTGTTCAAAATGAAAGGATAAAATCTGTTAATATTAAACTAAATCCAATAGAAGAAAATGTAAAAAATAAAAAAATTATATTAATAGATGATTCATTAGTTAGGGGAACAACATTAAAAGGAATAGTAAAAAGATTAAAAAAAGCTGGAGCTAAAGAGGTACATGTTATAATTGCAGCTCCACCTATAAAATTTTCATGTTTTTATGGAATAGCAACATCAAATAGAAAGGAGTTAATAGCTTCAACTAAGTCAATAGAGGATATAAGAAGATATGTATGTGCAGATTCT
This sequence comes from Clostridium sp. CTA-5, assembly GCF_054768135.1. Taxonomy (NCBI): domain Bacteria; kingdom Bacillati; phylum Bacillota; class Clostridia; order Eubacteriales; family Clostridiaceae; genus Clostridium; species Clostridium sp. CTA-5. Next base: position 1,153,415 of record NZ_BAAAAT010000001.1, on the reverse strand, counting down.
TTAAACTTTATAACTATAGAGGCATTATTAAAATCTGTTAGAAAAGAAAATAATAATGGATTTTGTACAGCGTGTTTTAATGGAGAATATCCTAAATTGAAAAATGATTCAATAACTTTAATGAAAAATTTAGTTAATATGTAAAATATATATTAATTTATAACAAGCTTTAAAAGATTAGTTAATAAAATTTTTAACTAAATCTTTAAAGCTTGTATTTTTATATTCCAATAAGAAAAAATATATTGTTATACAATCTATTGATAATTTCTAAAATGTTGTACTTTAAAGATATAATCAATACTCCTAAAGAATAAAAAGTAATCATAGGGTACACCATTATTCCTAAGTTAAGTTTGGAATGGGAGCAGAGTTAAAAACAATAATATAACAACAATATTTAGAAATTAAGAATATAAAAAAAATAATAAGAAAACATATTAATGTATTTTATTATTTTTTAGTTAATTTTTAAAATTATATTTACTTTAGGAGGAATATGTAATGAAAGTAACAAACCCTGAAGAACTAACACAAAAAATTAATCAGTTAAGAGAGGCGCAAAAAAAGTTTGCTCAATTTACTCAGGAGCAAGTAGATGAGATTTTCAGACAAGCAGCTATGGCAGCTAATAATAATAGAATTAAATTGGCTAAAATGGCTGTAGAAGAAACAGGAATGGGAATTGTAGAAGATAAAGTTGTAAAAAACCATTTTGCTGCTGAATACATATATAATCAATATAAGGATATGAAAACTTGTGGAGTTTTAGAAGAAGATTTTACATATGGAATTACAAAAGTTGCAGAACCAATAGGAGTTATAGCAGCTATTGTTCCAACAACTAATCCAACTTCAACAGCTATATTTAAAACATTAATAGCATTAAAAACTAGGAATGCAATAATAATTTCCCCTCATCCAAGAGCAAAAAATTCTACAATAGCTGCTGCAAAAATAGTTTTGGATGCAGCAGTTAAAGCCGGTGCTCCAGAAGGAATAATTGGTTGGATAGATGAACCATCAGTTGAATTATCTCAAAATGTTATGAGAGAAAGTGATATGATTCTTGCAACAGGTGGTCCAGCAATGGTTAAGGCCGCTTATTCATCAGGAAAACCAGCTTTGGGTGTTGGAGCAGGGAACACTCCAGCAATTATAGATGAAACAGCACATATTAAAATGGCTGTTAATTCAATTCTTTTATCAAAAACATTTGATAATGGAGTTATATGTGCATCAGAACAATCAATAATTGCTTTAGATGAAGTTTATGATGAGGTTAAAAAAGAATTAGCAGAAAGAGGAGCTTATATTCTTAAATCTGATGAAGTAGATAAGGTTAGAAAAATCATTTTAAATGAAAACGGTGGTTTAAATTCTAATATAGTTGGTCAATCAGCTTATAAAATAGCTGAAATGGCTGGAGTTACAGTAAAAGAAAATGCTAAAGTATTAGTTGGAGAAGTCGCTTCAGTAGAGTTAGAAGAACCTTTCTCACATGAAAAATTATCTCCAGTACTTGCAATGTATAGAGCTAAAACTTATGAAGAAGCATTAGAAAAAGCTGATAGATTAATCGTTTTAGGTGGTATGGGTCATACATCAATTCTTTATACTGATGAAATAAAATCAAAAGACAGGATAGCTAAATTTGGAGCTAAAATGAAAACTGCTAGAACATTAATAAATATGCCAGCATCTCAGGGAGCTATAGGTGATTTGTATAACTTTAAATTATCACCATCTCTGACTTTAGGATGTGGATCATGGGGTGGAAACTCAGTTTCAGAAAATGTTGGTCCTAAACATTTAATCAATGTTAAGAGTGTAGCTAAAAGGAGAGAAAATATGCTTTGGTTTAGAGTTCCTGAAAAAATTTACTTTAAATATGGATGTTTACCAATAGCTTTAGAAGAATTACATGATATGGGTAAGAAAAAAGCCTTTATTGTAACAGATAAAGTATTATTTCAATTAGGATATACTGATAAGGTTACTGAAGTATTAGATAGAAATAGAATACAATATAAAATATTCTTTGATGTTGAACCAGACCCAACATTAAGGTGTGCTAAAGCAGGTGCAAAAGAAATGTTAAGCTTTAATCCAGACGTTATAATTTCACTTGGTGGTGGATCAGCTATGGATGCAGCTAAAATTATGTGGGTTATGTATGAACATCCAGAAGTTAAATTTGAAGATTTAGCTATGAGATTTATGGATATAAGAAAAAGAGTTTATAGATTCCCAAGCTTAGGTGAAAAAGCAACAATGGTTGCAATAGCAACTTCAGCTGGTACAGGATCAGAAGTAACACCTTTTGCTGTTATAACTGATGAACAAACAGGTGTAAAATATCCATTAGCTGATTATGAATTAACTCCAGATATGGCTATAGTTGATGCAGAACTTATGATGACTTCACCTAAAGGATTAACTGCTTGTGCAGGTATAGATGTATTGGTTCATGCAATGGAATCATATGTTTCAATAATGGCGTCAGAATTTACTAATGGATTAGCTTTAGAGGCTATAAGATTAGTATTTAAATATTTACCACAAGCATATAGTGAAGGAACAACTAATATCAAAGCAAGAGAAAAGATGGCTCATGCTTCATGTATGGCAGGGATGGCATTCTCAAATGCATTCTTAGGTATATGCCACTCAATGGCACATAAGTTAGGTGCATTCCATCACTTACCACATGGTATGGCTAATTCATTATTAATAAATCAAGTTATTAAATTTAATGCAACTGATGCTCCAACAAAGCAGGCTGCATTTGCCCAATATAAGTATCCAAATGCAGAAAATAGATATGCAAAGATTGCTGATTATCTTCAATTAGGTGGAAACACTGATTCTGAAAAGGTTGAATTGTTAATTAAAGCGGTAGAAGACCTTCAAAGAAAAGTAGAAATGCCAATGACAATTAAAGATGCTGGTGTAAGTGAAGATAAATTCTATGATTCACTTGATGAAATGGTTGAGCAAGCATTTGATGATCAATGTACTGGAGCAAATCCAAGATATCCATTAATGAGTGAAATGAGAGAAATGTATATTAATGCATATGATGTTAAAGCTAAAAAACAAGACACAGTAAAAAAACAAACTAAAAAGAAATAATATATAGTTTAAAGACTAGTTACAAATTTAAGTAACTAGTCTTTTTTTATAAAGAATATGCTTTTAAAATAGAACTTTTTAATAATGCAAATTTAAAATAGAAAACTAGACTTTAATTATATAGCTAATCAGAAATAAATATATAGATGAAGTATTAATTGTATATAAGTTGTGATTATACTGTAACAAAACTGTGACAATTTAAGATTAAAATTCAGATATAGATTAACAAATAAGAAAAAATATTTTATAAATTTAAAAAATATATAAATACTTGAGGTGAAAAAAATGAGTAATAATGTAATTTATTCTGTCATAGTACCTTTATATAATGAAGAAATTGTTATAGATGAAAGTTATAAGAGATTAAAAAAAGTCATGGATTGTACTAATGAAGAGTATGAAATTGTCTTTGTAAATGATGGTAGCAAAGATAAAACAAGAGAGAAAACTGAGAAAATATGTAAGAAGGATGGAAAAATAAAGCTTATCAATTTTTCAAGAAACTTTGGTCATCAGGCAGCGATAACAGCAGGAATGGACTTAGCATTGGGGGAAGCTGTTATTGTAATAGATGCAGATCTTCAAGATCCTCCAGAAGTTATTTTAAAAATGATTGAAAAGTGGAAAGAAGGTTATGAAGTTGTTTATGGTAAGAGAATAAAAAGAGAAGGCGAAACGTTCTTTAAAAAATTTACTGCCAAGATATATTATAGATTGCTAAAAAGCATGACTAGTGTTGATGTTCCGGTAGATACAGGAGATTTTAGACTTATAGATAGAAAGGTATGTGATGCATTAATAGCACTTCCAGAAAAAAATAGGTATGTGAGAGGGCTTGTAAGTTGGGTTGGATATAAACAAACATATGTAGAATTTTCAAGAGAGGAAAGATTTGCAGGAGAAACTAAGTATCCTCTTAAAAAAATGATTAAACTAGCTTTTGATGGTATAACCTCTTTATCATATAAACCACTTATTATTGCTGGATATTTTGGAGGATTGGCTTTTTTTATAGGATTAAGTTTAATTGTTTTTGATTTTGCAAAAGATATATTTAATAAAACTGGATTAATAAATCTAGATATTATTATAGCGATTAATTTGATGATGTTTGGGATAACTTTAAGTTGTATTGGTATAATGGGGCAATATATTGGAAGAATTTCTGATGAGAGTAAGGGGAGACCTATTTATATAATTGATAATACAGTAAATTACAAAAGAACTGATAAAAAGTATTAAATTAATAATTAGATTAATAAATTATGTCTGTTCAACTAGGTATTAGATTTAAATGTAAAATTATGAGAAATTTAGATAAAACAAATGAAAATAATTTTCTATAAGGAGGCAAAAATGAGAAAAATTAAATTCACAAAAGAGACTTTTGGATTATCGTTAATTTTAATATTGTCTGCAATATTAAATTTTGCAAATATAGGTATAGAGGGATATGGAAATGGATATTATGCTGCTGGTGTGAAAAGCATGATTATGAACTTAAAAAATTTCTTTTTTGTATCTTTTGATCCAGCAGGGTTTGTAACAATTGATAAACCACCACTAGGATTTTGGATACAAGCAATATCTGCTAAAATTTTTGGATTTAGTGGATGGAGTATACTTTTACCACAAGCACTTGCAGGAGTAATTTCAGCTTGGCTTATTTATTATCTTGTTAAAAGATCTTTTGGAACTGTAGCAGGACTTATAGCAGCATTATGCCTTGCAGTAACTCCAGTTTTTGTAGCTGCAAGCAGAAATAATACAATAGATAACTTACTTGTTGTTATACTACTAACTGCTTGCATTACTCTTTCTATAGCAGCAGAAAAAGGAAAAGTTAAGTATCTTACAATAGGTTTAGTACTTGTTGGTATTGGATTTAATATAAAAATGTTAGAAGCATATATGATTGGACCAGCTTTTTACATAACATATCTTCTTTCTTCAACTATATCTTTTAAGAAGAAGATAGTGCACCTTGTTTTTGGTACAGTTATTCTTTTTGCAGTATCATTATCTTGGGCTATGATTGTAGATTTAGTACCAGCACAAAATAGACCTTATGTAGGAAGTAGTACCAATAATAGTGTTTTAGAACTTATAATTGGTCATAATGGATTAGAGAGACTTGGTCTTAGCAGTAAATCAGATAAAGGGTATGGACAAAAACAATTTCAAAATGCTAATAATATGCCTAACAATACTGAGATTTCTGATAATAATAACCAAGGACAACAAATGCCACTAGGAGCACAAAACGGAAATATTCAAGGAGTACCTGGGGGAACACCAGATGGAAATGCTCAACAAATACCATCAGGAGTTTCTAATGAAGATGGCAAAGGTAATAGAAATATGCAACAACCTGATGGAAATGGACCAGGAGGTCAAGGTGTAGGGCTTCAAGGATCTTTTGGAGGACAAACGCCAGCTGGTATTACAAGATTATTCTCTAAAAACAGTTTATCAGATCAAATAGTTTGGTTTTTACCAATTGCATTATTGGGATTTATAGCAGGCGCAATAAAAGAAAAATTAGGATTTAAGCTAGATAACAAAAGGAAATTATCATTAAGCTTATGGATAGTATGGTTAGTTCCTGAATTTATATATTTTAGTTATACAACAGGGTTATTCCATCCATATTATTTAACAATGATGGCTCCACCAGCTGCAGCTTTAGCTGGAATTGGAATTTCAACAATGTGGCAGTTTTATAAAGAAGGTGGATGGAAAGCTTGGTTTTTACCAATAGCTTTTGTACTAGAAGGTTTAACTCATATGTTAATGCTGTCTTATTTTTATAATAGTATATCAACTGGAATAAAAAATACAATTATAGCATCTTTAATATTATGTTTTGCATCTTCAGTTATACTTGGAATATTAAATATTTTAAATGCAATAAAAGATAAAAATAACGATAAATTAAAAGAAAATAAAGAGACAAAATTAAAGAATGTTTTAGTAGTAACTGGTTTAATAAGCATTTTAATAACTCCTTTTATTGGTGCAAGTGCAACAATAACTCATAAAGTAAATGATACAATTCCATGTGCAGGTTTAGAACTTCTTTCGAGTACACAGAAAGATGAGTTTGGTGGAGGAAGTTTTCAAAATAGTAGTACTTTAAACACTAAGTTAATTGAATTTCTAAAAAATAATACAACAAATGAAAAATACTTACTTACTGTTTCATCAGCTAGAAGTGCTCAAGATATAATAATTCAGACTGGTGAATCAGTAATGGCCATTGGTGGTTTTTCAGGTTCTGACAATATACTTACGCTAGATCAATTTAAAGAATTAGTTAAAAATGGAGAAGTAAGATATGTACTTACTGGAGGTATGGGAGGAAATCAAAATAGTGAAATCATGAATTGGGTTACTCAAAATGGTAAAGCTGTTTCAGAAAGTGACTGGAAAGATACTACTACATCAAATAATCAATCACAAGGGAATGAAAAAAATATTGAAAATTTACAAGATAAGAATTTAAATGAAGATACTAAGCAAAATACAGATTCAAGGGGACAAAATTTTGGTGATATGGGAGGAAAAAATTCTGAACAATTATATGATTTAAAAGATGTAGTTGATACATTAAAGTAAAAATTATACTTAACATAAGTTATGTTTTAAAATAGCAACATTCACTTAAAACATAGTGAATATATAAAATCAAAATAAATATATGTATGTATTAAAAGTACTAAGGATTTGTCTGGCATATTCTATCAGACAAATCCTACAATAATAATATTTAATACATATGATTAACAATTTTTATATTACATTCAATAAATTAGACATTTTTCTATTTTGTTAATTACAGGATGCTGTTAGATTAAAATTTAATAAAGGAGAGCAAAAATGCAGCAAGTTAATACTTCTATTTGATAATGTATTTAAAAAAGTTCAAATCCCATAAAAAGGAGAATATTTTATTATGAATGTTAAGAAAGCAATAATTCCAGCAGCTGGACTTGGAAAAAAGATATTAGTAGTTGATGACGAACCGTTGATAAGAAAGCTTGTAACAGATTTTCTTAAAAAAGGAGGATATAACATTATTGAAGCAGAGGATGGAAGAAAAGCTCTTGATTTATTTTCAAATGAAGAGGGAATCGATTTAATAATTCTTGATGTTATGTTACCAGAATATGATGGATTTACTGTATGTAGAGAAATAAGAAAAAAATCGAATGTCCCAATTATAATGTTAACAGCAAGAGGAGAAGAATTTGATGAGGTTTTTGGTTTAGAAATTGGAGCAGATGAGTATATTTCAAAACCATTTAGTCCTAATATATTAACAGCTAGAGTAAATGCTGTACTAAGAAGGACAATGTCTATGGATACTAAGTTTAAAGAATTTAATGGACTAAGCATAGATGATAATGCTCGTCAAGTTATTTTAGAAGGGAGTTTAGTTGATTTAAGTCCTAAAGAATATGATTTATTAATATATCTTACAAAAAATTATGGTACAGCATTAAGTAGAGAACAGATACTAGATAAAGTATGGGGATATGACTATTATGGAGATTTAAGAACAGTAGATACTCATATAAATAGATTAAGAATAAAATTAGATTCTAAAAGCAATTATATACATACTGTACGTGGATATGGATATAGATTTGAGGAAGAAAAATGAATAAGTCTATAAGATCAAAGCTTTTTATTTCCATAACTTTTTTACTAATATTTTTTATTTTTGTTTTACGTATATTAAATACATTATATCTAGAAAAGTATTATTTAAATAAAAAGAAAAATATACTTATACAAAATGCAAAAGACTTATCAGAGATATATACTGGGGATGCAAATGATATACAAAATGAATTAGATAGAACAGCAAATATAACGGGAAGTAATATTGATATTATAGATAAAAATGGCAAACAAGTATATAGCTCATTTCATAGATTATTAAATGAAAAAAATATAAAGGATAATAATTTTAATCCTAATGCTCCACCTCCGCCAGATCAGGTTGATGTTAGTAACAAGGTTAAGTATATAGAGGGAGATTATACTTTTGAAACTAGAAGAGATGAACAACTTAAGATAGACTTTCTTACTCTTGTAACAAAATTAAATAATGGAGATATATTAGCTATAAGAGTGCCATTACTTTCAATAAGTGAAAGTGTGAATATTGCAGATAATTTTATTCTTATAACAGGTATTGTAATTGTACTCTTAGGAAGTGCATGGGCTTATGTATTTTCAAAAAAATTTACTAAACCAATATTAGAGCTGAATAATATTGCACGAAAAATGGCTAAGTTTAATTTTAGTGAAAAATGCGAAATAAGAGAGAAAGATGAAATAGGACAGTTAGGAAGAAGTATAAATCACTTGTCTGGAGAACTTAATAGAGCAATTACAGAATTAAACACAAAGAATAAAAGACTTGAGGAAGATATAGAAAAAGAAAGAAAAATAGATGAAATGAGAAAAGAATTTATTTCAAGTGTTTCACATGAATTAAGGACTCCATTAGCAGTAATACAAGGATATGCAGAAGGTCTTATTAGCAACGTTACTGAAAGTGAAGAAGATAGAAGATTTTACTGTGATGTTATCATTAATGAAACTTATAAAATGAATAAATTAGTAAAGGATTTATTAAATCTTTCTCAAATTGAATCAGGTTATTTTCAAATTGAAAAAACTGAATTTAATATAACATCATTAATAGAATATGTAATTAATAAATATAAATCTATTTTTGCAGAAAAAAACATTCAAGTACAGTTTGAACCAAATGAAAGTTACATTGTTTGTGGAGATATGGTAAGGATTGAGCAAATACTTACAAATTATATTAATAATGCTATTAATCATATAGATAATAATAAAATTATTAATATAAGTGAAATAATTGATGATGATAAAGTAAAAATAAGTGTGTTTAATACAGGAAAGCATATACCAGAAGTATCTAAAGAAAAGGTATGGGAGAGTTTTTATAAAGTTGATAAAGCTAGAACAAGAGCTTATGGAGGATATGGATTAGGACTTTCTATAGTTAAGGCTATTCAAAATCTTCATAATAATGCTTATGGAGTGAAAAATGTTGAAGGTGGAGTAAGCTTTTGGTTTAAAGTAGATAAGGTGGATGTTAATTAGTATGATAGTTGATTTATTTAAAATTAGATAATGTTTATATTATAAGAGCCTATAATATTTAGGCTCTTACTTTTATTTTTTAGGAAATTATATTGTTAGATAATCTGTGTATAACTTTTAGAATAGTGTATTTTAAAGAGAAAATGAATAGTACTAAAGAATAAAAAGTAATCATATATCTATCATTATTTCTGTACTACATTTGGAAAGAGTGCATGGCTAAAAAAGTATTTACTTTTGGATTAAGTTTATTGTTTTATTGGCAAATTTAGTAATAAAAATTAAATATTAATTGTAGTAGATATGTCTATAATATATAATGAAGATAAAGTATTTTAAATATTAAGATATGATAATACTTATTATGGATTAAAAAAGCAGTTTATAGTATAACTAGCAATCATAAGAGTTAATGTATTAGATTATTTATAAGTAGAGATAATATAATGTTGTGTTTTAAGTAAAGATTGATATTTTAAAATATATCACAAAAATAAAAAGTAGGTGTATTAAAAAATGGATAAGAATAAGGATATACAGGATAAAATCGACAATTTTTTAAAGGAAAATAGAATAAATATAACAGGTGGAACAATATCAAATGAAGAAGAATTATCAGAAGTTCTAAATAATGTTGCTATGAGTGATTTGCAAAAAGGTAAAGTAGATAAAGCATTATATTTTGCAAATAAGGCAATGGAATTTAATTCTAAAAATTATTATACATTGTTTATAAAGGGACTTATTTATAGATATACTCAAAAATATAATGAAGCTATAGAAGTTTTTAAAGAGTATAATACTTACACTAATGATAAATTAAGCTATATCTATATAGGATTTTGTTATGCAGAATTAAACGATGGAGAAAGTGCATTAGATTATTTTAGAAAATGTGAAAAAGAATTTTCAGAAGAAGATAAAAATCAATATAGTGCTTTAATGTCAACAGTATATGAATGTATGGGAAACATATATATAAATAAGGAAAATATTTTAGAATTTTATGAAGATGATAAATTTAAACTTAGTTATAAATTAGCAATAAAGTATTTTAAGCTGTCTCTAAGAATTAATGAAGAAAATCATATTTTACTTAATAAATTAGCAGTTTGTTATTATCATTTTGAAGATATTAATAAAGCATTATATTGTTTTGAAGAGGCTGCAAAAATTTCACCAGAAAATGCTGCTTATTTAGAAGCAATTGAAGAAATGAAAGAAATGGGTGCAATATCAGAAAAGGTGGATTTTTAGTAAAAAAGATTATTTAACGATGTTTAAATAGAGAGTTTTACTATAATTATACTTAAAACTGTGATATCATATATTGAAATAAGGCACAATCAAAAAATAACAAGTCTTTTGCCAGCCTATTTTCCATCATGCTGCATTGTCAAATTAAACTAATAGGCACGCTATTAGTTTAATTCATCTCCTTGCCTGATGAAAAATATAAATTGCAACTTAGGACTTGTTATTTATTTTCATGTGTCTAAAAACTATGTTTTAAAACATAACTAAATAAAATAGAAGAGATGGATGAGTGAATGGATAACAATAAAAGACAAAGAACTGGTTTGAATTATAATAAGGAATTAAAACAAAACAAAAATTTCATGTACAATGATTTAAAAAGAAGTAACTGTTACGGATGTGATTTTACAGGTTCAAATTTTAACTTTACAAGTTTTAGGGGAGCACATTTTAAAGGATGTAACTTTTTTGGATGCACATTTAAATCAGCTGAATTCATTGGTAGTAATTTAAAGAAAAGTAAATTTAAAAAAGCAAAGTTTGAAGATGCTGTATTTGAAGGGGTAAATTTAACTGATGTAGACTTTAAAGAGGCAGAATTTAAGAATGTAATATTTGTATCTACTGATATAAGTGTTGCAAAAAATTTGGAATTCGATGAATCATCAGTTAGAATATTTGAGGAAGCACCAATTATCAATATAAGTGAAAATTTAAAAAATGCTATAAACTTAGCATTAACAAATGAAAAGGTAAGGAATTCAAGATTACTAGATAATAAAGATGGTGAAATTAATACTTTAAGTATAATAATTCTTTTAGAAAAGTTTAGCGAGAAGAATTTAATATCCGGATTAAAAATTCTTGCAGATAGAATTGATAGGGATTTTTGTACATTAAGTTATATAGTTAAATCTATACAAACATATCAAAAAGAAGGTATATTATAATTATTATTTACTAATTGAGTTGAAAGTACATATACTAGCTATTGGATAAAGATAAAAGATAGATTTAAATAGTAAATTTAGAGATATACATTTTTTAAGATGAGTTCAGGAAATAAAATATAAATTCGTATAATATAAAAGGACTTAATTGTAATAGTTATTGTATTACTTTTAAGTCCTTATTTTATATTTTAAACACTGGATTGGATTTTTGTATTGTTTTTAGTAATACGGTCTGAAAATACTATTTTTAATAATAGTGGTGTAACAATAGTCGTTATGATTATCATTATTATAATAGGTCCAAAAAATATAGAAGACATTAGACCTAAAGCAGCACCTTTATTTGCAACTATTAAAGCTACCTCTCCTCTAGATATCATTCCAGTACCTATTTGAAGCGATTCTAAAGAAGAAAATTTACATAATTTAGCCGCAATTCCGCAACCTATAACTTTAGTTATAATAGCAACTAATACAAGTGCTATAGAGAAGATAACCATTGATACAGTCATTGCGGGCAATTTGAATTTTATTCCAATACTAGCAAAGAAAACTGGAGAAAGTAGTATATATGAAAGTGTTTCAAAACGTGATGTTATATATTTAGAATACGTAGTTTTTGAAATTATAAGCCCAGCTATAAATGCACCGGTTATATCTGCTACTCCAAAGAATACCTCTGCACAATAAGAAAGTATTAAGCAATATACAAAAGAAAGTATTACAAATCTACGCATACCTTTATCATGCCTTAATTGAACCTTTGAAAAGAATTTATAAAATATAAAACAACAAATTGCTGCAAAGATAAAGAATGCAAAAATCTTAAATAATACCACCCAAACATTGACATTAGAATCTGCAAAACTAGTAACTATAGTAAGAGCAATTATGCCTAATACATCATCTATAATTGCAGCACCTAAAATCGCACTTCCAACGTTTGTGCTAAGCTTGCCCAATTCTTTTAAAGTTTCAACTGTTATGCTGACTGAAGTTGCTGTTAATATAACTCCAATAAATATATTTTGTAAGAGTAGGCTTGAAGATGCATCTGAAATAGAAGAATCATTATTAAAAAAACAGCTAACTATAAATCCACCTACAAGAGGTACAAGTACACCTATCAAAGCAATAATAAATGATGATTTACTACTTTTCTTTAATTCATTTACATCTGTCTCAAGGCCAGCACAAAACATTAAAACTATTACTCCAATTTGAGAAAGTTGAGTTATAAATTCTGTTTCATTTAAAAGATTAAAGACGGTAGGTCCAAATAATACCCCTGCCATTAAAGCACCAACAACCTGAGGAAGTTGAAAACGCTTGTTTGCTAAACCTAAAACTTTTGTGCTTAATAAGATTAATGCTAAATCAAATATAAAACGATGAGAATTCAAAATAATATCCCCCTTTCCTTTTATAGAAATATTATACAAAAATGTTTATATATACTATAACATATTGTTAAATATAATACCAATGAGTATAAAAATAAAAATAGTCTAAGAAATATAAATATCAATTATTTATATTTTTATATAATAAAAAATATTATAAATATTAATTATTATATAAAAATACATAAAAAGAGATGAAATTTTTTAGAATTTAAATTTCATCTCTTTTTAATTTATATGTTATTTTTAGAATAAAAGTAACTTGCTATTACGGGAATTATTGCAGCAATAAAAATTGAAATAATTACAACTATAAATTGTAAGTTTTTATTAAAGAATAGTGAACTTATAATTATAATCGCTCCTGATAATACAAATAATTTTCCACCTAATCTATGAGTTTTTTTCCAAGTATCTTCATTTGTTAATGTCCATGGAGTTTTAATTCCATAGAAAAAATTAGGTCTAGATTTTGGAAGATAATTTCCTATGAATACGAACAATATACCTAACATAAATGGGATAACTCTATTTATTTGAACATTGTAACCAAGAGATACTGCTATAACAGAAATATGTAAAATAAATAAAAATGTTAGAGTAACATTTATGATAATATTATAACTTTTATCAAATTTAGAGTAATTGTCCTTCTTTGGATCTATCTTTGGAGTTAACAACATACCAAGCCATACTAGTAGCATAAGTACTGGCGGTAAAAATGCTGCAAATGATTTAGAACCATATCTATTAATTTCTCCAGCGATGTTCCAATGCATAGGCATTTGGTTAGGTAACTTATTATATAAAATAATGCTAACTGAAAATGCTAATATTATTAAGATAATATTATAAAAAGTACTTTTATTTTTCATAATTTTGATTATCCCCCTCTTTAGAATTATTTAAAAATGATACGAACCATTTTATTACATCTTCAAAAACTGATGTATTAAGTGAGTAATATATAAATTGACCTTTTCTTTCATCACTTACTAATCCAGCTTGTTTAAGTATATTTAGATGATGAGATATACTAGGTTTTGTAATTTGAAAATAATCTGCAATATCGCCTGCAGTCATGTCCTGATCTCTTAGTAAATCTAAAATTTCTCTTCGTGTATTATCTGAAAGAGCTTTAAAAGCATCATTGAATGACAAATAATCACGCTCCTTTCTATTAATTAGATATTTAGATAAACGTCTAAATATATATATCAAATATATATTAAATATATAAAATTTTCAATAAGTATATTTTGTAATAAGTGGGTATAACTGAAAATATAAATATCAATATGTATACTAATTATGATAAAATGGAAAATAAATTTAAAGGTTTAAGAAAATAATTTACTTATAAAAAGAAAAACATTAATTATGTTTTAAATTAAACTTAATGAAGATTATGAATTTTATTGTGATGGTGAATTATTGAGTTATGATCTTTAGCTTTGTATAAGTCTAATATGATTAAAATGTCTAAAAAATATTTATCATTTGAATTAAAAACAATCTAATCTAATTAGGAGGTTCAAATTGAGAATAGAAGTAACTAGTAAATTAAGTGAAGAGAAAATAAAAGAAATAGAACAATTGCAGAAAGTGTGTAATGACACATGGAAGTTAGAAAATAGAGCTTTTTTATCAAATGAAATAAATTTTGATAAAACTATACCATGTTTCTATCTTTATTATCAAGGTGATAAACTTGTTTCATTTTTAACTACTTTTATGCCAGAAGTACATGAAGTTGAGATTATTGCTTTTACTCATCCAAAGTATTGTCAAAAGGGATGTTTCTCAGAAGTGTTTCAAAGAATGTTAGAAATCATAAAAAGTACTAAAATTTCAAATTTACTTTTTGCAATAGAATCCAATAGTCAATCAGGTAAAGCAGTATTAAATAAATTTTCAACTGCAAAATGGAAACGTTCAGAATATAGAATGTTGCATACAAATAGGCCAGAAATACCTAAAAGTATAGACTTGCAATATCATTTATTAACTGAAGAAAATAAATTGATATTTCAGGAGTTATCAGAAGTTATTTTTAAAATATCAGAAGATAATAATTTTACTGATAATGCAATTGAATCAGAAGATAGGGAGGGTTATATAGCTTATTATAATGGAATACCTATCGGTATTTTTAATCTTAACTATCAAGATAATACTACATTTATTTATGGGGTAGGTATCATGCCATCATATCAACATAATGGGTATGGAAAACAATTACTCGGACAAGCACTTAATATAGCTTATACAAAGACAAACAAAGCAATTCTTGATGTAGATTCCAATAATCCTATAGCATATAATCTATATTTAAACAGTGGATTTAAGGTGTGTTTTCAAGTGGACTATTTTAATTATGTTTTATAAAAATATATGGATAAAATAAGGAGGAGAATAAGATGAAATTTAATGGGATTGTACCTGAATTGTCAGTTTCAGATATAAAAATATCTAAACAATTTTATTTAGATATTTTGGGATTTAATTTAGAATATGAAAGAGAAGAGGATAAATTTATGTTTATTTCTCTAGGACAAGCACAAATTATGCTTGAAGAGATTAATGGTTATTGGAATACTGGGGATTTAAAATATCCATTTGGAAGAGGAATAAATTTTCAAATAAATGTTAAAGATGTGACGAAAATCTGTAACAAACTTAAAGAAAATAATATTACTTTATTTAGAGACGTTTTTGAAAGTCATTATGAATGTGATGGAGAGGTAATTATTGAAAAAGAAATACTTGTTCAAGATCCTGATGGATATCTATTACGCTTTTCACAAATTATTAAATAAAATTTCACTTGCATCTTACCTAAGGTAAGGATTTATACTTATCTTATAATAGTATTTAAAGGAGAGTATATATGAAACTAAAAATTCAATACAATTGTTCAAATATTAATTGGGATTATGTGTCTAATATATTAAAAAGAGTTGGAATGGCATATTTTGAAGGTGAGATGCACAAAAGAGCATTTGAAAACAGTCATACTGTTGTATTTGTATTTGATGATGATAAACTTATTGGTTTTGGTCGTGCAATTTCAGATGGAATTTATCAAGCAGCAATCTATGACGTAGCAGTATTACCTGAATATCAAGGAAAAGGTGTTGGAAGAAAGGTTGTTGAGAGTATTAAAAAATGTATTCCTCAATGTAATTTTATATTATATGCATCACCTGGCAAAGAAGTTTTTTATGAGAAAATGAATTTTAAAAAGATGAAGACTGGAATGGCATTATTTTATAATGCAGAAAGAATGCAGGCAAAAGGTTTTATTGAATAAGGGCAAAATCTTTATAGATAAGAATTATTTCTTATCTATAAAGAAGGTACCATCAGTTTGAATTTCAGCATAAAAAACATCTTTTACAGAATTAATATTATAATGTCTAAGTTGTTTTTTTAATTCTTCTTCAGTTAAATTTATTTCTAGTAAATTATGTTTTATTATTTTACCATCAACAATTATTTCGGATGGAATATAGTTTATATTAGATGTGGAAATTTTCATATCCTTCTTTGTTATTTGCTGCTGTGGTTGTTTTTTTAATACACTTAAGTTACCATTGGGTTCTAAAATGGCATAATCTACTTCTAGAATAGAAAATATCCCTTCTTTTCTAAGCAACATTGACAAATCATCCATATTAATCTGATTTGATTTTAATGATTTTTTTATCAAAATAGTTGGTTGCCCATCAAGTATACTTCTTAAAGTTCCTGATTTTAAACCGATATATCCAAAAAAAATAGTTAATATACACCACCAAATTAAACTTAAAAAATCATTAAAAAAATTTGTATTAGAGTCATTAATCATATTAGCAGCTATAGAACCAATTGTAATTCCAGTAACGTAATTAAAAAATGTCAAGTGACTCATTTGTTTCTTTCCAAGAATTCTTGTTAAAAATAACAATACCATAAATATTAAAGTTGTTTTAAATAATGAATGATATATATTTCCATCCTCTAAATTCATAATAATGTCTCCTAAAATATAAAATATCTATAATATTAAAAATGAAAATAGCTAATTAATAATAACTAATAACATTTAAAATTATAATGATTCATAAACATATTTTATTCAAATTAAATTGATTTATACACATAGTTAGAGAGATAATAAATATTATGAAAAAATGTAAAAATAAAGTTTGATTTAGAAGAATATAAAAAAGAATCATTAATTTAGTAAACCCTAAAAATCTATTCTGTACACTGAATCAAAGAAAATGTAATGAATTTAAAAATATATGATTAATAAATAAAATGAAATTAGGAAGGAGATTTAAAAATGAGTTTTGATAATGAGGCTAAATTTTGGGACACTGAAAGAAGAATTAATAGAGCAAAAGTAATAGCAAATGAAATAAACAATTCAATTAATATTGATAAGAATTTTTCTGCAATGGAGTTTGGATGTGGGACGGGTCTGATAAGTTTCAATCTTTATAATAAATTTAAAGAAATCACTTTAATTGATTCATCAAGAGGAATGATAGATATACTAGATTCTAAAATTAATAAGTATAAAGTTAATAATATGATTGCTAGGCATTTAGATATATTTGATGAAAATTCATTAGATATGAAATTTGATGTTATTTATAGTTCTATGGCATTACATCATATTTGTAATACTGAAAAAATAATAAAGAGGTTTTATGAATTGCTTAATGAAAGTGGATATTTATGTATTGTAGATTTAGATAAAGATGATGGAAGTTTTCATAAAGGATATCCTAATTTTGATGGACATAATGGTTTTAATCAAGAGGAATTAAAAAGTGTTTTCAGTAGTGCCGGATTTAATGATATCAAATCAAGTACATTCTTCAATGGTATAAAGGTTATAGATGGTGAAAAAAATAAATATTCTCTATTTTTAATGAAAGCAAAAAAGTTGAAAATTAATTTATAAAATATGTTGTTTAAAACTTAAAATATAAAAAATACGTAAAATTAATGAACATCTACATAAGAAATAGTAATAGCAATTTCACCTTTACCAATTATTACAACAATATCATCATCTTTAATAGTACCTAAATGTACAACTTCATTTACGGTATCAAATCTCTTATAAAAAGTTTGATAGCCATTGGAATTAAATATTATTAAATTAGTAGCATTATTAGGTGTTAAAAATTCTGCAGTAGCTTTAACTTCCTTAATATCTGTAATATCATATATTCCTTGCTTATAGGTATTTGATACAGGAGGAATTGCTTTTGGAACTTCTGTAAATGTAATTGTTGAAATTAAAAGAAATATTAAAAACTTTTTAATTTTCATTTATATTCACCTCGCTTTAGTATATTTTGCTTAGTATTTATAAAAATATACTTTTAAAGTGCAATCAAAAGAAAATTAAGCAATAAAGATAAGTATATTTATTCAATATACAAAAACTTGTTATGGTAGTATAATATTGTTAAATATCACTTCGCTTTTAAATAATATATTAAATATACAGAAAGTTCGGAGGCAAATAAATGAAAAAATTTTCAAAAATTTTAGCATTACTTTTAGCAACGCAACTTACTTTAGTATGTGGAAATAGAAGTAAACCTGTTAATGCTGCAATAAACCCATTAGAAAAGATTAATTCCAATTATTCTATTAATGTAAATGAAACAATTAAAGAAAAGGCAAATACACTTGTTGAAAAGTATGGTGTAACAAGTGTGCAATATACAATGATGGATGCTGGTAATATAATATCATCAGGAAGTAGTGGAGTATATAGTAAAAATAGCAATAGGAGTATAACCAGTGATACCATGTATGGGATTGGTTCAACATCTAAGACTTTTACAGCAGCTGCTATAATGAAATTAGTAGATATGAAAAAAGTTGATTTAGACAAGCCTATTGTAAATTATATTCCAGAGTTTGTAATGAAAGATGAAAGATATAAAAAAATAACGACTAGAATGTTGCTTAATCATTCATCAGGAATTATGGGGAGTGCATATTCAAGAACAAGCTTATGGGATGATAATGATACAATTGCCCATGATAAATTATTAGAGCAATTAAAAACTCAAAGATTAAAAGCTGAACCAGGTAAATTTTCTGTATATTGTAATGATGGATTTACACTTGCAGAAATATTGGTTGAAAAAGTAACTGAACAAAGCTTTACAGATTTCATTCATGAAAATATAACAGTACCATTAAAAATGGATAATACAAAAACTACACAAGATGGATTTAATAGAGATAAGCTTGCAAAAACGTATAGTACAATTGCACCTACAGTAGATACACCACCAGATAGTACAAACATAATTGGTGCAGGTGGGATATATTCAACAACACAGGACTTGTGTAAATTTGGGAATATATTCACAAAGAATGGTACATTGCTTTCAGCAAATTCTGTTAATCAGATGATAAGTGGTGAATACCAAAACGGTTTGTGGTTAGATAACATAGATAATACTGAAAATATTTTTAACTATGGACTTGGCTTTGATGGAACAAATATATTTCCATTTAGCCAATATGGTATAAAAGCTATTGCAAAAGGTGGAGATACATTACTTTATCACAATGCTACTGTTATATTACCAGAGTATAATATGGTTGCAGCAGTATCCTCAACAGGTGGAAGTAGCTTATATAATGAGGTCTTAGCTTGCAATATGTTACTTGATGCTTTAAAAGAAAAAGGTATTATTCAAGAAATAAAAAGTGATAAATCTTTTAATAATCCAACTAAAACCTTAATAGATGATGATATTAAAAAATATGAAGGAACATATGGTGCATCAGGACAAATTATCAATGTCAAGATGAATGAAAATGGTACAATGGCAGTTTCAAATATATCACTTTTAGCGAAAGCACAGGATACAGAATATATCTACAATGGTAATGGAGTGTTTTTGAAACAAGATGGTAGTGAAAAAGTTACTTTTGAAAGTAAGGATGGTAAGATTTATTTAAGATCTGATTCGTATGTAAAGTTGCCAGGAGTTGGACAAACAGCAATAGCACAATATATGGGACAAAAATTAGAGGAAAATAAGTTGGCCGTAGAAGTAAGTAAAGCCTGGGAAGATAGAAATAATAAGAAATATTTTAATCTAACAGATAAGTATAATTCTGAAATATTTAGTGTTTTGCCAGCTTTTATAACTGTTAATTTTAATAATGGTTATCAAATGTCTAACAAAATCATAGATGCAAATAATTCTATTAGTGTTATTGAAGTTCCTGTAATGGCAGGAAGGGATACATTTGATTGTAATTTCTTTAAAGAAAATAATATTGAATATATGAAAGCAGCTGAAAATATATTAATTAGTCAAGATGGTCTAAAAGAAATCCCAGAAGGTAACGGCGTTTGTACTATAGAAAATAATGGATACAATGTATGGTATAAGGTCAATGATAATTTAGAAGGAAAAAAACTTACAGTAGAATTACCTGAAAATAGTGGATTTTTAGTATATACAAAAGACGGTGTATGTACAAATCAAAGTGCATTAACTAAAAATAATACTGCAACATTATCAGGTGGCGGTTATATAATGTTTGGCGGTGAAAAAGGTAGCAAAATTAACGTTACAATAGAGTAGATCAGATAAATTTAATATCACATATAATGGCAACATTATATGTGATATTTTTTAGTAAAATTAAGTAGAATTCTTATGGAAATTATTAAAGTAAATTCTAGGTATTTCATTTTATGAATATTTTAAACTTGATATTGGTATTATATTTGTAAATACACCATAATCAACTTATAATGTCAAATAATTAAATTTGTTATCAATCAAGTGAAAATAAATCCTCAACAGTTGTATTAAGCAGTTTAGCTAGTTTCATAGCTAGTTCTAAAGTAGGATTATACTTCTCATTTTCAATAGCATTAATAGTTTGTCTTGTAACACCAAGTTCACTTGCAAGGTCTTCTTGACGAAATTTTAAAGCTTTTCTTAATTCTTTAATTTTATTTCTCATTTGTTCATCCTTTTATTTATTATAAAATGTACACATAAATATATAAGATTTTGAGTAATTAAAAGAAAGAATGCTAGACTACTATTAAACGAACCAGTTTTAATAAAATCATAAGTTGACCACATAAATAAAAAAATTACTGTATAAAACCATGCAAATTTAATTGAAGTTAAACTGATGTTTAATTGCATTTCATCCATTTTTTTTAAAGCTTTCATAAATAACATCTCCTTAAAATGTATAATTCTTTTTACATTTTAATAATAAGGATCTTAATAAAAAATGTCAATAGTTTTTTACATTTTATCTATATTATAAATAAATAGGGATTTATAGAAAGATATATCATTCAGTAGAAAACTATGGAAATTAAAATTTAAAAGATGTATATTATGACTAAAAGAATATATAAATTTAATATTATAGATTAAAGAAAGGAATGTAATGATATGATTAAAGAGATTGAAATGCGTAGAAGCATACGAAAATATATTGATAAATTAGTTGAAGATGAAAAAATAATTAAGTTACTTGAGAGTGCAAGACTTGCTCCATCTGGGAGCAATACACAACCTTGGCATTTTATTATAGTAAAGTCTGAATCAAATAAACAAAAACTAGCTAAAGTAGCACATAATCAAAAATGGATGCTTTCAGCTCCAGTTTTTATTGTGTGTGTTGGAGATATAAGATGTAGAATGTCAGAAGATGCTGGTAATTTGTCATTAAATGAAAACAGTCCACAGGAAGAACTTAAACAAATAATTAGAGATACATCAATTTCGATGGAACATATTCTTCTTGAAGCAAACAACTTAGGATTAGGTACTTGTTGGGTTGCATGGTTTACTCAAGAAGAAATTAGACCAATTTTAAATATACCAAATGATAAATATGTAGTTGGCATTATTACTCTTGGTTATGCAGATGAAGAACCCAAGCCTCGTCCACGAAAAAATCTTGAAGAAATAATACACTATGAAACTTGGTAAAAATATTTATTTTTAGAGTTCCTTATATGTTTAGAGTATAGGGAACTTATATTTAGATAAATCTACATAACGAATATATTGAAAAAACATACACATTACTTTTTAAAATTTAATAATGAATTAATAAAATTATAAAATATGCAGAAGTAAATGATAGAATTTGTTTTCTTAAACAAATTCTATCATTTAATAAGACTATTTAAAATCATTCCAATAACTACAAGTACTATTCCCATTAAGCCAATATGTGTTGGAATTTTGTCATGAAATATAAATACTCCTCCAATCAATGTAAATAGCACTTCACAAGATTGTGTTGATTCTATAACTGCTAATTTATGTATATTACTACTTACTATATCAGTTGCTTTAAAAAATAGTATTGTAGCAACAACACCTGAGAAAATAGCAACTATTAAGGACTGAAATATTTGATTTTTACTTGGTAGCCCAACAGATAATAAGCCTGAGATTGATATAATTATCCAAAATGGCATACTACATAGTGTCATACCAAATACTCTTTGAAATGTATTAAACTTATTATTACAAACCTCTATCATTTTACGATTACCAAGAGGATAAGCAAATGCAGCTAAAATAACAGGCGCAATACCACAAATTGTTTTTAAACCAGATATAGATTTTGCTTCTTCAAACTGCATTAAAAATATACCTAATAAAATTATTGAAGACATTAGTAAAGATTTTTTTGGAATTTTATTTCTTATTTTACAGAGCCCATTTTCTGTTTCTATACTTCTGGAAAATAGTGGAGACATAAGAGCACCAGCAATTATAGTTATCTGCCAAGTTCCAGCAACTAACCATGAAGCACCATATGCTGAAGCAAAACTTAATGGTGCATAAAATATTCCAAAACCTATTGTACTCCAAGCAACCCATTGAATAGGTTTTTTTCTTATATCTTCCAATACGTCAATTAATTGATTTTTTATAATCATAATAGCAAATAGAATTGGCAACATAAAAATATATCGTAAAGATGAGCTCCAGAGCCAACTACCGCCAGAAATGTTCATTTGTTGATTAAGTATAAATGTAAGAGAAAAAAAGAATGAGGATGATATTCCTAATATAAGTGCTTTTGTCATTTGAAACCTCCTGTATGTTATATTAATAATATATATGTTATATTATACAATGTACAATTTACATAATCAATAATATATTATAAAATGATATATGTTATAACATATAAAATGCTATAAATAAAAGGAGTTAAGCAATGAAAGATTTGAACTTAATTATAGGTAATAAATTAAAAGATATACGAAATAAAAGAAGTTTAAGTTTAGATGAAGTGGCTAAATTAACTGGTGTTAGTAAAGCGATGTTAGGTCAAATAGAAAGGGGACAGTCAAATCCAACAGTTTCTACACTATGGAAAATTGCAACTGGATTGAAAGTATCATTTTCATTATTTATTAATGAAGATCAAGATGATTTAAAGGTAATACATCAAAATGATATTAGTCCAATATTAGAAGATGATAATAGAATGAGACTCTATCCTATATTTCCGTTTGATGTAAATAAGGGCTTCGAAATATTTACTATAGAATTAGAACTAGGTTGTAATCATATATCTACTCCTCATAATGATGGTGTTGAGGAATACATTATAGTTACTGAAGGACAACTTGAAATAAACATAGATGATAAAAAGTTTATATTAAAAAAGGGTGATTCTATTAGATTTATGGCAAATAAACCACATGTATATAAGAATGTAAACCAAGGTAAGTCAGTATTTCAAAATATAATACTTTATTTTAAATAATATAATTAATACAAAAATTCTTATCTAATAACTTAATTGAGAAAGACACATAATTCCTTAAAATACCGTATTATTCAAAATTGAATAATACGGTATTTTAATTATAGTATATAGTTCAGATGATAAAATACCTTTGAGGCAAGTTTTTTAGCTAAAATTTACCAATACATTTTCATTAATTATCTAACTATTATTTTTCTGGAATAAAAACAAGGCAAGGCCCAATAAAATCAGTAGTATACCTATACCTTGCTGCAAAGAAATAATCTCATCTAAAATGAAATAAGCAAGAATGCAAGTTCCTATTGTTTCTCCTAAAATACTCATTGATACAACTGATGTACTTAACCATTTCAATAACCAATTTAAAATAGTTTGTCCTAAAATAGTTGCAATAAATGCTAAACCAATAAAGGAATACCATGTATGTAAAGAATAATGAATAAAAGATACTTGCTGATTATAAGCATAAAGAGCTAAAAAAAGTGAACTACTAGAATATCCAATTATTGAATAAGGAACCAGTGATAAATTTTTTCTAACATGATGACCAACGAAAAAATAACAAGTAATCATACCTGCTGCTATAAAGGCAAGTAAATCACCAAATAAAGCTTGATTACTTATTTGAAAATCTCCCCATCCTATAATGAAACAACCAACAATTGCTATAAAACAACCAGTTAAGGCTCCTTTGCTGAAACGTTCTTTAAATAGAAAATACCCACCAGATATAGAAAAGAGAGGTTGTAATGTAACTATAACTGTTGAACTTGCAACGGACGTGTAATTTAGTGATTCAAACCACAAAACATAATGAATTGCTAAAAATAAGCCTGATAATAGACCAAACCCCCATTGTTTTTTTGACAGTGCAATTAATTCTTGTCGGTTTTTATTATTAAATAATAAAAATGGTAAAAGTATTAATGTTGAAAAAAATAACCTATAAAATGCTATAACTGATGAAGGAGCATTTGCCAATTTTACAAAAATGGCTGAAGTTGATAGTGCAAATACTCCCAAAAATAAAGCTAAATATCTACTAACTTGTGATTTCATTAATTTATCTCCTTTTGTTTATTATAAAAAAATATGTATAATATAATGTACAAGATGATTATATTATATTTGTGTTATGAAAAATAGCTTTATTTTAGATGTTTAATATGTTAGCACAAAACAGATAAAAAACACATTATTATGAAAAGGAGATTATACTATGAATCATCAACGATTAGGTCAAACTGTACTTAATTATCGTAAGAAGAATGGTATGACTATTAGAGAATTTGCAGACTATTCAGGTATTAGCACATCACTTATTAGCCAAATTGAACGAGGACAGGGAAATCCATCACTAAATGTATTGGAACTAATTGCAAAATCATTAAATGTACCACTTTTTACACTTTTTATTAATGATATTGATACTGATTCATTAATTTCAAAGAAAAAAGATCGTAAAAAGATTTATCGTGAAAATAATGATCATATTGTTTATGATGTATTAACACCAGATTTTATGAAAGCACACATTGAACTATTAATGATGGATTTAAATCCTAATTCAAGTACAACTGAAAATTATTATTCACATATTGATAAAGAAGAAATTGCTGTTGTTATGAAAGGTCAGGTATACGTAGAATTGGAACGCATAGAGTATTTTTTAGAAGAAGGAGATGTTGTACGTATTCCTCCTAATGTAAAACATAAATTTTTAAATAAAAGCAGCAAAACAAATAATATATTATTTGTACTTACACCATCACTTATTTAGGTATTTTGATAGTTATTGGAAAATATATGCATAAAAGTAAGTTCAATTTAAATTTATGTCATATTAAAGTTAATATATATTAATGAGTAGAAATTTATTATAAAAGTCTGTATTCCTATATACTCATAATTATAGGAAATTTATTTTTTATATTATGTAGAATCTAGAATAATAAATGGTAATGATGTTCTTTGAAAATTGAATAATGATATGTTGGGGAAATATGGTATAATAAAAAATAACTTTATAAATTAAGTAATAAAAGTAATTTATTAGATTATAATAGAAAATTTATTTTTAATTTTATGTACTATTTATACAATAAATTGCTATAAAACAAAGAGGAGAGAATGATGAAAAAATTTGATGTAAAAAGTATAGTTGTAGGCTTAATAATTGGTATAATAGGAGCTTCAGTTGTTTTTACAATAGAAAAAACAAAATTAAACACTAAGGTTGCCGCTGTTCCTGTAGTAGAAGAAAAAAAATCAGAAACTATTACTAACGCTGAAGGTGCTACTATTTCTTCAGGAGAAGGTATAAAATCAGCATCTATTACTAAGGATAAGGTTTATTTTAATGGAAATGAGATAAATTTAAAAGACCCATTAATTTCAATTGTAAAAGAAAAAGATTCTGAAGCAGAATTATATATGCCCATGAGTGAATTGCTAGAATATATGAATTTTAAAGTTGAATGGAATAGTAAAGATAATTCTGTGAATTTAACTATGAATGGTCAGAATAATCCTAAAAATATAGAAGTTGCATCTGATATTTCAAAAAATCAAGCTGACGCAGAAGCTATAGAAATTATACAAAAGACAGGAAATTGGGGATATATTGAAACATACCTACCACATATGAGTACTGATGGTATTGAAAAAGCTGTAGAAATATATAATTCAAAGCATATGAATTCATCTGAACATAAAAAAGCGTCTGATTATATAAAGAAGTAATTTTTGTTGCATAATACTAAAATAATGTTAATTAATATCGGAGATAAATAAATGAGAACAAAAAGAGTTATTGTTGTTCAGTATGATTATAAATGGAATGATGAATTTCAAAAAATAAAATCGTATTTAGAAAAGGCACTTAAAAATAGTATTGTTGCAATTGAACATGTTGGAAGCACTTCTATAGAAGGTTTATATGCTAAACCAATTATAGATATAGATGTTGTTATTAAAAATTATGATAATTTTCACGAGGTTAAATCTAACTTGGAGAAATTAAGATATTACCATGAAGGAGATTTAGGTATAAAGGATAGAGAAGCTTTTGGATATATAGAAAAGCATGAGTTTATGACACACCAATTATATGTTTGTCCACAGAATTCTAAAGAATTAGAAAGGCATATTGCTTTTCGAGATTATTTGAAAACGCATAAGGAATATAGAGAAAAATATAGTGAAATCAAACTACAAGCATCAAAAAAATATCCAACGGATATTAATAGTTATATAGAATTTAAAAGTCCTTTTATTGCTGAAATTTATAAGAAAATTGGATTATAGGATTAAATATTCATTTAATTTATATGTAATATCTTTATATTATGTACAAGTAAAAATAAAGTTCAGATTGACTAGAAGCAAAAGTAGATATTTTTTTATTTAAATAATATAATATTAAAAATATTTACACAAATAAAACAATAGATTAAAAGAAATACCGTATTATTCAAAAGAGAATATACGGTATTTTTACTAAGTAAAACTAATTACTATATGCCTTGGGAGAAAATATGGATATATGTGTAATATAGAGCTTGGTAATATTAATTTAATCAAGCTTTATATTTATTGCTTTATCTTCAAAATATTTTATATTATCAATTTCAAATGTATTCTCTATTCCTGGTATTAGTTTTATGGATTTCATATCTTTATTAGGAATATATGTGTATTCAACACCTTCTGGAGCACCGCCACCACCATATGCACAAACTTCTTTTCCATATTCGTCCACTATTTTAAATTTCACAAATTTTTCACCATTTGAGCCATTAAACTTATATCGTGTTTTTAATAATAAAGGTGACACTCTTATTTCTTCCAAAGTTACATCTATA
Source organism: Clostridium sp. CTA-5 (assembly GCF_054768135.1). NCBI lineage: Bacteria > Bacillati > Bacillota > Clostridia > Eubacteriales > Clostridiaceae > Clostridium > Clostridium sp. CTA-5. Next base: position 1,125,839 of record NZ_BAAAAT010000001.1, on the reverse strand, counting down.
TTTTCATCTTGAGATATAAGATCAATTTTTTTATCAATAGTATAAGTTTTTCCATTATCATTGTTATTAACTTCAAATGTTAGATTCCAATCTCCTTCAATCAAAATGTCATTGTCTGTATTAGAATTCATCTTGTTTATATTTAAATCTACCGTATAATTATCTTTTAAATTAGGATTTTCAATCTTTGCTGTTAATAACATATTAAGAATTTTATCTTTATCATGTTCATTATTGTTATATGTTATACCACTTTCATTTAATATTTTCTTTTCTCCATTTTGAATAATATTAATATTAAAATTTGACCAATTTGGTGTTATTTTAAAAACTTCATTACTTTTTGTATTAAATTTTCTAGTATTAAACTTACTATAATCTATAGATACAGATACTAAAAGTTCATTTCCATCTATAACTGCCTCATGTACTATAAAGTTTATTCCTTTATCTTCAACTTCCTTTAACACATTTTGTTTATAATCTTTAACTACTTCTTCATCTTTTTCAAAGAAGCTTTCTATTGTCTTTTCTATTTTATCGTTAATCGCTGCCAACACTTCTTCATTTGTCATTAAGCTACTTCCAAGCAGTATACAGCATAAAACAGCAGCCGTTGCTTTTTTATAATACTTTTTATTTTTATTATTTTTAATTTTTTTAGATATTCTATTAACTATAGCTTGTTTTTCTTGTTCAGTTAAGTTTTCTTCATTATAATTATCTTTATTTTGAATTTTATTTAAAATCTCAAACTGATTTTTCATCTTTTACACCCTCTCTATTTAATAGAAAAATTTTTCTAAGCTTGTTTCTTCCTCTAGAAATTCTATTGTATATGTAGGAATTTTTTAAATTCATTTCCTTTGATATTTCACTTACATCCATTTCTTTAAAGCAAATTTTACTAAAAATCTGTCTATCCATATCATTTAAATTGCTTAATAGTTCATTAATTTCATTATTAATTTCTTCTTCTAAAAGATCTTCATCAATAGCTTTATTATCCTTAATTAAATTAATATCTACTTTTTGATTAATAAGTTTGGATAAGTATTTACGTTTATAATCAATTGATTTATATCTAGAAATTGATATTATCCAATTTCTAATGCTGTTTTTATCTTCATCAAACTTATCTATGTTATTCCAAATAGAAAGTAATATATCATCAAAACATTCTTCTTCATAACTTTGCAATTTAAATAAATATCTATTAATAACTCCTTTAATAAGTCCACCATATTTTTCAACTAAAAGTTCTAGACCTTTTTCGTTGCTCTTTTTTATATATTTAATTATCAGTTTGTCCTCCATGCCGTCTCCTTTCAAGTCGTTTTTTATTAACACACCTATATATACGAAATAACATTCTATATTCTATCATTTTATAAATAAAAAATATTAATTTAAATAATGTTTTTTGAAGATTGGATAATGTTGTATTTACAAATTATGTTATAATAAATCAATAATATTAATTTATTACAAATAAAAAAGGAGAAGATATATGGAGAGATTAATAACTGAAAGATTAATAACTGAAAGATTAATATTAAGAGGATGGAAGGAAACTGATAGCAAGGATTTATATGAATATGCTAAAAGTGGATTAGTAGGTCCTAATGCTGGGTGGTCACCACATAAAAGTGAAGATGAAAGTAAAGAAATAATAAAAATGTTTATTAAAAATAATGATACATATGCTATTGTTTTGAAATCAGAAAATAAAGTTATTGGTGGAATAGGACTTCATGATAGAAAACCAGATATTAATCTCACTCAATTAAAACAAAAGGAAATAGGGTATGTTTTAAATCCTAAGTATTGGGGAAAAGGAATTGTTCCAGAGGCTGTAGAGTGTTTAATTAAGTACGGTTTTGATAAATTAAAGCTAGATTTAATTTGGTGTGGGCATTTTGATTTTAATAAAAATTCAAAAAGAGTAATTGAAAAATGTGGATTCAAATATAGATTTAGAAAAAATGAAAAGTTAAAACTTTTAGATAATAAGGAAGTTATTACTTTTTACTATAGTATTCTAAAATCAGAATATATTGTTTAATAATTCTTTATTTAAGTAGTAGATAAATTTAATAAATTATTGAGAGTGGAGGGGATAGATATTAAACATAAGTTAAATAATAATTTAAAAATATTTATTTTGGGTATTATTTTTATAAGTTTAATATGTATTAGTAATATTAATGTAAAAGTTACTAAAAATATTTCATCAAATAACAGCAATGAAGAACTTATTTTTTCTACATATGACACAGATGGTAAAAGTAGCATTACTAAAGTAAATCCAGAAACTAAAGAACAAAGTATATTAATTTCAAATCAAGATGTTTGGTTAAGTGGGAATTTATCGGATGATAAAAGTTCTTTGGTTTATATGAATGCTCTTGGAAAAGAAACTTGGCAAGTATTTTCATTAGATTTAAAAACGAAACAAATAAAGAAACTTACGACTAATAAACTTGGAAAATTCGGTGGAAAAGCTGGCGATAATGATACAATTTATTTTGAGGTTATAGACCCTTCATCGGCACTTTCAAAAATTGTAAAATATAATATAAAAGATAATTCTTCTATAATATTTGATGAGTTAGATAAAGATAGAGTTACTGAAGTATATGATATTAGAGATAATAAAATAATAGCTGTTATGAATTCTAACTCTGAAGAAGAAAAAAGACGAACTGAAGCAAATAAAACTCAAACTCCAATTAAACCTATAGAATATTCTATCTATGAAATCAATTCAGATAACTCAAATATGAAAAAAATTGCATCAATTAATGCAACTAAAATTGATAATATTTCATATAATTATGACTGTAAAAAAGCTATTATTAGTGGTGAAAATATTGATAATGAAAATTGCTATGGTATTTATGAAGTTTCTACTGAAAATGGACAAGTTACAAAACTTTTAACAGATGATATGATTTTTAATAATAAGAATTATATTATTTCAGCCATTAATAATAGTTATGCTGTTATGTCTAAGAACGGAAACGTACTTTATTTTTCTGGTGCACCTAAAGGGGGAGGAAATATATTATTTCAAGATATAACTTCTATGCCACAGAATGTATACAGTTATAATCTTAAAACTAATAAAATAGAAAAAGTGTATGAAAATGGAAAACCTACTATAATTACCGACTTAACAATTGCTTATTAAATTAAAAAATAAGAAGTGCCCATCTTAGGTACTTCTTATTTTTATGAACTATAATTATATATAACCATAGTTATTTTAAATTTACTTAAAATCTAAATTAAAATTTTATATTATTAAGTAGAAAATAAGGTATCTTGAAATGATTTTTTCCTTGATTTTTTAAAACTATTATCTGGAGTATTCTTATCTTACCCAAGCACCACTTGAATTTACATAGTATCCATTTATTGTTGTATTTGCAGCCATAGTCCCATCATAATAGAAATAATACCAATTTCCTCCTTCTTGAAGCCAGCCTCTTGCCATTAATCCTTTGTAACCATCAGATAGAGGATTAAAATAATACCAATATCCATTAATTTTATTCCATCCTGTTTTCATTGCACCTTGGTATCCATCACTATTAGGATTTAAATAATAAATAGCTCCGTTAAGATTTATAAATCCTGTTGCCATTTGACCATTTCCATAAAAGTAAAACCAGTTACCATTTTCCTCATACCATCCATTACGCTTAGTTCCATCACTCCAAAGCCAGTACCAATAATCACCATCTTTATGCCAACCTTGTTGAACAATAGATGTTTGAGGTACACTATTTCCTGTATTTGAAGATGTATTCTTTGGTGCTTTATTAACATATGAAGTTCCATTTTTTATAATAGTTACTCCTTCATCAAAAGCGCCTTCTTCTATAGATGCATTAGAGGGTAATTCAACATTATTTAATTGATCGCAATTACTAAATGAGCCACGTCTTAAGTGTATATTATCATTATAAATTTTAAGTTTTTTCAAACTAGTACATTCAAAAAAAGCATCATTATCTATTTCTACAACACTATCAGGAATTATAATATTTTCTAATTTATTACATTCAGAAAAAGCATTATCGCCTATTTTTGTGACACTATCAGGTATTTTAATATTTTTAAGTTCATGACAATAGGCAAAAGTACAACTTTTTATTTCTTTAATATTATCAGGAAGTTTAATACTTTCCATATTTCTGCAATCAATGAAGGCATTATTTCCTATTTCTGTAACACTATTTGGAATAGTAACACTAGTTATATTGTGCCCACCAGTAAATGCACCATTTGCTATTTCTTTTACATTTGAAGGAATTTTAATATCTCCAGATTGATTCTTTGCACTTAATAGCCTACCATTTATTATTATTAATCCTTTAGAATTTCTTTGATTTTCAAGCCACGGTGCATCTGTAAAAGCATATTCTGATACCCATGTAGTATTTGGTAATTCTACATTTATTAAATTTCTACAATTAAAAGAATGTGGACCTATAAATCTTACTGTCGATGGTATTTTAACACTTTTTATTATAGTATCACCACGTGGAATATAATCACGATATGGTTCATATTGTACTATATCACCAATAACTGACACGATCCTCCCATCTAATTTTTCTGGAACTTCCATGTTAGCTTGAACATTTTTTGCATATTGAAGATAAAGAGTACCATCATTAAGAAGTTTATAATTCCATGTAATTCCGTTTTCATCAGTGGTTTCTCTGGTTGGTAAATCTTTATCTTCTTCTGAATCATAAGCTCCTAATTGTATTGATTCAGCGTTTGTTTTTATTGTTGTCTTATAGCTTATAATACTTGTACTTATTGCAAGTGAAAGCATTCCTAAAATAAATTTATTATGTCTTAACATTATTTTCTCCCCTTTTAATTAGTATTTATTTTAGTACATATTATTTATATAAAGTTAATATAATCCATAAAAGTATATTACCACTTTAAATTACTAATTCAACTATATTTTAATATTTTATCTAGATTTTTAAATCATTAACTAAAAAAATAAGAAGTACCACTTTAGGAACTTCTTATTTTTCTGTAGATTATATTTATACATAACTGATATTGTGCTAAATTTTTTAGTACCAAGTAGAAATAAGGCATCTTAAAACGGTTTTTCTACTTATATTTTCTTTTTAAATTAGTATCTAAAATATTCTTATCTTACCCAAGCACCGCTTGAATTTACATAGTATCCATTTATTGTTGTATTTGCGGCCATTGTTCCGTCATAATAGAAATAATACCAATTTCCTCCTTCTTGAAGCCAGCCCCTTGCCATTAATCCTTTGTAACCATCAGATAGAGGATTAAAATAATACCAATATCCATTAATTTTATTCCATCCTGTTTTCATTGCACCTTGGTATCCATCACTATTAGGATTTAAATAATAAATAGCTCCATTAAGATTTATAAAACCTGTTGCCATTTGACCATTTCCATAAAAATAAAACCAGTTACCATTTTCTTCATACCATCCATTACGCTTAGTTCCATCGCTCCAAAGCCAGTACCAATAATCACCTTCCTTATGCCATCCTGATTCTACTGTAAGTGTTTGAGATGTGGTATCTTTTTTATTTGAAGAGTTATTATACGGATCTTTATTAACATATGAAGTACCATTTTTTATAATAGTTACTCCTTCATCAAAAGCAGTATCCTGATAAGTATTTATTACACTAGAAGGTATTTCTAAAACCTTTATGTTTTTACATAGATTAAATGCTCCAGTTCCTATTGTTTTTGTACCTTCATTTAATATGACATTTTTTAAGTTTGAACAACTTATAAAAGCATATGATCCTATTTCCTTTACACTACCTGGAATTTCAATCTTTTGCAGCTTAGTACATTCTTCAAAAGCAGATTCTCCTATTTTTGTAACACTATCAGGAATTATAATATTATTAAGATTAATACATCCACTAAAAGCTTTATCTCTTATTTCTGTAACACTATCAGGAATTTGAATTTTACTTAAATCAGTCCAGTTTTTAAAAGCACAGCTTCCTATAGCTGTAACATTATCAGGAATTTTAAAATCCTCTTTTTGATCACCAGCATTTATTAAAACATTATTTACAATCAATAAGCCATTAGAATCTCTTTGATCTCCAAGCCATGGTGTATTACTAAAAGCCCCTTCTTCTATTGATGCACTAGATGGTAAATCAACATCAGTTAATTGCTCACAACTACTAAAAGCACCATTTTCTAAGTGTATTTTATTATTAGAAATTTTAATATTTTTTAGATTGCTACATGCTGCAAAAGCGCAACTACCTATTTGGGTAACGCTATCAGGAATGATAACATTTTTAAGTTTACTACAACCCTCAAAAGCACGGTTACCTATTTCTGTAATATCATTAGGTAATTCAATACTTTCCAGATTACTGCAATACTCAAAAGTACTATATTTTATTTCTGTAATACCATTAGGAAGTGTGATTTTTTTCATATTATCACAATGACTAAAGGCTTTAGATCCTATTTTTAGAACACTATTTGGAATAGCAACACTAGTTATATTGTGTTCATCAGCAAATGCATCATTTGCTATTTCTTTTACATTTGAAGGGATTCTAATATCTCCAGACTGATTTTTTGCACTTAATAATCTATTATTTATAATTATTAATCCTTTAGAATTTTTTTGAGAGTTAAGCCATGGTGTATCTATAAAGGCACGCTCTGACACCCATGTAGTATTTGGAAGTTGTACATCAGTTAGATTTTTACAACGGAAAGAATCAGGACCTATAAATCTTACGCTTGATGGTATTTTAACACTTTGTATTATAGAATCAGGAAGAGGCGCAGCGTTGTGATGTGGACTTTTATATTCTACTATATCTCCAATAACAGAAACAATTCTCCCACCTAATTTTTCAGGAACTTCCATGTTAGCTTGAATATTTTTTGCATATTGAAGATAAATAGTACCATCATTAAGAAGTTTATAACTCCATGTAATTCCGTTTTCATCAGTAGCTTCCCTTAACGGTAAATCTTTATCTTTTTCTGTATTGTAAGCACCTAATTGTAACTGGATTGGCTCAGCACTTGCTGTTATTGTTGTTTTATAGCTTATAATACTTGTACTTATTGCAAGTGCAAGCATTCCTAAAATAAATTTATTATTTCTTAACATTATTTTATCCCCTTTTAATTAGTAGTTATTTAGTACATATTATTATATATAGTAATATAATACATAAAAGTATAATATCATTTAAAATTCTTAATTCAACTATATTTTCATATTTTTAATATTTTATTAAGAATTTTAAAGGTTTTTATATAGAATAAAGTAAAATCACAAGTAATATATTATCCCAATAAACAAGATAACTATTGGATAGAAAATAATGTTTAGGATCTTTATAGCAAATTTAAATATGATATGCTTAAACGAAATATCAAAAATTATTTTGGATATTATTGATATAGTAGATATTAAACTAATAAGTTTGTATGAGTATATTATGAATACAGCTAATTATAAAAAATTATATAAGTAAATTAATAAATAAAACTTAATATTAAATAAATGGAAATACCGTATTATTTAAAAGAAATATACGGTATTTTTAGTTTTCAATACTAAAATTATTAACTAAAGTGTTTTTTAAAATCAGATAATATTGTAATTGTGAAATGTGTTATAATAGTGGAAAAATAATTATATTTTATAAAAAATTAGTAGAAAGGTGAATTTAATAAATGTATTTAAATGTTATTTTTGATATTTCACAAAAGTAAGTGGCAAGAGCATGATTGAATTTAGTAAGAAATAATTAAATTTATAAACTATTTCAAAGAATAAAATTATAGAAAACTAAATCTAGTAAGGGGATATATTATGATTTGTAAAAAAGGTGGACAACAACTAGAGACTGATAAATTTAGGTGTACTCAAGAGGATACAGCTATTAAATTAGAATATATAAAAAAAAGATCAAGTACCAAAGATGTTCCGGGATTTGGTACTTTTCTTATGGCAACTATAATACCTTTTTTTGGTATTATAATGTGGGGAATATGGAAAGAAAAAAAACCAAGGAGTGCTGATCTTATATTTGTTTGGTCAATATTTATTGTTATTATATTTTTTATATTTAGATCTTTAACTCATATAATTAAAATCTTTTAAGTTAAGGTTAATATAATAATATAAATAAAATTATTAGTCTAAAGTGAAACTTATTTTTTAATTAGGATTGAACATTGTTTTAAAGTATAAGGAAATTAAAAAAGCACTATTAATTTTAGTATATATAAGTTCCTCACTATTAATATAAATCTTAATAGTGAGGAACTTATATTTAAAATTTAATAATGAGTTTAAATATAAACAAATGAAGTAAGGAGTTAATAAGAAAATGAGTATTAGAGAAAATCTATATAGTATTTTTATTGATCAAGCAAGATCGAACATTAATTATTTGTGCAATGATTATGATAAATATATAGAAGTTGAAACTAAAGTAAAAAATACTACTAAAAATAAGAGCGTTAGAAAATTAGCTACAATTAATTTATCAATTGCTTACTATTTTAATAATGAAATACATAAAGCTTTAGATACTTTAAAAAGTTTAGATATAGATGACTTAAATAAAAGAGAAAAAATAAGTTATTATTATAATTTATTACTTTACAGTACTAAGATTAAAGATGAAGAGACTATAAATTATGTTATTACAGAAGGAAAAAAAGATATTGATAGTATAAAAGAAAAAGCTAATAGTACGTACAATATATTTTATATAAATTATTATAACTATAAAGGATTATATGAAGAAAGTAAAAAGTTATTACTAGAAATAGATAGAGAAAAATTATCAGAAGGGGAAAGGGTATATTATAATTTATTACAGGCAGAATATTATGTTTATATTAAAAATTATTATGAAGCAGCAAATATTATAAATCAAATAATAAAGTATGATGAAATAACTTCACCAATTATAATTGAAACTATAAAATGCTTATCAGAAAAATGTATTGAGAATGGAGTTTTTATTGAAGATTATTATAATAAATCAAATGAAGAAAAAAATGATAAACCAATTATAAATATATTAAAAAAATTAAGTTGTATTCCTATTATTCATTTAGTTTTTGTTTTAATACTTAATACTATAACTAATTTTAAGAATAGTATAAAGGAAAAATGGTTTATATATTTTGCAGCACCATTTGGAATATGTTTTTTTGGATGTAAAGTTGTAGGAATATTATCTAAAAAAAGTTTATATAATTCATATTGGACAGAGTTATGTTGTGAAATATTTATGTTATATGTGATTTTGTGTGCTGCAATATTATGTTTAAGATATATATTAAGGAATAAATGTAAAAATATTAAGTTTATATTATTTATAATTCTGATGCTAATTGGACAGGGAGGGTTTGAAGGATATAATTTGATCAACAATATCTATGATTTTTCATATGTAATATCAAATAACTATGCTGAAGAGGTTACTTTGATCAATAATATAGAAAAAGAAGATGGCTTTTATAAAATTGAATTAGATGGATTTGAAGATAAATATTATATACCTGTTAATGATAAGAATAGCCAAGTAGATAAATATTATATAGACGATAAGGTAATAGCTAAATATTTACCTAATGCTGAAAGAATATTGGATATTGTATACATAGAGAATGATTAGAGTAATTATTAAAATTGTGTTAGTTTTAATAATTATATAAAAATTATTTTATAGTAAAACTATACAATAAAATATAATTTTAACTATCTATTTTTATTTAATATGATATAATTATTAGGGAATAAAGTAAAATAATATCATATTATGTAATTATTTTACTAAAATATTTATATAACTTATTTAAGGGGGAAATAATAGTGAGGAATTTAAAAAAGGTACTTTCTCTTGCTCTAGTATTTATATTATTAGTTGGAGTTTGCGGTTGTGCAGGAAAAAAGACACCAACTAATACTGTAAAAAATTATTTAGAACAAGTAAAAAAAGGTGAGAATGCTGATTTTTCTAAATTATTAAATGAAAATATAGAAAAGAAGGATGAAAAAACAGGACAAGATAAAGCTAAATTTGATGAATCAGAAAAGAAAATGCTTGATTCTATGAAAAAATTAACTTATAAAATAAATTCTGAAAATTTAGATGGAGATTCAGCAGTAGTAAATGTAACTGCAACAGCTCCAGATTTAGCAGCAGTTATAGGTGAGTTCTTCCAAAAAGCAATTTCTGTTGCATTTTCAAGTGCATTTTCAGGAAACAATGCATCAGATGAAGAAAATGAAAAAATGTATGACAGTATGTTAAGTGAATGTTTAGATAATGTTAAATTAACAGAAAGAACCCAAGATATACATTTAGAAAAAGTAGATGGTGAATGGAAGATAAAAGATAATGATGAATTAGCAAAATTATTAGTTAATATAGATCCTAAGATGTTTAATGCTCAAAAGTAGTATATAAATAAATTAAAATTATATAAAAAATATCTAGAGTTAACTGATCCAACAGTAATTCTAGATATTTTTTTATAACTTCTAACTTTTTAGCTATGATTTGTTCATATGATTATGAAATTATAGGCATTTATAAATCTTTGACATATCAATTATTAATTGATATACTTGTTAAAGTAATTTTTAAAATTAGATGTTATGTAAAGGTGAAGAATATGAAATATATTTTTAATGAAACTATTGGATGGTTAGTTTATAAAGCAAGATATTTAACAAAGAATAGACTTCAAAGAAAACTAAAGGATTATGATATTTCAACAGAACAGTGGAGTATACTAAGCATGATATACTTAAAGGAAGGATGCAATCAAAAAGAATTAGCTGAAAGTTTACTTAAAGATAGAGCAGCTCTTACACGAAGTTTAGATATACTTGAAAAGAAGGATATTGTTAAAAGGAAACATTCACCTAATGATAGAAGAGAATTTCTAGTATATATCACAGATAATGGTCGGGCTTTATATAATGAAGCATTAAAAGTAGTAGATAAAAATTCACAAGAGATTAACGCTATATTTAGCGAAGATGAGTTAGAACAACTAAAAAAATTATTAAAAAAATTAGTTTCAAATTTATAATAATTTTTTTAGCTAATAATTGATATATCAATTATTGATAAATCAAATATTGATGTATTGTTGAACTTTAAAATTTGCACTAAATTTTTTCACCAAGTATTTAATTATAGTACCAGATAATTCTAATTAATATTATTTACTCAACATTTAATATTGATGGTTAAAAAATTGGTTTTTGGTATGTTTTATTTTTATAATTTTAGATTACTTATAAAATGACATCTATTTTAATAGAGGAGGGAACAATCAAAAGATAAATTTAATTAAAAACGTAGATTATAAAAAATATTATATTATTGGAGGTCTTTAGATGAATACTAAGTCAAATAAACAGATTCGTGCTAGATATATTACTGTATTTGCTACATTTTTAGCATTTATGGGTATTGGTGTTGTTGATCCATTGTTACCTATAATTGCAGCACGTATAGGTGCAAGTTCTTGGCAAATTGAAATGTTATTTACAGCTTATATTTTAACAATGGCAATTATGATGATTCCATCGGGAATTATATCTAATCGATTAGGAAATAAGAAGATGATGGTATTAGGTTTAATAATAGTTACAATATTTTCTTTATTATGTGGAGTTTCAAATGGTATTTTCCAACTTTCTATTTTTCGTGCAGGATGGGGGTTTGGAAATTCACTGTTTCTAGCTACAGGACTTATTCTATTAATTTCATTTTCTGCTGATGCTAATAGTGGAATAGGGCTATATGAGGGTGCAATGGGACTTGGAATGTCAGTAGGTCCTTTAGTTGGTGGCTTTTTAGGAGATTATTCTTGGCGTTATCCATTTTTAGCAACTGGTTTTCTTGTTTTAATAGCTGTTATCTTGGTTTCTGTTTTTGTTTATGAACCCGAAAAGAAAACTGAACGTAAGCCTGTAGGACTAAAAGAATTAATAAAACTAATTAAGTTTAGACCATTTCTTAGTGTAGCGATATCAGCTATGTTCTACTATTATAGCTTCTTTGTAATATTAGCTTACTCACCACTTGTTATAAAGTTAACGCCTATCCAATTAGGTGGTGTATTCTTTGGATGGGGCTTGATGCTAGCTATTGGTTCAGCTGTTCTTGCTCATAGATTAGAAAAAAACTTTTCACCTAAAGCTGTATTGCCATGGAGTTTATTTTTATTCGTTATTATTTTAGGGTGTTTATTCTTTTTTAATATAATATGGATAAGAATTATTTTAATAATTTTATCGGGTTTAGTTTCAGGATTAAATAATACATTGTTTACTAGTTATGTTATGGAAGTATCTCCATATGAAAGGGGTGTTACTTCTGGAGCATATAATTTTGTTCGTTGGCTTGGAGCAGCTATAGCGCCTGTTTTATCTGGAGCTTTATCACATGCAATTTCACCACAATTTCCTTTTGAAGTAGCCGCTTTTGTTACTTTATTTGGAGTTGTTTTAATAATAATTAAAACAAGTGATGAAATAGAGTTAGAAGAAGTTGTGTAATAATATATAATATTTTAAATAACAAATTATTTATTTTATTATAGTAAGTTTTTTTATTTTATATTTATGATATTAAAAGAAATACGTTATATTTAAACTGTAATAATTACATATTATGATTATAATTAGCGATTAATAGTGTGCAACTTATTCATTGTAAATTTATTATTTATTTTACTTTAAATGGGTAATATGGTATATTTTAAAAAGAGATTATTTATGATATAAAATTATTAAGTTTATTAAAAACTGTACAATCTAATTAATTTTATATTAAGTATTAATCTTATAAAAGGATAATGACATATCCAAAGATTAATTTGCATTTAATAAATCTTAAATCTCAATTTTAATTATAAGCTGTGTTTTAAATTAATATAAAATTGTAGTATTAAGGTTTTGTCTTTGTTTATAACAGTTATACTATAATAATATAATTTTAAAACACAGCTAAGTTAGAATGAGAATGTCAAATATATTTAAGGTAAGAAGATGAATAGTTATGTTAAAAAGTGAAGTATCTAAACAAATTACAACACCATTATCAGCTCCAGCATTTCCAAGAGGACCTTATAGGTTCCATAATCGTGAATATTTTAATATTATATATCGTACTGATGCTGATGCTTTACGTAAGGTTGTACCAGAACCTTTAGAATTAGGGGATGATCCTTTAGTAAGATTTGAAATGATGGCAATGCCTGATACAAGTGGATTAGGATCTTATACAGAATGCGGACAGGCTATACCAGTAAGCTTTAATGGTATAGAGGGTGACTATTTGCATATGATGTATTTAGATAATCATCCAGCTATTGCTGTCGGAAGAGAACTTAGTGCATATCCTAAAAAACTAGGTTATCCAAAACTATTTGTTGATTCAGATACACTAGTTGGTACATTAGACTATGGAAAATTAAGGGTAGCAATAGCTACTATGGGATATAAGCATAAGCCTTTAGATCTAAATGAGGCAAAGAAGCAAATTTGTCGTCCTAATTTTATGTTAAAAATTATACCTAATTATGATGGGACTCCAAGAATATGTGAGTTAATATCTGCAGAAATTAAAGATATTACTGTACATGAGGCATGGACTGGTTCTGCAAGATTACAATTATTTGATCATGCGATGGCACCATTTAATGATTTGCCTGTAAAAGAAATAGTTTCTAGTTCTCATATTCTTACAGACTTAACTCTTCCATCTCCTAAGGTTATATATGATTATTTTAAAGAATAGCTCAATATTAATAAATAAATAACCAATTATTACAAATTAATTAAAAAGGATATGATCTTTATTTTTATATAGGGATCATATTCTTTTTTTAGTTTTTAGAAAATTAAATAAGTTTTTAAGTTTATGGTATTAATGTTTATTAAAAATATAGTCACTCTTATAGTTATTAAAAAATGATTGTAGAACTACAATTTATACTATAAATTCTAAAAAAATATTGATTTTTATTAAAAGGTTTTCAGAAAAAAAGAAAAATTCGATATTATTTTTAATTCCTGTATAACTATTCTTTAGAAGTTATTATAAGAAAATATACAACTAGCTCTTATTTTGTTAACGTTTTATCTAGCTATAAATAAATTTATGAAGATTAAATGTTGATTTTGGATAATTTAGTGATAATATACTATTTATACAAGTAATTCAATAAATTTACAAATTGATAGTTAAACAAAATTACTGTCTTATTTTTAAAGTTTAAAAACTTTTTCTAAATATCTCATCATTTGCAACTAGCATTATATCAAAACAACTTAAATTTTATTAATCTTATATAAACATTATTAAAGCAACCTATAATATAGTAAAAATAAGTAAAAGCTTTAATTAATGATACATTTTAATAAATTTAAATCTCAAGTCGCTATTATAATACAATATCACACTGCTTAAAAGATATTTTAATTAATAAAAGATATAAAGCAAAAACTTTTAGGGGTTTTTGTATGAAAATTTTATAACTATAAGGAGGAGCAATATGGAAAGGAACTTATCAGTATTATTACAAGAAAACAGTTTAAAAACTACAAAAAAGATTGGAGATGAAAAATCTAATAATAACGAATCATATTTAGGAGTATTTGAAAAAGTTGAAAATGCTATCACAAAGGCAATTTATGCACAAAAGAAATTAAGTCTTTATTATACTAAAGAGGATAGGGAAAGAATTATAAAAGGAATAAGAAAAGCTACATTAGACAATAAAGAGATATTAGCTAAAATGATTGTAGATGAAACACACATGGGAAGATATGAAGATAAAATATTAAAGCATGAATTAGTAGCTAAATATACCCCAGGAACAGAAGATTTAATTACTACAGCCTGGTCTGGAGATCAAGGACTTACATTAGTAGAGATGTCTCCATATGGTGTTATAGGAGCAATAACACCTTCAACTAATCCAACTGAAACTGTTATATGTAACAGTATAGGTATGATAGCAGCAGGAAATTCTATAGTATTTAATGGTCATCCAGGAGCAAAAAAATGTGTTGCTTTTGCTGTAGATATGATAAATAGGGCAATTGTAAAATCAGGAGGGCCAGAAAATCTAGTAACTACAGTGGAAAATCCAACTATGGACTCATTAAGTGTAATTATGAATCATCCATATATAAAACTTTTATGTGGAACTGGAGGACCTGGATTAATAAAAACACTTTTAAATTCAGGTAAAAAGGCCATTGGTGCAGGAGCAGGAAATCCACCTGTAATTGTAGATGATAGTGCAGATATAGAAAATGCTGCTAAAAATATTATAGAAGGTTGTTCTTTTGATAATAATTTACCATGTATTGCAGAAAAAGAAGTATTTGTTTTGGAAAATGTAGCAGATAATTTAATACAAAATATGCTTAAGAATAATGCTGTACTAATAAATGAGAATGAGATATCAAAGTTATTAGATTTAGTATTGATAGAGAAAAAAGATGAAACTTTAGGATATGCTATAAACAAAAAATGGGTAGGAAAAGATGCTAAGTTATTTTTGGATAAAATAGGTAAACAAGTATCTGATGATATTAGATGTATCATATGTGAGGTAGATGCAAATCATCCTTTTGTAATGACAGAGCTTATGATGCCAATACTTCCTATTGTAAGAGTTAAAGATATAGATAGAGCAATAGAATGTGCTAAAATGGCAGAACAAAGAAAAAGACACAGTGCATATATGTATTCAAAAAATATAGATAATTTAAATAGATTTGAAAAAGAAATAGATACAACTATTTTTGTAAAGAATGCTAAGTCTTTTGCTGGAGTAGGGTTTGAAGCAGAAGGATTTACGACTTTTACCATTGCGGGACCTACAGGTGAAGGTATAACTTCTGCAAGGAATTTTACAAGACAAAGAAGATGTGTACTTGCTGGTTAGATGATAGATCAATACAATTTTTTAATTTGTTTAGCAGTTTTTATATGAAGCAATATATATTCTAAAAAAGAAGGAGATATTAAAATGAATAAAATAGTTAAGCTAGATGATCTAAAATCTATTTTTAAAGATGGAATGACAATTATGATTGGTGGTTTTTTAGATTGTGGTACCCCTGAAGCTATAATTGATATGCTAGTAAATTTAAATGTAAAAGATCTAACTATTATCGGGAACGATACCGGATATCCAGATAAAGGCATAGGTAAGTTAGTTGTAAATGGTCAGGCAAAAAAAGTAATAGCTTCTCATATTGGTACAAATCCTGAAACTGGAAGAAAAATGAATAATGGAGAAATGGAAGTAGAACTTTCTCCACAAGGAACATTAATTGAAAGAATACGTGCGGCAGGTTCTGGTTTAGGTGGTGTACTAACACCAACAGGGATAGGGACAATTGTAGAAAAGGGAAAACGTAAGATTTCAATTGATGATAAAGAATATTTATTAGAACTTCCATTAAAAGCAGATATTTCACTAGTAAAGGGTAGTATAGTAGATGAATTCGGAAACACTTGTTATAAAGGTACTACAAAAAACTTTAATCCTTATATTGCAATGGCAGCAGACACTGTAATAATGGAAGCAGAAAATTTAGTTAAATGTGAAGATTTAAATAGGGAAGATATAATGACTCCCGGTGTATTAGTAGATTATATAGTAAAGGAGGAGATCTAAGTGATCACAGATAGTAAATTAGCAAGACAAATAATTGCAAAAAGAGTTGCAAAAGAATTGAAGGAAGGACAACTTGTAAATCTTGGTATAGGACTTCCTACTTTAGTAGCAAATTATGTATCAAAAGAAAAGCATATAGTTTTTCAATCTGAAAATGGAATGGTTGGTATGGGTAAAATTCCAACATTAGGACATGAAGATGCACATATAATAAATGCAGGTGGACAATGTGTAACAGCATTACCAGAGGCATCATTTTTTGATAGCTCTATGTCTTTTGCATTAATTAGAGGTGGACATGTTGATGTTACTGTGCTTGGAGCTTTAGAGGTAGATGAGGAAGGCAGTTTAGCTAATTGGATTATTCCAGGTAAAATGGTTCCGGGCATGGGTGGTGCTATGGACTTAGTAACAGGTGCTAAGAAAGTAATTGTAGCAATGCAGCATACTGGAAAAGGAAAACCTAAGATTCTTAAAAAATGTAGATTACCACTAACTGCAAAATCACAAGTAGACTTAATAATTACAGAACTATGTGTAATTGAAGTAATAGATAATGGGTTACTTTTAAAGGAAATTAATGATTATACAACAATTGATGAAATCAAATCTTTAACAGAAGCAGATTTAATTATACCAGATAATATAAGACGTATGGCTGTATAAAATTTATAGTATGATAACTTTTTAGTAAGAATTTAGATAATTTTGTGTAGAAACAAAATTGTCTACTGTTTAGTTTAAATTTATATTTAATAAAACTATTTTAGATTTTTATGGTATAATATTTAAAACTAATATTATGAACTAAATTACACACAAGAAGGTAGGTCAATAAAAGGCCTGCCTTCGCTTTTTATAAAACATATATAAATGAGAGGAAGAACATTAATGGATATTGAAATTAGACAAGTATCTATAAATGATTTAGATGCAGTAACACAAGTAGAAGCAATATGTTTTCCAGATGCGGAAGCGGCTAATAAAGAATCTTTTAAAGAGCGTATAAAAATATTTCCTGAAAGTTTTTTTGTAGCAGAAATAGATAGAAGAATAATTGGTTTTATTAACGGGTGTGTTATAAATGGAACTGTTATATATGATGAACTCTTTGAAGATTCTAGTCTACATATTGCAGAGGGAGACTATCAGACAGTTTTTGGACTTGATGTTATACCAGAATATCGTAATCAAGGAATTGCAGCTAAATTGATGAAACATATGATAGAGGTATCAAGATTAGCAGGAAAAAAGGGTGTTATTTTAACTTGCAAAGAAAAACTTATTAATTATTATAAAAAATTTGGATATAAAAACAAAGGTATATCTAATTCAGTACATGGTGGTGCTGAATGGTATGATATGATTTTAGAATTTTAAATAATAAATAAAAATGGATTGCAAAATGCAATCCATTTTTATTTCGTTAAGTCCAAACATTTATTTAAATTATTTTTAATATCTATGTTACCTTTTAAAATATCCATAATTTCTTGTAAATTTTTTCTGTGAGTAGCTTCCATGTTTAACTGTTGTTTGCACTTGAAATTTTTTGACATATTATAATTACAAGAATTTGTGTTATCATATTTATTTGAGTTTTGTAAACTGTTTTGTTTTTTCATTTCAGCAATAGGAATTTTACTTAATAAAACTTTATGTCCTTCTTCATCTACTACATATGTAGAACAATATTTTCCATCTTGTTCTGATATAATTTGTTTCTTTTTTTGCAATTCTTGTGCATTTTTATCTCTATCTTCTGATGTTATATTATTAATATAGGATTTTTTACTACAAACGTTATTTATAGAAAAACTCATTTTCTCACCTCAATACCATAATTTTTATCATATAATTTAATATTCGTAGATAATATGAGAAACTTAACCTATAATGGAAAAATATACATTTTATTTAGAAAAAACAAGTGATATTTCTCCACTACCTATAATAACTATAAAATCATTTTCCTCAAGTATTATTTCCGAGGTAGGAACATAGGGTTTATTGAATCTTCTAAAAATTTTTTGATTTCCTTTAGAATCAACTATTGCGAAACTTGTATTAGTATCAGGAGTTATTAGTTTAGCAATAAGAGTAAATTTATTAGCGTTAGTGATTTTATAAACACCTTCTTTATAAGAAGCGGATGTTGGTCCAATATCAATAGCTTTAACATTATTGAAAAATATAAACATAAATAACATAGTTAATATTGCAATTTTTTTTAATCTCATAATATATACCCCTCTCTTAGTTATACTAATAGTTTGTTAAAAAAAATATATATTATTAAGGAATTATTTGGAATGAAAATTAATAAGGATTATGAAACTGTATAACAGTTATATAAAAAGAACAAGTTAAAGAAATAATATTTTGGACATTGCATTTGATTTACTGTTAAGACAGAAATATATATAATCTTGGATTTAAAAGAAGTTAGAGTAGGTCATAGAAATAGTATTGAAATATTATTATATGAATACAAAATGTATAAAAACTTTTTTAAATATAAAAATAAATAAATAACATATTGGAAATAGTATGGTATGAAGAGGGGGGAAGAATTGAAAAGAAAAAGATTTCTAAGAAGTATTATCTTAGGATTTATAATTATTTTTATATTTAATGTAAGTGAAAATACTGTAAAATCAATTTCACAAGGTGATTTTAATAACAATCTTGTTATATTAGTAGATATTAACGAAAAAAGGATTTATTTAGTAGATGAAAAGAAAAATATAATTTAAAAAAAATACAGTATAGCTAGTGGTAAATCAGAAACTCCCTCTCCGATAGGCACATGGAAAGTTATTAATATGGGTAAATGGAGTGGAGGATTTGGTACAAGATGGATTGGATTAAATGTACCTTGGGGAAAATTTGGAATTCATGGTACGAATAAACCAGGAACAATTGGTTCTGAAGCTTCTCATGGTTGTATTAGAATGTTTAATAAAGATATTGAAGCATTATATGAGTATGTAGAATATGGAATGATAGTAACTATATATGCAGGACCAAATGGACCTTTTGAAAACGGATTTAAAACATTAAAGCCTGGTGGCAGAGGATCAGCTGTTTTAGAAACACAAAGGAAAATGAAAGAAAAAGGATATTATCCAGGAAATTTAGATGGCATATATGGAGAGGGCATGAAACAGTATGTAATAAAATTTAGAAAAGATAACAATCTTACAATTAGTCACAATGTAGATTATAAATTTTATAAAAAACTTGAAATAATTTTGGTGGATTAAAGAATTGTTAATAATTATTAGAAATTTAAATAATATCATATTGGGAAACTATGGTATAATAATGGCAGAATTTAATTTATTAAGCTGAAAGAAAAAGATAGGATTTAAATTTATTATTAGGGGAGATAAAATTATGTCAAAGGTTTTAAATGGGGAAAAAGTTTTATGTGCTATTAAATCTCATAAAGATATTAAAACTTCTACTATAATAGCAAACTTTTTTGCAAATTTAGTTACAATGGGACTTGCAGGTATGGTAACAAACAATTTTAATTTAATTCTTACTTCAGAAAATTTATATATAGAAGCTAAAGGATATGCTACTTGGGGTGGATTACCTGAAGAAAGATATACAGACAAAATTAATAGAAAAGATATAAAGTCTTTTGAAGTAAAAAGTGATGGAGCTGAGGAGTTTATTACAATAACGACAATAAAGAATAAAAAACTAACTTTTATTAGAAACAATGAAAATAATAATAATCTGGCTTTAGAGATGTCTAAGTTAATATCAGAGAATATAAAAAATTAAATAACTAATTAGAATACCGTATTATTCAAAGTGAATTTACGGTATTTTTTTATATATTCATAGTGAAAGTTTGTAATTTAGTTTAATATAATACGTTTTTAGTATTTTGCAGAATATAGTATAAATAGTTTGAATATTGTTAAAAAAAATTTACAATATGATAATAATTTGAATTATAGATTAAATAAAAAGTAAGTGTAATTAAAAGCCACTCGTTTTTAATTAATGATTTAAGAACATATTTTTATTTTACATTGAAAAACTTAAGTACTATATATTTAATTCATTAAATATATAATAGAGTAGATTTTGTTTAGAATAATTCTTAAAATGAGGTGATTTAAGTTGGAAACTAACATTATATTGCTAGTAATATTAGCTGCTTCAATATTAGGAAAGGCTAATTCTGTATCAATTGCAACTTGTGTAATTTTAATTATTAAGCTTTTAAATATGGATCAATATATTTTTCCGTCCATAGAAAAGCATGGAATGTTTTTAGGGCTAACACTACTTATTGCTGCTATTTTAATTCCAATTGCAGACGGAAAAGTTACGTTTACAAATATTAAAAATATATTTACTTCATGGATTGGAATAGCCGCATTTTTAGTCTCTATTTTTACTACTTATTTAAGTGGACTAGGCTTACAATATCTTACGATTCAAGGGCATGGTGATATAATGCCAGCGTTAATATTAGGTGCAGTAATAGCTGCTGCATTTTTAGGTGGAGTTCCAGTAGGACCTTTAATTACTTCTGGAATGCTTGCATTTGGTATTAAGTTATTTCATAAATAATAATTTTAACATGACATTCACTTATTTATTATCATAAGAATAAGTTAATAATAAATAATTTTATTGTTAGAGGTAATTTACTTATATGGGATATTATATTAGAGTAGAATCAGATGTAAAACTTTATGTAGAGGATCTTAATCCTCAGGGAAAAAAGACAATTGTATTTTTACACGGGTGGCCTGGAAGTCATAAACTATTTGAATATCAATTTAATCAATTACCTAAAATGGGATATCGATGCATTGGAATAGATCAGAGAGGATTTGGTAAATCAGATAAACCTTTTACAGGATATGATTATGATAGATTAGCAGATGATGTTAAATGTGTAGTTGATGTACTTAAACTAGAAAAATTTGTGCTATCAGGACATTCTACAGGAGGCGCAATAGCTATTCGATATATGTCTAGGCATAATGAATATGAAGTATCTAAACTTGCGCTTTTTGCAGCAGCGGCACCTAGTCTTATAAAACGTCCATATTTTCCATATGGTTTAGAAAAAGAAGTTGTAAATGAAATTATTAAAGAAACTTATAATGATCGTCCTAAAATGTTACAAGGATTTGGAGATATGTTTTTCTTCAAGTATATAACTAAGCCTTTTTCAGATTGGTTTTTTCAATTAGGATTAGAGGCAGCAGGATGGGCTACTGCATCAATTGCGAATACCTGGTTAGATGAAGAAAGTTTATTTTCTGATTTAAAAAAAATAAGCGTTCCAACTTTAATTCTTCATGGTATTCATGATAAAGTTTGTTTATTTGAATTAGCTGAATCACAAAGAAGAGGAATTAAAAATTCTAAGCTTGTAGCATTTGAAGAAAGTGGACATGGATTGTTCTATGATGAACGTGATAGATTTAATAAAGAGTTAACAAAATTCATTGAGGAATAAAGTTTTCTTTATAAATGTTCTAATATTAAAATGACACAATTTTTCTTATATATGAATATGATAGTATCTGAAAGGAGATGTTTAAAAATGAACTTAGAAGTGGAAGATTGTTACAGAGACTTTCAAGCATTCCGAGTGATGGAAGATAAATGTAAAAAGTACTTATATTATCATGTTACTTTAACAATGACAGATGGAAACACATTTGATGGGATCATTGAAAATGTAGATCCTAATAATGTTGATATGTTAGTTGGCGAAGATGTAATAGAAAGAGAAGACGAAAATAATGAGCAAAGGCAATACCATGGCTATAATCGTCCAAGAAGATTTAGACGCTTTAGACGACGATCATTCCCGATTGCTAATTTAGCAGCATTGTCATTACTACCTTATCCATACATTGTTCAACCACCATATCCATATTATCCATATTATCCTTATTAGTTATATTTATATATAAGCAATAGGAATAGTAATAAATTATAGTATTTAGTACATTATTAAATAAAATTAATTAGTAAAATAGAGTGTTAAAATTAATCAGAACCCTATATAGGGTTCTTTTATTTTGATAGTTTAATATTAAATGTTTTTAAGAAATGAATGCTTCACCATCACCAAGAATTACTAGTCTGTAATCAGGTTTAAGAGGTACTAAATTATATTTTATTGATTTAGGTTTTAAACGTATATATTGCAAACCAACTTGATTCTCATCAAATATAAGCAAGTAGACACCTTTTTCAGAGGAGATATTTTGAACAGTATAGAGGTTATCTGGAGAAAAATTGAAGTCACTTACTTTATAAACACCTTCTTTAAAGACATTAGTTGTAGACGCTGGTGTTATTGTTATTATATTAAATGATAAAAATATTAAAAAAAATAATAAAACAGTGAATTTTTTCATTATATACCCACCTTTCAATTTTATTCTACGTAATAAATATAATAATATACATATATTTATTACGTAGAATAAGCAATAATTAATAATAGTATTTTTGAAATTTATATACTTAAATTAACCTATATAAATTATTTAAGTATATAAGAGTTTCTATTGTTTATGTATAAGTAAAAGAATTATATAAAGTTAATTATCTATATACCTCAAAAAATTACCACAAATAAAAATTAAAAAAAAGTAAATGATAATGGGTAATGAATTATATAATTAACAAAAATAATTTACAATAGGAGGGAAAGAAATTGAAAAATAGATTAAAATATTTTTTAATGCTTGTTGTAAATTTACTTCTTATTATTTCTATATTTGGAGGACGTGTTAGTAATGCTTCAGTAGGATCTAAGATATTAACTATTAATGAACTCGATTCAAATGAAAAAAATAATAACTGTAGCGAAAAAGTAGTTTATTTAACTTTTGATGATGGTCCTAGTTGTAAAGTAACAGATAAAGTTCTAGATATACTAAAGGAAAATGAAGTAAAAGCAACTTTTTTTTTGATTGGAAGTCAAATCGAAGGCAATGAGGATGTAGTAAAAAGGATTTATAATGAAGGACATAGTATAGGTCTTCATACTTATACGCATAAGTTTAAAAAAATTTATTCTAGTGAAGATAGATTCATAAAAGAAATGGATGATTGTCGTAATGAGATAAGTAAAGTAATTGGAATTTCTCCAAATATAATTAGGTTTCCAGGAGGTAGTTATAAGCATTTAAATGAAAACTTTTTAGAAAAGTTGCATGATAATAATTTTAAAGTGTATGATTGGAATATGGATAATACAGATGGGTTAAATCCTAAATTATCTACATACAAATTATATAGAAGAGCCATAAAGGGAAGTGATGATTTACCTAATATAATATTACTTATGCATTGTACTGATATGCAAAAAAATACTTGCATAGCTTTGCCAGAAGTAATAAATTACTATAAATCACAAGGATATGAATTTAAAACTATTACCGAGGATACACCAGAAATGTATTTTAGAATAACTAAACGAACTTTTAATTTTTTTTAATATAAAAGTTATAATATAGATTTAATTAAAATACCGAATATTTATAAAAATACATTTTTATAAATATTCGGTATTTTTTGTAATATATATTTTTAAAAGACAAAATATATATTAAATTTAAACTAACTTAATATATATAAATTATAAACATATTAAAAAATATATAGTTTATAAAAAATAGGAGGAAATGTTTTTATGGGAGGAATGATGTATTTAGGACAAGTTTTTTTATTGATTCCGTTGATTTTAAGTGGATTAGGAATTTATGCACTTATTTTATTAATTAAAGCATTAAAAATTTATATTAATAAGAATTCGTAGATTATAAAAATAGCATTAATTATAAATATTAATGTTATTTTTATATTTATATAACCTAATATATTTGTGCAAAATTTAAATAGGATAAATTTAATGATATTTTTAAGTATTTAAAATGATTTTTGCATATTTATGCTATACTTAACTTATAAATATAATTTATGTTAGGAGTGCTTGGGTTTTATGAAATATCCAATAGATGTGAAAAAATTTCAAGATACTATCTACAATATTGCGGGTATTACTTCAGTTGAAAGTGGAGTTTGTGATTTGCAAGATGTAGATTCTGAATTATTATTAACTGTAGATTATGCACATTTACCAATTACAACTCTTTTGAGAACAAATGGTGGAAAGGAAAATGAACTTCTTGCTCAATTTAGATTTACAATTGAACGATCAAAAGAAGGGTTAGAAGCATTAGAATTTATATCGTGGTTTATTAGAGATTGTTCAAGAGATAAAGTAAAAATACAATTAACACCATTTGCTTTACCTCCACAAATACCTAATGGAAAACAACTTGGAAATACATTAAGATTTCATATTGATTTATTTGTAGATAATGTTTATGATTCTTTAGAGCCAGTTTTAGAGGAAATAAGGGAACTTAATAAAACATTAACTATGTTAATAAAATTATATAATATTAAAGTTAAACAATAAATTTAGATAAGGAATGAAACAATGGGAAAAAAGATAAAGATGAGATATCCTATATATCTTAAAGAATTTAAGTGCATAGGGGGAGAATGTGAGGATACATGCTGTGTTGGTTGGGATGTAGATATTGATAAAATCACATTCAAACAATATTATAAAGTTCAAGATAAAGAAATGAAAAAGCTATTCCAAAAAAATGCTTATAATAATGAGTATTATTATAGTCAGGATGTAGACTATGGAAAAATGAAATTAAAGAAGGGAAAGGTATGTCCTTTTCTAGATGAAAATAAGTATTGTATAATTTATTCTAAGTTAGGAGAAGAGTATCTTTCAAATGTTTGTACATCTTTTCCTAGAATAACAAACAAAATTAATGGATGTTATGAAATGTCTCTTGATGTAGCTTGTCCAGAAGCTGCTAGGATTCTTTTATTAAGGGAAGAGGGAATTGGATTTAAAGAAAGCGAAGAAACTTTAGGTAAACATATTTTATCAAGTTGTATTGATACTAATTCTAAAGAATTTAGAGATTCATCAGTAAGATATTTAAAAGAAATTAGGGATTTAAGTATTAAGATAATAAAAAGCAGAGAGTTTGATTTAAGTGAGCGACTTTTTATATTAGGTGATTTTTTAGAAAAATTAGAAGAAAAACTTAGTTGTAATTATAAAGAAGTAATTAAATTTATTAATGGATATAAAATCAGTTTAATTAACAATTCGTATAAAAAAGATGAAAAAAATTATGTCTTTGAAGTATCTTTTTTCAAGAAAATGGTTGATGATTTAAACGTATTTAAAGAGGTTGATAGTAATTCTTTTAAAGAATATACTAAAGAGATTATAGAGGGATTTAATATTAGTGAAGAAAATACTATAAGTACATATTCAGAAAGATATAAAAAGGGTTTTAATCTTTATTATAAAGAGTTTATAGAGAATAATAGTTATATTTTTGAGAATTATTTAGTTAATTTTATCTACAAAAATCTATTTCCTTTTTCAGAAACAGAATCAGTATTTGATGGGTATATTATGCTTTTAATTAGATATTCATTTATTAGATTTTATTTAATAGGAATATTTTTATTTAATAAGGAGGCTTATTCTCCAGAACGTGTTGTTAGATTTATACAAGTTTTTTCTAAGACAATAGAACATCATAAAACATATTTGGTTGATGTATTGGAATACATAAAAGAAAATAATTTAGATAATATGAAATTTAGCAAGAAGATTTTATAATAATAGTGTTGTATTTAAATTTTAAATAAAGACTAAATTAGTAGTAATTAAAGTGAACCCTATATGATAGATAGTTTAAATGTCTATCATATAGGGTTCATTTTATTATATTTTACTTTTTAGAAAGCCACCTGCTAACTAGATTGTCATAACTTTTAGAATAGGTTTTAAAATAAAGTTGATATTCTAGGGTAAAGTAAATTGGAATTGGAATTGGAATTTATTCCGAAATATAGTAGTTAGATTACCAATACAGTTAATGTACTTTCTAATTTTGTAGCTAAAATTTAGAAATAGATTGAATATGCCTCGTATCTTCAATCTATTAATTTTCCCCAATATAATATTTAAATATTCCAATAAACCATTATGATTAAAAGTTATTTTTTAATTTAATTGACAATTTATTTATAAATAGTATAGAATATAACAATGTATCTGGTAAAAATATGTATATAAAACAAAAAATATAGTTATAATTGTCAAACAAAAAAACACAAGTTAATATATGGGGGGATTTTAATGCAAGAAAATAAAAATATAAACCAGGATTACAATCAATATTATGAAAATAATATATGTAAAAACTGTGGACAGGCATATATAGATACATCTGAAAGTAAACAGTCTGTTTTATGTACTAAATGTAGAGAACAACAAATACGATATCCAATTCCAAAAATATTTATAGGAATTGCAATAATACTTCTACTACTAGTCGGAAGTTCACTTTTTAAATTTCCAAAAATATTTAAATCATATAAAGTTTATGCAACAGCAAAGGAAAATGTAAAGAAAGGCTATGTAACTGATACATTATTTGGATTAGAAGATTTACTAAAACAATATCCAGATAATAAATCAATAGCAGTAACTATATCAGATATTGCAATGGAAAGTGGTAGATACGATTATGCTGGTTACATAATAAATAATTATTTAGCAAATAAGGAAAGTGATAAATCTACTTGTGACAAGATAAATGGTTACACAAAGTATATTGAATTATATTATAATACCTGCGATAGTTATGGAGAGATAATTAATAATTTAGATAAAAATATGAATAGCTATGAAGCAACAGAGTATGTTAAAAATAAATTAAAATCATTATTAAATTCACCAAACCAAGATAAAGCTTTAATAAATTATTATTTAAGTGGAGTTTCATCTAATACTACAGAAGCAAAAGAATATATAAAAAAGTCTATTGAACAAGATGACAAATTCTTAGAAGCATATATTAAATTAGCAAATATTTTACGTCATGAAAAAGATTTTGAGGGTGCAAAAGATATTTATAATAAAGTACTGTATAAAGAAAAAGATTGTGTTGGTGCAATTCGTGGATTAGCAATAGTAGAGATGTTAGAAGGAAATAAAAAAGAAGCTGTACATCTTGCTAAAAGTGCATATGATATCAATAAAGATGAACTTTATGTTACAGAAACACTAATAATAGCCCTTACAGAAAATGGACAAGTTGAAGAGGCAAATAAATTTAAAGAAGAATATATTTCTAGTGGAAATGAACTTGATACTGATACACTAGAGTATTTAAATGGAAAAATAACTTTAAATGATTATTATGTAGGGGAATAGGGGGAATATAAAATGATGATAATACCTGGCTTTTTAATTTCAGTTTTAACTTTTCCAGGAGTAATTGTACATGAAATTTCACATCAACTATTTTGTAGACTAATGAGGGTACCTGTTTACAAGGTTAAATATTTTCAATTAGATAATCCATGTGGTTATGTATTACATGAACCTAGTGACAAACCTTTGAAAGTATTTTTAATTTCAATAGGACCTTTTTTGGTAAATAGCATTTTAGGGGGAATAATTACTTTACCAGTATCAATTGAATTGTTTGAATTTAATCATTGCACAAGTTTTGTTGATTTATTTCTTGGATGGATTGGAATTTCTATTTTAATGCATGCATTTCCAAGCACAGGTGATGCTAAAGTTATGATAAATTCAATTTTAAAAAACTCTGAAGTCTCTGTTATAATAAAAATTTTAATTTTACCTATAATTGGGATTATATATATTGGTTCTTGGGGATCAGTAGTATGGCTTGATTTATTTTATGCTATTGCTATTGCAACGCTATTACCAAAGATATTAGTTCATATATTTTAAATAAAGTTATTAAAATGATAAATGTAATATATGATATTAAGAAAGTTTAAAAAGTATAAGAAATATACATATAAATATACGGTTTTTGTTATTAATAATCCAAATATAAAAATTAATAATATTATTAAAAATATGATATAATAACAATATATTTATGAAAAATATGTCATAATAGGATAAAACCATATTGATTATGTGGGGGATTTGTATGAATAAACATATTAAAAAAGTTATACTATTTTCATTAGCATTAGTTGTAGTAGGAAGCTTAAACTTTACTAAAGTTAAAGCAGAATCTATAACAAATAATATTATTAATAGTGAGAATATAAAATTAAAGAATCCAATAAAAGATTGTAAAAATTATATTATTTATTATGGATATAATTTTGATGAAAAAACTATAGAAAAGTTAAAAACTTATGATTTAGTAGTAATAAATCCATTAGAAGAAGGAGCAAATGACGCATGTAAAAAATTACAAATGTCTGGTGTAAAGGTGTATGCTTATACAAGTTCGATTGAAATTCCATCAGCTGATAAAGAATTAATAAATTCAATTAATTATAATGAAAAATTAAAAGTAAATAATAATATACTTACTCATTGGGAGAAAAATGAACTTGGAGATTTAAAACAAAAATCATATAGAACTAAGATAATTAATAAAGTTATTGAACGCATTTACAATAAAGGCTATGATGGAGTATTTGTAGATACATTAGATGATTTAGAAAATATGGATTATATATTAGAAGAAAATAATGTTAAAGTATTTGATGTAGAAACCTATATGAAAGAAATGGAACAAGCAGGTGCTGATTTCATAAAAGAATTAAAGAATGCAAATCCTAAGTTAAGCATTATCCAAAATAGAGGTTTTCAATTGTTAGATAAAGGAACTAATAAATTTGTTGATGCAGTATTATATGAAGATATTTGTAAAAGTGCTGATGAAACTTTTTATATTAATACAAAAGCTATTCTTGATAGATATACTTTAAACAATAATGGTATTGTTATGGCGCTACCTAATCAAAATAAGTATTATGAAGAAAGTAAGAAAATAGCAAAAGATAATAAATGGTTATATTATCAAACAAATAATTATGAAGATACATTAATAATTGATGGTTTAAATTATAAATAATTATATAAAACAATAAATGCCTAAGGACTTTCTCTAGGCATTTATTGTTTTGTATTATAATCTAGAAATTTATTGTAAAATTATAGTAGAGATAAAAGAAGTTTAATTATATATATAAAATAAGGAGGAAAAAGTCTTGAAGAAAAACAGTGATTTAATTTTAGGAATAATATTAGTTATATATATAGTGCTTATAAATAAATTAAGTTCTACTAAAATAGCTTTTAGCATTCCGATTGCATTTGTTGGAGTAGCATTTATAGTATTTCATTTTATAAAAGAACAATTAAAACAAATTAAAGTTTATAAAAAAATAGTTAAAGTTTTTAAAGTAATGCTATGTATTGGGTTAATAGGTTTTATTGGAATTGAAGCAATTATAATAACATACCCAAAATATAAAAAGGAAAATTCAGATTATATTTTGGTATTAGGTGCTGGATTAACTAATGGAAAAACTCCAAATCTAATACTTCAAGGAAGATTAGATGCAGCTTTAAAGTGTATTAACGAATATGGTAATACTGGATATATAGTTGTTTCAGGGGGAAAGGGAGATGATGAACATATATCGGAAGCTATGGCTATGAGTACTTATTTAATTGAGAAAGGCATTCCTAAAGATAAAATAATAATTGAAGATCAATCTAGAAATACTAATGAGAATTTTAAATATTCTAAAGAAAAAATTGAAGAACATAGTGGTAAATCATTAGATCAGGTTAGTGTTAAAATAGTAACAACAGATTTTCACGCTTTTAGAAGTGGTATTTTAGCAAAGAAAAATGGATATGAGAATTTTGAAAATTACTCAAGCAATACAGTGTGGCAATTCATTCCAGTCATGTATACAAGGGAAGCATTTGGAGTTGTTAAAAGTATATTATTTGATTAATATCAGAGATAAAAAGAAAGATGCAAGAGGAGGCTTTAAAGAAGGAATTGTAATTAAAACTGTTAAGCAAGGTAAATGGTTTAAGGAAAAAGAATGTATAGCACAAAATATATTAGATAAAACTAGAAAAATAGCATATAAATTATAAAAAATAATTAACTTATAATATTAGAATGAACCTATTTAATATGAAGTGAATAATATAATGTAGATAGTATTACTAACGAATTTAAAACAATAATACAAAAGTATAAAGATTTATTATTAAGCAGGTGTTTAAAATGCTTATTGAATTTAATCAAATTATGTTTAATTTAACACAGGGATACTATAGATATATTGGTTCGGGTTCTGGCAGGAAAGTATTTGATTTAGGAAATGGATATGTAATTAAAGTAGCAAAAAATAGAGCGGGAATTGCACAAAATAAGTCAGAATATAAAATTTCATTAAATAATCATTCTAACTTATTTGCAAAAGTTATAGGTGTATCAAATAATTTTGTTTTATTAATAATGGAAAGAGCATATATGGTTCCGAGTATTTTATATGTATGGAAATATTTTGATATTACAAGTAAAAAGGAGCTAATTAAGTCAAAAGAATTACAGAATATTATGAAAAAATATAATTTGTTATTAGCTGATTTGGGCAGAAAGAGTAGTTGGGGTATTATTAATGGAAGACCTGTAATTGTAGATTATGGTTTTACAAGAGAGGTTAAGGAAAGATATTATTCTTTTGAAATATAAGACAGGATATAATTATAAATTATATCCTTCTATACTACATAACAATATGGATAATATTAAATTAAAAGATATAATTTTAAAAAGGACTATATAAAAATATTTTCGATATTCTTATATAGTCCTTATATAATATTATTGCATCATTTTTACTAATTTCTTATTTAAAGCTAATAATATTAATCCTATAACTATTGAAATTACAGCTATTCCAGCAAATATTTCTAAGTGTCCTAAAGTTTCAGTGTATGCAGCAACAATTCCTGCTACTTCATTAGCAACAAACTGACTACATAACCATACACCCATTAAGAATGAAGCAAGTTTAGCTGGTGCTAATGAACTTACCATAGAAAGTCCTACAGGTGATAAACAAAGTTCTCCCATAGTATGAAGATAATAAGCGCCTACTAACCATAACATGTTAGCTTTTACAGCAGTATCAGCTACATTTCCGCCTCTTTGCATAACGGCACATACCATTAATAAGAAACCAATACCTAACATAATCATACCTAGAGCCATTTTTGTAGGAATACTTAAGTCTCCTTTTTCTCTACATGCTAATTTAATCCATAATTTTGATACAGGTATTCCGAATAATACTATAAATAGTGGATTTAATGATTGGAACCATGAAACAGGAACTTCCCATCCAGCAACACTTCTATTTACATATTCTTTAGTATAAACAGTAAGTGAACTTCCAGCTTGTTCAAAGCCTGTCCAGAAAACTATAACAAAAGCAGCTAATATACATATAACAATTGTTCTGTTTTTCTCTTGTTTAGTTAAAGGTTTATTTTTAACATTTTTATTTTCACTATTTT
This sequence comes from Clostridium sp. CTA-5, assembly GCF_054768135.1. Classification (NCBI taxonomy): domain Bacteria; kingdom Bacillati; phylum Bacillota; class Clostridia; order Eubacteriales; family Clostridiaceae; genus Clostridium; species Clostridium sp. CTA-5. Next base: position 1,093,564 of record NZ_BAAAAT010000001.1, on the reverse strand, counting down.
TATTTACACCTACTGTTGTTTTACCAATATCTCCAAGATATTTATCTGATAATGAGTTGAATAGTATTTGTCCTAAAACCATACCAATACCAGCTGCTAAGAAACCATATCTAAATCCATAATGCATGATTTCACCAGCTTGCTTTGTTGCCATTAGATTTTCAGCTAAAGTACCACATACAAGAGGAGCTAAGAATGATCCAACATTTATTCCCATATAGAAAATAGTAAAAGCGGCATCCTTTCTTTTATCACCTTCAGGATATAAGTGTCCAACTAGTGTTGAAATGTTTGGCTTAAAGAAACCATTACCAATTATAAGTAAAGCTAGTCCTATATATAAAGTTGTCATACTTTGATTTGAAAATAACGTAAATTGACCTAGGGCTATTATTATTCCACCAATAGTAATAGCTTTTCTTTGACCTATATATCTATCAGAAATGTATCCTCCAGCTATTGGAGTAAGATATACAAGTGCTGTAAATGAACCATACATATGTAATGCTGATGCTTTATCAACACCAAGACCACCTTTTATAAATTCTGTAGTTAAATATAGTACCAGTAAAGCTCTCATACCATAGTAACTAAATCTTTCCCACATTTCAGTAAAAAATAATAGATATAATCCTGGTGGGTGTTTTAGTTTGAATGTTTTGTTTTCTGAAACTTCATTCATCATCCCATCGCTTGTCTGTTTAAGTTCCATAATTAACCTCTTCTTTCATTTGTTTTTTTGTAACATTATAATTTTACCAATTAATTAGAGATTCGACAAGTCTAAAATTGAATTTTTATGAAATTATAAATTGCATTTTTATGAAAATATAAATAATTTTTTTAGGTTTTTATCATGAGGAATTATACATATATAAAATTTAATCAAGTAAAAAATAGATAATCAGATAAAAAAACACATATTTATTTTATAATTATTCATTTTATACCGATAAGCAATATGCAAGAATGAAATGTTTTTCTTGCATATTTTGTTTGGGTTTAAATTTTATATAGATTTTAAAGTATAATTTTTTTGGAAGATGATCTAATAGAGAAAGAGAGGGATTTGTTAATATTACAAGAGTTACATGATTATTATTATTAAATTATAATTTTGCAAATTATGCTATATATTTTGAATAAATAACGTTATATTACTTCAATATAATAAAAAATGTTTAGAAAAATTATTAATTAATTAAAGAGGGGAGTATATTACATTATTTATTTATAAAAAATTTCTATTTTATATTAAATTAAAAATAGAAAATAACTCTATATGTAGATGGTTATGGAATAAAATACTATGTTTGCAAATAATCTATATAAGAAACATTCTATAATATAAGTATTTTATAGATGAAAAATACACTGATTTTACAAATATTTATAAGTTAAATAATTTATTTAAGGTTAGAATCTTATTTTAGGAGGTAAGATGTATTATGGGTTTTTTGTATGAAACAACAAACTTTACTGGGTGGGGAATTTGGCTTTTTGTTTTATTTGCTTTAATGGCATTTAATGAATTTGGACGTTCTACTAAATGGGGCGGAATTATACTTTTTTTAATTATTCCTATAATGTTAACTATTTTCGTTTGGCCAATCACTGCAGCATCAGGAAATGAATATGGTACAGGCAATTGGTTTAATTGGGTAAAAACTTATTCTGCAATTGCTGGGTGTCTTGGCTTTATGGTTCTTAGATATAATCCATCACTTACTAAAAAAAAGTGGCTATTATATTTTCCACCTTTTATTTTAGCACTTAATATATTTGAAGCATCTATTCGTGATTTTCAATGTTTCACATATGGTGCATGGAATGGAGAATATATAAATAATCTTTGGGTAATGTCAGGGCCTTGGAATATTATGAATGGTGTAGCTGGACTACTTAACATTATTACTATCTGTGGATGGTGTGGTATTTTTATTTCTAAAGACAAAACAAAAGATATGATATGGCCAGATATGATATGGCCTTGGATTATAGCCTATGATTTATGGAATTTTGCTTATACATACAATTGTATAGCAGATCATTCATTTTACTGTGGATTAGCATTATTATTTTCATGTACTATACCTGCTTTCTTTATCAAAAAGGGGGCATGGTTACAACATCGTGCACAAACCCTTGCTTTATGGATTATGTTTGTTATGACAGTACCTTCATTCGCAGATAGAATAGCACCTGTGCCTACTACTCATAATTCAAAAGTATTTTTTATTGTAAGTTTTTTATCATTAAGTGCGAATATTATATTAGCAGTTTATCAGTTTAATAAGATTCGTAAAAATAAACTTAATCCATTAAAAGATGAAATATTTGTAGAAACAACAGCTTATAAGAAAGTCATTAAAGAAAATAAGTAATTTATAAAATTAACAAATAAGCCAATGATATTAAAAGTATTATTGGCTTATATTATATCTATTATATGTATAGAAGATACTAAAGATAATTTAAATAATTGTTTTAATTTGATAAAGGATACATTGTTACTTATTCCAAAAGAACTTGAACTAAATGAAATGATTACAGATATTATAAATAACATTAATAATTAATATGTACAATGTTAAAAAAGATAACTTAAATAAAGGCTCTGTAAGCAACAGAGCTTTGCAATTACTATAATTAATGTAATATAACTTATTTAATCAGTTTAAATATAAAGATTTATTGAAATATAATAAAGTTTAAAGTCAAAAAATACAAAAATTATTTAGTTATATTTAAATTTTTACGAAATTCATTTGGAAGTAGCCCAGTAGTTTTACGAAACAATTCAGAAAATCTACTTGCTTTTTTATATCCTACAATTTGTGCCACTTCATTAATATTTAAATTTGTATTTAAAAGCATATGTTCTGCATGGTGCATTCTTTTTATTTGGATATATTCAGTAATTGTACATTTATGAACCGCTTTAAATGTATATTTAAGCTTAGTTATTCCCATACAGGCAAGTTTTGAAAGTTCTTCTAGGTGGATTTCGGCTGCATAATGAGCATCAATATATGAAGAAATAGTTTTTATACTATTTATATCTTCATTTGATATTTTTCTAGTAGGCATTGATATAGTATTCATAGTTTTTGATTTATCAACTATTAGAGAAATTGCCTCTGCTACTTTGCATTCATAAAATAATTTAGCAGTCATGCCAGTTCCACGATAATTCTTTATTTGTTTTAATAGAGATATCAATTCTGGAAAATTAACAGTGCCATCTATACTTAAAAAAGCAGAGCAAGGGTTTTTGTATTCTCCAGGATATTTTTTTTGTAAATAATCTTTATAATATTCTGGCATAATCTCAATTCCAATAGAACGAATAGGAATATTTTTATGAAATAGAGCTTGATACAAAGAATGATTTCCAATAAAGCTTTTTATACAACCACAAGATATTGATTTAAATGTTTTAAATTCTTTTCCTGAACCAGATTCTAAATAACTTATACTTAAGTATTCAGGAATTTTATATTCAAAAAATAAATCTTTTGAAAGCACAAAATCATGAATTGAAATAGAAAATAAATTTTTATAGGGATAAACCCAATAATGTCCAATCCCTTTTTCAGGGAGTACAGAATAGCAAATACCTTCAGTATTAAATTTTGAACAGTTCTCATCTAAATAAAAACCATGCTTTAATAAACATGGATCATGTATTTCTTTTAAAACATTCTTCATTTTTTCCTCCTTATACCATGATTAGACGAATCAATACCTTAAATGGACATATATATGAAAATGATATTGATAAGTTAAGTAAATAGTTGTACATTTTATACGAGAGTATATTGAAAGTGATTATCAATATTATTATATTATCTAATTAATTAATATTCAACTAAATTATGCAAATAGCTTACAAATCAAAAAAGATGTTATGTTAATAATCAAAAAAGCTAATGTATATATTTATTTAATAAAAATAAATGCTTAAAGAGATGCAGATAAAAAATAAAAAGTAATTTAATATAGCATAAAAAGTAAGTAGTTTATATTAGCTAAAGGAATGAGGAGGTGAAAATATTGAATAATACAATATATTTTAAAGCAGTAAAACCTGATCCAAGAGTATTAATATTTCAAGTGATTATAGTATCAATCTTAAATTTTATACTAAATCGTCCTATAGAATTATTACTTTTATTTATTGTAATGAATGGTCTAATATTATGGCATGGAATGGTTAAAACAGCAATACATTTTTCAATGACATATATACTATTATATGTAACTAATATTTTGTTGGTATATTTTAAAATCCCTCTTATTACTATGATGTTTACAACATTAATTTTTTTATGTCTTCGTTTATTTCCAGTTTATTTAGCATGTGTTATTTTAATTCAAAAAGTTTATATGGATGAATTGTTATTTGCTTTAGAAAAAATACACATTCCCAAAGTAATGATTCTTCCATTAGCTGTAGTTTATCGTTATATCCCAACAATTAAAGATGAGATATTAAAAGTTAGAGAAAGTTTAAAAATGAGAGGATTAAATACTTCTTTTTTAGGATTATTATTACATCCTATGAAATCTGTAGAAAATTTTATGATACCACTATTAATTAGAAGTGGAAAAATATCTGAAGAATTATCTGCTGCATCATTATGCAAAGGCCTTGATACAGAACATAAAAGAACATCATGTACAGAAGTGAAATTTCAAATTAGTGATTGTATTTACTGTATTGGATGTATTAGTGCTTTTGGATTATTTATATTAGTTCATAATAGTAATATTTTAGTTTGAATTTAAGTTTTGAAATAGTGATTATATAAAATAACATACAACAATAGAAATTTAGATAAGTTTAATATAAAGAAAGGGGCTATTATTCTTGGATAAAAATCAAATAAAAGAAGGAATTAATGATGATACTATAATTAAGTTTGATAATGTTAATTTTACTTATAAAAATTCTAAAAAGAAAAGTTTATCAAATTTTAATTTAAATATAAAAAAAGGTGAATTTATCTTACTTACAGGTGAAAGTGGATGTGGTAAGACTACAGTAATTAGATGCATTAATGGGTTGATTCCAGAATTCTATGAAGGTAAGCTTGATGGACAAGTTAGTGTATGTAATATGAATATTAATAAAGTTCCACTTAGAGACATCTCAAGAGAAGTAGGTTCAGTTTTTCAAGATCCTAGATCACAATTTTTTACGTTACATGTAAAAACGGAACTTCCATTTTCAAGTGAGAATTATGGAATAAGTAAAGAAATAATACAAAAAAGTATAAAAAAATCTATAGAGGATTTGGAATTAGATTCTTTAATACATAGACCAATTCTAAATTTATCTAGTGGCGAAAAACAGAAAGTTGCAGTTGCTTCAGTATATACACTAAAGCCTAAAATATATGTTTTAGATGAGCCATCAGCAAATTTAGATGGCGAAGGAACAAGACAACTTTTTAATGTTTTAAAAATATTAAAAGATAAAGGCCACACCATAATTATTTCTGAACACAAATTACATTACCTAAAAGATTTAGTAGATAGAGTAGTTATAATGAAAAATGGTGAGCTGCAAAAAGTATTGGAGGGAAAAGTTTTTAGAAATAAACCGAATCAATGGTTCGAAAATAAAGGACTTAGGCAAATTAAATTAGGTACACTTATAATTTCAGAGGGCGTACGAGTTTTACCACAAGAGAAAAAGGCTCCATTACTTCAAGTAAACAATATTTCTTTTGGCTATAATATTGGAAAAAGATTATGGTCTGATGTATCATTTGAAGCTAATGAAGGAGAAATTATAGGAATTATAGGTAAGAATGGTGTTGGAAAAAGTTCGCTTGCTAGAGTATTGATGGGACTTGAAAAACAAAATAGTGGGAAAATATATGTAGATGGTAAAAATACAGGAAAGAGTATTCGAATTAAGAATTCCTCTTATGTTATGCAGGATGTAGATTATCAATTATTTGCTTCTAGTGTATTAGAGGAAATGTTAGTAGGGAAAAAAATTAATAAAGATATAGTAGAAAAGGCTGAACAATATATTAAGTTATTTAATTTAGAAGCTTATAAGGATAATCATCCATCTTCACTTTCTGGAGGTCAAAAACAACGTCTTGCAATTGCGGTTGCATGTATGCAAGAAAGTAAATTTTTATTTTTGGACGAGCCTACAAGTGGTTTAGATGCAAATAATATGAAAATTGTAAGTAATATTCTAAAAAAACTTGCCTTAGAGGGTAAATGTATTTTTGTAATTACACATGATTATGAATTTGCATTAAATACGTTTAATCGATTAATGTATTTTGATGATAAGGGTAGTTTTGATAATTTTCCATTTAATCAATATTCAAATGAATTACTTTATTCAAAGATAGTATAAATAAAGGAGAGAGTATTATGTCAAGTAAGAAAAATAGTAGTAATATTGTAAGAAAATTAATAACAATAGGGGTATTTAATGCTTTAATTATTTCAGTATTTTTTGCTTTGGGATTTACGATAGGATTATTTCCACCAATTTTAGTAGTATTACCTATAATTGTATCACTTGTTGCTGGTATTATATTTATGCTTATGATTTCAAAGGCAGAGATGAATGGGATATTTATTATAAGTGGCTCACTTCTTGGATTATCTCTTTTAACTATGGCACCAGGGGGTGTAATGGGGATTTGTATTTTCTTTGGTGGAATAATTGGAGAAATTATATTTACTTTTATGGGTAGAAAAAATTTTTTGTCAGCTGCTACAGGTTTTGCCTTTTATATGCTTGGATTTGCATTAGGTGAATATATTCCTTTTGTTTATATGAAGGAAGCATATATTGCACAGGAATCAGCAAAAGGTTCTGAATCAGTGGAAATATTAAGAAGATGTTTAGAAATAGTAAATGTTCAAACAATGGTTATATTAAGCATAGTAACAATTATTGCTGCGTATCTAGGAAGCTTATGGGGGAAAAAACTTCTTAGTAAGCATTTTGAAAGAGCAGGAATCGCATAAAAGTATACATTTTCATATAATATAAGCAAAAATAGTAGGTATTTAATACTTACTATTTTTATTTATATTATAAAGAAAAAAAGAATGGATATTTATTTTTTAAAAGTGAGAATTTTTTTTGTAATTTTGGTAAAAATAACTCCATTGAGTAATTATGATTAAGGAATATTTAATTTGAGAAGGGAGTTTTTTACTTGAGGAAAAATAATTCTTATGGATTAAGAAGAAATGTTTTAAGAGAACTTAATCAAGGATTTTCTTGTATTCATGAAAATTTTAAGTACTTTAGAAAACTGACTAAGGGAAATACTAAAGTTATTGGAGCAGCTGAATGGCTTCTTGATAATATATATTTAATTGAAAAAGAATATAAGGCAATTAAGAAGGAAATGCCTATGGATTATTTTAATTCGCTACCTTCTATTGAGAACTTTAGTAATTATCAATATAAAATAACTACTTCATTTAAAAATAAAAACTTTGATGAAGAAGAAAATTTTGAAAAGAAAAATTATAATGAATTTGAAAATGACCTTCCACGCATTTTCGTAGTTGCAAAAAATTATATAAATATAGGGGGAGATATTGACGGTCAGAGTTTTATTAAGTATGTAAATAAAATTCAAGAAGAAAATTTGGGGGTAGATTTAAATTGTAATAATATAAGTGAAAAATTATTTAGTAAAATAGATAATATTAAGATTAATAAAGATATGGCTTTTACTATGGGGGAACTTTGGGCCTTTCCACTTATGCTTAAGACAGCAATAATAATAAATTTATCACAGTATACCAATGAACTTGTTGATATTCAAAAGCAAATATTACAGGGGAAAATTGTTGCTGAGAGAATTGTAGACGCTATAAGTAATAATAAAATTGATGAGGAACTTGAGCGTATTAATGATAAATATGAAGAATTTAGTCCGTTATCTTTAAGAGAGTTTTTTAAAGTTTTAAGAGATAATTCTATAGAAAATAAAAGTATTTATGATTTTGTAAAGATAAAATGGAAAATAGATCAGGAACTTGATAATTATATTATTAAGAGCCATTTAAGAGAAGAATTTTTAGAAAGACACATTGGAGAATATATAACTTCAATAAGGAAAATTGAAGGTATAAGTTGGAGGAACTTCTTCCAAAACACATCATTAGTAGATAGGATTTTAAGAGAAGATCCAGAAAATGTTTATGGAAGTATGGATTTTGAATCTAAAGATTATTATAGACATAAGCTTGAAAATATAGCTAAAATAATTGATAGAAATGAAATTAATATAGCATATAATGCATTACAACTTTCTTTAAAGAATAAAGAAGATAACAAAGAAGCTTATAAATCTCATGTTGGATATTACTTAATTGATAATGGTATGAGCCAACTTGAAGGATATCATCATAATGTAAATCATGTAATTTCTGAAGGAACATATTTAGCTATAAATATTTTAGGAACATTTATTATAAGTGTACTTTTTTTATTTATATGTAGTTTAGGAGGAGTAAAATATACTAAAGCAGAGTACATAATTTCGTTTTTACTGATTTTAATTCCTATAAATGAAATTATAATTGGACTTACTAACTGGATTGTAAGTAAAACAGTAGACATTAGATTAGTACCAAAAATGGATTTTAGTGAAGGACTTCCTGAAGACTGCAAAACAATAGTGGTTATTCCAGCAATTGTGAATGGGAAAGAAAAAGTTAAATCTCTTATGGAAAAATTAGAAGTAGCATATTGTGGAAATAAAGATAAAAATCTTTATTTTGCATTGTTAAGTGACTTTGAGGATTCAGATTCGGAAATTGGAAAAAAAGATAAAGAAATAATTAAATGTGGACTTGAATGTGCAAGAAAGTTAAATAATAAATATTCTAAAGATTATTACCAAAATACAAATAATGAAGCAAGATTTTTCTTTTTCAGTAGGAAAAGGCTTTATAATAAAAAGCAAAATGTTTTCATGGGTAAAGAAAGAAAACGTGGAAAGCTTATGGAATTTATGGCACTTATTACAGGAAAGGCAGATCATACTTATAATGTTTTAAGTTCAGACATAACTCCTCTTGAGGATGTTAAGTATTTAATTACTTTAGATGAAGATACATTTATGCCAAGAGAAAGTAGTTTTAAACTTATAGGGGCGATGAGTCATGTACTCAATGTACCTTATGTTAAGAATAACAGAGTTGTAAGAGGATATGGCATTATGCAACCTAAGGTTAGCATAAGTTTAGAAGCACAAAATCAATCGTATTTTTCAAAAATCTTTGGTGGAGAAGGTGGAGTTGATGGATATTCAGTAGCTTATTCAGATACATATCAAGATTTATTTGGTCAAGGTTCTTTTACAGGTAAGGGAATAATTAATATTGATGAATTTTATAATACATTACATCCATCAATAAAAGATGATAGAATTTTGAGTCATGATCTCTTAGAAGGAGCAATTGCACGATGTGCTTTAATTAGTCAAGTAGAATTTATAGATGGATATCCAGCTTTTTATGAGAGTAGTTGTAGAAGATTACATAGATGGGTTAGGGGGGATTGGCAACTTATAGGTTGGTTATTTTCAAATAAGATAAGTTCTCTTAATAAATGGAAAATATTTGATAATATGAGAAGAAGTCTTTTAGCACCTAATCTGTTGATTGCATTAATTCTTTCTTTAACTGTTTTACGTGGAAGAAGTCAAATAGCATTAGTTTGTTTTTTAGCACTTATGAATTCATTAGTATTTACGGTTACGGATTTTGTTGTTACGCCTAAAAATAAGCTTATGGGTACATTTAAGAGTTTTCAACAGATACTTTTAATATTTAGCTTTATTCCTTATCAGGCATTTTTAATGATTGATGCAATAATAAGGACATTGTTTAGATTATGTATATCTAAAAGAAATCTTTTGGAATGGCAATCTTTTGATTCAGTAGAAAAAAAGTATAGTAATAATAGCTTTAAGGCATATTTAAAAAGAATGTGGATTGCTCCAATAATAGGATTACTAGTATTGTATTTGTCTATTTATAATCCTATAGGGGTTATTATGTATAGTGCAATTGTTGCTGGACTTTGGATAATTAGTCCATATTTAGCTTACTGTATAAGCAAGTTTAATTCTAAAAATAAAACAATTTTAGATGATGAAGAAAATGTTTATTTAAGAAGAATATCAAGAAGAATATATGCTTATTATGAAGATTTTGTTAATGAAGAAAACAATTATTTAGCTCCAGATAATTACCAAGAAAAACCGTTTAAAGGAATTGCGCATAGAACATCTCCAACTAATATAGGTATGGGGCTTGTTTCAAATGTTGTTGCTTATGATTTAGGATACATAACAATGATGGAATTTGTTGATAAAACAGAAATGATATTAGATAGTATGAAATCTTTACAAATGGTTCATGGACATTATTTAAATTGGTATGATACCAAAACTAAATCTCCATTATGGCCTAGATATGTATCAACTGTTGATAGTGGAAATCTTTTAGGCGATTTGTGGGTACTAAAACAAGCTATGGAGGAATTAAAAGATAAAGAAATCATAAGAATAAATGAGATTTTATCATTAAGAGATATATATGATTTAATTAAAAAAGAAAAGCCTTCAATTCAAGATATATTTAATTCGAATATTAACTTTGGTGAATATAAGGAAACTTTAAATAAGATATTAGATAAAATTAACGAATTTACACAAATCAATCAAAAAGATAGTAGTAATAAAAATGAAGATTATTTACAGAAAAAAATGAATCAAGATGATGAATATTGGGTAAATAAGTTTTTTGAGGAGGTTAATAGTAAGCTTAAAGGTTATAATTATATATTTGATGGATTGGAAAGGTTATATAGTAAAGAATTTTTTGAAGGAATTCCTAGTATTAGAGAATTAATTGATAGATGTGAAGAATATAAAAATGAATTTGGTGATGATTTTAATAATACATTGGGACAAAAAATTGATAAGTTAAAAATTTATTTTAGAAAAATAGATACTATAATTAAAGATATTAATGTAATCTCAGAAAATATGGATTTTAAATTTCTTTATGATACAACTAGACAGTTATTTTTTATTGGTTACAATGTAGAAGAAGATTCACTTGGAAATTCTTATTATGATTTATTGGCATCAGAATCAAGAATAGCATCATTTGTTTCTGTAGCTAAAAATGATGTTCCTACATCTCATTGGTTTAAATTAGGTAGATCTATGACGGATGCTTTTCATACTCATGCACTTGTATCTTGGAGTGGAACTATGTTTGAGTATTTTATGCCAGCTTTAATAATGAGAAATTATCCTAAGACATTGTTAAGCCAAACATACAAATCAGTAATAAAGGCTCAAAAAAGTTTTGCTAAGCAAAAGAAAATACCGTGGGGAATATCCGAATGTGCATTTTATAAATTTGATGTTGACGAAAATTATCAATATAAAGCCTTTGGTATTCCAGGTATCGGATTAAAAAGAGGACTTGAGGATGAAATTGTAATATCTCCTTACTCAACATTGATGACATTACAATTTTCTAAAAAAAGTGGAATTAAAAATCTTAAAAAATTAGAGGAAATAGGTTGTGTTGGAAGATATGGATTTATTGAGGCAGTAGATTATACTAAGGCAAGAGAAGATAAATATGTGATAAAAAACAAAATAGATAATAAAGAGGATAATGTTTCAATAGAAAGTGATACAAAATATGATGATATGCATATAGCTGAGGATAGTATATATAATGATGGAATAAAGCCAAATAAAGTTATGACATACATGGTGCACCATTTAGGAATGTCTTTAATGGCTCTTGATAATGTACTTCTTGACAATATTTTAATTAATAGGTTCCATAGCTTGCCAGAGGTTAAAGCAACTGAACTTATATTAAAAGAAAAGATTCCTCATAGTGTAACCTTTGAAAGAAACGAAGATTTTTCTATAAAGAATATGTATTTTGAAGGAGAAAACTTGATTCCAAGGAATTTTAAAAAGGCAAATCAAGATAATCCAGAAGTTTTATTATTATCTAATGGTGAATATTCATCTATGTTAACTGTGGCTGGAAGCGGTTATTCTAAAAAGAATGATATGATGCTTTATAGATGGAAAGGTAATTCCACAAGTGATGATAGTGGAATGTTCTTTTATATAAAAAATTTAAATTCTAATGATTATTGGAGTTCCACATTTGAACCATGTAAAGAGTATGGAGATAAATATGTCACTGAATTTAATTTAGATAAAGCCAAGTTTAATAGAAAAGATGGTAATATAGAAACTCAAATGGAAGTGGTTGTTTCTCCAGATGAAAATTTTGAAGTTAGAAAAATTACTTTAACTAATTTAAGTGATAAGGGTAGAAGTATTGAGATAACAAGTTATATGGAAATAACACTAGCTACTTTTAGTGCAGATACAGTGCATCCGACTTTCTCTAATTTATTTGTTCAAACGGAATATGATGATAAGGAAAATGTACTTATAGGAAGCAGAAGAGGTAGAGTTAAAGGCGCAAAAGTACCCTATATATTTCACAAAGTTGTAGCAAATGGAGAATTAGAAGGTGGTATAAGTTATGAAACTTCTAGAATTAATTTTATAGGAAGAAATAGAGAACTTAAATTTCCTTTAGCTATGGATAATGATAAAGCATTAAACAATACTGTTGGAACAGTTTTAGATCCAATAATGAGTATAAGAGCTAGAATAAGATTGGATGGAAACTCAAAAAAAGAACTTTATTTTATAACAGGAACAACAGATTCTAAAGAAGCTGCTATTAATATATGTAAACAAAATAAAGAAGCTAATAATTTAGAGAAAGTTTTTGAAAGCTATAGCATAAGAACTCAGCTTGAACTTAAGAATTTGGGTATAAGAAGTGCTCAGGCTAATATATTCCAAAGCTTAGCTTCATATATATTCTTTTTGCATAGTGGTAGAAAAGATAGAGAGGAATATATAAAAAATATTTCAAAGCATCAAAAAGATTTATGGTCTTATGGAATTTCAGGTGATTTGCCTATTATATTTTTAACTATTGAACATGAAGAGAATATTAATTTAGTAACTAATATTTTAAATTTACATTATTATCTCAAGCTTAAAGGGGTTAAATTAGATTTAATAATATATAATAATGAAGAAATTTCATATGATGAACCACTTCAAAAAGAGATAATGCAAGCAATACATACATCAAAAGAACGTAATTCTTTAAATATACCAGGAGGAATATTTGTTCATAATAAATCTACTATGGATCCACAGGTTAAAGACTTAATAATAGGAATTGCTAGATTGTATGTTGATTCGAAAAAAGGTTCAATATTAGAACAAATTGAAGAAAGTGAAGATTCTAAAATTAATAGTATTAGTGAATTTTCAAGGTATAACAAGTCAGTTGATGAAAAAAGTTATAAACGCAATCACAATAATATACAAAATAATAATGAAGAAGATTCTATCTTACAAGAAAATAAAGTTAACAAGAAGGAAACTAAGAGATTAGAGGAAGAAGCTAAACCATTAAATATTAACTATAAATTAGAAATTGCTGATGAAGTAATGCCTAGATTAGATGATAATATAACTGAATATAAAGAATATGATCATGATATAGACTTTTTAGAAAAACAGGATTTAATTCATGGATTAGAAACATCAGGAACAAAAGACGGTATATCAAAATCAATGAATAAGAAAGATTTTAATACAGAAGATTTTGATGAAGATTTTAATATGAAAGATTTAGATTTCTTTAATGGATATGGTGGTTTTAGTAAGCTTGATAATAGTTATTTGATAAAATTATCTAACTTTAAAAACACTCCAGCACCTTGGATTAATGTTGTTTCTAATGATGATTTTGGATTTCATATATCTGAAAGCGGATCATCTTATACATGGTGTGGAAATTCTAGAGAAAATAAGATAACTCCTTGGAGCAATGACTATATTAGGGATCCTATAGGAGAAGCACTTTATATTAGAGATGATGACTCTTATAATTATTTTTCTATAACACCAAAACCAGTTAGAGATAAGGGAGATTATTTTATAAAACACGGATTTGGATATTCTGAATTTACTCATACTGCGTATGATTTAAAAGGAAAGCTAGAAATATTTGCACCTAAAAATGAAAAGGTGAAAATTCAAAAAGTAACATTGGAAAACTTAAGTGAAGATGATAGAGAAATTTCTTTATTCTATTATGCAAAACTTGTAATGGGTGTATATGAATATGATAGTTCTAGATATGTTTCAACATATATTCATGGTAATGTTGAGAAAAATAATAAATTAAATGTAAATGAAGAGAATAATGTCTCTAACAGTGCTAGATATATATATAATAGTGGATTTATTAGAGGATGTAATCCATATAGTGAATACTTTGGAAAATATAATTCTTATCTAACTATTTTAGGTGGAGAATATTTAAGTTTTACTGGAGATAGTAAAGAATTTACAGGAATTAATGGAGAAGTGTCAGCACCAAAAGCATTAAATTATGAAGCTCTATCAAATAGGTGTGGAGGAATTTATGATCCTTGCTTAGCTGCTACTACAAAGATTCAACTTAAAAAAGGAGAAAAGAAAGAACTTTTAATTTTATTTGGTGAGGAAGAAAAAGAAAATATAGAAAAAGTTATTAAGAAATATGAGATTAAAGGAAATGCAGAAAAAGAATTAGATAATGTTAAAGTGTATTGGAAAAATTTCCTAGGAAATATACAAGTTAATACACCAGATAAATCATTTAATTATCTTGTAAATGGATGGCTTTTATACCAAACTTTAAGTTGTAGATATTTAAGTAGGAGTGCATTTTATCAAAGTGGTGGAGCATATGGATTTAGAGATCAACTTCAGGATTCAATGGCATTAGGAGTTGTTAACCCAGAAATACCAAAAGCTCAAATATTACGTAGTGCTTCAAGACAATATGTAGAAGGAGATGTACAACATTGGTGGCATCCAGTTGTAAATTCGGGTATAAGAACTAGATTTAGTGATGATTTATTATGGCTTCCTTATGTTACTGCTGAATATATTAATTCAACTGGAGATTATGAAATTTTGCAAGAAACTGCACCTTATCTTGAAGATGAGCCTTTAAGAGAGGGTGAAGATGAGAGATATACAATAGTAAACCAATCTTCAAAAGAAGGAACAGTATATGAACATTGTTTAAAAGCTATAGAAAAAGCTTTAAAGTTTGGAGTGCACAACATTCCATTAATGGGTAGTGGAGACTGGAATGATGGTATGAGTACTGTTGGTAATCAAGGAAAAGGTGAAAGTGTATGGCTTGGTTGGTTCTTGTATTCTATTTTAGAAAACTTCATTAAAATTGCAGTGGCTAAAGGAGATGAAAAAACTAAGACTCATTATGAAGAGAGAAAGGAATTTATAAGAGAAAACTTAGAGAAAAACGCCTGGGATGGCGGCTGGTATAGAAGAGCATATTTTGATGATGGTACACCACTTGGAAGTCGTGAAAATCCTGAATGCCAAATTGATTCTTTAGCTCAAAGTTGGTCTATAATTTCAGGAGCTACAGAAATTAAATCAGAAAATGGATTAAAAACATATAGTGAAAGAGCTTTTGAAGCTATGGAGGCTGTTGATAAAAATCTAGTAAAACAAGATAAGGGATTAATACTTTTATTAGCACCACCATTTAGTAATTCATATCTTGAACCAGGATATATAAAAGGATATGTACCAGGAGTAAGAGAAAACGGAGGACAATATACTCATGCTGCTGTTTGGGTAATCTTAGCTTTAACTAAGCTAGGATTGGGAGATAAAGCTTTAAAATACTATAATATGATAAATCCAATAAATCATACAAAGACTGAACTTGAATGTATGACATATAAATTAGAACCTTATGTAATGGCAGCAGATGTATACATAAAAGAACCACATGGAGGAAGAGGTGGTTGGAGCTGGTATACTGGAGCTTCAGGTTGGATGTATAGAGTAGGTATTGAAGATATTTTAGGTTTAAAAAGAGTTGAAGATAAAGGCTATATATTAAACCCATGTATACCAAAGTCATGGAATGAATTTGAAATAAAAATTAAAAATGATAAAGAAGATTATAATATAAAAGTAATAAGAGGTGAAAATATAGATAAAGGAAAAAACTCAAATATTGTAGTTAAGTCAGAGATTAAAGAGGATAAATCTCATATAACTATAAATGGCGAAAAAATTAATGGAAATATAATACCAAGAAATTTAGGAAAAATAGATGTAGTTGTATACATATAATACAAAAAATTTTGAAGTATTTATGAAAATAAGACTCTATATATGGTAAATTTCATATATAGAGTCTTATTATATTATACTTAATGATTAGACTGGATAAAAATTTGTTATTGCAGCTTTTAATGTTCCTTTTCCAGTATTAACATATATATGTTGATTAGATGCTGAAAAGCTTATTGAATCATTAGAAGTTAGTTTATAAGTTTCATTGTTTACTTCTAATGTCAACTCACCTTCTAACACCATAATATATTCCTCAGATTTTTTAGAATGACCTACAGATGTATATGAGTAACCTTCATCAAGTTCAATCTGAAAAAGTTCAAAATTGCGATAGGGTGTACTAGTGTAGTAACAATATACTCTATAATGTCCTTCTTCAGTAAGCTGAGCCTCAATATCATTTTTCTTTATAATTGAAGTATCATGTTTTTTTTGCTCAAGTAATAAAGTATAAGGAACCTTTAATCCGTTAGCTATTTTCCATAAAGTATTTATGGTTGGATTAGTGTCACCTTTTTCAATTTGAGATAGCATAACTTTACTGATATCAGATAGTTCGGCAAGTTGGCCTAAACTTAAATTTCGTTCAGTTCGAAGTGTTTTTAGGTTTTCTGCAATAATAGAATTTATATTCATTAAGGTATACCCTCCTATAATCATGTTGACAATTATAAATTACGAATGTAAAATATAATTAACATTAAATATATTTAACGTTTGTAAATTATTATATCGTAACTACTTAAAGTAAACAAGAAGAATAAAAAAATGATGAGAAATATTTAAAGGAGGACATTATTATGATAACAAGAGAAGAAGCATGGATTTTGCTCACTGAATACAATAAAGAGGTATTTCATATTCAGCATGCTTTAACAGTTGAAGGTGCTATGCATTATTTCGCAGAAAAATTGGGATATGGAGATGAAACAGATTTCTGGTCTATAGTTGGATTACTTCATGATTTGGATTTTGAAATGTATCCAGAACAACATTGTAGCAAAACTCAAGAAATTATGAAAGAACGTGGGATTGATGAAAAATTAATAAGAGCAGCAGCTAGTCATGGATATGGTCTTTGTTTAGAAGAACAACCTAAACCAGAGCATCAGATGGAAAAAGTATTATTTGCAGTAGATGAACTTACAGGATTGATTGGTGCAGCGGCAAGGATGCGTCCATCTAAAAGTGTTATGGATATGGAACTTTCGAGTCTTAAGAAAAAATTTAAGGATAAAAAGTTTGCAGCTGGGTGTTCACGTGATGTAATTAAGCAAGGTGCAGATATGCTTGGATGGGAATTAGATAAATTACTTGAAGAAACAATTTTAGCTATGCGTTCTTGTGAAGAATATATTAATAATCAAATGGAAATATATAATAATTAGTGAATACGTAGCAGACTTAAAAGTAGCTAAAAACTAAATAATTTCCTAAATTAATTCTAAGAAAAATAATAAAAAGCTATCAAATTTTATTTTAATATAAATTTGATTTACAGCAACGAATTTATTAAAATAGATGGTTAATTTATTGAAAAAGTCCGTCTCAAATTTGAGATGGACTTTTTTTGTATAATTTCTTTATTGCAATCATTTTATTAAAGTGCTAATATAGTTTCTAAAAGGAAACTATATTCCACTAACATTAATGAGGTGTTTATTTATGAATAAAAATTTATATAATTCTAAATTAGAAGAAGGATTATCACGACTTCAATGTGAACTTGTTGCTGAAAGAAATAGAGTAAATACAGACAATATTTCTTGGTTTCAGTATGATTTACTTGAGTGTTTATATAAAACAAATGGAAGTCGTCCTGCAGAATTAAGTAGTAGATTAGGTGTTTCACGTTCTAAAATATCTAAAGGATTAAAAATTCTTAAAGATATAGGTTATATAAAACAGGAGAAAAGTAGTTATGATGCAAGAGAACTTTGGACAGAATTAACGGATAAAGGTTTCAAATTTTTAAAGAACACAGAGAAAGGACATGAACATTTAGCTGAAATTGCTTCAACTGCTTTAAATGAAAATGAACAAGTACTTTTTGCTGAATTATGTTTTAAAGTAAGCAAAATTTTTGAAGAAAGAAGGGGACACTATGACAGAAAAAATGATTGAGATACTTCACGCAAATGAAAATAATCTTAAGGATATATCAGTAAGTATTCCAAAGAAAAAAATTACTATAATTACAGGGCTATCTGGTTCAGGAAAGTCTTCACTAATTTTTGATACACTAGCTGCTGAATCTCAAAGAATGCTGAATGATACATATTCCACCTATATTCAACGTTTGTTGCCACACTATGGCAGACCTAATGTTGAGAAGATTAATAATCTTCCTGTATCTATTATTATAGATCAAAAGAAAATAGGCGGAAATGCACGTTCAACAGTTGGAACAGTTACTGATGTTTATACATTATTACGTCTGCTCTTTTCTAGAATAGGAAAACCTTTTGTTGGCTATTCAATGAATTTTTCTTTCAACAATACAAATGGTATGTGTTCATATTGTCAAGGATTAGGAGTTGTTAAAGATATTGATATTAATAAGTTAATCGATTTTGATAAAAGTTTAAATGAAGGTGCTATTCAATTTCCTACATTTCAACCAGGGGGATGGCGATTAAGCCGTTATACTGAATCTGGTTACTTTGATATTAAAAAACCCATTAAAGATTACTCTAATTTAGAACTTAACACATTGCTTTATGAAGAAGAAAAAATACCAGATAACCCAACAAACAATTGGCATAAAACAGCTAAGTATCTTGGAGTTATTCCTAGAATTAGAAGTTCTTTTTTAGAAAAAGAGCAAAAACAATATAAAAAAGAAATTGAACAACTTGTTGATGAAAAGATTTGTCCTCATTGTAATGGAAAACGTGTTAATGATACGATTTTATCTTGTAAAATTAAAGGAAAATCAATTGGTGATTGTGTAGATATGCCAATAAATGAATTGAAATTTTTTATTCAGACAATTAATGAATCAAAAGTTCAAGCAGTAGTTGATAATATTATAAAGCAATTAAGTACGTTAGAAGAAGTTGGATTAGATTATCTTACATTAAATCGTACAACTAATACATTATCTGGTGGAGAGTCTCAGCGTATTAAAATGTCAAAACATTTAAATAGTAGCCTTAATGATATTCTATATATATTTGATGAACCTAGCATTGGATTACATCCCCATGATATTATTGGCATAAATAATATATTTAAAGGACTTAAAGAAAAGGGAAATACAGTTATAATAGTTGAACATGATCCAGATGTAATAAAAATAGCAGATTATATTATTGATATGGGGCCAAAATCAGGAGTTCATGGTGGGAAAATAACTTTCCAAGGAACATATTCAGAATTATTAGGAAGTTCTACTACTACAGGTATTGCTTTATCTAAAAAACATAATATAAAAGGAAAAAAGAAAAATTTTAAACATTTTTATGAATTAAATAACGCAAAAATGTTTAACTTAAAAAACCTATCTATAAAAATACCTAAAAATGCGTTAACACTTATAACGGGAGTAGCAGGTTCAGGTAAAAGTACGCTAATCACACGTCTTTTTCGCAATAAGTATCCAAACAGCATGATTTTAGATCAAAGAAGAATTTATACATCCTCTCGTTCGATATTAGCTACATATATGGGTTTCTTTGATAAAATCCGAACTATATTTGGAAAGACAAGTAATCAATCTCCTTCATTATTTAGCTCTAATGGAGAAGGTGCATGTCCTTTGTGTAAAGGAAAAGGAATAATTAAAACAGATCTTGCTTTTCTAGATGATGTTGAACAAACTTGTGAGTTATGTGATGGAAAACGTTATAAGCAAGAAGCGTTGAAGTATAGGTATAATAGATATACAATAAGTGATATTCTTGACCTCACAGTTGAAGAGGCTTTAACAGTTTTTAGTGACAAATATATAAAAAATATATTATATACTATTCAAGAAGTAAATCTAGGTTATATTAAACTTGGACAATCACTTGATACTTTATCAGGGGGAGAACTTCAGCGATTGAAAATAGCTTCAACACTTTTAAATGATACGGGTGAAATTTATATATTAGATGAGCCAAGCAACGGATTACATGAAGCAGATATTCAAAAGTTAATAGAATTATTAACAAAATTAATTGAGAGAGGAAAAACAATAATCACACTAGAGCATAATTTAAGTGTAATGTGCCATGCTGACTGGATTATTGATTTAGGACCTTTTGGTGGTTTTAATGGTGGAGAAGTGATGTATATGGGATATCCGGAAAATATTTTACTATGTTCTTCATCTCTGACAGGGAAAAGATTGTTAGAATATACACGAAGATAATACATTATTTTTGTAAAATAGCTACTAAAAGATAGAGTTTAATATATTAGTATTAAATTAGTATAAATGTATTACTTTATTTTAGTAAAAACTTCATTTATTGTAGCAATGATTAAAGAAATTACAATCAAAAACTGAAAGATCAATTGAAAGTTAAACTCTAGAGAAAGTAAAAAATTATTATAAAATAAATTTAAATCTGTTGCAAGTCGTGATGACTTGCAACAACCACAAGATAAAGGTTCTTATTTAATTCACTATTTTATTCCATTCTAGATTTTAAGGCTTCAGCCATGGTAATTTTGTTGATTTTTCTTCTACTTAATAACTTTGAAAATTCATAGGTTAAGTATATTATAACAAAACCAATTAGAACATATATGTAATCAATAGTTACAGGGAAAGATACACTCATGTCTCTTGTTATTGATTTAAATAAAACACTTAAAGATGCAAGAAGTATTGGTATTCCAAGAATATAGCCAAGTACAACTATTCAAAATTAGAGAATAAACCTCATTATTCCTATAACCTAAGATTTTCATAAGAGATATATTTTCCTCTATAGTAAGTGAAGTAACAACATATAGTACTATAAGCCCAATTATAAAAGATATAAAAGATACACCTCCAATAATTGCTTGTAATGGTTTAGTCATTGTATTAAAGGCATTTTTCATATCATTAACAGTTATAGTAGCTAATAATTTATTTTCAGGAATATCTAATTTTTCTGTACTCCATAATCCAATATAACTGTCGGTTGGAAATTTAAGAAGATCATTAAGTGTATTAAGTGGCATATAAATATATTGACCAACAAAGGTCTCAGCAATATTATTAACTGTTATGCTATATTTTTTTGAGTCAAGTCTATTTATCATTTTAATTGTATCATTTGATTTTATATTAAGTTTATCAGCTAAAGGCCTTGTAATAATAATTTTATCTGATTTTAATATATTTCCTGATTTATCTTTAAAAGATATGTATTCTGAATCAGGACTTACACCATATACTGTGAAGATAAGTTTGTTATTAGATTGTAATGCAAATGGTATTTCTAAGAAAGCTTCACCTTTTTTTGGTATACCATTTTGAATAGAATTAAATACATAATGATAATTATATTTAAATGCCTCATTAAAAGAATCTTTCATTAAACTATTCATAGAACTTTTAGCTGCAAATCCCATGAGCAGTAGCATTGTTGACATAATAATACCTAGTAGAAGAAAGATACTTCTTGATATACTTCTAAGTTGCTCTCTTATTTTAAATTTAGTAGTAAAGCGTAGCTTATCAAGTTTTACCTTTCTTTCTATAAATCCAACCTTATTCGTTACACTAACAAAATATTTGTTTAAGATAGTGTATAAATCAGAACTGTTAATCATTTCGTTTTTTATTTGATAATGGCTTTTACTTTGTGCGATATAATCCAAAGAGCGTATATATTACATATTCTCCTTGTGTTTTTGATTTATGCATTGTAACTTTTTTAAATTATAATTATATTTTTTAAACTTAAATAGTGTAAATAATATTTTTCTATATAGTACTTTTTGAAAAAATATTAACGATATATTTACAAAATAAATAAATAATGGTAAAGTTTATACATAGATATACTATGTATAAATATTGGAGGATAAATCAATGAAAATAAATAAAGAACTTTTAAAAGGAAGTACCAATATTTTAGTTTTAAGTTTATTACAAAAGAGTGAAATGTATGGTTATGAAATGATAAAAGAAATGCAACTAAAATCTAGTGGAATTTTTGAATTTAAGGAAGGTACTTTATATCCAATACTTCATAATCTTGAAGAAGAAAAGTTAGTTGAATCGTTTTGGTGCCAAGCTGGAAATGCAAGAAAAAGGAAATATTATAGAATAACAAAAAAGGGTAAAGGAGCATTAAAAGAAAAGGAAGAAGAATGGATTTTATTTACTTCAACTGTAAATAAGATAATAACTGAATGATAAGAGGTGTTATTTATGGAAAATGAGATAATTGAAAATTATCTACAAGATGTATGTAATTATATTAAAAACAAGGATGTACACAAAGAAGTTTCAGATGAAATAAGAGAACATATATATGAAATTATTGATGAATATACTAATGCTGGTTTAAAAGAAAATGAAGCAATAAACAAAGCAATTAAAAGAATTGGAAGTGCTTATGAATGTGGTATAAAATTAGATAAGGTCCATAAAGCAAAACCAGATATAATTAGTATTATATTAGCATTAATGTTAGCATTTATAGGTATGATTACTATGTACTCAATTAAAAAAAATACTATAGGGACTGACATTTCATTATTAAATAATATAAGTGGATTATTAATAGGCAGTATTATTGCTATAGGAATTTACTTTTTCGATTATAGAAAACTTAAAAAATATAGTTATTATATGTATGTAGCAGCAATAATAATATTAATTGTATCAATGAATATTAACTACTATTATATTACTCAGGTAGGGGCTTTATATATTGGACATATCTATGTTCATTTGATTGTAACAATCTTATTATTAATTTCTTTAAGTGGAGTAGTAAATATTAAAAGTATAAATAATAAAACTGATTTATTTACTGTTGAAACTATGGGGATTATGCCTATAATCTTATATTTTTTTGCGCAAGATATAACAATGAGTTTAATTTATCTATGTGGAATAAATGTAGTTTTTTTAACATCAAAGATTAAGAAATCATTAAAAATAACTTTAATATATACTGAATTAATAGTTATGATATTGGGCTTATTAGCTATTACATTTAATTCACCTTATAGAGCTAACCTTATTAGTTCAATTATAAATCCATCAAGCGATCCAAAAGGAATTGGTTATTTTATCATGAAGATGAGAACTTTATCTTTTCAATCAACATTGTTTGGAAATGAAACCAATATAGAACTATTAAAAGTACCTAGTTTAGAAAGTAATTTTGTTTTTGCATATATTATATATAATTTTGGAATTGTGTTTGGAATAACTTGTATATTTGTGATGATAGCATTTATAGTAAGAATATTAAATACTTTAAGTAAGGTTAAGGACACTTATGGAAGAACATTAACATTAGTAATAGGATTTATATTTTTTATGCAAATAGTTATAAATATACTTAGTAATCTAGGAGTTATAGCAGTATTTATTGGATTACCTTTTATTGGGCATGGAAGTGTTAATTCTATTATAAATATATCAATGGTTGGATTGATATGTAGTATTTATAGGAGAAGATCGCTTAGTAATATTGATAGTTTAGCTATTAATATAGATAAATGATATTAATAAAATCAATAGCGTTACTTTTTCAAAATTTTATATTTTTAGTTAACTGAAAATAGCTAGTAACTTTATTATGTTACTAGCTATTTTAGATTTAACATGTTATAAATTTAGTATTAATTTTATAATGTCTCTTCTGTGTATGTATTAGATTGTATATGATTTTTATTTGTCATATAAGAATTAAGTTTTTCTTTAATATAAGATAAATCTTCACTTGTTAAAATACTACATGCTTTAGAATAAGACATATCTTTTATAATATAATTTGAATCATTAGATGTTTTGTTATTAGAGAAAAATGTATTTTTATCATAACCATAAAAATTTATAGTATCAAATTTATAATTAAAATTAATTAAAGTCTGTAATATTAAATAAATGTAGTTAACATTAAGTTCAAAATCTTTATTATCTATAGTCATTAAATAATTAAAATTTAAAGCATTATTTTTTAATGAATTTCTTTCATAAAATATTTCATAAGATGGAACTTTAGTTTTATATTCTTCAAATAAATTAATAGAAGAATTAACGTTAAATTCTAGGTGATCAATTCTAGAGTTTTTCTTTATATACATGTTTAACAGTTTGTTTGCATATGGTTCGTTTGATTTTAATGCATATTTATTTATCTGAAATTTTATCTTAGAATTAATCTGTTTACTGAAGTAATTTTCAAAATAATTATCGGAAATTATATTATTTTTTATCATCACAGAAAATGAACAATTATGAATAATTGACTGAGCAGGCATAGATATCACATCGTCTAAAAAAGCATTAGTGTTAAATTGTTTATTTAATACTATAGGAGTATCATAACGTAATTTAATATACTCTTTACATTGTTCGAAATAGTAATTATATGATGAGCATAATTTATAATATTTCCTAATGTTTTTTGAAAATGAAAGCATAAGAATGATAACGCTATATAAGATAATTATTATATATTTAATGTTAAAATGATTAATTATGAATAAGTCATCTAAAGTACTAAGTATTAAAATACCTCCTCTCATAAAAATAGAAATAATAAAAGTCCATCTAGCCCAATTAAAACCGTTCTGTACACAAAGCCATAAGATTACATCTATTATTATGTTAAAAATTCCAATAAGTAAAAAAGCACAGTTATTTTTTAATATAGGAAATAACATATAAATTAGTAAATCGATTAAAATTATAAGAGAAAATAGTGAAATAAAATAAGATTTTGATTTTAGTTGATTATTAATATCTTTAGTCATAGTATTTTACCTTTCATAAGTTAATCTCTTTGTATGCCTTTTTGATTTTGATAATCATAAAAGCGATAAACAGTATCTTTAAAGTTGTTAACAGTTAAATTATTAATGTCTAAAGTTTGAAGAGTTTTTTCATTATACCAGCTAACAGCTGCCTCATATATATGAGTTGTATCACCTTTTTTGTTTATGGTATCACCACTAACTACAATCCCAAATAAGGTATGTCCAAATTTTTCAGGATAAAGAGTATATAATGATTTATAAAGCTCTACACTCGCATTAACTGCAGCTGATTTTAGTTCATCACTGTTTCTATAAAAGCCAATATTTATGTAAATAGTGTAAGTATTGTTTGAAAAAAGAATTCTACTTAAATAAGAACCACCTTGATTATCTTTTTTGCCAAATGTTTCAGTAACACAGGTATTAACATATTCATTAATTGTAAACTTACTATAATCTGTAGGAGTATAATCATTTTTAGAAACTGTAAAATTATCAGAAGAAACTTCAGTATTATCAGAAGAGGTATTCTCATTTTTATCTGTAAAGAGATTCTCAATTTTATTAGTAATAGAATTTTGGTCAAGGGTTATAGCAGGTTTTTGCAAAGTTACATATGTTGAAATACTATAAGCTAATATGAAAATCAATGAAAATAATATATCTTTTAATTTGAATTTATGGGGAGGCTTAATTTTATATTCCATTTAATCACACCTTTCAGTAAAATCAAGTTAAATTATAGCATATATGATAAAAAAATATAATTAATATATAAATTGCAATAAAAAATATCGTAAATTCATTTGAATTATACGATATTAAAAATACATAATTTTTATTTTTTAAAACCACTTATCTTTATTAACAAGTAATACAACTCCAATCAGTACAGTTGGAATAAATATCATTCCAAAAACTATCCAAAATGCAAATTCATAATCATGCATTGGAATTCCTTGTACATTCATTGAAAAAAGAGCACTAACAAGAGTCATAGGCAATATAGCAACTTGAATAATAGTAAAAGTACGCATAAGCCCGTTCATTGTATGATTAGTAAGTGCTGCAAATGTATTATCAGCAGACTCTATAACCTCTTTATAATTTTCAAGCATATCCCATATTTTTTCTATTTTATCTGTAATATCATCAAAGTACATGTTCATATCTTCAGGAAGATACTTTGTAATAACTTTTTCTAAAGTTGTTATAACGGGTCTTAAAGGTTTAATTACACTCCTATAACTTATTATTTGCATTTTAGTTCTTGATATTACTTCAAGCATTGATTTAGAACGAGTAGCAAATACTTCTTTATTAATTTCGTTAACTCTATTTCCAATTTTATCGAGCATAGGAAAACAATAATCGAATAACTGTTTAGTTATCTCATAAAGTAATAGTGCGGATCCTTCATTCATATATTCTTTTCGTGCTTCTTCTTTAGAATGACATTTTTGTGCTAATTCAACTAATGGTTTAAGTTCTCCTTCATGAAGTGTAACTAAATAATTATTACTTATAAAGATATCTATTTCTGCTGAATCAAGTCTAAAGTGTTCTTTTTTATATCTTGGGAGATGAAGAACAATGAAACTATAATCATCATAAGAGTCTATTTTGGATCTTTGATGTTCAGTCATACAATCTTCTAAAAGAAGTTCATGAAATTCATACATATCTTCAAGCATTTTAATTTCATTGTTTGTAGGGTTAATTATATCAATCCATTTAAGACCATTAAATTCAATTATTTTTACTTCTGTATTTATTTTTCTTAAAACAACAGATTGCTTTTTTTCATTTTTAAAGGGTAGTGTAAACATAATAATTCAATTCTCCCTTTCTCAATAAATTAAAGATTTTATTAGATGAGTACTTGCGTATTTAAAAGGTATTATTAAATAATAGTAGCTAATCTCTCTTTGTATAGTTTGCACATTTGTTATTTAAATATTACTAAAAACCGTGATTTCTAGTAATATTTTTATCTTGTGCTCTGTAAAATAGAAGAAATTTATATGGAAATATATTATGGTTAATTTTTCTTAAAAAGTTAAAATATATTGACATCTAATATTATACGGCGTATAGTATTGGATATAAAGTATATTATATGTAATATAATATATAAAAAAATATAATATATGTAGGAGGTAAACAGATGGCTTTTCAATTAGGAGCGTCTTTACTTGATGCTTGTGTATTAGCTGTTCTTTCAAGAGGAGATACTTATGGGTATGTTCTAACTCAACAAGTACGGTCCATAATGAATATATCAGAATCAACACTGTATCCAGTGCTTAGAAGATTACAAAAAGATGAATGTCTAACAACATATGATCAAGCTTTTCAAGGAAGAAATAGAAGATATTATAAGATAACGGAAAAAGGAAGAACTATGCTCTGTCAGTATCTTAATGAGTGGGAAGAATATAAAGAGAATGTTGATAAAGTTCTTTTAGGGGGGATATCAGGAGATGAATAAAGAAATTTTTATTCAAGAGTTAAGAAAAAAATTAAAGAGATTACCGCAGGAAGAAATAGAAAATGCAATAGGGTATTATATAGAATACTTTGAGGATGCAGGAATAGATAATGAGCAAGATGTTTTAAAAGAACTAGATGATCCTTCAGTTATAGCATCACAGTTGTTATCAGAGTATGCATTTAAAGGAAACGAGATAACTATTAATAAGCCTAAAAGAAGCATTTATTCAATATGGTTTATTATTTTAGCAATATTAGCAGCCCCTGTGGCTTTACCATTGGCCTTTGCAGTTATAATGATTTTAATATCCATGGTTATAGTTGCAGGATCTATCACTTTTGCTTTTGCAGTTTCTACAATTGCAATAATATTTACAGGATTTGTTACTATTTTTGCAGGATTTGCAGTTATTACTCAAGGTTTTTCAACAGCTATTATGTTTATTGGAATTGGATTGGCATTAATCGGAGTAGGATTATTGATATCAGTATTAATTTCAATATTAGCACCAAAGATATTTAAAGGAATTGCAAAATTAGCTAGAAAATTATTGAACAGAGTTAAGAAATCAAGCAAAAAGGAGGAGCTATAATGGGGGAAACAAAAAAGAAATTATTAATATTTTCAGCTTGTATAATTGTAGTAGGATTAATACTTGCTTTAGTAGGTTTCTCAATGGGAGGAAAATTTACAATTTCTAAACAAGATTCTGGATTTAAGATTTTGGATAATACAAATATGATTGAAAAAAATGAAGAATTATCTCAATTTAATAGCATAGAAGTTGATTCTAAAGTAGGAAAAATAGATATAATAAAATCTAATAGATATGAAATTGAAGTGAAATATTCTAAAGATGAAGGTGACGTTAATTATTCAATAGAAGATGGAAAGTTGGTAGTAAAACAAGACAAATTACAAAATTCTATGTTTGGAAATATAAATTTTTGTATAGGTTCAAATTTTCAAGAAAGTTATATTAAGATATATGTTCCGGGCAATGTAGATTTAACTAATTTAAATGTAAAAGCAAATAGTGGAGATTTTACTATGAGTGATATTAATGTTAATGAAATTTATATAAATTGTAATTATGGAGATGTAATAAGTAGAAATATTGTTACAAACAATTTAACTTTAGAGTTAAATAATGGGGATATAGATTTAGAAAATATAAAATCCAATAATAATGCTATATTAAAAAATTCATATGGAGATATAAAAATAAGAAATAGTGAATTTAATATCTTAAGTAATAATATGAATAATGGTAACCTTGAAATGGGAAATGTTAAAGTTGAGAATAATACTATTAATAATGAATATGGAAAAATAACATCAAATAATCTTATATCTAACGGATTAAAAGTAAAATCAAATAATGGGGATATTGATTTAGATGGAGAGTTTAAAGGGACTACTAGCTTATCTTCACATTATGGAGACATAAATTTTAGAACTAATATTAGTAAAGATCTATATAATTATAGTGCTTCATGTAACTATGGTGATATCAATATAGATGGAGATAAGTTTGAAAAGAAAGTCCAAAATAAGGGTAATAATAATACTCAAAATACTATAGATGTTACTAGTAATAATGGAGATATAAATATGGATTTTAAATAAAGAAAATAGATTTAAAAGAATTTAGTTTAAATCCGTCATTAAAACTTGCAATGGATATTGCTAATGTATTTGACAAAATGGTAGAGGATATATTTAAATTTATTGATGAGGATTAGGCACAATCAATAAAATAAAAAGTCCATTTGCCAGCCTATTTTACATCATGCTGCCTTTTCAAATTGGCTTAATAGTCTCACGCCATGATGACAATTAATCTCCTTGCATGATGAAAAATATCCATTGCAACTTTGGTGTTGTTATTTATTTGCATGTGTCTTAAATATAAGAAATACAATTAATTATATAAATACAAAGGGAGATTAGCATGAATAAAACTATAACAATAGACCTTGAAATAGTACTATATAGTATTATTATGGGAGGAATGGTAGGTTTTTTAACTTGGTTATTTCTAGGTTTAGTTAATTTAGGAATTCACTTTATGTGGAATACATTACCTGATTATTTTAATACAAATCATTGGACTTTAATCCTGGGAATAATAGGTGGAATATTAGTAGGACTTACTCAAAAATATTTTGGAGATTATCCTAAATTTATGAATGGAACTTTAGCTGAATTTAAACAAAATAAAAGAGTAGAGTATAAATCAGTACCAAAAGCTACTATTGCAGCGCTTACTGTTTTATTTTTTGGAGCTAGTTTAGGTCCAGAAGCAGCACTTACAGGTATAATTGGTGGTATTATTACATTTGTTGGAGATAAGATGAAGGAAAAATTTAAGAAAAACAATATTATTAATGAGTATGCAGATGAGATAACTCAATCAAGTATGCAAGCAAGTATAGGTATGATATTTAATGCACCTTTATTTGGAGTGTATACTCTTGGCGAAGATAGTGATAAAGATAAAAGTTTAATAAAAAAAATAAAAACTATTATATATACGGTTACTACAATAGCAGGTTTTTCAGTTTTTATATTATTATCACAAATAGATAATAGAGAGGGATTTATAGTTAAATTTGGAGACAGTAAAATAGGTGGGCGTGAAATACTATTTGGAATGATACTCATATTAATTGCTATATTAATAGGTATCATTTATAAAACGTATGGAAAAATACTTCATAAATTATTGAAACCTTTTGAGAATAAAAAGGTTGTAAAAGCAATAATGGGCGGAATATTAATAGGAACTATAGGTACATTGTTACCTTACACACTATTTTCAGGTGAACATGAATTAAAAAAATTAGTTTTTGAATGGAAAAGTATAGGAGCATATATGTTAATTACTATAGGATTAATTAAGTTGTTATTAACAGAAATTTGTTTATCAACTGGATGGAGAGGTGGACATATTTTTCCTATAATATTCTCAGGAAGTTGTATTGGATATGGATTATCAATTTTATTTGGAATTGATCCAGTATTTAGTGTAGTTGTAGTTACTACATGTTTTGTGAGTAAAGCTATGGATAATATGGTTATTCCTATGATATTACTTATATTCTTTTTCCCATTAAATACTATATTACCAATGATATTATCAGCTGCCATAGGAAAGTTATCTAATAATGTTATTTAAATAATTTAGAAAGAATATTAGAGAGTAAAGAGGATGTTTCAAAAAATATATTTGAAATATCCTCTTAATTTTATATGTTTTAAATTTAGAATCATTCAAAACTTTACATATAAGCACAGAATATAGTACAATTAATATAATAATTACCAAATTTTAGAAGATATGTGTGAAGAGGGAGTAGAAATGCAACTTAATATAGAACAAAAAAGAATAATTGAGGGTAAACCAAATGGTCATTCATTAATAAAAGGTGTAGCAGGTTCTGGTAAGACTACTGTTGCTGCAAATAAGATACCGTTACTATTAAGACATTATTGCCCATCTAAAGATGATAGTGTACTTATGGTGACTTATAATAAAGCACTTCAAAAATATGTATCAGTTATATATGATAATATTAAGGATGAGATTAATGCTCAAGCAAATTTATTTGATGAAGAAAATAGTAGCAAGTTGTATATTAAAACAATAAATTCAATAATGTATATGTATTTTAATAGTTATAAAAATCAATATAATGAGAAATTAACTATTGCATCACCAAAAGAGTGTAAGAATGAATTAATAGATGCTATAAATTTTGTTAGTAATAAATATGAAAACGTTGAAGTGATTAATTCTAAATATCTTCAATTTATTAAAGAAGAAATTATATGGATTAAGGCATGCAATTATATGGATCTTCAAGAATATCAATGTGTTGATCGGATAGGAAGAGTTATCAATATTAATAGTGATGGGCCTCAAAAGCTTAGAAAAAATTCTAAACAAAGAAATGCTATATTTGATGTTTTATTAAAATATAATGATAATTTAAAAAAGATAAATAAAGTGGATCTTCAAGATATGGCATTAATTGCATTAAAGGAAGCTGAGAAATGTCATATTGAAAAATATACTCACATTTTAATAGATGAAAGTCAAGATTTAACAAGGGTTCAATTAGAATTTTTAAAGATATTATATAATAAAAAAGCTTATTCTAGTATAACATTTATTTCAGATGTTGCTCAAAGTATATATTCTCAAGCTTGGCTTATTAAAAATCGTTCATTTACTAGTCTTGGATATGATATGACAGGTAAATCTAATGCACTTACTAAAAATTATAGAACAACAACACAAATAGCTGAGGCAGCTTTTAGTTTAATTAATAGTAATAAAGACTTGCTTCAGGATGATAATTTTGTTAAGCCTAATTTAATAGACAAGCAAGGTGATTACCCAACATACAGAAATTTTAAAGATGCAAATGAAGAAGGCTTATATATAGCTAATTTAATAGTGGAAAATCTTATAAAAGATTATAAATTAGAGGATATAGTTATAATTGCTAGACAAAAAAGACAGCTAGAAGAATTTAAAATTTGTTTAGATAAGTACAATATACCTTGTTCAATATTTGATAATGCCAACAAAATTGATTTCAATAAAGAATGTGTAAAACTTGTAACGATGCATTCTATTAAAGGTCTTGAATTTAAGATAGTAATAATTGCAGGAGTTAATTCTACAGTAATGCCATTATGTCCGGTGGAAGTTGAAGAAGAGGATATGGATATGTTAGAGTTTAGAGAAAGAAAGTTACTTTATGTTGGAATGACAAGAGCTACTGAAAAATTATTTATAACATCCAATGGTATACCTTCTAAATTTATTAAAGACATAGATTATAAATTTTTAAAAGTAGAAGAAGATACTAATATACCTCTAAATAAACTCAATAAAGAATCAAATAGTGATATGCTTAGTTTAGAGCGTGATCAACATTCAATAGGGGAAGATGAGGATAAATCTGTTATCACAAATAAGGAAGTATGTGAATTAGATGATATATCTAAATATAATTCTTATGAACAGATAATGTTTGATGATGATAAGTTTGGAATTTCAGATTTAGCTATGGAAATTACTAATAGCAATAAATAAAAAGATAATTATAGTTTATAATATGTAATTAAAAATACTAATGCTTAAAAACTCTATTAATAATTTGATAAGAGTTTTTAAGCATTAGTTGTTAAATATCTGTGTTTTCGTATCTTTTTTTATTAAAAGATATAGATTCTATTAATTCTTCTGGTTTAGAATCCCATTGCTCTTTTATTTTTTCATCAAAACCTATAATCATCCAAGGAAAGCTATCAGAAAAATAGTTTATAATTTTATCAACCATTTTTTCTGTTAATAAATAAGTTTCACATTCTTGATTAACAGAAGTATAAATTCTTACACTATAATTACTTATAAGTTGTTTACGAATAAATTTATGTACCCAAACAATATTTTTTATAGGTAAAGCTATTACTTTAAAGGTCCCATTATAAATAAACCAATTTTCTGTAATAAATATTTTAGAAACCTTTAATTTAATATTGTCGTTAAGTTCCTTATCAATATTATCTTTAAGAAGCTTTATATCACCATGTTTTGAAAGTAATCTATTTGTATAATTAAGTTTTGGATTAATTATAGTAGCAATTATCCAAAGTATTACTAATAAAATTACAGCTAAAAGTATTAAGAATACAATGGCAGATTCTATATTAGATTCATAACCATAATTATCTTCACAATTAACCATTAATGGTTGAAGCTGTTTTATTATATCTTGACTATTGGTGTTAGTAGCTTTTATATTTCTTAACATTTCATTAGAATTTTCGCTAATAGGGTGAACCACACCTTTAAATTTCCATGAATCATTATTAAGGTCATTTTGAAAAAACTTCATTGGTGCAGAAATCAAAACAGCTTTATCATTCATAACTATAGTAGCGTAAACTGCTTGAAGTTCCCCTTCTGGAGAAACTTTATCACCTATTTTAGTTATATTATTTTTGTTTGCATTAAAAGTAATAATATTCTTATCACTTTTTGAATTTTGTAATTCGATATCAGAATAATTACTTATAGTGATTACTGGATTAACCATTAATTTAAATTGAGGCATTAGAAGATTTGCTAGAAAGCCTAAAAAAGTTATACATAAAATATATAATAAAAGCTTTAAAATACTAGATCTTAAAATTTGTTTATTAATAAAGTTACTACGCATTTTCAGCAGTTTCCTCTAATTCTTCTTTTTTCTTATCTTTCATATAATAATATATGCATCCAATAGAGACAGCAACATATGAAAGTAAATCAAATCCCATTTCCATCCATGCATCTGCACCTTCATGTTTTGTAACTCGATGAGATTTGCTAGATTTAGTTATAATACCAACCTTGGCTACATATTTTACATATCCACATACTCCTGGTGTGCCAGTTTCAGATTCTAAAAATTTATCTGCAAGAGCTTTAGTTTCATTAGTGTCAGTTAAGTTTTGTTCTATTGCAAGCTCTTTACCAAAACTAACATAGTCTCCATAAGTATGAACCATATATACTGAAGTTCCTACTAAAAAAGAATAAATAATTGCTATAACTATATTTTTAATTTTACAAAGACTTAATACAATTATCATTAAAACTACTGAAATGATAGCACCACCAAGAGAAATGTAATTTGAATAGTTTGTTTTTGTAGTAATGAAGTTAACTACAGAACCAGCTATTAGTGCAATGATTGGAATAGATATTAACATTACTAATAAAGAACTAAAAGATTTTTTTGAATTCATTATAATTCATCCCCTTTACATTTAATTGTTTCGGAAGAAATTATATCATATTATGGTATAATTATGCTACTATAAATAAACGATTTCATGAAAAAAATGTAGAAAAATGATGAATTTAAAACAAAATTTGAAAAAATTGAAGAAATAAACAAGAAAAGTTTAAGCTATTTAACAATAATTATAATATTTATTATAATTTTAGATATACATATGTTATTTATAGTAATTCAAGATAGTAATGGAATTTAGTTTATTATATAATTTACAATTATGGTGGAAACTTATATAGAAAATTTATGACTTCTAAACGTATTTTATAGGAGGTAGTAATATGAAAATTGGAGTTGTGGGAACAGGTGGTATTGTAGTATAAACAGAATTCTAAGCATTAGATAAAGCTTGTCTTTCACTAATGATTAGAATTCGTTATCTAGAAGCGTGTAGCTGTTATGAATTTACAGATACTAACTATCGGATAAAGCTCATGGATAGAATTGAAATAGGAAACTCGACTCATGTACATTCGCTGAGTAAGTTCAAGTAACAAAATATAAAATTTTGGCTTTCACTTAAGAGTTCTAAAAAGCAAATTCCAATGCCAGTTCACCCTTATACTATAATATCAACGTTATTAAAAAACAGTAAAATATTAACAAAGTCAGTTTAGTGTTATTTATTGTTAAATATTTATGTTTTCGTATCTTTTTTAGGGGATGTAGTGAGATTTGTGTAAAAGCAAATCTACTACACCCTTTTTTCAATGGTTTGATGGTAGATTTGGAATAATATACTTAGAAATATTAAAGGAGGATTCCAAATGAAAGTTCCAGATATAAATTATCAAGAAGAAATCTTCACTTGATTCAATTCCGTCTTGTCAGCCGTCAGGATTTCCTAGTTAACCAGTATACGAATTATTGTGGACTATGAGTAATACAGATTAATTTATGGTTAATTGTTTAGTATGATTATTTTGTTATTAGATATATATTTTTAATGTCACCACTTTTATGTTCCAACATATCATGTATTATAAATATTAAATAAATTTACATTTATTATAACCTTTAAAGAGGAGGAAAATTTATGTCCATCAATTTTAAAAAATTTTCACCACGTCCAGGTCTTGTAAATAAACAAGGTCGTTTGCCAGATCCTTCTGAGTTAGTTTGCATTGAAGTACCTAAAATTTTTGATCAATGCTTAATCAAAAGATGTCTTGTGTACGATGAAGGTCCTGACACAAATACAACAGATTGTGAATTAAGAAGCAATCCCCTAAAAAATCCCAAGAGATATATAGGTAGTAGAGACTTTAACGTAAAGTTAATTTCAGTGGATAAGATTCCACTTAAGGGGAATCACGATTTTAAAAAAATTGTTCTTTCTTACATGATTTCTTTCTATGCAGATTATATTGACTGCAATGGTGTAAACAAAAGTGAATTGTTTGAAATTAATAGAACAGATGTAATTGGAAAATTCTACTGTCCTGATTCTATAGCACAAATTTCTGCTAGCTTTGTACCAGTTGGATATGCTGAAGATTTAGATTCTAATATAATAAAACTTGAAATGGTTGCTCAGGCTCTAGATGGTGAATTACTAAAAGATAGAAGTGGAAATGATGTTTTAGATATTACTTTGGGTTATTATATTGTTGTAAAATGTGAGCTTATTGTACAGCTCCTTATTCCAGCTTACGAATATTGCCCAGTTCCAAAAGAACCATGTGAAGAGGAACCAGAGGAAGACCCATGTGAAAAATTTGAAAAAGCACCAATCCCTAAATTCTATCCAAATCAGAATTTAGATCCATTATTTCCAGAATGTGATGACAACGATGAATATCATGATTAGCAAAGATTATTATTATATACGTTCTAATTACGTAAATTTTTTATAAATATGAATTTTGCATTTATGCGTTGTGCTAGTTTTAAAAACATATTTACAGTGAATGTAAATATATTTTTAGTTCTATAAACCTTGTTCTATAAAAAATATTAGAAAATAATCTTTAAAATTTATGTTTTAATATGTTTCTTCTATTTTGTATAGAACTAGGTATTATTACATTGTACACATCATAAATTAATATAAGGGATAATATAAAAAAGTCATTTATATTATTAAATTGTTCATTATTACAATAAGAGAACTCTAGCATTTCAATTATCCTCTTTATTATTGATTTTTACTTAATCTAATTATAATTTGGATTTTGGATTTTGTTAGGGTTTTTTTAAAATAATCTAGCTAGAACAATGCTTAAACTTAATAAGGAGTTTTATATGATTTATTTAGATAATGCAGCTACATCTTTTCCAAAACCATCAGAAGTTTATAAAGAAGTACTAAATTGTATGAAAAATTATGCTGCTAATCCAGGACGAGGTTCTTATGAGATGTCTGTAAAAGCAGCTCTAAAAATTATGGAAACCAGAGAAGAAGTATGCAAATTATTTAATATTGCTAATCCTTTTAACTTAATTTTCACATGTAATGCAACAGAGGCCTTGAATATAGGAATTAAAGGTGTGTTAAATGTAGGAGATCATGTTATTAGTACAGTTATTGAACATAATTCTGTTTTAAGACCACTGAATTCACTAAGTGAAAGAGGCGTTGAAGTTACTTTGGTAAATGTTGATAAAGCAGGTTATGTTAATATTAAGGATATTGAGAAAGAGATTAAGAAAAACACGAAAATGATTATTATCAATCACGTATCTAATGTATTAGGTAGTCGTCAAGACATTAAGAATATTGGAAAGATCTCAAAGGAAAAAGGGATTATATTTATGGTAGATGCATCTCAAAGTGCTGGAGTCATTCCTATTGACGTGGAACGTGATAATATTGATTTATTAGCATTTTCAGGTCATAAAGGATTGCTAGGACCGCAAGGGACAGGGGCAGTGTTTATACGAGAAGGCATAAAATTAAAGAATTTTAAGGAAGGTGGAACAGGAAGTAACTCTCATTTTATGGTTCAACCAAATTTTATGCCAGATCAGTTTGAAAGTGGGACACTAAATACGCCTGGGATTGCAGGTTTGTGCGAAGGGGTAAAATTCATTAGGAAAATTGGAGTAGAAAGTATCCAAAAAAGTGAAGAGGAATTAATATTATACTTATTAGAGGAATTGAAAAAACTCTCTTATATAAAAATTTATGGAAGTCATTCTGTAAAACAAAGAAGTTCAGTACTTTCTTTCAATGTGGAGGGCATTGATGCTTCTATTGTTGGTGAACAATTGAATAAAGAAGGAATAGCTGTACGAACAGGTTATCATTGTGCGCCATTAATACATGATGTACTTGGTACAGAATATGCTGGAACGGTGAGAGTGAGTCCAGGATATTTTAATACTTTCGATGAAATAGAAAAACTATTAGCAACAATCATAAAGATGTATAAAGTGAGATAACGTGAAATAAAGGATGCAGTACATATATAATTATATATGTAATAAAAATATTAGGATGTGAAAGTTATGAATTCTTATAATAATTCAAACTCTCCTTATCAAATAGATAATCCTGGTGAGTGTGAAAGATATACGATGCTTGAATATATACTCAAGATGCAAAATAGATCAGATGATCTAGAGAATATAATTGATTTAATGAGGCCTCCAGAAAATATAACTAATATTTGTCCTGTAGGAGATGCCAAGAATATTAAAGTAGCTGTAATTGGAGCTGGAGAAGCAGGTCTTGCTGCTGCCTTTGAACTTAGAAAAATAGGCTGCAATATTACTTTATTTGAAGCAAGTCATCGAATAGGAGGAAGGGTATACACTTATTATTTTGATAGAAATAAAAAGTGTTATGGTGAATTAGGGCCAATGAGTATACCGGTATCTCATGAAACTACTTGGCATTATATAAATCTATTTAAACTGCATACAAGTCCTTTTGTAAATCATAACAATAATGCTTTGTTTTACATTAGAGATGGAAGGGCAGTTAATGATATTAAAGGAAAAAATGTAGGAAATAATATATATCCTAAGTTTAGTTTGAGTGAAACAGAGAGAAAAAAAGCATGGTTTAAATTCCATGAAAAGATATATGAAAAATATTTAAAATCTCTTCCATCAGAATTAAGAAGGGAATTAATTCAAGTTAAACCAGAATATTCAAACAGTATAATAGAAATAGATAAATTAAATTATAGAAATGCATACGAAAATATAGATATTAGTCAGGATTTAATATCAATGCTTGGAGATTTGGAAGGCAAAGAACAATTTTTTAATTTAAGTCTTACTGAAATGCTTCAACAATACTATACAGCAGATCTTGAATATAATTATCGTATTACTGATGGCATGATTAGTTTACCTTATTCATTATATGAAGCTCTTTGTGACAAAAATGAAGAAGTTTACAAGGATATTAGCAAAGATAAATTAGGAAAAATAGAAATAAAAATGGGTTTCCCAGTTAGTGGAATATATAATTCTCATTCAAAAGATAAAGTTATACTTAAGTACACAGATTATAGAAATAACAAAGAAACATCTGAAGAATTCGATTACGTAATATGCGCTATACCATTTTCAAGCCTAAGGAGAATTGAAATAGCCCCACTTTTTACAACGACAAAGATGCAAGCTATAAGTGAAATGAATTACGAAATAGCACATAAAATATATCTACATCTTAATGAAAGGTTTTGGGAAATGGGAAATGCATCAAAAAAGATAATAGGGGGATGTTCTTTTACAGATCTCCCATTAGTTTCAATTTACTATCCATCAGATCATGCAAAACCTGTGGCTGATAAATATGGTAAGTGGGTATTAAAGCCTGGAGTAACACCAGAAGAAGCGGGTGTATTGTTAGCTAGCTATAGTTGGTGCCAGGAAGCAGTTAGATTTGGAAATGAAAATCCAGAATTGCAAATTGATGATGTAATGAGATATGTAGAAAAAGTTCATGGACTACCTCCTCACTATCTGGATGATAAGTTAATTGATTATAAGTCATTAATTTGGTCAGATGTACAGTATATATGGACTGCGGGAGCACTATCAAAGCCAGAAGATAAAACACTTTTTTCTTATGCTGTAACAGTTCCAGAGATGGAAAATAAGGTATTTTTTGCAGGAGAGCATGTATCACAAAAACATGTAAGTCAACAAGGAGCTCTTCAAACTGGAATGATTGCTGCAAATGAAGTAGCAAAGCAGATAAAAGATAATTAAGATTGACAATAATTAAATATTTATATAAAAAGGACCTGCATTGTATGAATGTAGGCCTTTTCTTCATGTGTGCCCAGCATGGACATGTACTAATCGGTGAAAGTGCGTGCTCTTACCTGGGGAGGTTTGATAGATATATACCAAATGAATTAAATTTCTAGGATACAACTTATATAGTGATATATAGCTGAACTATCAGAAGTCCGCAGAAGTCATAGTAACTCCGTTAATCGCTATAGCGGATAAAGGACTGAACGTTAGGAGGTTTACAACTTTGGATAAATCAAAGAAATTGCAAAGAAAGCAGAAAACTCAATATAGAGACCAATTGATGGAAGTAGAAGTGGAACTTCAAGGTAAATCAAAGGTGCCGAGTAATTCTATGGTTTTACCAAATAGAGAAAGCGTAAACAATGGAACATTTGATACTAGTAGATTACTCAGGCTATTGCTCAAGTTTTATCTAAAATATATGAACCATTATTTTCTGAAAATAGTTTCGGATTCCGTCCTCGCAGAGGAGCGAAGGGTGCTATAACGAAATCAAAACAATATATAAATCAAGGAAATAGATGGGTTGTAGATATGGATCTAGAGAAATTATCTTATAAAGTTAATCACGCTATTCTCATAAACAAGCTTGAAAAGAAGATACAAGACAAAAGATTGTTATCATTACTAAGAAAGTATTTTAAAAGCGGAATTTTTATTAACGGCGTTTCGGTAACAAGTGAAGAAGGAACACCACAGGGTGGTCCGTTAAGTCCATTATTAGCAACCATAGTGCTAGACGAACTGGATAAAGAACTTAAAAAACGGGGTCACATATTTCGCAGATATGCAGATGATGATAATGTATATGTCAAAAGTAAAAGAGCAGGGCTTATAGTAATGAAATCTATGACAAATATAATAGAAAAATATATTCTATTCTCATATTAAAAAAATTATGGCATAAAGTAGTATTAGATATAATAAAAAAGCATTTTAATTGTTATTAGACAAGACAGTTATCCTAAAGTTTTTTATGTAAATGCAAAAAGGAGAGTAAATAATATTAGACAAGCAGTTAAATAAAAGCTGAGTAAATCATAATTTATGCGATGGAAGAATAAAATATTATATGAATTCTTCGTTAGATAAATTTATGAAAAATAATATTAATGTAAATTGAGGGGAATAAGAATTATGAAAGTAGTGATACTTGCAGGTGGATATGGGACTAGAATATCAGAAGAATCCCATTTAAGACCAAAACCTATGATTGAAATTGGAGGTAATCCAATATTATGGCACATAATGAAAGGTTATTCCTATTATGGGTTTAATGAATTCATAATTTGTTGTGGATATAAAGGGCATATGATAAAAGAATATTTTGCAAATTATTATATATATAGTTCAGATATTACTTTTGAGTTTTCTAAAAATAATAAAATCTCGATTCATTCAAACGTTGCAGAGCCATGGAAAGTGACACTAGTTGATACTGGCATTGATACTATGACTGGAGGAAGGCTTAAAAGAGTTCAAAAGTATGTGGGGGATGAAACTTTTATGCTGACATATGGAGATGGAGTCAGTGATATTAATATTACTAATTTATTAGAATTTCATAAAAAAAATAACAAAATAGCAACATTAACAGCAATTCAACCAGAGGGAAGATTTGGAGTAATTAATATAGATGAGGATAATAGAACTGTAACATCATTTGATGAAAAGTCTAAAGAAAATGGAAGCTGGATTAATGGTGGTTATATGGTTTTAGAACCTAAAGTTTTTGAGTATATTAAGGGTGATAATACGTTTTTAGAAAAGGAACCTATGGAGAATCTTGCAAAAGATAAAATGTTAAATGCGTATAAGCATAGTGGATTTTGGAAGTGCATGGATACTCAAAGAGATAAAGAATTACTTGAAAAACTATGGAGAGAAAATAATGCTAAATGGAAGGTCTGGGATTAATGCTTGAATTTTATAATCAAAAAAGGGTTTTTATAACAGGACATACTGGTTTTAAAGGAAGCTGGCTTACCAAGATTTTGATTATGGCAGGAGCTAAAGTTACTGGATTTTCATTAATATCTAATACAAATCCTTATTTATTCAATATTATTAATATAAAAAAGGATATCAATTCAATTATTGGAGATATAAGAGATTTAGAGCATTTAAAAAAAGAATTATGCAATTGCAAACCAGATATTGTATTTCATTTAGCGGCACAACCTTTAGTTAGAGAATCATATAAAAATCCAGTATACACATATGAGACAAATGTAATAGGAACTGTAAATTTGCTTGAAAGCATAAGAAATTGTAAAAGTGTGCGTTCGGTAGTTATTGTCACAACAGATAAGGTTTATAAAAATAATGAATGGGATTGGGGATATCGTGAAATTGATCCATTAGATGGTTTTGATCCTTATTCTAATAGTAAATCTTGTTCTGAACTTGTTACTTGTAGTTATAAAAATTCCTTCTTTTTAGATCAAGGACCAGCTATATCTACAGCCAGAGCTGGTAATGTAATAGGTGGTGGTGATTTCTCAGAAGATAGAATAATCCCAGATTGCATTAGAGCAGCTATTAAGAAAGAAGATATTGTTGTTAGAAATCCAAAATCTATTAGACCTTATCAACACGTCTTTGAAGCACTTTTAGGATATTTGTTGATTGCAGAAAAGCAATACAACCATAAGTATTTTGAGGGAAGTTATAACATAGGACCAAATGAAGACGGATGTGTCACTACAGCTAATCTTGTTGAAACATTTTGTAACTTATGGGGAAATATGAAATGGATAAGTAATATAGAAGATACTCATTTTTATGAATCAAACCTTTTAAAGTTAGATTGTTCAAAAATAAAAAATAAACTTGGCTGGAAGCCTAAATTAAGTATAAAAGAGGCTGTTGATTTAACTATAGAATGGACAAAATGTTATTATTCAAAGGATAATATAAACGAATTAATAAAAAATCAAATAAAGGTGTACTTTAAAGAATTTTTATAAATATAGATAGAGAGGTAGGAGTGTATAAAATGAAAACATATATAATAGCAGAAATAGGAATTAATCATAACGGAGATATAAAAATAGCTAAAGAGCTTATCGATATAGCAGTAATATCAGGATGTGATGCAGTTAAATTTCAAAAGAGAACAATTGATAAAGTTTATAGTAAAGAAATGCTTGATAGCCCTCGTATAAGTCCTTGGGGAAATACTCAAAGAGCACAAAAGGAAGGCCTTGAATTTAATGAAAAAGAGTATGATGAGATTAATAAATATTGTAAAACTAAAGGAATAGATTGGTTTGTATCAGCATGGGACATAGATTCACAAAAGTTTTTACAAAAATATGGTTTAAAATATAATAAAGTAGCATCAGCGATGCTTAATAATTATGAATTATTAGAAGAAATTGCATCTGAAGGAAAATATACTTTTATATCAACAGGAATGAGTAATTATGAGGAAATAGATAAAGCAGTAAAAATATTTGAAAATAAAAATTGCCCATTTGAATTAATGCATTGTAATAGTACATATCCGATGAAAAATGAAGATGCTAATTTATCAATGATTAAGAAATTAAAAGAAAAATATAATTGCAAAGTTGGTTATAGTGGACATGAAACAGGAACTTTAGTTAGTACTTGTGCAGTAACTCTTGGTGCTACATCTATTGAGAGACATATAACTTTAGATAAAACAATGTATGGTTCAGATCAAGGAGCATCTATAGAACTATATGAATTATGTAAACTAGTCAAAGATATTAGAGAAGTAGAAAAAATATTAGGAAATGGAAAGAAGATATTGAGTCAAGCTGAATTAGAAGTGAAAAAAAAATTAAGAGGTTAATTAAATGATAAAATTGATAATTTTCGATATTGATGGTGTTATAACAGATGGTTCAATTATAGTAGATGAAGAGGGAAGGGAACAAAAAAAGATTAATTTAAAGGATATTGATGCAATTTTTGAATTGAAATCTAGAAATTATATTATCTCTGCTATAACTGGAGAAAGTTCAAAAATAGTGACTTATTTTGAAAAGAGATTTCCATGGGATTATTTTTATTATGGTAAGAAGAGTAAGATTGAAATAATAAAAGAAATTGAAAAACAAAGTAAAATAAAAGCAGAAGAAATATGTTATATAGGTGATGGAAAGTATGATATTGATCCTTTAAAATATGTAGGTATTGGAGTATGCCCTAAAGATGCAATTAATAAAGCAAAAAATTCCGCTGATATAATATTGCAAAATAATGCAGGAGAAGGATGCCTATGGGAACTTATTTCGATTATTGAAGAATACAATAACGAGGGAGGGGCACAAAACTATTTTTATAAGAGACTTACAGAACATATAGATATATTTAAAGTCATGGCATCAGATAAAGAACTCATTTATGATGTAATGAAAATTGGTGATAATATCATAAACTTGTTAAGTAATAAGAATCAGGTATTTTTGTGTGGAAATGGTGGAAGTGCAGCTGATGCACAGCATATTGCTACAGAATTTATTAGCAAGTTTTATAAAGAAAGACAGGCACTTAATGCAGAAGCACTAACAGTAAACACATCAACTTTAACCGCGGTTGGAAATGACTACAGTTACGATAGGATATTTGTAAGACAATTAGAAGCAAAGGCTAAAAAAGGAGATATGATCATAGGAATATCAACTAGTGGAAAATCTAAAAATGTGTTAGAAGCATTGAGATATGGTAAAAGAGAAGAATTAATTACAATAATGCTAATGGGTGATTATTATAATGAAGAAGTTGAATATATATCAGATTATGTGATAAAAGTTCCATCGAAAATTACTCCACGAATACAAGAAGCACATATATTTTTAGG
Organism: Clostridium sp. CTA-5; assembly: GCF_054768135.1. Classification (NCBI taxonomy): domain Bacteria; kingdom Bacillati; phylum Bacillota; class Clostridia; order Eubacteriales; family Clostridiaceae; genus Clostridium; species Clostridium sp. CTA-5. The sequence continues at coordinate 1,048,906 of NZ_BAAAAT010000001.1, read as the reverse complement.
GCATTTAATAGCAGAATATGTAGAACAGAAAATCTTTGATTGCCATGGGGATATCAAGGGATTTTTATAAAATAAGTCATGGTAAGTTTGCATATTTTATACCGAAAGTGAGAAGAAAGGAAAATATATGATTAAATTATCAGACTATGTATTTAAATTTATAGAAGAAAAAATGGTTAAACATGCATTTCTTTTACCAGGTGGTGGAGCAATGCATTTAATTGATTCAATAGGAAAATCTAAAATAGAATATATATGTTGTGGACATGAACAAGCAGCAGCAATTGCGGCTGAAAGTTATGGACAACATACAAATAATATTGGTGTAGTATTAGTTACATCAGGACCGGGTGCTACTAATGCAATTACTGGGGTTACAGCTGGTTGGATTGATTCAACTCCTATGCTTGTAATATCTGGACAAGCAAAACGTTCTGACTTGGTTGGTAAAACTGGTGTTAGGCAAATGGGTTCACAAGAGGTTCAAATAGTTGAAATGATAAAACCTATTACAAAATATGCAGTACAAGTATTAGAACCAATGAAAATCAAATATTATTTGGAAAAGGCATATTGTGAAGCAACAACTGGAAGAATGGGACCAGTATGGTTGGATATTCCTCTTGATGTTCAAGCTGCTATGATTGATGAAGAAAAGCTTGAAGGGTATTATGACAAAAGTTCTAGTGAATATAAATTGGACATTTCTAAAGAAATAGGAGAAACCTTAGAATTATTAAAAAATTCTAAGAAACCATTGATATTAGCTGGTAATGGAATTAAGCTTGCAAGAGCAGAAAATAGTTTTTATCAGCTTATTAATAAATTACAGATACCGGTATTAACTACTTGGAAAGCAATAGATATGTTAGATGAAAAGGATCCATTATATGCAGGACATCCAGGAATAATGGGAGATAGAGGAGCTAACTTTATTCTTCAAAGCAGTGACTTATTACTTATTCTAGGAAGCAGGCTTGATACTAGTATTACAGCTTTTAATCATAAAAACTTTGGAAAAAGTGCACAAAAAGTTATGGTTGATATTGATAAAAATGAAATTGATAAAATGCAAATGAATATAGATGTTAAGGTGGTTTGTAATGTTAAATATTTTATTGATGTATTAAATGAAAATAGCAGTGAGTTAATTAATAATTTAAGTAATAATGAAATAAAGGAAAAAGAAAAGTGGCTATCTTATAGCAGGGATATAAGAGCTAAATATCCTTTAGTTAAAAAAGAACATAATGAGGTTAAAGATTATGTTAGCGCATACTGCTTTATTGATGAATTATGTAAACAATTAAATTGCGATGATATTATAGTTCCAGAAAGTTCAGGTGGAGCGGGAGAAATTACATATCAAGCATTTAAGATAAAAAAAGGTCAAAAAATGAAAAATGCAGCAGGTCTTGGATCAATGGGATTCGGGTTACCTTATTCTATAGGTGCATGTCTTGCAAATGATAGAAGAAGAACCATATTAATAAATGGTGATGGGGCATTTCAATTAAATATTCAAGAATTAGAGACTTTAAAAAGATTACAATTACCAATAAAAATATTTATATGGAATAACAATGGTTATGCCAGCATAAGAGCTATGCAGAGAAATACGTTTAATGGATATTATGTAGCAAGTGATGAAGGAAGTGGCTTAACAATGCCTAGTATAAGCAAAATTGCAAGTGCCTATGGAATTAAAACATTTAGGGCTAATAATAATGATGAGATGAAGTATATTTTACCGCAAGTATTAGAATCAAAAGGAACAGTATTGTGCGAATTGATGGTCTTACCAGAAGAAACAGTATCTCCTAGAATTAAATCTATTAAATTAGAGGATGGAAATATGATTTCTAAGCCTTTAGAGGATATGTGGCCATTTATGGAGGAGGCAGAAATTAAATGTAATTTGAAAATTTGATAAATATATAAGGGGAATTTATGGAAAAAGAGAAAATAATAAATAATTTGCTAAAAAAATTTATAGGCTCTAAATTGATTATTCTTTTTGGAGCTGGAAGTAGGGGGAGAGAAGTTCTTAAAATTATAGAAAGTGAAAAAATAGGGAAAGTTTATTGTTTTATAGATAATAAAATAAATGAAAATTATATTAATAATGTTCCAATATATAAAGTAGATAGATTGAATAATTTAAATGTGGATCAATTTATAATTATTATTTGTACAGATGATAAAAATATATATTTACAGATAAATAAGCAATTAAAAAATTTGGAGTTACGTGAGAATGAAAATTTTATAAGTAGTAAAATATTTAGAAGAGAACTAAAAAGTGATGAAGATAATCCATATGAAGATTATATTCTCGACTCTACATATGCACCATGGTTAAAAGATAAAGAATTTATTGATTGTTATAACAAAATAAGTGGAAATACATTAGTAGATATTTATCGTTGTTATGAAATTTGGTGTCTAATAGAACAATCAAGTAAATTAAGTAAAGGAATATTTTTAGAAATAGGTGTATGGCGAGGTGGAACAGGTGTGTTAATGGCTGAAAAAGCTAGATTAGTTGGAATAAACGAAAATATATATTTATGTGATACATTTAATGGCGTTGTAAAGGCAAGCAATATAGATAAATTATATAAAGGTGGGGAACATTGCGATACTTCAGAAAATTATGTTAATAATTTAATAAATGAGTTTAAAATTAAAAAAGTTAAAATATTAAAAGGAATATTTCCAGAGGATACTAAACATCTTATTAAAGAAGAATATATAAGGTTTTGTCATATAGATGTAGACGTGTATGAATCAGCAAAAGATGTTTTTAATTTTATTTGGGATAGAGTTATTAGTGGAGGAATAGTTGTTTTTGATGATTTTGGCTTTAAAACATGTAATGGAATTGCTAAATTAATAGAAGAAATAAAAAATAAAAAAGACAGTTTAATAATAGAAAATTTAAATGGTCATGCTATAGTAATAAAGATTATTTAAATCATAGAATATGAAATGTTCTAAGGAGTTTTTATGAATAATATAGATATAATAAATATATTCAAAAATTATGATGAAATAAAGAAAATAAAAAAAGATGTAGTGATTTATGGTACTGGAACACTAGCGCGGGATGTATATAAGTTTATGATTAACAAGGGATATAATATTAAATTTTTTTTAAATAAAAGTTTTAATTATATTAATGTAGTTAGTGACTTAGGAGAAATAAAAAAATTAGATGATAATAGCATAACTAGTTATAACAAAAAAAACATTACAGTATGTATTGCAGCTTTTACTGCATATGCAGATATAGGCAGAATAAGAAGAGATTTATTAGATTTTGGCTATGAGAATATAGTTACATATGCAGAACTTATAGATTTATTTGATGGTGAAATAAAAGGAAAATTCTATTTAAATAGTAGAAAAGAGTTTTTAAAGTATGAGGAATATATTATAAAGGTATATGACTTATTCAAAGATAAAAAAAGTCAAGAGCTGTATAGATCTATTGTAAAATTTCGATTATCAAAAAATTATAATACTTTAATGCAAAAGGATTTACTGGAGGAACAGTACTTTGCTAAGGATATTGAAAATTTGTATGGTTTAAAAGAGATAAGATTTATTGATTGTGGAGCATTTGATGGAGATACGATAGAACAAGTATATAATAATTTTGATAAAGTAGAAGCATATGTAGCTTTTGAACCAAATTTAAAAAATTATAAAAGATTATTGAGAAGAATAGAAAAAATTCAATTAAATAAAGTTATAAAAAATTTTCTTGCAATACCATGTGCAGTTTATTCAAGTGCAACTCAGCTAAGATTTAATGTAGATAGTGATGCTGGCAGCACTATTTCAAATGATGGAACTGAATATGTTCAATGCATATCCATAGATGAAGGTATTAGAAATTTTAATCCAACGTTCATAAAAATGGATATTGAAGGTGCGGAATATGAAGCTCTTTTAGGAACAAAAAGCACGATTGAGAAATGGAAACCAAATTTAGCTATAAGTTTATATCATACTCCAGAAGATATATATAGAATACCATTACTTTTAGAAAGTTGGAATTTGAATTATAAATATTATTTAAGAATGTATGGATATAGTGGATATGATTTAGTGCTGTATGCAGTAATGTGAATTATAAATATTTTATATAAATTAAATTTTGTAAATAATTAAAAACTACTTATTATTATATATAAAATAAATAATTGGAGGCAGAAATAAGTGAGTCAGTTAGTTGATAAAGAAAGTACTCTAATTAAAGTATTAAGGAATGGCAAGAAAAATATTATATTTGGTTCAGGAGCGATAGGAAGTCTCTTTAGTAAATGTTTAAATGATTTGAACATTCCTGTTTATTGCTTCTTAGTAAATGATAATCATCGTGTTGAATCAACACATTTAAGTATTCCTATATATACAGTATCGGAATTATCAGTTAGTGAAGAAGAATGCAATATATTTGTTGCAGTTCGTTCTATAAATTCTAATATTATGAATCCGATAAAAGAGAAAATGTCAAACAACTTAATCTATATTGATTATGTAAAAGATTTACTATTGTTAAAGAAACTATACTATATTAATTATTTTAAGAAAAATAACATTGACATTAATAATGAAATAATAAGTTTTAAAGATTTAAAAATTATTAATCCATTTTTAAAAGATATGGATTATTGTTTAGCCGTGTTATTTGAAATGGGTGATATAATATTACCAGAAATTATGTCTGATTATTCACAAATAGATGAAGGAAATTACGAATATGGAGATGTAAAGCTAATAGAAGATGATGTGGTTTTTGATTGTGGAGCCAATGTTGGACTTTTTTCAGCAGTTGCTGCATTTAAAAAATGTAAGGTGTATGCATTTGAGCCATTTATAGAAACACAAGTATATTTAAAAGAAACAGCCAATTTATATTCAGGATTAATTAACATTGTTCCGATGGCACTATCAAATAAAATCGGAATTAGTAAGTTTAATATTTTGAAAAATTATATTGGTGGAAATTCTATTCTTGACACTGAATTAGGTGAAGAAGATTATACTACAGAAGTTAAAATAAATACAATTGATAACTTTGTAAAAGAAAATAATATAGTAAAAGTGGATTTTATAAAAGCAGATATTGAAGGAGCAGAAAGATTTATGATTATGGGTGCTAAAGAAACTTTGAAATACCATGCTCCTAAAATTTCAGTATGCACATATCACCTTAAAGATGATCCACAAGTAATAGAAAAATTAATAAAAGAGGCTAATCCAAACTATAAGATTGAACATAAATGGAAAAAATTATATGCATATGTTCCAAAGGGCATAAATTAATGAAAAGTGTACAAATAACAGATTCTAATGGAGAGAGAATTTTTATGTTAAATAATATAATTCTAGAAGATATTGAATATATCATAAAAAATATTAATATAAAAAAATGTGAAGGAAAAAGTTTTTTTATAACTGGTGCAAATGGATTTTTAGCTAGGTATATGGTTGAAGTATTAGTCTATTTAAATGAGTATGTTTTAAATGAAAAATGTAAAATAATTGCATTGTGTAGAAATAAAGCAGATGCCTATATAAAATTCAAAGAATATTTAAATAGAGAATATTTTAATTTAATATTTCAAAGAGTAGAAGATAAAATTGAATATAGCGATAATGTTGATTATATAATACATGCAGCTAGTAGAGCTAATACTAAAGAATTTGGAATTAATCCAGTTGGAGTATTAAGTGCAAATGTTATAGGAACATATAGATTACTTGAATATGCAAAAACAAAAGACATAATAAGTTTTCTTTTTTTTAGTAGTGGAGCAGTATATGGAAATGCTAACGAAGCAAAAGAATTTATTAAAGAAACACAATTTTATTCTTTAGATCCACTTGATATAAGAAGTTGTTATGCTGAAAGTAAAAGAATGGGAGAAAATATGTGCTTTTCATACTATAAACAATTTAATATACCAACTAAGATAATTAGAATAAGTCACACATATGGTCCAGGAATAAATTTAAAAGATGGACGTGTATTTTCTGATTTTGTTAATAGTATTTTAAATAATGAAGATTTGGTAATAAAAAGTGATGGTAAGGCTAAAAGACCATTTTGTTATATAACAGACGCTATAATAGCATTTTTTTTAGTATTGTTCAAAGGAAAAAATGGAGAAGTATACAATATGAGCAATAATAAGTGTTTTTTGTCAATAAATGATTTAGCTCATATACTTGTTGAGAAAACATTTTTAGAAAAAGATTTAAAAGTAACTAATAATATAAATGATACAGAAGTAAGAAGTACGGATAAGGCACAAGTGTCTGTAGATATAAGTAAAATAAAGGATTTAGGATGGAATCCTAAAATTGGTATAGAAGAAGGATTTAAAAGAACTGTAGAGAGTTTTCAAATTAATTAGTTTAATAGATTTTAAAGGATGGACATTTAAATGTGTGATTATAAAAGAATGATTTGTAAATGTTTTGAGAATAAAGTAAAAGATAATTATGCGAATGTATTAAAAAAGAGATTTCATCAATATAAGTTTATTTGTATTTTTGGATGTGGAAATATAGGACAAGGAACACTAAATGACTTGGTAGAAGAAGGTATTAAAGTTGATTTTTTTTGTGATAATGACACAAAAAAAGTTGGACAAATTTATAATAATGTAAAATGCATATCAGTAGATGAATTAAGAGAAAAAAAAGATGAAGTTATTGTGATAATTGCAACTAGATATTATAAGGATATATATAACCAATTGAGCGAGTTGGGATTTTCCAATTTAGATAGAATATTTACAAATAAGTTTGCAATAGATGATTATATGAATAATAATTTAGAAGATACAAAAACTAAAATCTTTAAACTTATTGATATTCTAGAAGATGATGAATCTAAAAGAATTGTATATAGGTTAATAGAAGAATGGAATACTTATAGCTACAAATATGGACAGCTAGATAATATAAATTCAGAAAATCAATATTTTTGTGAAAATATTATAAACTTATCAGAAAATGAAGTGTTTGTTGATGGGGGAGCATATATAGGAGATACAATTGAACAATTTCTACAAAATTGTAATTATAGATTTAATAAGATAATCTCGTTCGAATTAAATAAACATAATTATGAAAAACTTAATAAAAATATAAATAATTTCAATCATAGAATAAAAAAGAAAATTGTTGCATTAAATAAAGGCTTATCAAATAAAAAAATGAATATTTTCTATAATGATAAAGAAGAAGGTTCATATATTAGTGAAGATGGAGTAATTAAAGGTGAAACAACAACTATAGATTCTGAATTGAAAAATGAAATGGTATCTTTTATAAAAATGGATATAGAGGGATCTGAATTAAAGGCACTTTATGGTGCAAAAAATATTATAAAAAAATGTAAACCAAAATTGTCAATTTGTATTTATCATAAACCCCAAGATTTATGGGAAATACCATTTTATATAAAAGAAATTTTGCCGGAGTATAAAATATTTATTAGACATCATACTGATTTATTAAATGAAACTGTTTGTTACGCTATATTAGATTAGACAATTATAATTATTTTAAGTTCTAGCAGTTAATTGTTTGTTATGTTATATCGAATTAGACAAGGAGGTATGCGATGCTAAAAGAAATTATAGAAGAACATAAAAATGGAATAATTAGTAATAAGGAATATTGTGAAAAAATATTTTTAATACATGAAATATTATTGGAATATCCTGAGTTATTAAAAAATTCCTTGGTGAAAAATATAAACATAACTAAAGATGGGGTAATAGTAGAAATAGAAAGTAATGATAATATCATAAAAATGAAGGTGTATAGTTTAGATTCATGTGCTGTACCGGTTACAATAATGAACATTGGTGAATATGAGAAAAATGAATTAGATATTAGTTTGAATATACTAAAAATGATTGGTGATACTAGTGTTATATTTGATATTGGAGCAAATTTGGGATGGTATACTCTTAATATGGCTAAAGCAATAAAGAATAGTAAGATTTATTCATTTGAACCAATACAAGAAACTTTTGAAAAGCTAAAAACCAATCTATTATTAAATAATATAAGTGATAAAAATATATATAATTTTGGATTTTATAGTGAAAATAAAGTTTTAGAATTCTTTTATGATATTTTTGCATCTGGAGCATCATCTATACAAGATTTAAGAGAATTAGATACAACCAAGATAGTAAAATGCAATGTAAAAAAGTTAGATGATTTTGTCACAGAAAATGGTATTGATAATTTGGATTTTATAAAATGTGATGTTGAAGGAGCAGAATTATTTGTTTATAAAGGCGGACTTAAAAGTATTAAAAAATTTAAACCAGTTATTTTTTCTGAAATGCTTAGAAAGTGGTCTGCAAAATTTGGTTATCATCCCAATGAAATTATTGATTTATTTGGAGAAATTGGATACAAATGTTTTGTGATTTCTAATAGAAGATTAAAAGAGTTTGAAAGAGTAGATGAAGAAACAATAGAAACTAATTATTTCTTTTTACATTCAGATAAACATAGAGATATTATTAATAAGATGAGTAATAATATTATATAGTAGTTTTATAAACTAAGGGGGAATTATATGATTAAAAATCAATCTATAGTTAAACAAATACTTGAAATGAATGATACACTTATTGAAACAACAGAATACTTATATAAAATTGCTAAAGAACATGATTTTACTGCTTTTGAGAATATTTCTACTGATATGCATGATTTAATTAATAGTATATATAATATAATAGTTAATATAAAAAATGAAGAAAATTTAATTATTAGCATGGATATTGCATGTGAAAGTGTACAGGATTCATTGAATAGAATTATAATGTTATCCAAAACTAGATCACAAAAGCTTTTTGACAAAATAGAATTTGAATTAATTCCTTTGTTACAGGAGATGTATTTGCAATTATATTTTTGGGGATGTATTTATCCAGATAGAGAAAAAATGAAATATTATTATAACAATGAGATGAAAAAACTGTCTTCAAATAAATATATTAACGAATCAGAGAAAAAAGGGAAATATAAATATGAACTTTCTATTGTTGTAATTGGATATAATAAGTTAGAATATACGAAGTTGTGTATTGAAAGCTTATTGAAGTATTTGCCTAATGATATAAATTATGAGTTAATATTAATAAATCATGGTTCAACAGATGGTACAAAAGAATATTTTGAATCAATTGCTCCTACTAAGCAAGTAGATATAATGAAAAATGGTAGTTTAGTTTCTGTAATAGCTAGAATTATAGAAGGAAAATATCATTTAATAATTAGTAATGATGTGTTAGTTACTGAAAATGCTATTTCTAATATGATTAAGTGTATGGAATCAGATGAAAATATTGCATGGATAGTTTCAAGCACTCCTAATGTCAGCAATTATCAAGCAATAAATGCGAGTTATACTGATATGGACGAAATGTATAAATTTGCTTCTGAAAATAATATAAGTGATAGCTATAGATGGGAGCAAAGACCAAGATTGTGCAATCCTATTAGCCTTTGTAGAAGTAAAACTTTTCTTTCTACAAATGGAATTTGTTTGACAGGATATTTTCATTCATCTACTTTTTTAGCATTTCCAGATGATAAATTGTCACTTTTATTACGACGAAATGGTTATAAAATGATATTAGCAAAAGATGCGTATTGTTATCATTTTGGAAGTATAACTGTAAATGATGATATGGCTAAGTATAAAGATAAAAATGGGAATATAGGAGGACAAGCTTTTTTAAATGAAGGAAGACAAGAATTTTATAATGCTTTTGGAATTGATCCATGGGAAACTGGTTGTTGTTTTAATGAAGAGCTATTTAAGTATTTGCCATGTAATGATACTAAACATGTAGATATTCTTGGTATAAATTGTGGTATTGGAAGTAATCCTTTAAAAGTAAAAGAAAGCATTAAAGAAATTGCACATAATTTAGATGTTACAATTTATAATATTACAGATGAAGAAAATTATATTGAAGACTTAAAAGGAATATCAAATGTAGCTGAGTATATAAATTCATGTGAGTATATAGATAAAATTTTTACTGGCAAGAAATTTAAATATATAATTTTTGAAAGTAAAGTAGAAACGTATAAGGATCCAGTGCTAATTATTTCTGAATTAAAAAAGCGTCTAGTAGAAGATGGAATTATAGGTATTAAAACTTTAGATAAAAATTTACAAATAAATATTAAAAACAACTTTTTAAATTCAATACAATCTAATGAATGGATTATTTTAAAGTAAAGATTACTAAATTTAAATTAAATATTTGATATTGTTTTAGCTATAGTATTAAAGCTTTGAGTAGGTAAACTTTTCTTTGCAAAAATTGCATAGTTAATTAATAAACTTCTTATAGAAAGATAACTTTAGGAAGTTTATTTTAATTGTAGATATTTAAGCAATTTCATAATAGTAATTCTAATGTCAATAAATCATGTAAAAATATAATATTATATACTAGTATTCGTGAATCACAAAATATGAATGTTATGCAGTGTATGTGTAAATGAATAAAGCCTATGGTACACAATTTTGTTGGAGCAAAAAATATATGAGAAAAAGTATGTATGGAATACAATTGATGAAGCTATAAATATGATTTGTTCTGATGAATATAATTCAAAAGATCATAAGGACTTTATAATAAATAATTATTCATTAGTACAGCAAATTGAAGATATGAAGAGCTTATTAAAAATAGAATTATAAAACAAAGCAATGAATTAATTATGATGATAAGAATTTTTGGAATATAGAGTCAGATGTTTCAATGTGGGGTGAGCAAAATGAGTATTACAAATTTTAATGAAAGTTCTGTAAGAATTGAAATATTAAATAAAGCGAAACAATTTTTTAAAGAAAAAAACTCAGGACAAAAATTTGTACATGGTGAAACATATATACCAGCATCAGGGAAAGTAGTGGATGAAGATGATTTGGCTAATTTAATAGATGCATCTCTTGACATGTGGCTTACATCAGGAAGATATAAAGATCAATTTGAAAGAGAATTTGCTAAATTTATAGGCGTAAGATATTGCTCAATTGTAAACTCGGGTTCATCTGCAAATTTAGCTGCAGTAACAGCACTTACATCTTATACTCTTGGAGAGAGGAGATTAAGATCAGGAGATGAGGTGATAACTATTGCAGCAGGCTTTCCAACAACAGTAGGACCATTAATTCAAAATGGACTTATACCAGTATTTGTTGATGTAGAACTTGGAACTTATAATATTAAAGAAAAACATTTAGAAAAAGCAATATCTAATAAAACAAGAGCTATAGTGTTAGCACATACATTAGGAAATCCATTTAATTTAGAAAAAGTAATGAAATTAGCTAAAAAATATGATTTGTGGGTAATAGAAGACAACTGTGATGCACTTGGCGCAAGATATGATGGGAAATATACTGGAACTTTTGGACATATGTCTACATTTAGTTTTTATCCAGCTCATCAAATAACTATGGGAGAAGGCGGAGCTGTAGTTACCGATGATGAAAAATTATACAAGATAATATGTTCTATAAGAGATTGGGGAAGAGATTGTATATGTCCACCAGGAAAAGATAATTTTTGTGGTAAGAGGTTTACACAACAGCATGGTAAACTACCATTTGGATATGATCATAAATATGTATATTCTCACTTTGGATATAATTTAAAGGTAACGGATATGCAGGCAGCAATCGGAATATCACAACTTAAAAAATTACCGCAATTTGTAAAAAAAAGAAGAGAAAATTATAAAAAATTATATGAAGGGTTAAAGCAGTTTGAAAAATATTTAATATTACCAAAAGCTACAGATAATAGTGATCCAAGTTGGTTTGGGTTTACTATTACTATTAGAGAAAATAATAACTATCGTAGAAATAGTTTAGTTGAATTTTTAGAGAAGAGAAATATAGGGACAAGATTATTATTTGCGGGAAATATATTAAGGCAACCATTATTTACAGAAAATAATATACATTATCGAGTTGTTGGAAATCTAGCTAATACTGATATAATTATGAATAATACATTTTGGATTGGTGTATGGCCAGGAATTGATGATGAACAAATAGATTATATTATATCACAATTTAAATTGTATTTTAGTTAATATAATTTAAACAATGATGAAATAATAACAAGGAAAAATAATTAAGTTTTAAAACCCAGTAGAAAGCAATACTGTTGTTCTACTGGGTTTATTATATCATCTGATTATTTCTACTGGTATGTGTCAATTTTTTGACGATTACAATAAAAATATTAAATAATTCTTTTTCATTACCTTTCTAGTCTTTTTTTGATAATAGGGTTGTTTGCATCATATAGAGGGCATCAGCATCTATTATTTCATACATTTTTATAGATCTTATAAATAATTCATATGCAAAATTTGAATAGCCATATTTATAATAGAGCTTACCTAGAAGCAGCAATAGATTATCATCATGAATAAGATTTAAAAGTTGTACAGCCTTGTCAAATTGTTCAAAACAATTTGCTCTTAATAATATTTCTAATAGATTAAAGATTGGTTTTATAAATTTTTTTGAATTTTCTTTATCATCTGCTAATTGGTTATATTTATTTTCTTTAATTATAGAAATGAAAGTTTTATAAACCATAGTTTCTTCGGATTTGTTAAAATTTTGAGTAATATTTAGTAAATTATCTACGTTTTCATAGTTTTTAATAAACAATTCACATAATATACTACAATAAATAGCATCCTTATAATATCTGCCCTCTTTGATTTTATATAAATATTCTAAAGATTCATTGTAATTTCTTAGATAAAATAAATATATACCTTTATAAAAATATATCTCAAGCAAATTTTCATCGAAGCTTTCTGCTTTATCAGCATAATTATAGGCAATATCAAACTTGTTTTGAGTATAAAAAACTTTTGATAATAAAAGGTTTGTTTCTTGATTAATATTGTCAAAATAACTTTCAAGTTTTTTCTGCATTTCATCTATAGCTATATTTTTGATAGCCATAATCCCGGATATTTTGAAAATAGCATCAGAAAATTTAGGATTTAATTTTAGTACTTCATCAAAACATTTGTATGATGCATCATAATCACCTATGTCAGAATAAATAATTCCTAAAAGATAATAAGGTCTATAGGTTCCAGCTCCTAGACATTCTCTTAAAAGAACTGGGGAGTCGCCCATGGATATGCATTTTTTTGCGGATTCGATTGCAGACAAATATTGTTTTTTTGTAAAAAAAATATTTGTCCTGTAGAATTCAAAATCAGTACAATTAGGATAATATTTTAAACCATCTTCAATCAATGTTAAACAATCATCAAATTTTTGCAGCATCTCATTGCAAACAATCATTTTTAATATTAAGTTAAATCCAAATCCAAATGAAGGGTCAAAGTTTTTATAAGCTTTTTCTAAATATTTTAAAGCTTCTGCATATTCATGATTAGCTATATATTCAGTACTCATATTATAAAGCATAAATGCATCATCAGGATTTTCTTTTAATTTTTTTTGTATAATGTCTATATTTCTTTTTCTTTTATTTTTTTCATTAACAACTTTATCTAAGTAACCATAATGATAAAATTTAATATCGACAATTTCCACAAAACCTTGTTTATTTGCAGCTTCGCTACCAGGTGTAATTTGTTCATGAATATCTCCTGAAAATTTATATCCTTTACCATTTTTAATAAGACGTATATTGATACTTGAGAGTATATTATTGTCAGAATAATTTCCTACATAGCTTAAAGTTTCACCATAGTATACATCTACTTTATTATTTTCATTATTAATTAATTTAATTACCTTATCTTTATCTTCACTTTTTAGTTCATCATCTGCATCCATAATTAAAATCCAATCCTTTGAAGCCTTGCTTAATGAGTAATTTCTAGCATTAGCAAAACTATTATCCCATTTATAAAAAAATATCTTAGCACTATATTTTTCTGCTATTTTTAGAGTATTATCTATTGAACCTGTATCTACTATTATAATTTCATCAACAATATCTTTGATGCTTTCAAGACAGCGTTCTAGGTTCTTTTCTTCATTTTTAACAATCATGCATAAACTTAATGTCATATTATTATTCTCCTTCTAAGTAATTGTATTAATTTATATGTTTTTATAATTAATATATGATTATATTTTTATAATGTCATTACCAATTGTAAAAAATATACAATTGGTATTTGAAAATTTAATATGTAGCATATAATATATGGAGAAATAAAATTCATTCTATTTTTTTAAATTTATATTAGAGTATTAGTTTTTTAATACTAGATAAAAATTTAATGTTATTAATAAAAAAAGAATTTATAGAATACTTTTGAAAAGAGAAAATTGAAATACTATATAAGATATCAGTTAGACTCAAGATTAATAACCTTGAGTCTAACTGATAAATAAATTATTAAGGTATTTTAATTTTTATAAATTTTAGAAGAGCTAACTACAAAAAACTTGTATACTAGATTCTATGGAAGTTTTTTTGTAGCTTTAAATACTCATTGCTTTTTTATTTATTATCTACAGCAGTTATTTTTTTCACATGTTGATATTGCTCCAAGTGTTGAGTTAGTGATACTAAGAGTACCAAGAGTAGTTGTAGCAGCAGTTGCAGTTACTGTATAGATGCAGCAATCATCAAAACAAGAATCGCAGTCACAAACGAAGAAGGTGAATGTTTGAGCACTAATTAGTGTGGCTCCAGTGAATGTCCATACAGGTCCAACAGGAACTGGAGTGTTTTGACCTCTACAAAGTTTAGATACTTGGAAGTTTATAGTTCCAGTAAAAGCAACTGAAGCAACAAGATTACTTGCAAATTCTAGCTTAGTACATGGATTACATAAGTCAGAAGTATTTAAAGTAAGAGAAGTAAGAGGAAAACTTGCTCCTGCTGTAGTAATAACAGGGATTGTAGTTGAACTAGGGCAACTACATTTTACAATAGTTGGACAAATATCTTTTTCTTTTCTGCAATCATCATGATAATCATGATGATCATGACATTTTGACATTGAATTCATAAACGAATTCCTCCTTTTAATAGATAAATTTTAATTTTAAATTACTATATGAGTAATTAAGGTATTTGTTTAATTCCCCTACGATAATATATGAATTTTATCGTAGGAAGGTGATTATAATACGTGAGTTTTATAATAAAATATAATAACTCAGTAAAAAAGTATCACCACACTTTTGCAACCACTAATTTTAGTAAAATTATGGTATTCATTTAGCTATAGAAGTTTTAATTATCTTTTAAGCTACAAGAAAGTTCATAATCTTCACTAATTATACTGTCAATCATTATCATCACAGTCTGAGAATAATGGGTCTAAGTTTTGATCTGGATAGAACTTAGGAATTGGAGCTTTTTCAAATCTTTCACATGGATCCTCCTCAGGTTCTTCTTCACATGGCTCCTTTGGAACTGGGCAGTAATCATAAGCAGGGATAAGGAGCTGTACAATAAGCTCACATTTTACAACAATGTAATAGCCTAAAGTGATATCTAAAACATCTTTCCCACATTCATCTTCTAGTAATTCACCATCTAAAGCATCAGCAACCATTTCAAGTTTTATTATATTTGAATCTAAATCTTCAGCATGGTTAACAGGTACAAAACTAGCAGAAATTTGAGCTATAGAATCAGGACAGTAGAACTTTCCAATCACATCTGTTCTATTAATTTCAAACAGTTCACTTTTATTTACACCATTAGCATCAATATAATCTGAATAGAAAGAAATCCTGTAAGAGATAACTATTTTTTTGAAGCCTGGTTTTCCAGCAAGTGGAATCTTATCTACTGAGAGTAATGTTAAATTAAAATCTCTACTATTAATATATCTCTTAGGGTCTGTTAGTGGATTGCTTCTTAACTCAGAATCTGTTGTATTTGTATCAGGACCTTCACCATATACAAGGCATCTTTTGATTAAACATTGATCAAAAATTTTAGGAACTTCAATGCAAACTAATTCAGAAGGATCCGGTAAACGTCCTTGCTTATTTACAATACCAGGACGTGGCGAAAATTTCTTGAAGTTAATCGACATAAATTCTCCTCCTTTTTAAAAGTTATAGTAAATGCAAGTTTATCTAACACTTACAGTATATTGTATGTAGGAATATGGAAATGGTGAAAATAAACAATTAGATTAATAAATACATTTGCAAATAATACTTGAAAAAAGTATCAATATTATAGAGGTGATTTATGGATTAAAATTAGGTTAAAATAATTTTTTATTTTATAGAAGGGCATAATAGCTTTTCACTAAAAATATAATTTTATAAAGGAGGGAATGAAAATGAGTATTATATATCCTTGGATATATGTTGATTATACAAATAATATATGGAAGTTTTTTCGAAATAATGACAGAGAATTACTTTACAAAATTATGTATGGAGAAGGAAAATGGACAAAAGAAAGTCTTATTGACAAGGATGTACTTGATTTTGCTGTTTATGTTGAGGAAGATGAGACAATACATATAGTCTACAGCAATATTAAAGGAGAGCTAAAATACTGTACCATGAAGAATAAGCAATGGGTAGGTAAGATGCTCTATAAATTGGAAAATGATTACTGCAAAATACAAAATTTAAAAGTTGAAATTATCAGAGATAAGATGCATATTTTTTATTTACTAATAGATGATGATGGTAGTGATCATGGTGTGTTAATGCATTGTACATGGAACGGAAAAGAAACGAGCATTACTACATTGCAGGATATTATATTGATATCTAATTTAAAGGAACACTATTTAATAAACGTAAATAAAAATAATAATATTGATTTATTTTTTATTACAGACGAAGGTGATGAGATATCTTTAAACTATTGCAATTTTCAAAAACGTAAATGGTCTTCTGTAAAAAGACTTTATGGTATCCAAGGAGACGATATAGCATTTGAAGTAGTAGAGGATCAACAAGAGATTCATATACTAAATAAGTCCAGAGAAGATTCTCTATATTTTTTGGATCATGTTTGTATAGATATAGCTGGAAATATTGAGGAATTCAGAATTCATGAAAGTAATAAAGAATTGGCGGAACCTCTATTATTTATTGAAAGTAACAAGGTATACTCTTGTTGGTTAGAAGAAGGTAAGATTTTTTATTCAGTTTTTAATAATGAAAAGTGGAGTAGTGCATTTTATTTTGATAGGGGTAATGAGCTCCCAGTAAGACGATATAATTGTTTTTTTTGTTGCGATGGAGAGAGTTCTATTAAAGAAACAGGAGTTTATGGAACTAATGAACTAGATTTGTGTTTGTTTGTTCCAAACTGGTTTGTAGTAAATACGGAGGAGTCATTAAAATGTGAAGTAGATCAAACTAAAGCAGTTACACCAGAAATAGAAGAATTTCGAAGCTTAAAGATTGAATTATCTAGAGTAATATCGGATAAGAAAAATTTAGAGAAAAAAATTGCTTCTTTAAATATGCAATTACAAAAGAAGCAAAGATTTATGGAAGAGTATGAAGAACGAATTGCTAGAATATTAGAACAAAAACGCAAAGTAGAGGAGAATTGTAACGTATTCTTGGAATTGCAGCAGAATATTCAAAAAGAGTTAGAGAATACAAATCAACAGTTAATAGAAGAAAGAAAGATTAAAACAAGTATTGAAAATAAATTGAAAGAATCTAAAAATGAGAATGTAATAATTAAAAAACAAATTGAGGAGATAAATGAAGAAAAGAAGAAATTGTATAAAGAACTTGAATTTGAGAAGAATCAATCTATTATGGAACGATTACTAAGAAAGAGACCAAGAGAAATATAAAGTCACTTCTAAGGTTTTAGAGCATACAATAAAATAGGAATTCGTTATAAGGCACATTCAAAAAATAATAGACCAGTATGCTTGTCTATTCTGCGTCATACTGCGTCAGCAAATTCAGCTAATAGCTTGCTATTAACTGAATTTGCTTCCTTGCTTGACACAAAATATACGACGCATCTTTGGTCTATTATTTTCTTTTATGTGCCTAAATTATATTAAAAATACACAAAATAGAGGTGATTAACACGAAGGCAGAAGAGTATGATTATATAATGACCTTTACTTCTCATAATAGAGCATTATATATATATCAACATCTAATTCGAAAAAACATCAAGGTGAAACTTGTTAGTGCTCCTAATAAAATTAATATTAGTTGTACTCAAGCAGTAAAATTCAAAGAAATAAATAAGGAAGTTGTTCAAAAGGAATGGCAAAGGAATAATATTTATCCTACTGCAATATATAGGATTGTAAGAGAGGGAAAAAATGAAACTTATGAATTAGTTGAATAGATTTGGTTAACTGAAAAGATTTGGTTAACCAAATCTTTCTATGCTTATATTGCATAATAAGCACTGATAAAGCATATCTTTTAGTATAAGCAAAGGAGGGGGAGACGGTGACTCTATGGTTGATAAAATAGACAAAATAATTTATTATGTATCAAACTTAGGCACGGGTATGGTGTCTATTATTGACGGAGACAGTTATCGTATTATAAAGGAAATTGAAATTGGTCCAAGACCTCAAAATATAATCGTAGATGAAAAAAATAATGTGTATATAGCTAGTGATAGAAATAGTAAAGTTACGCTTATTCATGATTTATATGATTCTAACCAAACATGGATTATGCCTAATAATGGTAATATACAAGTGGATTCAATAAATCAGAAAATCTATGTTTGTAATACTGAAGAAGTATGTATTTATAGTTTAAGAAATGGTAAAAAGATAGGCTGTTTAACAGGTTTTATTGCAGCAGATAGCTTAAAACTTGATAAAGATAAAAAAAGATTATTTGTATTAGATATTTTACAGAATGAAATAAAAGTCTATGATACATCAGATTTTCATTTAATGAATATATATAAAGATGTTGGGAATTCACCTAATAAAATTCTAATAGCAGAAAATGAAAAGTATGTTTATATTGCTAACAAAGGAAGTAGAAAATTGGATTATACTGGTAATATTTCTGTAGTAGATATTGAAAGCGGAAATGTTTCATATATAGATTTACAAAAGGGGTCTGTTATTACAGATGTAGAACAAAATGGGGGTACTTTATATGCAGCAAATAGTGGATTGCATAGAATTGATGTTATAGATATATTAAAAAGAGAATGTATAGCAATAATTAAAACTACCCTAGCAGATCTGCAAAGACTTCGATTATCTTCTGATAAAAAAACACTACTTGCAATTAGTCGAAGCACTGATGGAAAGGGGGTAATTGATAAAATCAATATTTCTAGTAATACTATTTTAAATACATTTAATTTTAAACAAAAGAACAGTATTCCATATGATATTGGAGTAGTTACTCAAAGTAAATTTCAAGTGCAGGAAGAATCTTTTATCTTCACGAATTCACAAGATAAATTTGAACAAAAAAATGGGACAACTATTCTTGCTAAAAAAGTTTTATCAAACTATCAAGAAAAAATAATTTTTCCTGAGGTTTCAATTAAAGTATCTCTAAAAGAGGAAGAGATTATAAAAATAGAAGAAGTTATATTTAAAAAGTGTGAAATTATAAATGAAACAAAGAATAGAAAGATTATAGATAGTCGAAAAGAGTATTCAATATTACAATATGAATTTTACATTCCCTATTATATAGTATGCAAGAATGAAGGGCAACAAGAACATGTTATTGAAGGAAGGCTTGAAGGAACACAGAAAGCTACATTATATGTACCAGCTTATACAGAACAACAAGGAGTAGAATTTGTAATCAATTCTTTTACTAAATTAACAAGTAATCCAGTAATCGTAAACAATAATTTAAAGTTTGATGTTAGTGTTTTAATTTCAACAAAAGCAATTGTAGATGAATTAGTATTTATTCCATTTTGCAAGGACTGTGATGTATGACAAAGGAGAGAAAAAGTAGTGAGGGAAAATAATGGTTAACGAAAAATATGATTGTTATTTTATTAAACAAAAAGATGGCACACTTTTTAAATTTTATTATGATAGTGAGCAAGGAATATGTTATCAGATACTTATGAAACAGAATTGGTCAGATAAGAAGAGTATGTATAAAGAAAGTCTTAAATATTTTTATGTATTAGGAGAGTGTAATGGGAAAATTCATGTATTTTGCCAGGATATTTGTGGTGATATAATTTTATGCACATTAGAAGGAACAAAATGGCGGTATAAAATACTCCTCCATATGAAGAGTGATGCAATTATGCCTGTATATATTAGAGCATTCTTTTATTCAGATGATATTCATCTATTATATAACATAGTAGATCAACATACTTATTCAGAAGTATTAGTTTATCAAGTATTCAAAAATGGAATAGAATGGAGTTTGCCACAAATAATTACTAAATTAGATTATTACTATAAAGTTCCATATTGTATTTATCAAGATTCTAAAGCAAACTTAATCCTATTAAACACTGTATTAACTGGGGTGTATAAATTAACTTCTAGAAATCTCCATATTATTGAAGGTATATGGGGAAAGGAAGAAGTCATACATACATCACTCTTACCTTACATAGATTTTACCTTTTGCGTAGGAGAAAATAGAAATCATTATCTGTTTATTACTCAAGATAATCAGGTTAATACAGTGATTTATCAGTATAAAGAAATGGAATTACAAAAAAATATAATACTATTTCAAAATGAAAAGATTGATTCATGTTTATTAACATCATTCAATAATATATTATGGGCTCTGTGGATTTGTAATGATAAGCTTTATGGATGTTTTTCTACAAATTGTGGACAGACTTTTAGCAGTCCAATGGTATATAAACTCTTTGATAATGGATTGCCTATAAAATTATTTTATCAAGAGTATTTAGAAGATAATCAAAATAAATATTATTGCCATGAAACATATGCAATTAGCCTAAATGGGGAAGAACAAATATTTTTGCAGGAGCTGTTACAAAATCAGAAGATTGTACAAGTCAATAATAAAGATGGTTTAAAAGTCAATGCAGAAAATTCAAAGAATGATGTAGATGAGTTAAAAGATTGTTTTACAAAAGTGAAAATACTTACAAGAGAAAAAAAAGAATTAAAAGAAAATCTTAAAATTGCAGAAGAAGAACTAAGAAGAGTGAATGATACTATAAAGTATGAAAAAAATGAATTAGTAAAGTTACAATATGAATTTTATAAAGAAAAAGAAAAGAATGGTTCTTTAGAGAAAAAGTTGTTATTAAAGGATAAAGAAAAAACATTAATTGAAAGAAAATTATCTCAAAAAGAAAAAGAAAATGAAAGTTTAAAACAACAAATAGATGTTATGATGGTTCAAAATTTATCTAATTCAGAAAAATTTATGAGGGAAAGTACTAATGAAAGATCTAAAGAAATAAAATTCCGCTTTGTTAAATGGCCGCTTGATGATGAAAATTAAGATGTAGGATAAGTAATTAATCTCAAAGAGGACAGTAGATAATTTTGTGTAAAAAACAAAAACTCTCTATGTTCGTAAAGAGCATAGAGTGGTGAGATGCAGGTATAGTATTTTCAGCAGATAATAATTAACAAAGTCAGTTTAGTGTTATTTATTATCAAATTATTGCAAGTAAATAGTTAGATTATTAAATATAATATAAAGAAGTAGGGATAAAAGTAAAAAATCAAGGAGGATTATAAGGGGGAGAAAGAGTAGATGTTAAATGAAGAATTATATTCTTTAATACATAAGAAGATAGAGGAAAATGGAAAAGTAGTAATTGGAATAAGTGGCATAAGTTTAAGTGGTAAAACTACTTTTGCTAATAAGCTAAAGGAATTTTATGAATCTAATTATGATATTTCGGTAATTTCTTTAGAGGAAAATGTAGATGTATTTAAAGAATCTCTTAATGATAAGAATCCATGTAAGTTTTATTATGAAAATGCCTATGATTTTGATAATTTAAAAAGAGAAATTGAAGAATGTTACAAAAAAAGTGATATAGTTATAGTTGAAGGATTATTATTATTTAAAAACACAGTAGATATTAATTTTGATATAAAGGTATGGTTAGATTGTACTTTTACATCATCAATAGAAAGAAGTAGTGAAGATAAAAAGGAATTATATGAAGATTATTTTATGTGGCTTCAAAGGCAACATTTTTCAATAGATAATCCTAAGTGTAAAGTGGATATAATAATAAAAAATGATAAAGTGTTAGAAAATGATCCAGAAGTTTTTGTTGACTTATTAAATAACAATGAATCATTAAAGAATATGAAATGGTTATATGAACCATCAGCATGGGAATTCAGAGAAGATGGCATTTTTGTAAAGACTGATAGAATAACAGATTTTTGGCAAAGAACTCATTATGGTTTTAGAAATGATAATGCTCATATGTTATATATAGAAACTGAAAAAGATTTTATAATGACAACAAAGGTTAAGTTTAATGCAATTCATCAATTTGACCAATGTGGGTTAGTAGTAAGAGTAGATGAGGATAATTGGTTAAAAACATCTATTGAATATGAATTAAATAATCCACCAAAGCTAGGTGCTGTTGTAACAAATTTAGGATATTCAGACTGGTCTACAGAAGAATTAGATTCAAAGGCAAATGAAGCTGAATTTAGAATTAGTAGAGAAGGGAAAGACTACAAAGTAGAGGTTAATGTTTTAAATAGAGGATGGAGACAATTAAGAATTTGTCATCTTCATAGTGAAGAAAAAAAGGTTAAATGCGGAATATATTGTTGTAGCCCTATTGATAATGGTTATGAAGTATTATTTACAAATTTAAAAATAGAGGAGAAGTATTTTTAAAAAGCAAATTCCAATGCCAGTTCACCTTTATACTACAATATTAATACTATGTTAAAACATAATAAAAAATCAAATGACTTATATATTAAATAGGCTGGATTAGTTTCTAGTCTATTTTTTATTATGAAAAATAAAAAGTATACAATAGGGTAATTTTAATATTAAACATACGCATACTATTTACATAAGATAATTATTAAATTTAGGCAGAGTTTCTTTATTAGATAAAGTAGTTAGGAGAATACTTATGAGGAAATTATTATTACCACAAAGTGCAAAGGTAACACCAAAGGAAGTATTAGATGAAATTAACAAGTTTGAATATATTAATAAAAGTCCATATAGTTTAAGTTATTATAATGTACCAGGGGTTTCTTGGGATCATAAGCCAGAAGGAAGTTTAAGAATATCAGATCACTGGAATTTTATATCTCATGGGAATAAGCATTGTCTTTTAGCTGATACAGAAGAAGAAATACAAAATAATTGGATGTTAGCAAAATATATAGATGGTCAATATCATATTTTAAAAGAGTTTGGAGGAAATGTTCCAGGATATAGATTTATTGAATTAAATAAGAATGAATTAGAACTAATTAAATATTTATACAGTAAAGGTGGTATAATTAGTTCAAAAGAACTATATAGAAAGTATCAAGAGAGACCTAAATTAGTAAAAGAAGGTCATACAAAAAATAAAAAGTCATTAATAAAAAGTATAGGTGATGAGAGATTTAAAAAGTTTAAAGAGGGAAATAAAGAAACGAGAAAAGTAGTTTTTATTGAAGAAAAGAATATGGATATAATTAATAAAGCGTTAAGAGTATATGAAAAAAGCAGTGAACTTGATGAACTTTGTAAAACAGAACAAGGAACTAATGAATTGATTAACACATATAAAGCTTATAGATTTAAGAATAGTAATATTGAATCATTTGAAGAAATGTTTATTTTAGTATTAGATAATGAAATGGCAGTAAATTTTAAACAATGTTTATAGATTATATATTAAATAAAAGATAATAAAAAAGTTAAATATAGAATAGATATTTTTAACTTTACTATAATCAAGAATATAAATTTGTAAAGTATAATATATTAAAACAAACAATTATTAATAAATTAATATTAAAACAAGATATAAACTTATAAATAGATAATATAAATGGTAAAATGTTGACAAAAAACAAATTACTATGGTATTATAAATAACAAAGAAATGAAAGAGAGGAAATATTATGAATTTAATAAATGCAAAACTTCAGATAACAACAAAATTTAATAGAGTACTCTTATTGTTAGCCGAGTTATTGTAGCAATTGTGTTTATGGTTTGATGAATTTATATTTATTACTGTCATAGATGCAATTGCTGCTTAAAGTGAGTGTATCTATGACGGCTAATTTATATTTTATAGATAGAATGGCCTCGTAGATTAATATGAGGCTATTTTGTATTTTATAGATGAAACAAGTCTCATAGATTAATATGAGGCTTTTTTGTATCCTAGGTTAAAAAGTCTCATAAGAACTATGAGACTTTTTTATTATAAATATTTAACTTAGGAGGATTTAAAAATGGAAGAAAATCGCGAACAATGGGGGACAAAGTTAGGTTTTATACTTGCAGCAATTGGATCAGCTGTAGGATTAGGTAATATATGGAGATTTCCGTATGTAATTTATTCAAGTGGAGGAGGAGCATTTTTAATACCATATTTTTGTGCTATATTTACAGCTGGAATTCCTCTTTTAATATTGGAATATGGAATGGGACACAAATTTAGAGGTTCTACACCTCTTGCATTATCAAGAGCTAATAAAAAATTTGAATGGTTTGGATGGTGGTCAATAATTAGTTCATCAATTATATTATGTTATTATTCAATGATACTAAGCTGGGCTATAAAATATCTAACATTCAGCTTTGGTAAAGTATGGGGAGAAGATTCTAATACATTTTTCTATAATGAATTCTTAAAATTATCTGATTCACCTATGAATATAGGAAATATAGTGTGGCCTATATTAATCGGAATAGCATTAATTTGGATAGTAAATTGGTATATATGTTACAACGGAGTAAAATCAGGAATTGAAAAGACAAATAAGATATTATTACCTTGTCTATTAGTAGTAATGATAATAATAGTTATAAGAGGAGTTACTTTAGAGGGAGCTACTTTAGGATTAAATACTTTATTTACACCAGACTGGGATAAGATAAAAAATCCTCAAATTTGGATTTCAGCATATGGACAAGTCTTTTTCTCATTAAGTATAGGTACTGGAATTATGATGACATATTCAAGTTATCTTCCTAAAAAGACAGATATAAATAACAGTGCATTTATGACAGCTTTTGCTAATTGTGGATTTGAATTTTTATGCGCTATTGGAGTATTTGGGATTCTTGGAGCAATGGCAACAAGCCAAGGAGTAGCAGTTGAAGATGTTGCAACAAGTGGAATTGGATTAGCATTTATAGCATTCCCTAAGATATTTACAATAATGGGAGTATGGGGAAATATATTAGGAGTTCTATTTTTTATATGTTTATCATTTGCTGGGATTACTTCATCAGTTTCTTTAGTTGAAGCAATATCAGCAGCTATAATTGATAAATTTGGATGGCAACGTAAAAAAGTTGTGACAACTCTTTCTATAGTTGGATTTTTAATAAGCGCAGTTTTTGCAACAAATGCTGGTTTATATCTATTAGATATTATGGATAATTTTATAAATAATTATGGAATAGTTGTAGTTGGATTATTAGAGGCGTTTGTTATAGGATGGATGGTTAAACCTAAGACAATAAGAGAACATACAAATTCTATGTCTTATTTTAAGATAGGAAAATGGTGGGATGTAATTATAAAGTTTGTTACACCTACATTATTAACAATAACACTAATTCAAAGTCTTATAAAAGAATTTAAAACTCCTTATGGGGGATATGATTTAATACCGTTATTATTATATGGATGGTCAATTATAGCTTTAGGAATTATAGGTGGAATATTAATAAGTAAAAAATCTTGGAAAAGTGATGTTGAAAATTTTAAAAATAAGGAGGTAGTATAAATGACAGGACAAGCTATATCATTTTTAATATTAGGAGCAACAATTCTTTGGGGCGGATTAATACTAACCTTGGGAATAAACATAAAAAATGAAAGTGTAGGTAAGGAGTAATAATGCCCTCAACAAGTTTTAATTTAAAAACTTGTTGAGGGCATTAATTGTATTTGGAAAGAATAACTTTTATTAAACAAATATATATTTTATAAATTATAGATAATAGAACTATGGAGGAATTATTGGAATCGGCGAATAAACTTAAATTGGCTTCAAGTATTGTAATTGGTTGGTTAAGATGAGAGGACAGGGCAAAAAATAAATATTTTTTAAATTGAGGTATTGACATAAAGTTAACTTTACCCTTTATGATTGTTTTGTAGGTTCTATTAATTATGATTATTAATCACTCAGTTAAGAAAGGAAGTTGTTAAAAAGCAGATAGAGGGATTAAATAAGCTTATGGAAACTATCAAACATAAGATATGGTACTATGAAACTGCAATTGGGGCTTGCACAGAGGAGATTCATAAGCAAAACACAGAGGATGAATAAGAAGATGAAGATAGAAAAAATGTGTGCAGTAAAATAAATGAATTTTAGGAGGATGAAGTATGTATTTAGAAAAAATAAATTCACCAGAAGACGTAAAAAAATTATCAATAGATGAAATGAAAGATTTGAGCGAGGAAATCCGTCAGCTACTACTTAAAAAGTTAAGTGAGCATGGTGGGCATATTGGGCCTAATCTTGGAATTGTGGAACTGACTGTTGCATTGCATTATGTATTTAACTCACCAAAGGATAAGATTGTTTATGATGTTTCTCATCAGAGTTATACTCATAAAATACTTACTGGAAGAAAAGAGGCATTTATTAATTCAGAAAAATATGATGATGTTTCTGGTTATTCCAATCCAGAAGAAAGCAATCATGACTTTTTTACTATAGGACATACTTCCACATCTATAAGTCTTGCTTGTGGTCTTGCTAAAGCAAGAGACTTAAAAGATGAGAAGGATAATGTCATTGCTATCATTGGAGATGGTTCACTAAGTGGCGGAGAAGCATATGAAGGACTAAATAATGCAGCAGAAGCAGGAACAAACATGATTATTGTTGTAAATGATAATGACATGTCCATTGCAGAAAACCATGGTGGTTTATATAAAAATCTTAAAAAGCTTAGAGATTCAGAAGGAAAATGTCAATGTAATTTCTTTAAGGCAATGGGATTAGATTATTATTATGTAAAAGACGGACATGATTTTGAGCAGTTAATCAGCGTATTTAACAAGGTTAAGGATATAGAGCACCCAGTAGTTGTCCATATTTATACAATTAAAGGAAAAGGCTTTGAATTTGCTGAAAAGAATAAGGAACAGTGGCATTGGGGAATGCCTTTTGTATTAGAAACAGGAGAATCAAAGTTTCCTATGGGTGATACAGAAGATTATGACTATTTAACTGGAAAATACTTATTAGATGTTATGAAAAATGATCCAAAAGTAGTTGCCATTACATCAGGAACTCCGGCAGTATTTGGTTTTGGGAAAGAAAGAAGAAAAGAAGCAGGTAGACAGTTTGTTGATGTTGGTATTGCAGAAGAACACGCAGTAGCTTTGGCTTCAGGAATTGCAGCAAATGGTGGAAAGCCAGTTTATGGAGTATGTAGTACGTTTCTTCAAAGAACATATGACCAGCTTTCACAGGATCTATGTATAAATAATAATCCAGCAGTAATACTGGTATATTTAGCATCTGTTTATGGAATGAATGATGTAACACATCTTGGATTATACGATATTGGTATGATGAGTAATATTCCTAATATGGTATATCTTGCTCCAACATGTAAGGAAGAATATTTTAAGATGCTTAAGTGGGGAATGAATCAAAAGGAGCATCCAGTGGCTATCCGTGTTCCAGCAATGGGAGTAATCGAAAGTGGAGTGGAAGATAATACAGATTATTCTAAATTGAATAAATATCAGGTGACAAAAGCAGGAAAAGGTGTTGCAGTGATTGCACTTGGAGATTTCTATCAGCTTGGTCAGGCAGTTGTCGCAAAGCTTTCAAATGAAAATGGCATTGAAGCTACGCTGATTAATCCAAAGTATATCACAGGTATTGATGAAGAATTATTAGAAAACTTGAAAAAAGAGCATAAGCTTGTAATTACTCTTGAAGATGGTATTTTAGATGGTGGCTTTGGTGAGAAGATTACAAGATTTTATGGTCCTTCTGACATGAAGGTTTTAAATTATGGTATCAAGAAGGAATTACTAGATCGTTATGTTCCAGATGAACTTATGAAAAAAAATAGACTTACAGATATTCAGATAGTAGAAGATATTATAAGTATCATAAAATAAGGTATTATACATGCTATCAATTAAAAAATAGATAGGAATACAGAAAATTATGAAGTTGATACTAATGTTCGTGAAACCAAAGGCAGATCTGATTATAGCAAATCCATATGAAATGATACTTAAAGAGATTGTTAAAGTATTTAGAAAATCTTATCAATAAAAGGAGGATATTAATGGACATTGATGATTTATTAGCACACCTAAATAAAGGAGAAGTGGTTGAGGGTGGTTCGGAATTACACCGAATAATGCATAATGTCTCGCAGGAGGCGTTGAAATTAACTTTTAATCTGAATGGGCAATATCATACGCCAGAAGAAATCCAAGAGCTTTTTTTCATGCTAATTGGTAAACCAATAGATAGAACATTTACTATGTTCCCACCTTTCTATACAGATTGCGGAAAGAATATCTTTGTAGGAAAGAATGTATTTATCAATTCAGGCTGTTGTTTTCAGGATCAAGGCGGCATTACAATTGGAGATGGAGTTCTCATTGGACACAATGTAGTGTTGGCTACTCTCAATCACGACGTTGACCCAAGAAAACGCAGTGATATGCATCCTGTACCCATTGTGATAGGCAATAATGTATGGATTGGAGCAAATGTCACTGTCGTTCCAGGTGTCACCATTGGTGATGGTGCTGTTATTGGAGCAGGTGCAGTTGTGACCAGAGATGTGCCACCTAATGTTATTGTGGGCGGTGTACCTGCAAAAATTATCAAGAAAATCGAAATTGGTGAGAAGTAATAAGATATTGAATATGAAAAAACTAGTTTAGATGCTTTTAATAAAAACAATATCGAATAAATACAATTCATTGACTTTTATTCACTCGAGTAGTATATTATGTTTAGAATGATAAAAGGAGGTTTTAAAATTATGGTACGAATTTCAAAGGCGCCCGAAGTTCGCAAACAGGAAATATTAGATACAGCAATGATAGTATTTTATAAAAAAGGATATGAATCAACATCTATGGCTGACATAGCAAAGGAAATGAATGTGGTACCAGGGTTGTGTTATCGTTATTTTAAATCAAAACAAGAACTTTTTGAAACCGCAATGGATAAGTATGTTGAAGAATGTGGAGAAAAATTTTTAAAGATTATTTGTGATGATAAAAAAACATTAACAGAACGTATGGATCATATGGCTAAATTAATGCTAACTCAAGAAGATAACAGCAAATATCATAATTTTTATCATAAGACAGGTAATGAAATATTGCATGAGCAACTTACTATAAAGATTGCAAAATATTTAATTCCAAGTTTATGCAAAGAATTTAAAAAGTTATATGAAAAAGGAGAAATTTATATTAAAAATATTGAAAT
Source organism: Clostridium sp. CTA-5 (assembly GCF_054768135.1). NCBI lineage: Bacteria > Bacillati > Bacillota > Clostridia > Eubacteriales > Clostridiaceae > Clostridium > Clostridium sp. CTA-5. The sequence goes on along the minus strand of NZ_BAAAAT010000001.1, from coordinate 1,019,224 downwards.
AATGACTAATTTTATTATGTATGGACAAATCGGTGTTTTGTCATGCGAAGATATTTCCATGGAAGAAAAAATCAAACAAATTCGTGTATTTATAAATTCAATATTAGAAATAAGACAATAGATATGATGATTGGGAATTAGATAAACATCCCTAATAAAGTATTTCTGTAAAGTGATATTTTGTTAGGGTAAAAAAATGTTTACTCAGTGAACGTTATTCATTGACTGTAATTCACTTAATAGTAATTAAAGAAAGAAGACGATTTAAATGAAAAATGTATTAGAAAAAGATTTTACAAAAGGTAATACAACTAAAAAGCTAATAGGAGCTACTATACCAGTGCTAATAGCATTTATATTTAGTATGGCATACAACATAGTTGACAGTCTTTGGGTTGGAAATATACTTGGTGAAAAAGCAATGGCAGCACTTACTGTATCAATGCCACCTATATTGATAACAACTTCTATTGCAATGGGTGCTACTAATGGGGTTGCAATTTTGTTATCAAAATATGTTGGAGCAAAGGATAAAGACAATCAAAATAAGGTAATCTCGACTTCTTTTATAGTAGCATTTATTTTCAGCATAATTATAACTGTTATTTGTGAACTTAGTGCAAAAACTATTTTAAATCTTTTAAACACACCAAGCGAGATATATGCTATGTTAAAAGAGTATCTTATTTTATATATGATTGGATATGTTTTTGTATTTATATATTTATATTTTACGGCTGTATTACGTAGTTTTGGTAATACAACTATGCAGATGGTATCTATTATTTTTTGTACAATACTTAATATAATTTTGGATCCTATTTTTATTAATAAAATGGGACTTAAAGGGGCAGCAATTGCAACCTTATTGTCTCAAGGAATGATGATGCTTATTATGATTGTGTATATTATTAAGAAAAAATTAATAGTAATTAATTTTAAATTATTTGACAAAAATACTTTAAAGAATCTTACACTAAAAGCAATACCATCTATTATTCAACAAAGCATTCCTGCAATAAGTACAAGTTTCATTACTTACTTAGTTAGTGTATTTGGAGTACTGCCTATAGCTGCATTTGGTATTTCAGGAAAATTGGAAACAATTTTATTTTATCCTGCCATGGCACTTAATATGACAATTACTACTTGCACTGGCCAGTGCTTTGGTGCTAAAAATATAAAAAAAGCAAAGGAATATCTTAAATCTGGAATAATATTAGGTAGTGGATTTTTAATTGTATTAACAATTATAGTAGTATTTTTTTCAGCAAATTTAGCACAAATATTTGGGGCAAATGAAAGTGCTAAAAATATAATTAAAGTTTATTTTTCAATTATTTCAGTTGGATATATCTGCAATGTTATCACTAATTGTGTTCTTGGAGCAGTAAATGGTTTTGGAAAACCAATGTCATCTATGCTTTTAATGATTTTCTACTATATTATTGTTCGTATGCCACTAGCAAAAGTATTATCTACAAGTAGTTTAGCATTAAATGGGATATGGGTAGCTGTTTTGATAAGTCATATTGCTGCAACTATAGCAGGAATTTATTATTTTAAAGTATTACTAAAAAAAGATTATATTAGGTTTGATATGAAATCAGTAACTAATTATTAGGCTGAAACTAAAATAATAAGTAATAGCACTTGAGAAAAATAGATATAATATAGATATAAATAAAGATGACCAAAGACTTTGAGTATTTATGTGTAAATTTAGGATTTGTTGTAATAAAAATGAAGTCTGGTATATAATAGTATATGAATTTTAAAATTGAGAGGGAGAGAATACTTATGATAAGACTTATTGCATCAGATCTTGATGGAACACTTGTAAATAGTGATGGAAAAATCAATGAAAAAATGTTTCATTTGATAAATACATTAGATGAAAAAGGTATAAAATTTGCAGCAGCTAGTGGAAGATTTTATTACCAATTAAATAAAAATTTTGAAAAGGTGAATCATGATATGTTGTTTATTGCTCATAATGGTGCACTTGTAAAATACAATAAAAATGGTAAAACAGTATATTCAAATTGTATATCTAAAGAAAATATAAAAAAGGTAATAGACTTAAAGAGGGAATTTGGAGAAGAAATATTTTTAGCAAGTGATAATACGGCTTATATAGAAAATCCTACAGAGGATATGATGGATAAATTTAAATTTTTTAATGTCCCAGCAGTAGTAGTAAAATCTTTTGATGAAGTAAAAGTTCCTATTTATAAAATAACTTATTATGTTGCTGATGATGTTAAACCGAAAATAGTAGAGTATTTAAAAGAAAATCTTAGTGATGAGCTAGAGTTTGTTGTATCAGGTGATAAATGGATAGATATAATGAATAAAGGTGTAAGTAAAGGACATGCTATAGAAATGCTTCAGAAAAAGTTTAACATAGATAGAAAAAATACTATGGTTTTTGGGGATTATTATAATGATTTAACTATGTTTAAGACAGCTCATTATAGTTATGCTATGAAAAATGCTCCAGATGATGTCAAAGAACATGCTAATTTTATTGCAGAAAGTAATAATGATAATGGAGTATATAAAGTTATAAATGAACTTTGTATAAAAGAACAAAAGATGGCATAATTATATTCAAAAATTGGTTTTTTTAAATAACTTGGTCTTTTTAAATAAATTGGTTTTTTAGAAAAAAGTATTGCAAGTTTATATATAAAGTGTTAGAATTTTTATAAAATTGAATGAGTAAATATACCTAGGGTAGAGGTGCAATATTTAAGAGTAACTATTTGGAGCTGGCAAGCTATGATAAATAGTCAAAGGAAATATTGCCGAAGAGAGTAAATTGGCGAGTTTATTCTCTGGTATTGCATATAATATGTGTAATACTGTCGCTAATGATATAGTGGAGAGCTACAAGGTACATTTTTGTTTAACGTAAGATTATAAATTTGAGATTTATTAATATCACAAATATATGAGTTTTTTAATATTTATTTAAGTGATATTTTAAATTTGTAAATTGTAAAAAGGTTTATACAAGGGTGTAGCAGAGAGTTCTTTGCTACACCTTTTTTGACGTTAAGAAATGTATAGAAATCTAAAAGTTATTAAAAGCCTAGAGTGGAAAATTTACTTGATGTTTTAAATTTTATAGGGAGTTGATAATATGGGTGTTATTGTACAAAAATATGGGGGAAGTTCAGTAGGAGATGTTAATAAAATAAAGCAGGTTGCAAAAACCTTAGTTAAGAGAAAAGAAAGTGGAGATAGTTTAGTTGTTGTAGTTTCAGCTATGGGAGATACTACAGATAATTTAATAGAGTTAGCTAAACAAATTTCTAAAGAGCCTGATAAAAGAGAGTTAGATGCTTTAATAGCAACTGGGGAGATGATTTCTTCTTCTCTTTTGGCTATGGCTATTAAAGAGTTAGGATATGATGCAGTAAGTTATACTGCTTATCAAGTTGGAATTAGAGCATTAGGACCACATGGAAAATCTCTTATTGAAAATATTAATGGAGAAAAAATAAGAGAAAGTTTATTAGAAGGAAAGATAGTCGTAGTTGCTGGATTCCAAGGAATAAATGAAGATGGAGATATTACCACACTTGGTAGAGGAGGTTCAGATACTTCAGCAGTAGCAATTGCAGTAAGACTTGATGGTGAATGTGAGATATATACTGATGTAGATGGAATATATAGTGTAGATCCAAGAAAATATCCTAATGCTAAAAAGTTAGATGAAATAGACTATGAAGATATGCTTGAATTATCAAGTCTTGGAGCACAAGTAATGCATTCAAGATCTATAGAACTTGCTCAAAAATATAAAATTCCAGTATATGTGGGATTGAGTAATAGTGATATTAAAGGAACTGTAATCAGGGAGGGAAAAAATATGAATTTAGAAAGTAAACCAATAACAGGAATAGCTACAAGTGAAGAGGATATAATTATAACTTTAAAAGAAGTTAAAAATGATATAAATATGATTGCAAATTTATTTGAGAAAATTGCAAGTAAAAGAATTAATGTAGATATGATAAGTCAAACCTCTCCGATTGAGGAAAATGTTAATTTATCTTTTTCAATACCAAAAGATGATTTAAGAGAATGTATGAATATAATAAGTGAATTTACAGAAAAAGATAAAATTTTTATAGATGAAGATATAACTAAATTTTCAATAGTGGGTATTGGGATGAAAACAACATCAGGAGTTGCAGGAAGATTGTTTAAATTATTTGCTGAAAATAACATTTCAATAAAGATGATTACTACATCTGAAATAAGAATAACTTGTGCAATTAAAAAGGATGATAAGGTTAAAGCTATAAATGCTACAGCTAAGGAATTTGATTTATAGTAGTTAGGAGAGAGTATTTATGAAACTTTTTGGAAGTATGAAAGTAATTGATAATACATTACATATAGGAGGAGTATCTTCAGTAGAACTTGTAGAAAAGTATGGAACACCACTTTATGTAATGGATGAAGCGTTAATAAGAGATAACTGCAGAAGATACGCAGAAGCTTTTAAGATTAAAGAAAATAATAATAAGGTTATATATGCCGGAAAAGCATTTTTAACACTTGCTATGTGTAAAATTATAAATGAAGAGGGGTTAAACCTTGATGTAGTTTCAGGTGGAGAATTATATACTGCTTATAAAAGTGGATTTCCTATGGAAAACATATATTTTCATGGGAATAATAAAACACCAGAAGAAATAGAAATGGCTATAAATTTTAATATTGGTAACTTTGTAGTGGATAATTTTTATGAAATTGACAAAATAAATGAATTAGCCATAAAACATAATAAGGTTCAAAAAGTGCTTTTAAGAATAACACCAGGAATAGAAGCGCATACACATGAATATATAAAGACAGGTTCTATAGACTCAAAATTTGGATTTACTATGTTAAACAATAAGACTTTAAGTGCAGTAAAAAGAGTTATTGGGTATTCAAATTTAGAACTTGTTGGATTACATTGTCACATAGGTTCACAAATATTTAGTATAGAACCATACTTAGATGAAGTTGAGTTAATGTTAAATCTTATTAAAAGTATAAAAGAAGAAACAGGTTATACTATTAAAGAATTAAACTTGGGTGGAGGCTTTGGAATTTACTATAAAGATAGAGATGAACCTAAAAAAATAGAAGATTTTTGTTCATGTATTTTAGAAAAAGCAAAGCAGACAGCATTAAACTTAAAAATGGATATGCCAACGCTAATAATAGAACCAGGTCGTTCAATGGTGGGAAATGCAGGAATTACTTTATATACAATAGGTTCAATTAAAAATATACCAAATGTTAAAAAATATGCATCTATTAATGGGGGTATGACAGATAATATTAGACCTGCACTGTATCAAGCTGAATATGAATGTGCTATTGCAAATAGAGTAGATAGCTATTGGAAAGAGGTAGTCTCTATATCAGGAAAATGTTGTGAGTCTGGAGACATATTATTAAAAGATGTTGAACTCCCAGAAATGTATAGTGGAGATATTTTAGCTGTATTTTCAACTGGTGCTTATGGATATTCAATGTCAAACAATTATAACAAAATACCTAGAGCAGCAGTAGTAAGCGTTATAGATGGAAAGTCTAAGGTTATGTGTAGAAGAGAAACTTATGAAGATATAATAAGCAGAGAAATTTTAGATTAGACATATATAAATAGGCTGTATCAAAATTAAATTTATTTTGATACAGCCATTTTGGTGTATAATATTATAAAATATTTAGATATGTTTTAAGTGAATGTTGATATTATAGTATAAAGCTCATGGACAGGGGAATTTACTTTAAGAACTCTAAAATAAAGCTTAGTCCAATTAATGCATGCTCCCAATCAAAGATTGATGACAAGCAATTAATTTGACAAATCTTCATTAAGAGTTCTAAAAAGCAAATTCCAATGCCAGTTCGCCCTTATACTATAATATCAACACTGTTTTAAAACATAGCGAAATATTTAAATAAGTTTTAGGGGATGAGATAATGATTTATTATTTTTCTAGTACAGGTAATTCTAAATGGATCGCAAAACAGATTGGAGACAAATTAAATTATGAAGTAATTAATATAATAGATATTAATAGGAATGAAAAGAAATTAGTTAGAAAAGGTGAAGTAGTAGGATTTATATTTCCTATTTATGCATGGGCACCACCTGAAATAATGTTTGATTTTATGAAAAATTTCACGTTAGAAGAGGGAGCTTTTTCTTTTGCAATAGGTACATGTGTAAGTGAAGCAGGAAATACTGAAAAATTAATTAAAAAGTATATCCCATTAAATAGTATTTATTCAATAAATATGCCTAATAACTATATAATTTCTAGTGATGTTGATTCAGAGGAAGTAATTGAAAAGAAAATTAATGAGGCAAAAGAGAGTATAAATAAAATTTGTAATGAAATAAAAAGAAGAGAATGTGTATCTAGGGTTAGTAAAGGATCACTATCATTAATTAAATCAACTATTATTACATCTTTATTTAATAAGTATGCAAGAAATACAAAGGCTTTTTATATTGAGGAAAACTGTTCATCTTGTGGTTTATGTGAAAAAATATGTCCTGTTAAGTGTATTCAATTAAAAGAGGGTAAACCAGTTTGGAAAGGTAAGTGCTTACAATGTTTGGCATGTATTAATAGATGTCCAGAGAAAGCAATTCAATATGGCAAAAATACAAAAAAACATGGTAGATATTATTTAAAACTTAATAAATAATATATCTTAAATTTAATGAATAGGCTTATTTTGATCTATCCTTAATTTTTGTAAAAATAATATATATATAAGATTTAAAACAGTATATTATTGCAAATATATTTCCAATAATTGACAATGAACACATATTAGAATATAATTATTTATGTAGAAAAGTTAAAATTAAATAGATATTTATTAAAGTTGAACAAGTGAAAAAAACGAATTTAAGTTTAATAGATTTTATGATAAGAGTTATTTCAAAAGAAAAGTATTATATTAACATTTGATTAAAGTATAGTAATCGAATATATAGAAATATATTTTTTTGAGGTAGCTTTATTTTTTAGAATATATTGATAATGAATATTAGTATCTAAGTACATATTTTAAATATAAAGAAGGGGTGAATTAATATGCAAAAACATGAATCAAAATTATCAGGAGTTCCAGAAACAATGCTTATCCCTATATGGGCGAGAGCGCAGGAAACAAAAAGGGAAGATAGTATTATAAAAGATTTTAAAGCTTTAGATATAGTAAAAAAAATTGATTACGACTTTTCTATATTTGGAGAATATGATGAATTTTATAAAACACAAGTTGGTGTTGCTGCAAGAACTAAAATATTAGATAGTTTAACTCAAGAATATGTAGAAAAAAATCCTAATGGAACCATAATAAATATAGGAGCAGGTCTAGACACAAGACCTACTAGAATAAATATAAAAAATGCTCAATGGTATGATATAGACTTAACAGAAGGAATAAATATAAGAAGAAAGTTCATAAAGGAAACAGATAGAATCAAATTTATAGGAAAATCTGTATTTGAGTATGAATGGATTGATTTAATAGATAAAAAAGATAATGTATTAATTATTGCAGAAGGAATATTTATGTTTTTTAATATGGAACAATTAAAAGAGTTATTTAAGAACCTAGCAGATAGGTTTACAAATTCGAATATAATTTTTGAAGCAATGGATCCTATGCTTGTAGGAAAAGCAAAGCATCATGAGTCAGTGAAAAAACTAAAAACACAATCTGAATTTAATTCTGGGTTCAAATCTGGAAAAGAGATTGAACATTTTGATGATAGACTTAAGTTTATAAAAGAGTGGTATCATTTTGATGTCGGAGGCAAAAGGTGGAGAAACATGAGAATGCTTTGGTGTATTCCGAGATTTAAAAGAATGATGAAAATAATAAAAATTAAAATAAATTAATAGAGTTTACTTATAAAAGTATCTTATTTATAAAGTTTTTATGAGTAAAGAATTTATTAGTATAAAGGTATGATAATTTGTGGAAATATATGGGATAAATTGGTGTTAGTATAAATTGTTGGACATACTTATTAGAACTAAGTAAAATATTATTTAGTTAGTAAATAGTCCATGGATAAATAGGACAAAAGATAAGAGGTAAATATGACACAAATAAGTATTCTATTAAAGAAGAAAAAAGAACGAATAAATATTAATAATATAAATGATTTTAAGACTGCATTAAAAAGAGAAGGCTATAAGATAAATGAACTTAATGAAGAAATATTTAAGGAAAAAGTTGCAAAGACTTTTAAGATAGATAATAGTATAACTGAAAAAATATATAAATGCATTAATGATACTAATATTACTTATAGAGCAAATGATATTAAGGATTTTATAAATTATATAGAAAAAATTATGCTGTTTGAAGATGAACATTATAAACTATGTAAAAAAATACGTAATGTAAAAAGACTAAATATAGATAGAATTGAATATGAACGAGAGCCAAGCTCCCAGGATAATGTAGAAGACATTCTAAATGCGATAGAAGAAATAAAAAGTAAGATATCTAGAACAATAAGTGAAGAAGAAAAAGCAAGATTGGAAAGTTTAGAAAAAGAAATAAATAAAGATTATCTTTATGCAAAGGATATTGAACTATTGAAAAAGATGTTTATTTTAAAAAAAGAAGCTGTAAAAGAAAAATATAATGTTAAAACAAGAACTAAAACAATATCAATAGAAATACCTAAAAAGATAACTTATGATTATATTCCAGTAAAGAAAGGCACTGTAGAATATCATCAACATTTAAAAAATAATATACCAAGAATGCAGCGTTTAATAAAAAATATAAATAAATATATGAAAGTTGATGAAAAAGAGAAAACAACATTTAAAATAGATCAAAGTAAGGCACTACAAGATTCTATAAATATAGCAATAGCAGTATATGATAATAAGGAGTTTAAAGCAATTAGTGGTAGTAATAATATAACCGGTTATTGTAAAGCACCTTCGTTTGAAGAGGAGAATTTTAAAAGTAGTAAAGTTAATAAATTAGGCAAATTAGGAATTGGATATAACAGAGTTAATGATAGTGAAAAAAAGATACTTGAAGAAATACATAAACAAATAGAAGAGAAACTATTAAAAAATGAAGGGGAACTTATTTTATATAGTAAATGGGAACCATGTCCAAGCTGCTATTTTGTAATTAGTCAGTTTTGTAGAAAACATCCAAATATAAAAGTACAAGTAAAATATAGTAAAAAATATGGTGAATAGCATCTTAATTTAATAAAAATTTGAATTTTTATTTAGATATATAGATAATTATAATAGCTAATAAACCTATATAAAGAAGAGTTTAATAAAAAAATTAGAATATATAAAACCCACGTTAAGGTACTTCAATGTACTGATTAACGTGGGTTTTAATTATATTTAGAATATTGACGATTAGTATAAAGGGTCTATAAAGTTTTTAGGAGTTATTAAAAAAGTAATAATTATAAAATCTTTAAATTTTCGTAAGAAAAAAGTTAAATTTAAAAAAAGTTTTTCATATAGAATAAGGCTAAAGATATTAAGGGGTGGTTAATTATGAAGAAAAAGATAAATGAAATTATAATAGCAATATTATGCGTTATTACTTTAGTGTTTACAGAAGGAAGTACTGTTTTTGCAGCAACTGAACATAGTATAAAAACTAGAGACATAAACGACAATAAAGAAGTACAAGAGTTTATGGACAATTTTTTTACATCAAATATGCAAAAATATAAAATACCAGGAGCAGCTGTGGTAGTTGTTAAAGATGGAAGAGAAGTTTTTAAAAAGGGATATGGATATAGTAACTTAGATAAAAAGATAGAAGTTGATCCAGACAAAACTCTTTTTCCTGCTGCATCAGTAAGTAAATTATTTACATCGACAGCCATAATGCAGCTATATGAGCAAGGAAAATTAGATATAAATGAAAATGTAGAAAAATATATTGCACCATATAAAATTGAAAATAATTATAATGAAATAATAACTTGTGCAAATTTACTAACGCATTCAAGTGGAGTAGATGAAGCTAGTGAAATTAATGGAAGTACAAGAAATGAAAATGATATAAAATCTCAAGAATACTATTTTGATAATCATAAACCAAAGGTAGTAAGAGAATCTAATACAGCTAGTAGATATTCAAATCAAGGATATAATCTTTTAGGTTATGTTATTGAAAAAGTATCAGGTATTAGCTATGAAGAATATATAAATAAAAATATATTAGAACCTTTAAAAATGAATAATACATTAGTAAGAGTAAAAAACGATAGTATAGCTACAGGGTATGAGTATGATGATGGATCATTTAATGAAATTCCTTTAGCTTATCAATATACTTCGGGTTCATCAGGAGTAAATGCAACTCCAAGAGACATGGAAAATTTTATGATTGGCCATCTAAACAATGGAGAATTTCAGGGAGTTAAAATATTAAGAGAAGAAACATCAAAAGAAATGAAAAAGAAACAATTTACTAATAATGAAGCTTTTCCAGGCATGGGCTATGGGTTTATTAGAAGTAATAGAAATGGACAAGAAATATTAAAGCATGAAGGGGGATTACCTGGATTTACTACCACTATGTTTTTAATGCCTAAAGAAAATTTAGGAATATATGTAGCAACAAATTCATTAAGTCCACTTCCTTTTAATATAGAAGATGAATTTTTAAATCAATTTTACCCACAAGAGAGTAGTAAATATAGTGATATTCAAGCAAACTTTAATAAAGATTATAGTAAATATGAAGGAACATATAGAAGTTATGATGGGATTTCAAAAAGTAATATAATGAAAATAGGATTCTTATTTGATAAAACTATGGATTTAAGAATAACAGATAATAAAGATGGTACGTTGACTCTTAAGGAATATACAAGTGCAAAAGAAGAAAATATAACAAAGTTAAGTGAAATAAAAGATGGAGTATTTGCAAGGGAAGATGGAAAGGGAGATTTTGCTTTTAAATTAGACAGTAACGGAAAGGTTATCTATGCTTTTAATGATGTTAGTCATAACTCTTTTGAAAAGATAAAGTTTTATGAGGGAAGAACATTTAATATCGTTTTATTTACATTAGTGATTTTGATATTTATTATAAATATAGGAATTGGCATATTAATGGGATTAAAAAGATTATTTAAAAGAAGTGTGAAAGAAAATAGTAAAGAAATAAAGAAAAACGTTTTATTAAATTTTATAATATCATTACTTAACTTAAGTGGTTTTATAGGAATTTTAATACTAGCAGCTTATATGATAGTTATGAACAATTCTTCAAATATATATTTATTATATATATTATTAGGTTTATTAATGCTTTCAACATTTTTAAGTGTAGTAGGTTTGATAAATTTAATAAGATCTTTTAGAAAAGAGATTTTCAGAAAAAGAGATAAGGTTTATTTTACTATTGTCACTGTTTCAAATTTCATTTTTGTTTGGTTAATTTATTATTTTAATTTCTTAGGATTTAAAATATAAGGTATTGTATATTATGGTAAAATAAAGAGAAAAAACATGAGGGAGAATTTAAAATGTTTAATGTAATGATTGTTGACGATGAAGAAGAGATACTTGAGCTTATGGAAGTATATCTAAAAAATGATGGATATAAAGTATTTAAAGCAATTAATGGTACTGAAGCACTTAATGTAATTAATAGAGAGAAAATACATATTGCGATTCTAGATATAATGATGCCAGGAATAGATGGGTTACAGGTTTGTAGAGAAATAAGAAAAAATTATAATATTCCAATAATAATGTTAAGTGCTAAATCTCAGGATATGGACAAGATAAATGGATTATCTATGGGATCAGATGATTATATGGTAAAACCATTTAATCCAATGGAGCTTCTTGCAAGGGTTAAGGCTCAAATTAGAAGATATGTTTATCTTAATGAAAATGTTAAACAACATGAAGAAAATGATATAGTTGAAATAAAGGGAATCAGTATTAATAAAAGAAATCATAAGGTACATTTATATGGAAATGAGATAAAGCTAACACCTATTGAATATGAGATATTACTATTGCTTGCTAGTGAAAAAGGGAAAATATTTAATTCAGAAGAGATATTTAAAGCTATTTGGAAAGAAAAATATTTTGAAGGTAATAACACGGTTATGGTTCATATATGGAGACTAAGAGAAAAAATTGAAGAAAATCCAAAGGATCCTAAAATAGTAGAAACTGTATGGGGAGTTGGTTATAAAATTGAAGAATAGAAGCATTAAATGGGAAATACTTATAAACTTTTTTGTAGCAATATTATCTTCTATTGGTATTACATTGTCAATTTTATTTGGAATTATTCTGATATTACATAAATCTAATGCAAAGCTTTATTTAACTTTTATTAATTTATATAATACTGATACTAGGTTTATGATGGGGTTTTTAGCAATAATATTTATTGTATTCATAATAATAATGAGTTTTATATTTATAAAAAAAATGGATAAGATAACTAATTACATAAAAGAAATATCAATTAATGTAAATAAAGTAGCAAAGGGGAATATGGAAACTATTATTCCTATAAAATTAGATAATGAATTAGGTAAATTAGCTAAAGATGTTAATCAAATGATTTTTAGTATAAAAGATCTTATGGAAAAGGAAAGAGAATGGGAAAAGCATAAAAATAATTTAATAACCAATATATCTCATGATTTAAGAACTCCTTTAACTTCTGTTATTGGATTTTTAGAATTGATAAAAAACAAGAAATTTTGTAGTGAGGATGAGTTAAATCATTATTGTGAAATTTCATTCAATAAAGCTAATCAATTAAAAGCTTGTATAGATCAATTGTTTGAATTTACTAAATTAACTAACGGTGATATTAAATTAAATAAAACAAAAGTACATATAAATGAATTAATAGAACAAGTAACTATTGGTTTCATTCCTTTATTTCAAGAGAAGAATATGAAATATAGAATATTAGCAGAAGAATCTAAGATATCAATTGATGGAGACCCTGTTTTATTAGCAAGAGCATTTGAAAATATAATATCTAATTCTATTAAATACGGAAGCAATGGAAAATATTTAGATATAAATATTAAAAAAGAAGATAATAAGGCTTCAATAAGTTTTATAAATTATGGAGATATGATAGAAGAAGAGGATTTAAATAGATTATTTGAGAGATTGTATAGAGTAGAAAAGAAATCTAATAAAAAAGAAGGAACTGGATTAGGATTAGCAATTACAAAAACAATTATAGAAATGCATGAGGGAGAGATATTAATTAATAGTTTTAAAGAAAAAACAGAATTTAAAGTAATTTGTAGTTAATATAACTAAAAAATAATAATCTTATTAAAGCATCTTCAGAACAATAAATTTAAAAAAGATAAACTTAGAAAAATTAGTGAAGAAGTTTTAAGACTAATTTTAAAGTAGCAAAAAACACTTACTTTGAATTGTCCCTGCGTATTTGACAGGAGGTAATTCATTTATGTAGGTGTTTTTTATTTAAAGTTTTTAAAGTAAAACTTCATTAAATATGAGCTTTATCCGATAGCTAGTATCTGTAAATTCATAACAGCTACACGCTCATGGATAACGACTTCTAAGCATTAGTCAAAGACAAGCTTTATCTAATGCTTAGAAGTCTGTTTATACTACAATATCAACATTAACTTAAAATATAGCCAAAAATAAATTTAAAAAATTTTGGATTTTATATAGAAAATTTCTTTTTAAAGCATATATATTAATTGAAAAGATAAAAAATACATAATTTTTAATTAGTAATATAAATTTAAAAGGGGTTGTTAAGGATGAGAGATAGAAAATTTGTTAAATTAAGAGTTGATATGTATGAGGACACTAAGTTTAAGATAATAGATAGGATGGAAGAAAGAGATGTTATTCATTACATTTGGACTAGATTATTAGCTTTAGCTGGTAAAGTTAATTTAGAAGGAAAATTATATATGTCAAAAAATATTCCATATACAGAAGAAACTTTATCAATAGAGTTTAATAGAAGTGTTGAAAAGATCAGCTTAGCATTAAATGTATTTAAAGACTTAGAGATGGTTGAATTAACTGAGAGTAATGTTTATAAGATAAGAAATTTTGCAAAGCATCAAAATATTAAGGTTAAGGATAAAATAGAAACTAAAGATAATAGTATAGAATTTAATGATAAAGAAAATTTATCATATCAAAAATCAGAAAATAAAGAGTATATGGAAGAAGAATTTAAAAATATCACTCCAAGTATAGATAGAAAAGATAAAACTGAGGAAAAGAAAGATTTAGAAAAGCAAACTTTAAAAGAAAATGAAAAAGAACGTGAAAAGAAGATTAAAAGTGAAGATGAGTTGGAGAAAGAAAAGAAAATTATAGAATTTAAAAATGATCAAAATGAAAATACTATTTTAAATAATATATATGAGAAAGAGCAAAAGAAACAATTTAGTAGTACTAAAGATTTAGAATTTAGTGAGAATTTATTAGTAGATAAGAAGAAAAATAAGAAAATAAGTAAGAAGAATAAAAAAACAAAGAATAGTGCTAAGGAAGATAAAGAAAAAGATAGTGAGATTTTTAAAATAGATGATGATGATTGTTTGGGTGAAATGTGTGAGTGGGAAGAAAATCCAAAGATTGAGGGTGAAGTAGTTAAATTCTTTAGTTTTTAAATATATGAATTTGATATGAGTATGCATATACTTAGCTATCTTAGGTTATAAAATAATAATAAAGGTTTAAAACTAATTTAGTAATTTGAATAATAATGTATTACAAAAAATCATGTATTTTAAAATATGTAAGGATGGTGAAATAATGAAGACTAGACATAATAGAAAGACAAAGTTTAAATATATAAGGATAATAGTGTTAGTATTAATAACTGTTTCTGTAACAATGATTTTTAAAGGATACAATGAATCAAAAGTAGTTTTTGCCCAAGAAAACAATAGTAATGATATTATTCCAAAGCCTCTAAGTTATAAAAAGGGTGAGGGTAAATTTGTACTTACAAAAGATGCTACGATTTATGTGAAAGGAAATAATGAAAAAGAAACTGAAGAGATTGGTAAAATTGCGGAATTTATAAAAGAAAAATTAAAGACTTCAACAGGATTTGAACTAAATATTATTAAAGGAGAAGAAGGGAAAAAAGGTGGCATTTATTTAACAACTATAGGCTCAGATAAAAATCAAGGAAATGAGGGTTATACACTTATAACTACTCCTGAAAACATTAAAATTATAGCGTATAAACCAGAAGGAATTTCAAGAGGAGTTCAAACAGTAAGACAATTATTTCCACCGACTATTGAAAAAAACGCTGTGGTTAATGATGTTGAATGGAGCATTCCAGTTGTAACAATAGAGGATAAACCTGAATATGCTTACAGAGGATTAATGATTGATGTGGCTAGGCACTTTTTTACTGTAGATGAAATTAAACGTCAAATAGATCATGCAGCTCAATACAAAATAAATAAGGTTCATTTGCATCTTAGTGATGATCAAGGATGGCGATTAGAGATAAAAAAATATCCAGATTTAACTGCTATAGGTGGAAGTACAGAAGTCGGTGGTGGAAAAGGAGGATATTATACTCAAGAAGAATTTAAAGATTTAGTTAAATATGCATCAGAGCGATATGTAGAAATAATTCCTGAATTTGATATGCCAGGTCATAGTAATGCAGCATTAGCATCCTATGGATTTTTAAATAAAGATAGTAAAAGAAAGCCTTTATATACAGGAACAGATGTAGGGTTTAGTTCTCTTATGACTGATAATGAAAAGACATATGAATTTATTGATGATGTAATTAAGGAAGTTTCTGAAATTTCACATTCAAAGTATATTCATATAGGAGGGGATGAAGCAAATAGTACTAAAAAGGCAGATTATGATTACTTTGTAGGAAGAGTATCTAAAATAGCTCAAAAGTACGGAAAAACTCCAATAGGTTATGATCCAATTGATACATCACCAGAAATAAATTCAAGTGTAATATTGCAAAATTGGAAGGATTCAAACAAAGCTGCTAGAGAAAAAAAGATGAAAATGATTATTTCAATTGCACAAAAAGCTTATTTAGATATGAAATATAATGAGAGTACACCATATGGATTAGCATGGGCTGGTTATATTCCTGTTGAAACTGCATATAAATGGGATCCTACTGATTATTCACCAAAAGAATTAGTTTTAGGTATAGAAGCACCATTATGGACAGAAACAATTTCTGATACAAAAGCTATGGACTATATGATATATCCAAGATTGTTAGGCTATGCTGAAATAGGTTGGACACCTAAAACTAATAGAGATTGGAATGAATATAAGATTAGGTTAGAAAAACATGATGAAAGAATGAAAAATCAAGGAATAAATTATTATAATGATACTAACATATGGACAGATAATAAAAAGTAATTATCATAAAAAAGATACAAATAAATAGATCTTAATTTATAGTTTTAAATTTTCATATATATTATGTTGCAAATTGAAATTTTAGGCAAAATAATATACTAAGTTATTTGATTTATTGAAAATTATTATTGCAACATATATAATAAATGTTTTATGTAAATGGGTTATAGTTTATAATTGTAATATAATTTAAACAAAAGTATAAATTTAATACAATTTAAGGAGTAAAAGCATGCAAGTTGATTTAAAGGATGTAATAGAGGCAATAGAATTTGAAGGAGATTTATTGACTCATTATTATAATAAGCATACAGGTATAATTATATATGTTGAAGATGAAAGTACTTCAAATTATAAAGCAGATGATATTAATAATCTTGAAAGCTTTGAAGAATGGGAAAGAGAATTGATAAGTTGTTTATATGATTTAAAAGAAAACTTTGAAGATTATATTCAATTACCCAATAAAGATGAGATTAATGAATATGCAATGATGGTAGAGTTTTGTAAGTCTTTAAGTGATGAAAATTTTAAAGATAAGAAATTAGAAGAAGTACAAAAAGAATATTCAATGCGTAAATTAAGAGAATATATTGAAAGTATTGAGCGTCTTAGTGATTGGTATGAGTATAGGGAGAAAGCTGAATATCAATTAGCTATTAATTGGTGTGAAAAAAATAATATAGAATATAGCTAATTTTAAAAATATACTTACTTAAATATTAAATATGTTTCTAGTTGTATACATTTACAAAAAGGTGTTATAATTAACCAATAGGGATTTTGATCTGTTATACTTTTATATTATGTTTAAATTTATATATGATCTTATGAAAAAGTATTTTTAATACAATTTAAGTTTAATATGAATTTAAAATAAAAACATAGTTTAAGGATAAAATTATGTAATAATCATTGTATTATAAATTAAAGAATAACTAAATCATTCATATTTTATAAATTTAAAAATTAGGAGAGAGTATATATGAAAGAATTTAGTATTAGTACAAATGTTTATTTTGGAGAAGGCGCTTTAAGTAGATTAAACGAAGTGAAAAATAAAAGAGTGATGATTGTATGTGATAAATTCATAGAATCTTCAGGAATGACTTCAAAAATACAGGAGAAGTTAGTTGATTGTAAGATAACAGTATTTAGTGAGATAGTACCTGATCCACCAGTAGAAATTATTGCTGCTGGTATTCAAACATTACAAAATTGTAATGCACAGATTATAATAGCTCTTGGTGGTGGTTCATCAATTGATGCAGCTAAGGCAATTAGGGAATATTCAAAAAAAATTCTAGATTCTAATTATGAAGTAGAAGAATGTTTCGCAATCCCAACAACAAGTGGGACTGGTTCAGAGGTTACTGAATATGCAGTAATAACAGATAAAAATAAAGGATTAAAATATGCTTTAGCGGATAAAGCACTTTTACCAATGGTTGCAATACTTGACCCAGAATTGGTTACATCTGTACCTAAAACTATTACTGCAGATACAGGAATGGATGTTATTACACATGCTATAGAAGCTTATGTTTCAAAAAATGCTAATGATTTTTCAGATGCTTTAGCAGAAAAAGCAATATCCTTAGCATTTAAGTTTTTATCTGAAGCTTTTGAAAATGGAGATAATCTTTTAGCTAGAGAAAAAATTCATAATGCTTCTTGTTTAGCAGGAATGGCATTTAATTCAGCAGGGCTTGGAATTACACATAGTTTAGCACATGCTTTGGGAGGAAAATTACATATATCACATGGAAGAAGTAATGCGATATTATTACCTCATATAATAGAATTTAATGCTAAGCTTAATAATAATTTTTATAATAAAGAATATGAAATAGCTGCTAAAAAGTATCAAAGGATTGCTAAGATATTAAATCTTCATGCTTCTACAGTAAATATTGGAGTTAATAATTTAATTAGACACATTGTTGAATTACAAAAAAAATTAAATATTCCTACAACATTAAAAGAACAAGGTGTAGATTTAAATTTATTAGAACAAGTAAAAGAAGAACTTATTAATGCTGCTATGAAAGATATATGTACTTCATGTAATCCAAGAGAAACCACTAAAGAAGATTTATTAAGTATTATAAATAAGATTAAGGGAATTAACTAAATGTTAAGTAGAAGTTTACCTAATATATTAGAGACTTATCTAATATATTAGGTATTTTTGATTTTGGGACAGATAAACAAACATCGTAAAAATATATAGTGTTTTCAGAAATTGCAAATAATATTACTTTTAAGTAAAATAATACAAAAGGGTTATAAGTAATTTATGTTTTTACACAAAATACTGTGGGATTGGGAGTGTATTTTATGAGAAAAGATGACTTGTATTGTATAGGAACAGTGGAAAGGATATGTAATTTATCAAAAAAAACACTTAGATATTATGATAAAAAAGGGTTATTATGTCCAGATAAAGTATCTGATGAAAATGGATATAGATATTATAGTAAAAAAACATTATTATCTGTTCCGATGATAAAGTATTATAAACAAAGTGGTTTTAAGCTTGAGGAAATGAAAAATTTATTAGATGGAAAAAAATACTCGGTTTTTGAAAAGAGTTTTAGAAATAAAATTCAAGAATTAAAAGATTTAGAAAAAGAATTAAATTTAAAGATTAAATCAATAAAAGACTGGTATAATCTTATTGTAGAAGCACAAACAGTAATAGAAAATGATATTAAAGAAGTGTGTGTAAAATATATTAAACCTTGTGAAATGGTTTATTTAAATCAAAATTTTAATTATAATTATATTGAATCCATAATAAATATAGAATTTACAAATTATATAGAAAGTATAAGTAATGCAATAACAGGGCCTGTTATAATAAAGTTTCCTTCATTTAAAGAAAAGATAAATGGAAGTTGTAATAAAATAACAATAATGCAGAATTTGATTTTAAAATGCAATGAGAATAAAACTATTAAATTTGGAGGATTTATGGCACTTTCATGCTATCATATAGGAACTCATGAAACGCTTAATGGAACTTATAATAAAATGATAAAATGGGCAGAAGACAATAAATATGAATGTGATAATGTAACTTATGAAAGATATGTAACAGATTATTGGACAACTAAAAATGCTAATCAATTTGTAACTGAAGTTATTATAAAAATTAACAAGAAAAAGAATACCAAACAAATGAAAACGTTACCCTAAGGGGAATGTATTTATAATATATTCAAATATAAAATAGAATAATTTAACGAATAAAAGATTAAATTTCAAAAGATAGATTTTTTGAAATTATAATCTTTTATTTTTTGTTAAAAATTTCTTTACGTAATTAGATGAAAAAAACTGAATTTTAACAGAATTTGTATAAAAACAAATTAATTAAATGATATTAAGATATTTTAAATTTAAATTGCTTTTTATACTAGATAATTTATTGACTTTCCCCTAAGGGGAGAGAGTTATAATTTAAATAAATATAGGAATACCTGTTTAAGTAAACCTATGTTTTAAAATATAGTATTAAATAAAAGATGAAAAGTTATTCTGTAATTTCAAAATTAAATAAAATGTCCATAAAATATAACAAATTTAAAACCCTATATAATTTGTTTACTGTATATATTATAAAATGGTTGCATTGTATAAATTTATACAGTAAACATTTAAAATGGTGTATTTCTACACTTTAAATCCCTTAATAAATATGATCATTATAAATTTATATTAATGATAAGAAGATTTAAAATCGAAAGGAGTTTTATTTTATGAATGAAATATCAACAAGTGCTAGTGCATCTGCGGTTGCTGCTAAGAAAAAGTTAGCATCTGACTTTTTTAGAAAAGGTATTTCAATTGCTTTATTTTCAGCTGTAATGTATGGATTTTATTCAGCGTTTTTAACACTTGGTATGAGTAGAGGAGTTTGGGCGGATTGGTATGGCGAAAATACATCAGGATTATCTGTACTTGTTATTACTTATTTATTAGGCGCGCTAGGTAGTGCAGTAAATGATACATGTAGTGCTATTTGGGCTATAAGCTATGCTACTTTAAGAGGAAAAATAGGAGACTTTTTTAGATGTATAAAAACAACTCCAGGTGGTGTTATGATTTTAGCAGCACTTATAGGAGGACCAATTGCAAGTACAGCTTATGTTGTTGGATTACAAATGGCAGGTTCAATTGTTATTCCTATTACAGCACTTTGCCCAGCAATTGGAGCAATTTTAGGTAGAGTATTATTTAAACAAGAATTGAACAAGCGTATGATGCTTGGAATTTCTATTTGTGTTTTATCTAGTTTTATGATTGGTAGTACAAGTATCGGTAGTGATGCACCAGAAGGCATGTTTTTGGGAATATGTATTGCTTTTATTGCTGCTTTAGGGTGGGGATTTGAAGGGTGTGTGGCTGGATATGGTACATCAATGATAGACTCGGAAATTGGTATAACTATTCGTCAAGCAACATCAGGTCTTTCAAATTTAATAATTTTAGTTCCTATTTTTGGAATGATATTTGGAGATGGAATTGGCTTTTCAACTAAGTTAGTAGTCCAAGCATTTACAAGTGGACCAGCTATGATTTGCTTTGCTATAAGTGGTCTTTGTGCTTTTGTCTCATATATGTGTTGGTATAACGGTAATAGTATGTGTGGAGCAGCACTTGGAATGGCATGTAATGGAACTTATTCATTTTGGGGACCATTTTGCTGTTGGATAGTACTTGGAGTATTTTGCAAAATGGATGGTTGGAACTTACCTCCTATTGCTTGGATTTCAGCTATATTAATGATATTTGGAATATTAACAATAGCTATGAATCCATTAGATTTATTTAAAAAGAAGGAGGAGGCTTAAATGAAACCACTTAATTATGCAATTTTAAAATACTTTACAAAAGTAGAAGAAGCCTGTGCAGAAGATGTAATAAGAGCTTTAGAAGATGAATATGGCAATTTTAGAGCTCTTAACAGAAAAGATGTAATTACTGCATTAATGACAGCAGAAGCAAATGGATTACTTGAAGAAACAAGGTTTGAAATGGATGATGAAGGAGTTTTAAGAGTTTATTATCATGCTCATGGAGAAGGAGCAGCTACAATAAACAAATATATAAAGGATTAAAAATTAATAAATATTTATTAATAAAGGTATTGACCTTCCACTAAAGGGAAGGAATTATAATTTAGCTAAGTTAGGATGAGAGAAGAAAATCTACTCTGAAAAGTTATTATCTATTTAAATAATCTTTAGGCTTTTAACTTAAAAAACGAGAGGTGGAAAAAAATGAGATATTATGGTGAAGAAGCTTTAGGTCTTGTAGAGACAGTTGGTTTAGTACCAGCACTTGAAGCAGCAGATAAGATGTTAAAGGCTGCAAATGTTGAATTAATTTCATATGAAAATGTAGGTTCAACACTTGTTACAATAATGGTTAAAGGCGATGTTGCAGCAGTAAGATCTTCTGTGGAAGCAGGTGCAGAGGCAGCTAGTGCTATAGGAAAGTTAACTGCTAAAAATGTTATGCCACGTCCTATTAGAGAAGTTGGAGACATTGTTTCAGTACATGATATTGACTCATAAACATTTATAAAAGAGAGGGTTAAAGAGATGACTAGGTATGAAGCTCTAGGTCTTATAGAAACTTTTGGTTTAGTTTTTGTTTTGGAAGCAGCAGATGCCATGTGTAAGGCAGCAGATGTTGAACTTATAGGATATGAAAACGTTGCCTCGGGGTATATTTCAGTATTAGTTCGTGGTGATGTTGGAGCATGTAAAACAGCTGTAGAAGCAGGGGTACAAGCAGTTAATAATATGGAAAATGGAAATGTATATAGTTCTGTTGTTATAGCAAGTCCACATCCAGATTTAGAAAAGATTATTAAGCGTTATAAAATAGAAAATTTATTAGGTTAAGTAATATATTAGATGAAAAGGAGAGAAGTATATGAATACAATTGATAATGATTTACTCTCCATGCAAGAAGCTAGAATTCTTGTTGAAAATGCTAGAGAAGCTCAAAGAAAGTTATCAACATTTTCTCAAGAAAAACTTGATGAAATTGTTGAACGCATGACAGAAGAAATTGAAAAGCATATTTCTGAACTTGCAACTATGTCAAGCGAAGAAACTGATTATGGAAAATGGGAAGATAAGTGTATAAAGAACAGATTTGTTTGTAAGTATCTACGTGACAGGTTAAAAAATATGAAATGCGTAGGCATAATTAGTGAAGATAATGAAAACATGACTATGGATGTAGGTGTTCCTATGGGGGTAATAATTGCATTATGTCCATCAACAAGTCCTGTTTCAACAACTATATATAAAGCATTGATTGCAATAAAATCTGGAAATGCTATTATATTTTCACCACATCCAAGAGCTAGGAATGCAATGAGTAAAACATTAGATATTTTAATTAGAGCTGCAGAAGGATATGGATTGCCAGAAGGAGCACTTGCATATCTTCATAATGTAACTAAAAGTGGAACAAAAGAATTAGTTAGTCATAAAGACAGCTCATTAATAATGAATACGGGTGTACCTACTTTATTAAAGCTTATTTATAAATCAGGTAAACCAGTAATTTATGGTGGTACAGGTAATGGGCCTGCATTTATAGAACGTACAGCTGATATAAAACAAGCTGTAAGAGATATTATAGATAGTAAAACTTTTGATTATGGTCTTGTTTCTGCTGCTGAGCAATCAATTGTTGTTGATAGTCCGATTGCATCCGAAGTGAAAAGGGAACTGCAAGATAATGGTGCTTATTTTATGACAAAAGAAGAAAGCGCTGAGTTAGGAAAACTATTTTATCATTCAGATGGACGAGCAAATAATGAATTAGTCGGTAAATCAGCATGGTATTTAGCTAAAAAAGTAGGATTTAATGTTGATAAAAATATAAAGGTTTTAATGTGCGAGCAAAGATATGTAGCAAAAGATAATCCTTATTCAAGAGAAAAACTTTGTCCAGTTTTATCTTATTATATTGAGGATGATTGGATGCATGCTTGTGAAAAATGTATTGAGTTATTACTTAGTGAAAAACAAGGACATACACTTGTAATACACTCAAAAGATGAAGAAGTAATTCGTCAATTTGCTTTGAAGAAACCAGTAGGAAGAGTACTTGTAAATACTCCAGCTTCATTTGGAAGTATGGGTGCAACTACTAATTTATTTCCTGCGATGACATTAGGAAGTGGTTCTGCAGGACATGGAATGACATCAGACAATGTTTCACCAATGAATTTAATTTATATTCGTAAAGTTGGTTATGGAGTTAGAAAAATAAGTGAAATTATTAATAAAGAATTATCTGATAAAAGTTCAGTTTTAAATAATAAAGGGAATTTAGAAAAGTATGATTTAAACAATGTTGAATTTTTACAGAGTATTTTAAAAGAGGTTATTAAGGAATTTAAATAATAAAATCAGATTATAAATCTGAAATACATTAAAGAATGAGAGGTAATAGTTTGGATATTAGTGAATTTTCAAATAAGTTTATAGAAGCCACTCAAAAAATGTCTACTGAAGAACGAGAATGTTTGATGAGAATGTTTGAGAGTGTTTCAAAAGATATTATAAAAAAAGAAGAAGTTTTAGAGCATAAAGTATGTGATGAAGGAGATAAAATTCCTGATGGAATAACAAATCGTTTAAAGAAATTAAAAGATAATTATTTAAAACAAGTTCCATCAATTACGACTTATCGTGCAAGAGCAATAACTAAAATAGCTAAAGAAAATCCAGGAATGCCTAAGATTTTATTAAGAGCTAAATGTTTTAGATATTGTTGTGAAACTGCACCTTTATTAATTCAAGATAATGAATTAATAGTTGGAGCACCATGTGGAGCCCCACGTGCAGGAGCATTTTCACCCGATATAGCATGGAGATGGATGGTTGATGAAATAGACACTATAGGCAATCGTGCTCAAGATCCATTTTATATATCTGAGGAAGATAAAAAAATTATGCGTGAGGAATTATTTCCTTATTGGCAAGGCAAATCTGTTGATGAATATTGTGAAGACCAATATCGTGAAGCAGGTGTTTGGGAATTATCAGGTGAATCGTTTGTTTCTGATTGTTCATATCATGCTATTAATGGTGGAGGGGATTCAAATCCAGGATATGATGTTATTTTAATGAAAAAAGGTATGCTAGATATTCAAAAAGAAGCTAAAGAACATTTAGAAAAACTTAATTATGAAAATCCAGAGGATATTGAAAAGATTTATTTTTATAAGGCAATTATTGATACCACTGAAGGTGTTATGATTTATGCTAAGCGTTTATCTAAATATGCTTCTGAATTAGCTAAAAATGAAACTAATCCTAAACGTAAAGCTGAATTAAAAAAGATATCTGAGATTAATGCTAGAGTTCCAGCTCATAAACCAAGTACATTTTGGGAAGCTATTCAAGCAGTTTGGACTATTGAGTCGTTATTAGTAGTAGAAGAAAATCAAACAGGTATGTCTATAGGTCGTGTTGACCAATATATGTATCCATTTTATAAAGCGGATATTGAGTCAGGAAGAATAACTGATTTTGAGGCTTTTGAATTAGCAGGTTGTATGCTTATAAAGATGTCTGAAATGATGTGGATTACAAGCGAAGGTGGTTCTAAATTTTTTGCAGGATATCAACCATTTGTTAATATGTGTGTTGGTGGAGTTGATAGACAAGGAAAAGATGCAACAAATGAATTAACTTATCTTCTTATGGATGCTGTAAGGCATGTTAAGATTTATCAACCATCATTAGCTTGTCGTATTCATAACAAATCACCACAAAAATATTTAAAGAAAATTGTTGATGTTGTTCGTGCAGGAATGGGATTCCCAGCGTGTCATTTTGATGATATTCATATAAAAATGATGTTAGCTAAAGGTGTTTCTATTGAAGATGCTAGGGATTATTGTTTAATGGGATGCGTTGAACCACAAAAAGCAGGAAGATTATATCAATGGACATCAACTGCATATACTCAATGGCCTATATGTATAGAGCTTGCACTTAATAATGGTGTTCCACTTTGGTATGGAAAACAAGTTTGTCCTAACATGGGAGATATAGATAGCTTTAAAACTTATGAAGAGTTTGAATATGCTGTTAAGGAACAAATAAAATACATTACTAAATGGACAAGTGTTGCTACTGTAATTTCGCAACGTGTTCATAAAAATCTTGCACCAAAGCCTCTTATGTCTATTATGTATGAAGGATGCATGGAAAAAGGTAGAGGGGTAGAAGCAGGTGGCGCTATGTATAATTTTGGACCAGGAGTAGTATGGAGTGGACTTGCAACTTATACAGATTCTATGGCAGCTATTAAGAAGTTAGTATTTGAAGAGAAAAAGTATACTTTAAGAGAATTAAATGAAGCTTTAAAGGCTAACTTTGAAGGATATGAAAAGCTTAGAAAAGATTGTTTAGAATCACCTAAGTACGGTAATGATGAAGATTATGCAGATTATATTGCAGCAGATTTAATAAACTTTACAGAAATGGAGCATCGTAAATATAAGACATTATATTCAGTTCTTAGCCATGGTACATTATCTATTTCTAATAATACTCCATTTGGTCAATTAACAGGTGCTACATCTAATGGACGTAAAGCATGGATGCCATTATCAGATGGTATAAGTCCATCACAAGGAGCAGATTATAAGGGACCTACATCTATAATAAAATCTGTTTCTAAGATGGCATGTGACAATATGAACATAGGTATGGTTCACAATTTCAAACTTATGTCAGGATTACTTGATACAAGCGAGGGAGAAGATGGAATAATAACATTGTTACGTACAGCATGTGCTCTTGGACTTGGAGAAGTTCAGTTTAACTATTTAGACAATAATACTTTAATTGAAGCTCAAAAACATCCAGAGCAATATCGTGATTTAATTGTTCGTGTTGCAGGATATAGTGCATATTTTGTTGAGCTATGTAAAGATGTTCAAGATGAAATTATAAGTAGAACTATGTTGACACATTTTTAAAATCTAACTTTTAACTAAAATTTTTATCGCTGGAGTGGTTTTAGTCATGCTAATGATAAAGTTAAAAAATCAAAGTTAGATAAGGTTAGAATAAATAAAATTGGAGATTTGAATACTATGGGAAATATTAATTTAGGGATGATTGAACGAAAAGCAACAATATTTAATGTACAAAAATATAATATGTACGATGGACCAGGAGTAAGAACTCTTATATTTTTTCAAGGTTGTCCTTTAAGATGTAAATGGTGTGCAAATCCTGAAGGAATGTTAAAAAGATATAGAGTAATGTTTAAACATAACTCATGTGTTAATTGTGGTGCTTGTGTTGAAGCCTGTCCAGTTGGAATACATAGTATTTCAGACGAAACATTACAACATGAAATTAATCGCAATATTGAGTGTGTTGGATGTGGAAGATGTGCTGAATCTTGTATTGAATCAGCATTATCTATAGTTGGTCAAGTAAAAACTATATCAGAACTCTTAGAGATTGTTGAGGAAGATAGGGCATTTTATGATCTTTCAGGTGGAGGAGTAACCTTAGGTGGTGGTGAAGTTTTAATGCAACCTGAAGCTGCTACAAATTTATTAATGGCTTGTAAACAGCAAGGAATAA
The DNA here is from genome assembly GCF_054768135.1 of Clostridium sp. CTA-5. NCBI lineage: Bacteria > Bacillati > Bacillota > Clostridia > Eubacteriales > Clostridiaceae > Clostridium > Clostridium sp. CTA-5. Next base: position 992,096 of record NZ_BAAAAT010000001.1, on the reverse strand, counting down.
ATACTGCAATAGAAACTTGTGGTTATGCTTCATTAGAAACAGTACTTAAGGTTGCAGAATTTACAGATTTATTTCTGTTTGATATAAAGCTTATTGATCCAGAAAAGCACTTTTATTGGACTGGAGTAAGAAATGAACAAATTCTAGAAAATCTAAAGGAGCTTTTAAAAAGAAAATATAATGTTAAAATTCGTATGCCTTTATTAAAAGGAGTAAATGATAGTAAAGAAGATATTGAAAATGTAATAGAATTTTTAAATCCATTTAAAGAGTATAAAAATTTAAAAGGAGTGGATTTGCTTCCATATCATAAAATGGGAGTAAATAAGTATAATCAGCTTGGAATTGAGTATCAAATTAAAGATGATCCTAGTTTAAGTAATGATGATTTAGATAAAATTGAGAATTTTATTAAAGAACACGACTTATCTGTTAAAGTAATTCGTCATTAAATAAAGTTAAAAGATAGAAAATAAGATGGAAGGTAAGGTATATGGGAGAGGTTTTTAAAAAAGATATTGAAAGAGTTATACAGGAGTCAGTTCCAGGAAAACAAATTACAATAGCTCATATTATTGCTTCACCTATGCCAGATATATATGAACGCTTAGGAATTGATGATAAAGGTGCTATTGGAATATTAACTTTAACACCATGTGAAACAGCTATTATAGCAGCAGATATAGCAACAAAAGTTGCAGATGTTGAAATAGGGTTTTTAGATCGTTTTACAGGTTCTGTTGTTATAAATGGTGATGTAGAAAGTGTGGAAACGGCGCTTACTTCAGTTAATGATACATTAAAAAATTTACTTGGATTTACTCAAGCTCCCATCACAAGAACATGAAAAAGAAACGAATAATGGTGATAGGCCCTTCAAACTGTGGAAAAACAACATTAGTTAATTTTTTTAATGATTATAATGGTTCACTAAAGAAAACTCAAGATATTATTTATGGAAAAAATACTATAGATATTCCAGGAGCTTATATAGAAAATACCTGGATGTATAAGCATGTAATTGCTTTATCACAAAATGCATCTCATATTTTGATTTTAATTGATCAATCTAGAGCTATAGAGGTTTATTCACATGGTTTTGGAAAGTTATTTAAATGTACTGTAATAGGAGTAATAACCAAATGTGATTTAAACCCTGAAAATAAAGAAAGGTGCTTAAAGCAATTAAAAATGATAGGAGTTTCAGAACCATATTTTCATATTAGTTTTTCTAATGGAACAGGTATTGATGATTTGAAAAATTATTTGTTTAAAAATAAAAGTAAAGGGGGCTAATGATGAAATTTATTACTGAAGAATATTTAAGGATTTTATATAAAAAAGAAGCTTTTAGTATGTACAAATTAAATCAAGGAGAGCGGCTTACACCTGGAGCACATCAATACTTATCAGATAAAGGCATAAAATTAATAACTGAACTCACAATAGGTAATAATGAAAGCTTTAAACAAAGTAATAGTGAAATATTAAAAAATAATGCAAATATAAATAAAAAAGTTTATTTAAAATTAAAATCAATAGAATCTTTATTTCTTATAACTGGTAGTGAATTTATAAAAGAAGATATTTTTTTAGCACAAGCTATCATTGATTTAGAAAAGAAAATTGTTAATATTAGAAATTCTATAAAAGGAATATGCAATTTTGAAAAACCACTTTGTAAAGAATGCACTGGAATAAAAATAGAAAATTTTTGTGATGATATAGATGATTGTTTTGAGATTACAGAGTTCCATATGCAACTTGAAAAGAGAGAAGAAATTTTAAAATTAAACATGTTAAGATGTCTCCTTAGAGAAGCTAATGAATTTATAGCTCAGAGTTATCAAAACAATAATGATTTAGTAAATGAAATTATAAAAAATATTAATTTTATTATTAATTCATTATCACAATTAATTTGTTTAACTATTGGAGGGGAAAGATGTCAGAGAAAAAATTAACTTTTGAATACTGTGATAATCTTGTAGAAAAATTTGAAGAAGTTATAAAAAATCCAATTAAAAATGAAACATCTATATATTATACAGGTGTTGATTTAGGAACAGCTTGTATAGTGTTAGCAGTTTTAGATGAAAACTATAATCCGGTGGCGGGTGCATATAGATATGCTGATGTTGTAAAAGATGGAATGGTTGTAGATTATATTGGTGCTGTTAGAATTGTTAGAGAATTAAAAGAAGAAATTGAAGAAAAATTAGAAACAGAACTTATTTATGCCTCAGCAGCAATACCACCAGGAACAGATGCATTAGATTCAGGAGCAATTAAAAATGTTGTACAATCTGCTGGATTTGAATTAACAAGTTTATTAGATGAACCTACAGCAGCAAATGCTGTCCTTAAAATTCAAAATGGAGCTGTTGTTGATATTGGTGGTGGAACAACAGGAATATCTATATTAAAAAATGGAGAAGTAGTTTATATTGCTGATGAGCCAACTGGTGGAACTCACTTTTCATTAGTAATTGCTGGTGCATATGGGATGGATTTTGCAGATGCTGACAAATACAAAAGAGATAATAATAGACATAAGGAATTATTGCCAGTATTAAGACCAGTTGTTGAAAAGGTAGCTTCAATTATAAATAAGCATATAGATGGACATGATGTTAATGAAATATCTTTAGTTGGTGGTACATGCTGTTTAAAAGGAATAGAGGGTATTATTCAAAAACAAACAGGAATATATACTCATAAGCCTTATAATCCAATGTTTGTTACTCCTTTAGGAATAGCTCTTAGTTGTACAAAAGATATCATAGAATAGGGGAAGTGATAAATGGTGGATTTTAGAATCATAAAATCACCTTCTGAGAGTACAATAGATATTCTTAGAAAGCGTATAGGGTCAAGTAGTAAAACAGACTTAAGCATGATTGATGCAATTGGTCTTGTACAAGGTAAAATTATAGATATGATTTATGCAGCTGACATAGCTGAAAAAGCTGTTGGAGTTACCGTTGAAGATATCAGAGGATGTTGTCCACAACATATGGTGTTGATTGGAATATTTGGAGATACAGCATCGGTTGAGTCCGCAGTTAAAGAAATTAAGCTAAAAATGGAAGAAGGAAAGTTTTTATGATAATAGCAAGACTAATTGATAATGTATGGGCAACTAGAAAATCAGAACTTCTTAATGGATTTAAATTTATGTTAGCTGAAGAAATTGGTGGAACTACAGAAGGAAGAAGGATGGTAGTGGTAGATATAATAAGTGCTGGTATAGGTGATAGAGTTATTGTTTGTACAGGATCTTCAGCACGAAGAATGCTAGGTGATGACAATATTCCGGTAGATGCAGTTGTTGTTGGAATAATTGATGAGGATTGTAATTTTGGATAGATTCAGGAGGTATAAAAATGAGTCTTTTAGATATGGTAAGAGATGCTGGTGTTATAGGTGCAGGAGGAGCTGGTTTTCCAACGTATGCTAAATTAGCATCAAAGGCTGAGTATATACTTCTAAATGGAGCAGAATGTGAACCTCTTTTAAGAGTTGACCAACAGTTGATGGAGTTTTTTCCAGATGAAATAATAAAAGGGTTTGAGGCTGCTAGAAGTATAGTTGAAGCAACAAAAGGGATTATTGGTATTAAAGGAAAACACAAAAAAGTAATTAAGATTTTAAATGATAGAATTAATAATTTAAAATTATCAGATGTTATTGAGGTGAAGGAATTACCAGATATTTATCCAACAGGTGATGAACAAGTTCTTGTTTATGAACTTACAGGAAGAGTGGTTCCAGAAGTAGGAATACCTATTCAGGTTGGTTGTGTAGTAGTAAACAGTGAAACAGCTCTTAATATATACAATGCATCAATAGGAAAGGCTGTTACTGAAAAATATATAACACTTGCAGGAGATATTCCTTGTAGAAAAACAGTTAAAGTTTTAGTAGGAACGCCTATTATCGATGTATTAAAACTTAGTGGAATTGAAAATTTTGAAGATTATGCAGTCATTGATGGAGGTCCAATGATGGGGCCAGTTATGAATGATTTAAATGGATATGTTTCAAAGAAAAATAAGGGCTTTGTGATATTAAAAAAGAATCATTCATTAATTCGCAAAAAGTCTGTTACTATGGATCAAGCAAAAAGAGTAAATAGATCATCTTGTGAACAATGCCGTATGTGTACAGATATGTGTCCACGATTTTTGCTTGGACATGCTACTCAGCCACATAAAATGATGAGAGCAATGGCATATGATTTAAATAATACAGAAGGACAAAAAATTGCACAATTATGTTGTCAATGTAATTTATGTGAGTTGTTTTCTTGTCCAGCAGGACTTTATCCAAAAGCTTCAAATATGTATTTTAAACAAAAGCTTTTAAGTGAAAACATTAGATATAAACCAATTAAAGAAACATTTGAGGCAAGAAAATCAAGAGAGTACAGATTGGTTCCAAGTAAAAGGCTTATAGCAAGATTAGGATTAAAAGAGTTTGATAAACCAGCTCCTATGGTAGATGAATTAATAGAATCTGAAACAATATATATTAAAACTCAACAGCATGTAGGTGCACCTTCAAAGTGTTGTGTACATATAGGGCAACATGTTGGAGCGGGAGAGATAATAGGACAAATTCCAGAAAAAAGTTTAGGTGCTACAATTCATTCAAGTATTTCAGGCACAGTAATACAAATTGAAAATGAATTTATCGCTATAAGGGGGGATTAAGATGGCAAATGCAATAGGAATGGTTGAATTTATAAGCATTGCACGAGGAATTTATGCAACAGATCAAATGTTAAAAACTTCTGAGGTTGAAATAGTTACTGCTAGTTCAGTGTGTCCAGGAAAGTATATTGCTATAGTTCATGGAGATGTTGCTGCTGTTAATGAATCAGTAACTGTTGGTGAAAAAATTGCAGGAGAATTTTTGGTAGACTCTATGATTATACCAAATGTTAGTCCGTTAGTATTTCCATCAATAACAGGAGCAACGATGCCAGAGACAATACAAGCACTTGGAATTATGGAATCATTTTCGTTAGCTACTATGATAATAGCAGCAGATGCTATATTAAAAGCGGCTAATTTAGAACCTTTAGAACTTAGATTAGGAACAGGCTTAGGAGGAAAATCATTCTTTACATTTACAGGAGATGTTGCTGCTGTTGAAGCTGGAATTGAAGCAGGAAAAGAAATTGCAGAGGAAAAAGGATTATTAGTAAATTCAGAAGTAATACCGTCACCATCTAATAGATTAATAGATTCTTTACTATAAATTTAGTATAAGATTTAAATAAAATTATTAATTAAATATATATGTTGTAATATGATTTCTACAATTAAATTTTGAATTTAATATTGAATTATCTTTAACAAGATTATTTAAATAAATGTAGAACTTAAATTGCAATATATAAGTATAAATGAAAGGGTGTGAGAACATGAAAAAATTGATTTGTGCAAAAGATCTTCAAGAATTTATAAAAGAAGGAAAAAATAAATTTTATGTTGATGATAATGTAATTATAACTCCTTCAGCTAAAGATCTAGCCAAATCTAATGGTATATTATTTTCAACAGAACTTCTAATAAAAGAAGAACATGTTGAAAAGGAAAAAATAAGTAGTAATGAAGAAATGGATTTTGAAACAATTTTTAAAGCTTTTAAGTTATTAATGGATAAAGGAGTTCTGAGTGAATTAATAAATCATTTAAGTAAAGAACAAAATACTCCTTATATTTGTGAATGTGATTCAAGTGGACTCAAAGTTATAAGAGGAAATACTGTCAAAATGGATGTATTTGATACAGGAGATCCTAATGTAAAAGCTTATTATCAAGAATTAATTAGTAAGAATGAATCAAAAATGAGTGCAGGTTTTTTAACTATAGAAAATTCTCATTTTGATTGGGAACTTAATTATGAAGAAATAGATTATGTTATTGAAGGAACTTTGACTATTAAAATAAATGGAAAAGAATTTACTGTATGTAAAGGTGATGTGTTATTTGTACCATCAGGATCAAAAGTAGTTTGGGGATCACCTAATAAAGCAAAGGTTTTTTATGTGACATATCCTGCTAATTGGGCAGATCTTTTATAACAAACTTTTGGAGGCGTAGATTATGCAAGCACTTGGGTTAATAGAAACAAGAGGATTAATTGCTGCTATTGAAGGTGCAGATATAATGCTTAAATCAGCAAATGTAAGTTTTTTAGAAAAAACTTATGTAGGAGGAGGTCTTGTTTCTGTTGCAGTAACTGGAGATGTAGGTGCAGTAAAAGCAGCAGTAGAGGCAGGTGTAGTAGCTATAAAAAAATTAGATAGTACTTTATTAGTTTCTGATCATGTTATACCACGTCCTCATGAAGAGTTAAATAGTATAATTGGACTTAAAGAGCCATTAAAAGAATCTAAAAGTTTGCTAGATACTAAAGATTTTAATAATGTAACAAACAAAAAAGAGGATTATATAGAACAAACATTAAAAGAAATAGATTTAAAACAAGATGATAGTTTATCTAATAATATAGAATATAAATTAGAACTTGATTTAGACAATATTAAAAAATCTGATGTAGACGATTTAGTAAATACAAAAGGAATAGATGAAACTATTAAGATATTATCTAAGCTTAAAGTATCAAAACTTAGAGCACTAGCTAATCAATATGATGATTTTAAAGTTACAGGAGGAAAAATTTCAAAAGCAAGTAAAAAGCTATTGATAAGAGAATTTAAAACATATTACGAGTAACTTTAATACACAAATACAATTAAAAAAGGAGTAATTGATATGGAGAATTTTGATAGAGATTTGTGTTCAATACAAGAAGCAAGAAATCTTGCTCGTTTAGGAAAAGTTGCAGCGGAAAAAATTGCTGATTATACTGAAGAACAAATTGATAGAATTTTACGCAACATGGTTAAAGTTGCACAAGAAAATTCATTAAAATTAGCTGAAATGGCAGTAGAAGAAACAGGATTTGGTAAGGTTTGTGATAAAACATATAAAAATCATTTAGCTTCTACTGTATTATATAATTCAATTAAAGACATGAAAACTATAGGAGTAATAAATGAGGATAAAGAAAATAAATTAATAGAACTTGCAGAACCAGTTGGACTAGTTATGGGGATTGTACCATCAACAAACCCAACATCAACTACTATTTTTAAATCAATGATTGCAATTAAATCTCGTAATGCAATTGTATTTTCACCACATCCATCAGCATCAAAATGCACAATAAAGACAGCAAAACTTATGAATGAAGCAGCAATAGAAGCAGGAGCTCCAGCTAATATTATTGGATGTATTACAACCCCAACAATTGGAGCCACAAATGAATTAATGAAGAGTAAAGAAGTTTCTATAATAATAGCAACTGGTGGCCCAGGAATGGTAAAAGCAGCTTATAGTGCAGGAAAACCAGCTCTTGGTGTTGGTGCTGGAAATTCACCAGCATATATAGAAAGAACTGCTGATGTTGAAAAAGCAATAAGAAATATTATTGCAAGTAAGACATTTGATAATGGTACAATCTGTGCTTCAGAACAATCTATTATATGTGAAGAATGTAATCATGATACAGTTGTTGAAGAATTAAAAAAACAAGGTGGATATTTTATGACAACTGAAGAAACAGATAAGGTTTGTAGGTTGTTATTTAAGAATGGTCATAGTATGAATGCAAAATTTGTTGGAAGAACACCACAAGTTATAGCAGAAGCAGCAGGAATTTGTATTCCAGATGAAACTAAAGTGCTAATAGGAGAGCAAAAAGGTGTTGGAGATGGATATCCATTGTCTTTCGAAAAGCTTACAACAGTACTTGCTTTTTATAAAGTTAAAAATTGGCATGAAGCATGCGAATTAAGTATAAAATTACTTCAAAATGGAATAGGACATACAATGAGTATTCATACTGAAGATGATGATATAGTAAGAAAGTTTGCTAGAAAACCTGCATCACGTATTTTAGTTAATACAGGTGGAAGTCAAGGAGGAACAGGAGCTAGTACAGGTTTAATGCCATCATTTACATTAGGATGTGGTACTTGGGGTGGAAGTTCAGTATCTGAAAATGTTACTCCAATGCATTTAATTAATAGGAAAAAAGTTGCTTATGGTTTAAAAGATTGTTCTACATTAGCTGAAAATGATTTATCTTTTAAGTCTATAATAAAAGACAATGATTGTTTTACTAATCATAATGAATGTAAAACATTAAGTCCTGATCAATATGCAGCTGCATCAAAATGTATTAATACAGATAAAATTAAAAGTGCTAGTAATGAAGAACTTTTAGATATGATAAATAAATTAGTTAAGGCTATGAAGGGGGAAGCGTAGATGGATGAATGTGAAGCTATATTGAAACTTTTACTGGAAACTGTACAAGCCAATTTGGCCAAAGCAGAAGAAAAAAAGGATAAATGGGAAATTCCAGTAGGTATTTCAAATAGACATATACATCTTTCGAAAAAAGATTTACCACTTTTATTTGGAGAAGGCTATGAATTGACAAAATTGAAAGAATTGTCACAACCAGGTCAATATGCTTGTAAAGAAACATTAACAATTTGTGGACCTAAGGGTGCTATAGAAAAGGTTAGAATACTTGGGCCTGTAAGAAGTAAATCACAAGTAGAGGTATTAGCAGGAGATTGTTTTAGTTTAGGTGTTGCACCTCATACAAGATTATCTGGAAATTTAAGCAAAACTCCAGGGATAACTTTAATTGGACCCAAAGGGTCAGTACAGCTTCAAGAAGGACTTATAGTTGCACAAAGGCATATTCATATGACACCAAAAGATGCAAAACATTTTAATGTTTTTGATGGTGAGATAGTATCTATTCAGTTTGATGATTTAAGAGGTGGTATTTACAGTAATGTGGCTGTTAGAGCTAATGATGAATCTTTTTTAGAATGTCATATAGATATAGAAGAAGCAAATGCTATGAATATTAATTCAAAATCAAAAATTAAAATTGTAAAACAGAAAAAGTTAAATATAAATTAAATATAAAAATTTTATAGTATATAAAAAATAATCAAGAAATTAGGAGGAATTTAAAATGAAATTTGATGCATTAGGAATGATAGAAACAAAAGGATTAGTTGGTTCAATTGAGGCAGCAGATGCTATGGTTAAAGCTGCAAATGTTTATTTAATTGGTAAAGAATATATTGGTGGTGGATTAGTAACAGTTATGGTAAGAGGAGATGTAGGCGCTGTAAAAGCTGCTACTGATGCAGGAGCTGCTGCTGCACAACGTGTTGGGGAATTAGTATCAGTTCACGTTATTCCTCGTCCACACTCTGAAGTAGAAGTTATTCTTCCATCAACTAAAGAAATTACAAAATAAGGAATAGTCAAAAATACTTAAATAGTAAAATGGATGTGTTAAAATTTATTTTTGATACATCCATTTTTTGAATTAGAGTTTAAAGTGTAGTTATATAAAGTAAGTTTAATATAATAATAAAAAATAAGAACAAATTAATTTTTAGATAGAATTTAGTTTATAGAAGATAAGTTTTATGATATACAGTTATAAGATAAAAATAGTAACAATTTTTTCTAAATTACATAATATATAATACAAAAGAAAATATCTTGGTAGGAGATAAAAATTATGGACAATTATAATGTATTATGTACAGATAATTACGACTCACTATATAACGTAAATAAAATTCTTGTTAAACCAGGATTAGAATGCTTATATAAAAAATTTTCTAAAAAACTTAATAAATATTTGCTTAAAAAATATCCTGAGTATTATGCTGGTTTACAACTTTATGAAAGCAATAAATATTGCAATGAATTTTATGTAATAGCAAGATACAATGATGTATGTGGAATATATCAAGCGATAACTAAAATTAGAAATGATATAGAGAGGATATATAATAATGTATGGGATTCTTCTGTTAAACGTACATCAATATTTGCATTTTCAAATTATAAAAGAGTAATTCCACCAGAGGATTAATCTTAATTTAAATAATGTTTTAATAATTATTTATATGAATACTTCAGCATAAATTCAAGCTGGAGTATTTTAATTTGTTAATTAATGCAAGAGTTCAAGGAGAAATCGTAAATAAAAAAGAAGATGTTAATATAAGATTTTCAGTAGATCAAGGAATAACACCTTATGATAGTGATATTATAATTTCAAAATATATGTAGATTTAATAATAAAACAAGAATGTATATATTTATATAAGAGCTTAGATGATTTAAGCTCTTATTTTAATCTCTAAATATATGTATAATATAGATAAGGAGTTATTACTTTTATATAAAAATATTTAAAGTTTTATATATTAAAGTAATAATTAAAAAAATTATATTATTTGTTGAAAAAGGGGGATTATATTACAGAAAAATCAAAAGATATTAGTATAATGTATAAATATAAAAAGTTTAAAGAATTATATAAAAAAAACGATTATAAATATATAAAGTATAGAATGCAATATTTATATATAGTTTATGTATAAAATAATTTCACGTATTTATGTTTGCAGGAGATATTAAAAGGAGTGGAGATTATGTCATATAAAAATAATACTTTTATACAAAGTTCATTAGGTTCTGTATTTTCAACTTTTAGTGAAGAAGAACTAAAAGAAGTAACAAGTAATGAGAAAAGAAGTATAGCGATTTGTGGGAAGATTAATAATCCAGGAATAATAGAAGTTCCAGAAGGTGCAACTCTTAGGGATATATTAGAAATTTGTGGAGGACTTATAAACAAGAGCAGTTTTAAAGCAGCACAAATAGGAATTCCTTTTGGAGGTTTTTTAAATGAAGATAGTTTAGATAAAGAATTTGATTTTAGCTTATTTTATGAAAATATTAGTAGAGCTATTATTATTCTATCTGAAGAAGATTGTATAATCCAATATGGAAAATTTTACATAGAATATTTATTAGCCAAGATTAAAGAAGGCACATATAAGAATTATGAAATAGTTAAAGATGATATAACTAAGATGCTAAAAGTTTTAGACAGAATAAGTAAAGGCGTATCTGATATGCGTGATGTTTATAGCTTAAGAAGTATGGCACAAGATGTAAAAAAGAAAATGCATCAAAAGCATAATATAATAGAAGAAATTGTAGGAAATTTTTATGATGAAATAGAAGAACATATAGAAGAAAAGAAATGTTACACATCACAATGTAATCATCTTATAAAATTAACAATTACAAAGAAATGTATTGGATGTGGAAGCTGTAAAAGAGCATGTCCTGTAGACTGTATAGAAGGAGAATTAAAAAAACAACATAATATAGATTATAATAGATGTACCCATTGTGGAGCATGTATATCTGCATGTCCTGTTGATGCTATAACAGCAGGAGATAATACAATTAAATTCCTTAGAGATTTAGCTACACCTAATAAACTTGTAATTACTCAAATGGCACCAGCTATAAGAGTTGCAATAGGTGAAGAATTTGGATTTGAACCAGGAGAAAATGTAGAAAAGAAATTAGCAGCAGGTCTTAGAAAGTTAGGAGTAGATTATGTATTTGATACTACATGGGGAGCTGATTTAACTATAATGGAAGAAGCAGCAGAGCTTCAAGAAAGACTTGAAAAACATTTAGCAGGAGACAAAAGTGTTAAATTGCCAATACTTACTTCATGTTGTCCTTCTTGGATTAATTTTATAGAAAAGAATTATGCAGATATGCTAGAAGTACCTTCTTCAGCTAAATCACCAATGCAAATGTTCGCTACTATAGCAAAAGAAATATGGGCAAAAGAAAAAGGATTTTCAAGAGAAGAGGTAACATCAGTTGCAATTATGCCATGTGTTGCTAAAATATATGAAGCATCAAGAGAAGAGTTTTCAGTTGATATGAATTACGATGTGGATTATGTAATTACTACAAGAGAACTTATAAAGATATTTAAAAATTCAGGTATAGATTTAAAAGAACTTGAAGATGAAGAAATAGACAATGTTATGGGTGAATATACTGGTGCAGGAATTATTTTTGGTAGAACAGGTGGAGTTATAGAGGCAGCTGTTAGAACTGCAATTGAAAATATGACAGGTAAAAGAATTGATAATATAGAATTTGAAGGTCTTAGAGGATGGGATGGATTTAGAATTTGTGAGATTGAAGTTGATGACCTTAAACTTAGAATAGGAGTTGCACATGGACTTAAAGAAGCAGCTAAGATGCTAGATAAAATAAGATCAGGTGAAGAGTTCTTCCATGCAATTGAAATTATGGCTTGTGTAGGTGGATGTGTAGGTGGCGGTGGTCAACCTAAAATAAGAAAGAATAAACAACAAGTTCTAGAAAAAAGAGCAGATGGTTTAAATGAAATAGATAGATCTAAAGAACTTAGAAGATCTAATGAAAATCCAGAAGTACTTGCTCTTTATGAAAAATATTTAGATCATCCATTAAGTCATAAAGCTCATGAATTACTTCATACAAAGTATTTCCCAAAAGTTAAAAAGAGATAATTATTATTTAAAATAATTCAAAAAGGATGTAGTAGATTTGCTTTTACACAAATCTCACTACATCCTCTTTATATTTATTTAATGCTATATTTTAAAATTGGGTTGATATTATAGTATAAAGCTCATGGACATGGGAATTTACTTTAAGAATTCTAAAATAAAGCTTAGTCCAATTAATGCATGCTCCCAATCACAGATTGATGACAAGCAATTAATTGTAAGCCTAAAAGGAAACTCGACTCATGTATATTCGCTGAGTAAGTTCAAGTATCAAAATATAAAATTTTGACTTTCACTTAAGAGTTCTAAAAAGCAAATTCCAATGCCAGTTCGCCCTTATACTAAAATATCAACCTTTACTTAAAACATAGCGTTATTTAAAAATTAGAATCTAAAATCACGCTTGCCTTCATTTAATTCTTCTAAATGTTTAAGTACTACTTCTTTAACTTTATCACTTGGAATTCTAGTAATTTCTTTTCCTATTACTTTTTCTCCATTTTCTTTAGTTTTTGAAGAAGCATAGTCCTCTAAATATTCTTTTAAAGTCATTAAAGCATTAGGTTGACAGCAGTTAGCTATTTGACCAGACTTAACAAGACTCATAAATCTATCTCCAGTTCTACCTTCTCTATAGCAAGCGGTACAGAAACTTGGGATATGTCCCATTTCTAATAACCAGTTAACTATTTCATCTAAAGTTCTATTATCATTTACATCAAATTGAGATGAATTTTCATCTTCTTTTTCTTTTTCAGAGTAGCCACCAACACTTGTAGAAGAACCTCCACTTAATTGAGAAACACCAACTTTTAGTAATTTTTCTCTTGCTTCTTGAGACTCTCTAGTTGAAACAATAATTCCAGTGTAAGGAACTGTAATTCTTAGAATAGCTACTATTTTTTCTAATAGTTCATCTGAAATAGCATTAGTAAAGTCTTCAGGATTTATATCATCAGCTGGTCTTATTCTAGGAACACTTATAGTATGAGGGCCAACTCCTTTAGCAGCTTCTAAATGTTCAGCGTGCATTAATAGCCCAACAAAATCATATCTATAAAGATTTAATCCAAATAAAACACCACATCCGACATCATCAATTCCACCATCCATAGCTCTATCCATAGCTTCTGTATGATAAGCATAATCATGTTTTGGACCAGTTGGGTGAAGTTTTTCATAAGCTTCTTTATTATAAGTTTCTTGGAATAAAATATATGTTCCGATTCCAGCTTCTTTAAGCTTTCTGTAGTTTTCAACTGTTGTAGCTGCTATATTAACATTAGCTCTTCTTATTGCACCATTTTTATGTTTTATACTATAAATAGTTTTTATACTTTCAAGAACATACTCAATAGGATTATTAATAGGATCTTCACCAGTTTCTAGTGCAAGTCTTTTATGTCCCATATCTTGAAGTGCAATTACTTCTTTTTTTATTTCTTCTTGAGTAAGTTTTTTTCTTCTTATATGTTTATTTTTGTGATGATATGGACAATAAGTACATCCATTTACACAATAATTTGATAAATAAAGAGGAGCAAACATAACTATTCTATTTCCATAGAATTTTTGTTTTATCTCTTTAGCTAAATCATATATTTTTTCAAGTTCTTCATCTAAGTCACATTCAAGTAGCACAGCAGCTTCTTTGTGAGAAAGACCTTTACACTTTTTTGCTTTTTCTAATATTTCATTGATTAAAACTTTGTTTCTCTTATTTTCTTCTGCAAATTTAAGTGTTTCTAAAATTTCTTCATGGTTAATAAATTCAGTTGCTACATTTGATTTTACATTATACATGTCAAACATCTTCTTTCTATATGAATTTTAATAAAGCTGTTCTGACAACATTAAAGTTAACGGGAATTTAATCTATTTTTGAATACATAGTTTTTACATTTATGCCTTTTAACATACCCAATTTACCAGATAATGAACTTATAATATCATTACTAGCATCAACTATGATACTTATAATAGCGAGATTTTTTTCTTTATAAGGAAGTCCCATTCTTCCAATTATATACTTATTATAATCATGTAGTATGACATTTACTTTTTCAGTTGCAGTTATATCATGAACTATTATTCCTATTAATGCAATTCTTGTATCCATAGTATTTTCATTCCCTTCTTTAAATTAAGTAAATAAAAAACTCTATACCAAAAAAGGCATAGAGATATATACTTAATTATATATTTGCCTTATCACTTGGGTAGACCCCTCATGTACTTCAGAACATTTTGTTAGCTTTTATCTTTTCTCTCAGGAATATCCTTAAAGTAAGATTTAAATTAATTTTATCATAAATTAATATTTTTATCAAAAAATTAATTTATGATTATATATTTATAAAAGTAAATAGTAAAAAATATATTATTATAACTTAGAGTCAATGAATGTTTAAATAAGGTATTTAGAGTGAAACTAGATATTAGACAATGTATGGAATCAATAGTATTATATCTATGTTAAGGAAATATAAACTAATAAATAATTAAATTATAAAAGTGTTAGATATTTTATTTTAAACAGTACATATAAGTATGTTATTTGAATTTTTGTATTCAAATATATAGGATGGAGGAAAAATAATGATTAAAAAAAGTATAGTAGGACTAATAGCTGCAGCACTTACTTTTAGCTCTGCAAGCACTCAATTTGCATGGGCAGGAACAAATGAATATACTCAAAATGATACAATATATAAAAGTAATCAGTTTGAGGAAATATTAGAAGGAACACATAGTGCTGTTGATGAGAATGGTATCACATGGGAGTATAAAAAACTTAAAAATGGAACAATTAAAATTTGTGGAACAGTTGATGTTAGTAGTTATATAGAAGTTCCATCAGAACTAGATGGTTTTGTTGTAAGTAGTATAGGACATGTAGTTACACCAAGTGTGCGTACTGATCCTAATTTTGGGAAAAGAGAAAAAGAAATCACTAAGGTTAAGATTCCATCAAGTGTGAAAAGGATAGATGCTTTTGCTTTTGATTATTGTAAAAACTTGAAAGATATTAATTTGCCATCAAGTGTAATTAGTATAGGTAATAAAGCTTTTAATGGAACTCCTTGGTTTGAAAATCAAAGAAATTCTGATGGACTAGTCATAATAAATGGTATCTTAATGGAGTGGAAAGATGCATCTGGAGATATAACTATACCTTCAGATATAAAAAGTATAGGAGATGGCGTTTTCTTTAATACTAATATAACTAGTGTAGCAATACCAAAAGGTGTAAAAAGTATAGGAAAAAGTTCATTTGAACGTTGTTCTAATTTAACTAAGGTTATAATGCCATCAAGTGTAAAAAGTATAGGAGATTATGCTTTTAGAGATTGTACTAAATTAACTAATATTAAAATTCCAAGTAATATGTCATATGTAGGAACAGGTGCTTTTGAAAGAGTCCCATTAACTGATGCTGAAACAAATTCAGATGGATTGATAATTACAAATGGTATTTTAGTAAGTGGTGTAAATGCGTCTGGTAATGTAAAAATACCAGAAAGTGTAACAACTATAAAAGATGGAGCATTTTCAGGTTGTAAAAATATAAAGAATGTTAAAATCCCATCAAGTGTAAAAAGTATAGGAAGAGCTGCATTTAGTGGTTGTAAAAATTTAACTAGTGTTGATATTGAAGATGGTATAACAAAGATAGAATTAGGTACTTTTGATCAATGTATCAATCTAAAAAGCATAAAAATACCTTCAAGCGTAACTAATATAGATTATGGTTTTGATGGATGTGTATCATTAAATGAGATA
The DNA here is from genome assembly GCF_054768135.1 of Clostridium sp. CTA-5. NCBI lineage: Bacteria > Bacillati > Bacillota > Clostridia > Eubacteriales > Clostridiaceae > Clostridium > Clostridium sp. CTA-5. The sequence continues at coordinate 975,811 of NZ_BAAAAT010000001.1, read as the reverse complement.
GAATTTTCATCAAATTTAACTGATATAAGTTATGGTGTCTTTAGATCTACTCCTTGGATTGAAGATCATATGAATTCAGATGGATTAGTAATTATAGATGATGTTTTAGTATATGCTAGAGGAAATATAAAAGAGGCAATCATTCCAGATGGTGTAACTGCTATTGCAAAAAAAGCTTTTAATGCTTGTTTTGATTTAAATAAGGTTGAGATTCCATCAAGTGTAAAAAGAATAGGGGAGAGCGCATTTGAATCTTGTACTAATATTCGCAAAGTTGAAATTCCTGGAAGCGTAAAAAGTATTGGGAAAAATGCTTTTCCTGGAGGGACAACTTTAACAGGGGATGGAGCTAAGGTTAAACCAGATGAAAGTACTAGTGAAACCTCTACAGATTCTGGAAAAATACAACAGATACCGACTTCAACAGTAAAACAGGGATGGCATCAAGAAGGAGAAAATTGGTATTGGCTTTGGAGTGATGGAACTAAGAGAAATGGATGGCTTGAAGAAAATGGACAATGGTATTATTTTTACGGAAATGGTCAGATGGCTACAGGATTTATAAATCTTAATGGAGCTATTTATTATCTGAACCCAGTTTCAAATGGTTATAAAGGAGCTATGTTAACAGGCTGGCAAAGAATAAATGGGTATTGGTATTATTTTAATCCATTATCAGATGGCTATAAAGGAATAATGAAAAGAGGATGGATTAATGAAGGCGGAAATTGGTATTATCTTTATTATGATGGTACAATGGCCAGCAATACAACAATAAATGGTTATTATGTTAATTCAAGTGGAGCATGGGTTCAATAATTTTATAGAAAAACTTTTATAGCTATGTTTTAAGTTAATGTTGGTAGTATAAAGTTCATTAACATTTGAATTTACTTTAAAAAGGCTGAAAACTAGATTTCATCTAATTTTCAGCCTTCTCTTATTAATTATATTATTTTTTACTAATTTAATTCAGCTGATTGAAAATTATCAAATTTAACTTCATCTAAATCAGTAGTATTATCATTATTATCTTCAGAGAAATTTAAATCAACATCATCTAAAGGAATAATTTTAGTTTTATGCTTTATTTTATAACCTATATAAAGTACAAGGAATAGTGGAATTCCTATATAAGATGCAATTAAACCATACCAATCAATTCCTTCAGGTTTTATACATGAATATCCTTGACCTAACATTATAATTATACACATTATTAATGCAAGTATTGGTCCAAATGGATACAATATAGCTTTGTATTTTAAATCTTTTAAATTTTTACCTTGATGAATAAATGCTTTTCTAAATCTATAGTGACATACAGCTATACCCACCCAAGCTACAAATCCAGCAAGACCAGATGCAGCAACTAACCAAACATAAACTGTACTTTCTGCAAATATACCAGTTAAAAAGCAAGCAGAAGCAACTAGAGTAGTTAAAATTACAGCATTTATAGGTACTCCTCTTTTATTAGTTTTAGAGAAAATCTTAGGAGCCATACCTTCTTTAGCCATTGAAAAAAGCATTCTACTTGATGCATACATACCAGAGTTACCAGCAGATAATACAGAAGTTAATATAATTGCATTCATTAATGAAGCAGCACCTGCTATACCAGCTTTTTCAAACACCATTGTAAATGGACTTGTTTCAACACCTGCTTTAGTAAAAGGAATTATAGCACCTAAAACAATTATTGTTCCTAAATAAAATATTAATATTCTCCAAAATATTGAATGTATAGCCTTTGGTATAGTTTTTTCGGGATTTTCACTTTCACCAGCAGCAACGCCTATAAGCTCAGTTCCTTGAAATGAAAAACCTGCAATTAAGAATATAGAAAATATAGACTTAACCCCTCCATGGAATGGCCCATCAGCTAAAAAATAATTGTGAAAACCAGTTTCTTCTCCACCCATTATACCTAAAATCATTAAAATACCAATTGCTAAAAATACAAGAACAGTAACTACTTTAATTCCAGCAAACCAGTATTCTGATTCACCATATGCTCTTGATGACAAAATATTTAAACCAACTATTATTGCTAAAAATAATATACTCCAGAATAGGGCATTTACATTTGGAAACCAATATTTCATAATTAAAGAACCTGCAACCATTTCAGCTGCTATTGTTATAGCCCAGTTATACCAATAGTTCCAACCAAGTGCAAATCCAAGTGCTGGATCAATAAATCTATTAGCATATGAACTGAAAGAACCAGATGTTGGCATATAAGTTGCCATTTCTCCTAAGCTAGTTATTAGAAAGTACACCATAATACTTACTAATGCATAAGCTAGAAGCGCTCCTCCAGGACCTGCTTGATGTAAGGTATCACCCATTGCTAGGAATATACCAGTACCAATAGAACCTCCTATAGCTATCATGTTTAAGTGTCGTGCTTTTAAACTTCTTTTTAATTCGTGATTTTCTTGACTCATTTTATTTATCCTCCTTATGGTTTTAAATTTCCATAAGTAAGTAACTAAGATAATATTAAAGGTTGATACATTCAAAGGAAACTATAAACAAAAAAGCTTGTCTATTAGACTTTGAATGTAAATTAAAACAATAAAAAAATGCCATGAGAGCACACTCATGACACAAATACGAATTTGTTATATTAAACCAATATAACAAATAACGTAAATTTCCATTGAAAATAGCTCTCCACAAAAGAATTTGTGACAGTCTTATATATATTTTATATAAGACCAGTAAATAGTATTAAAGCAATTTAACTATTTACTTCGGCGAAAGTTCCTTTCGTATTACTTCATTGAGCTTACCTCCATAATACTACTATTAAATTTCGCACCTCTATCTCAGTTATCTACTTGTTAGTTTATACCGTAATTATGGAGTAAAATTATAAATAAGTCAATACAAAATAAAAAAATATTTTTAAAATTTAATTTTTTTATATAAATATAATATATTGTTAATTTAAATTGTGATTAATTACTTTAATAATTATTAAATTTAAGTTAACAATAATAATTTAATATAGCAGACTTAATTATCAAAATTGTATTATTATTTTTCAAAATAGAGCAAGAAATATATTAGATAAGATTCTATTATAGTATTAAGAGGTAATTAAGGGGGAATTTATATGGCAGTTAATACAAATATTAATTTAAGAAATCAAATAATTTATTGTGTTTATGTACGAAATCATAGTGAAGAAGGGACATTCAAAGGTGTTCAAAAAGACTTAAAACGTATTAAAGAATTAGGAACAGATATTATATGGTTTATGCCTATTCATCCAATTGGTGTAGAGGGGAAAAAAGGTTCATTAGGTTGTCCGTATTCTATAAAAGATTACAGGAATGTTAATGATGAATATGGTATAATAGATGATTTTAAAGAGTTGGTTAATGAAATACATAGCCTTGATATGAAATGTATAATAGATGTTGTCTACAATCATACTTCTCTTGATTCATGGCTTGTTAAAAATCATATTGAATATTTTTATAAGAAAGCTGATGGAAACTTAGGAAATAAAGTTGGAGACTGGGAGGATGTAATAGATCTTGATTATAATAATAAGGAATTATGGAATTATCAAATAGATACTCTTAAAATGTGGGCAGAAATAGTAGATGGATTTAGATGTGATGTAGCCTCTTTAGTTCCAATTGAATTTTGGGAAAAGGCTAGAAAAGAGATAAATTCACTTCATCCAGAATGCATATGGTTATCGGAAACAGTAGAGCCTGGATATATAAAGTTAAATAGAAAACAAGGATTTGTAGGGCATTCAGATAGTGAAATATATAAAGCATTTGATATTACTTATGATTATGACATACTTAGTTTTTTTAATAAGTATATTGATGGTAAAATTAGTTTAAGTGATTATATTAATATACTTAATTTTCAAGATTGCATTTATCCAGTTAATTATATTAAATTAAGATTTTTAGAAAATCATGATCAACCTAGAATTAAGAGTAGACTTAAAGATGAAGAAGAATTAAAGAACTTAACAGCATTTTTATATTTTCAAAAGGGAACAACTCTTATTTATGCAGGTCAAGAAAAAGAAAATGTTATTAGACCAAATTTATTTGAGATTGATAAGGTTAATTGGAATACAGGATATGATATTTCAGAATTAATGAAATGCCTTTATAAGATAAAAAAAGATCGAATTTTTATAGTGGGAGATTACACCTTAGAATGTGACAATGATTCAGATATTATTATCGGAAAATATGAAACGGAGGATGAAAAGGTTATTGGAATATTTAGCATAAGAGGAAACAAAGCTGATATACCAGTTGAACTTAATAACGGAAAATATTTAAATTTAATTGATAATTCTGAGTTAGAAGTAAATGAGGGGAAAATTAGAGTATCAGGAAAACCGATAATTATTAAATTGTTTAAATAAAAGTTATATTTTATATTAGAAACAATTATTTATAGATACAATTTTAAAAAATATATTTTTGAGATTGTATCTATTTTTTTATCCTAAAATTTCTATAATAACATATTACAGAAGTTATAAAAGCAGATAAACTTTTTACCATAAGATCTGACATTGTATCTTCAAATCCTCCACCAAGCATATCAATTTTAAATAGATAAGTGCCTGAAAACTCGAATATTTCCCACAAAGTACCTAAAGCAATTGAAAAAGTGAATGCTAATATTACAGCCAAAATACCAAATCTTCTCTGTGTAACATTGTTGTCTTTTACAATAATTCCTTTTATTAAATGTAATGCTATAATAACTCCATATATTCCAAATACAGAATGGAGAAATACATCCCACCACCATAGCATAACGTAGAATTTTTTAATTTCTCCAAAGTATAGTGATAGAAAAATAAATAATAAAGCTATTATATTAAAACTAGAAGGTAAGACTATATTTTTTACATTAGCAATATGAGTAATAGCAAAAGGAAGTATTATACATATAATTGCTAGGATAGATAAAAGTAAATTATTCCATTGCTTTGATAAAATATTTGAAGTAGCTGTAATTATTAATACTAATTCAAATAATAGTGCTATTCCAATAGTTATTTTATTTTTATTAATCATAGAAATCCAATCCTTTCTAGAAATCTATTTATTAAAGGCTAAATAGATTTATATAAGAATTTTGTTGTTTTTATATATTTTTAGTAGATGTTGATATTTAAAAATATACTCTGATGTTTATTTATATCTTAACCTTTTTATATAAAAAATATAAATATATTTAAAGATATCTAGAAATAATGTAATTTAAATATAAAGCAAAAAAGAATAAATTATAGTAAATTAAATTATTATTAAATTAAGTATATTAATTCTTTAAAAGTAATTTAAGAGAATTTTTTCATTTTATAAGAATAATATAGTAAAAAAACTTTATTTAGATTAGTTATATTTATGATTAACATAAAAGATAACTCATAATTAAGAGAAATTTTGGAGGGTTAAATGATTAGAGAAGTATTTCAGTTATATATTTCTAGATGGGATTTTTTCCTAAAGTTAATAATTGAACACTTAAAAATTTCAGGAATTTCAATACTAATAGCAGGAATAATAGGATTAATATTAGGAGTTTTAATTAGTGAGTATAAAAAGACATCTCCATTTATTCTTGGTATAACAAGTTTTATTTATACAATTCCATCAATATCACTTCTTGGTTTTTTAATTCCTTTTTCAGGGATTGGAAATACAACAGCTATAATAGCACTTACAATATATGCATTGTTACCTATGGTTAGAAATACATATGCAGGTATAGAAAATATAGACTATTCAATAATTGAATCAGCTAAAGGGATGGGAAGTACACCTTTTGAAATAGTATATAAAGTTAAACTTCCTTTGGCTACTACAGCAATTTTATCAGGACTTAGAAATATGGTAGTTATGACAATTGCACTTGCAGGTATTGCTTCTTTTATTGGAGCAGGTGGACTTGGTGTTGCTATTTATAGAGGAATAACTACTAATAATACTTCTATGACAATTGCGGGAAGTTTATTAATAGCCTTATTAGCATTAATAGCTGATTTTATTATTGGAAGTATCGAAAAAATAATTAAAAGGAGATGGAAGTTAATATAATGAAAAATTTAAAAAAACATTATAAAAAGTTTTCTGTATTGATAGTATTTATTTTGGCAATTTCAATGTTAGGGTGCTCAAATAAAAGTTCAACTATTAAGATAGCTACTAAGCCAATGACTGAACAATTTATTTTAGGAGAGATGTTAGCATTACTTATTGAGAATAATACTGACTTAAAGGTGCAAATAATTAAGGGAGTAGGTGGAGGAACAAGTAATATACATCCTGCTATTGTAAAAGGTGACTTTGACCTTTATCCAGAATATACGGGGACTGGTTGGAGTTTTGTACTAAAAGAACAGGGAATTCCAGATGATAAAACATTATATAAAAATCTTACAGAAAAATATGAGAGTAAATATAATTTAAACTGGATAGGATTATATGGATTTAATAATACTTATGGATTGGTAGTAAGAAGAGATATTGCAGAAAAATATAATATCAATACTTATTCTGATCTTGTAGAATATGCACAAGATCTTACGTTTGGATCAGAGTATGATTTCTATGAAAGAGAAGACGGGTATGATGCATTATGTTCTACTTATGGATTAAAATTTAAAAAGTCATGTGATATGGATATTGGTCTTAAATATAAGTCTATAAATTCTAAGGAAATAGATGTAATGAATGTATTTACAACAGATGGACAGCTTGCTAATTCTGATGTTGTGATACTTAAAGATGATAAAGACTTCTATAACACATATTATTGTGGAACTGTTGTACGTAAAGATATACTTAAAAAACATCCTGAACTAGAAGAGGTTTTAATGAAAATGGAAAACATTTTAACTGATAAAGAAATGGCACAATTAAATAACAAAGTAGATTCAGAAGGAATTGGAGAAAGAGACGTTGCCAAAGAATTTTTAATTAGTAAGGGACTATTAAAACAATAATATCAAAGGGAGAAGGATTTATGGAAAATCAAGAGGCTATACAACTTGAAAGTGTTTTAAAGAGATATGGTAATAATCTAATATTAAATAATTTTAATTTAAATATAAATAAAGGTGAATTTTTAACTATAATAGGTAGTTCAGGTTGTGGTAAGACGACAGTATTAAAACTTATAAATGGATTACTTACACCAGATAGTGGTAAAGTCTATGTAAATGGAGAAGATATTTCACATGTAAATCAAATTCAATTAAGAAGAAAGATTGGTTATGTTATTCAAGGAGTGGGATTATTTCCACATATGAATATAAGAAAAAATATATCTTATGTACCTAATTTAATAAAGAAAGATAATAAAAGCAAAATATTATCTAAAGTTAAAAGTTTAATAAGAGTTGTTGGTTTAAGTGAAGAGATGTTAGAACGATACCCAAGTGAACTTTCAGGTGGACAGCGCCAGAGAGTCGGTATTGCAAGGGCTTTGGCAGCTTCACCAGATATATTACTTATGGATGAACCATTTGGAGCGGTCGACGAAATAACCCGAAAATTATTGCAGGAAGAAATATTACGTATCTACAATGAACTTAATGTGACAATTGTATTTATTACTCATGATATTAAAGAAGCATTAAAGCTTGGAACTAGAGTACTTGTGATGGATAAGGGTAGAACAATACAAATTGGTACTCCTCAGGAAATAAAGGAGAATCCTAAAACAGATTTTGTAAGAGAACTAATTAGTGCATAGAAAAAAATCTTTTAATTATATCTTAAACTAAAAAAGCTGAAAACTAGACAAAGTCTAGTTTTCAGCTTTTTTAATAATATTTTATTGTTTATTTTCTGCTGTTTTTGCTGGATACTTACGTCCTACAAAAATTTCTACTCTTCGATTTTTGGCTTTACCGTCCTCAGTAGAATTATCAAACTTAGGTTTTTGATCTGCATAAGCCTCAATTGATATTTTATCTTGAGTAATTCCTCCTGAACTAACCATAAAATTCATTACATTTATAGCACGTATTGCACTTAAATCCCAATTAGAACGGAAATTTGAATTACTAATTGGTACGTTATCTGTATGTCCTACAATTTTAATATTATTATCTAAGCCTTTAAGCATACCTGAAATTTTTAAAAGTAATGGAGATACGTCTTTTAATACATTTGCGTCACCTGAATTAAACAGTATAACATCTTGTATAGCAACCTCTAATCCACCTTCATTTAAATCAACTTTAACTTTATCAGAATATCCTTCTTGTTTAATCTCTTTTTCTAACATCTGCTTTACTTCAGTCATTTTACCATCTTCAGTTGCAGCAGGGCTAACTTCTGGTGTAGGTGAATTTTCTATAGGAGCACTTTGATTACCACCTTGTCCAATTAGACCACTATTACTTGAAAATATAACACTAAATTGTTCACTAGCTTGTTGTAATTTTTGATTATCTACTTTACTCATAGCAAACATAACAATAAATAAAGCTAATAAAAGAGTTAGCATATCTGCATACGGAATAAGCCATGTTTCATCAACATGTTCTTCATGATGTTCTTTTTTCTTTTTCATGATTATTCTCCTTTGTCTTAAAATTAATCATCCGTACTCTTAATTTGATCTCTATCTTTTGGTTCTAACATACCAACTAACTTTCTTTCAATACTTTTTGGATTTGCACCAGATTGAATAGCTAAAACTCCTTCGTATATAATATTCATATTACTTATCTCTTCATGAGATTTTCTTTTTAATCTAGAAGCAAAAGGATGACAAACTACATATCCAAAGAAAATACCATAAAGAGTTGCAACGAATGCTCCAGCTATCATATGGCCTAATTTTTCAACATCATTTAAGTTACCAAGAGCACCAATTAGACCAACAACGGCTCCTAAAACTCCAAGTGTTGGTGCAGCTCCACCTGCTGATGTAAAAATAGCAGCACCATTACGATGTCTGGCTTCTGTACTTTCAATTTCCATCTCTAAAGTTTCTCTTATAACTTCAGATTCTAATCCATCAACTACCATTTCTAAACCTTTTTTCATAAACTTATTTTCCATTTTTTGTACTGTACCTTCAAGTGATAATAATCCATTTTTTCTAGTTAATTGTGAGATTTCAACAATTTGTTTTATTATAGAAACTGGATCTTCACCTTTTTTTTCTTTAAAAAGAACTCCCATAATTTTAGGAATTGAAAGGAATTCCTTTTTAGGAAAAGAGTTCATTACTGCTGCACTAGTACCAACAAGAATTATAATAGCTGCAGCAGGATTTAATAATACGGCAACATTGGCACCTTTTACGATCATTCCTACAACTACTGCAAGAAGACCAGTAATAACACCTATAATTAAAAAAATATCCATGTTTATACCCCCCGGAATATATGTTTAAAATTATGAAAAATAAAATATAGAAAAATAAATTACATAGACACTCTAATAATGCTTGTACATTATAAAAGAGAAATTATATTTAAAAATATAATACAAATATGTATAAAGTTATAATTTATGTATTTACTAAAAGTATCTATAAATTAATTAATTTTTCTAATAATTTTATTTTTTAGCATTTTATAAATTTTTTTCATACAGCTATAATACCACAATATTTGTAAAGCTAAAACTGTATTTTAGAAAAAATTCGACAAAAATTCACATTATTATTAAATAATCTATTTTTAATAGACATTATATAAAAAAGTTATTATAATATATATTTCGTCAAATATTAGGTATAACTTTAATTATAAATTAAGAATAATAAATGGGAAATATAGTGAATAGGATTTCAAAATATTAGAAAAGACAGATTTGAAGCATATTAATAAAAATTTTATAGTAATTAAAATGATAGATGTGTATTTTAAAAGATATCTTTATCAGTTTCTATATTTATGATTTCAGCATCAGTATTAACCTCTATAAAATTTATAATATTTTCAAGAGTAGAATCTATCTGTGCATTTGTGCTGCAAACACCTGCAATTCCGATTACAATAGTTTGATGTATATCTTGATTATCAATTTCTCCAACAGATATATTAAATTTATTTTTTAATCTTTGGATTATACTTTTAACAACCATTCTTTTTTCTTTTAATGAATGAACCCAGCTAGCTCTTAAGATTACTTTTATTAATAATATTTTCATAGAGCATCTCCTCATCTATAAGACTTATAAAATTTATTAAAATTTTATGTGTAGCAACATTATATTTTTATAATGTTTACGAATAAATACATTAACAACTTCTTGTAATTTATAAATATATTATAAGTCTCCTAAAAGATATTTATTCTTATAAGTTATAATATAAAATAAATTTGACTTACAAAAGAGTGTATAGTAGAATTTAAGTGTATTGAATAATGGTAGAGACAGTTCGTGTACCATCCTGTCTATAAACAAAACTAGGGCTTAACTACCCGTAATAGGTAGTTTTTTTGTTTAAGGGCGGTTTTTGCCCTTTTTTTATTTGTAAAAAATGGTTATTAATATAAAATTTTTGCCCTTTACCAATGTAAGGAGGTCTTGATTATGAAAAAGATAGGATTAACAACAACAGTTCCAGTAGAAATTCTTATTGCAGCAGGATATACACCTGTAGATTTAAATAATCTGTTTATAACTTCTACTGATTATGCGAAATATATAGATATAGCAGAAAGAGATGGTTTTCCTAAAAGTTTATGTGCATGGATAAAGGGGATTTATGGTGCATGCATAGAAAATGACATTAAAGAGATAGTTGGAGTTATGGAAGGCGATTGTTCTAATACAAAAGTTCTTATTGATGTACTTAAGTTAAAAGGGATTAAGGTTTATCCATTCTCATTTCCACATAGTCATGAAAAAGAAGATATAGAAAATGAAATAAGAAAGTTTATGACTATATTTAATGTAACTTATGAAGAAGTTGAAAAGGTTAGAAAAAGGCTAAATGAGATTAGAAAATTATCAAAAGAAATTGATGAATTAACGTATTTACATAACAAAGCTAGAGGATTTGAAAATCATTTATATCAAGTAAGTTTAAGTGATTTAAATGGAGACTTAAATTTTTTTGAGAAAGATTTAAAAAATGCTATTGATGATATAAAGAAAAGAGAACCTCTAAATAAAAAGCTAAGACTCGGATATATTGGTGTTCCCCCTATGACTGGCGATATATATGAGTTTGTTGAAAATTTAAATTCTCATTTTGTATACAATGAAGTGCAAAGAGAATTTGCATTTCCTAGAGCCGATAAAGCATTAAATATATTTGAGCAATATTATGATTATACTTATCCTTACAATACTGAATTTAGACTTAAAGAATTAAAAAGGCAGATTAAAGAGAGAAAATTGGATGGAATAATTCATTATACTCAAGCTTTTTGTCATAGAGCAGTTGAGGATATAGTATTAAAAAGTCAGTTAGATATTCCAATATTGAATATTGAAGGAGATAAATTAAATACATTAGATGCAAGAACAAAACTTAGATTAGAAGCTTTTCTTGATATGCTATTGGATTTAAAGGAGATTAAAAAATGAGAGTATTAGGAATAGACCTTGGTAGTAGGGAAGTTAAAATTGTCTTAATGGAAGATAATAAGATAATAGAAAAGAAAAAAATAAGTACAATGAGTTTCTATAGAGATTATTGCAATTTTGATGGAAAAGTAGTAGTTGATTTAGAAAAACTCAATATAGGAAAAATAGATAAAGCTGTTTCAACAGGCTATGGAAAAAATAATACAGATTTAAAACTGTTTACTCCTATAAATGAATTAAAAGCTCATATTTATGGAGCTGTTTATCAAACTGAATTAAAAGATTTTATTCTTTTAGATATAGGAGGACAGGATGTTAAAGTAGTTAAAGTAGAGAAGGGAATTATTGGAGATTTAGAGCTTAATGAAAAATGTGCTGCTTCTTGTGGAAGATACTTAGAAAATATGGCTAATGTACTTGAAATATCTATTGATGAAATGAGTAAATATTCAGAGGATCCTGTTGATTTAAATTCAACTTGTGCAGTATTTTCTGAATCAGAATTAATAGGAAAGATAGCTGAAGGTATAAGTATAGAAAGATTATGCGCAGGGGTTAACTATTCTCTTTATAAGAGGCTACTTCCTCTTTTAAGTAAATTTAGAGGAAAAAAATTAATCTTAACTGGTGGAGTTGCAACTAACTCTTCAATAAAAAAATATTTAAAAAATGATTATGAAGAAATAATAGAAGTAAAAGAGCCACAGTTTAATGGAGCAATTGGATGCTGCTATTATGGAACTAAGGTGCTATAGGTTATTGGAGGAAATAATTATGTATATTTTAAAAGCAGAACACAGCTTTGATAGTGCACATTTTCTTGCTGGATATGAAGGGAAATGTGGAAATATTCATGGACATAGATGGAAAGTAGAAATTGAAATACAAGGAGAAACTTTAGTAAAAGGTGGCCAACTTGATGGCATGGTTATAGATTTTGGAGATTTAAAAAAAGATGTTAAAGAAATGGTAGATTATTATGATCACGCACTTATTATACAAGAAAATACTATGAGAGAAGAAACTTTAAATTGTATAAAACAAGATAGTTTTAGAGTGATAGAGGTAAATTTTAGACCAACAGCTGAAAATTTTGCAGCATTTTTCTTTAAAATAATGAAAGATAAAGGGTATAACGTAAAGAGAGCTACGGTTTATGAAACTCCTACAAATAGTGCTGCATATGAAGAAAGTGAGAGATGTTAAAGTGAATTTTAAAGTGGTTGAGAAGTTTGTAAGTATTAATGGGGAAGGACGCCTTTGTGGACAATTAGCAGTGTTTATAAGGTTTGCAGGATGTAATTTAAATTGCAGCTATTGTGATACAACTTGGGCAAATGAAAAAAATGTTTCTTATGAATTAATGTCTTCTGAGGAAATATATGAATACATTAAATCAACAAAAGTTAGAAATATAACTTTAACTGGAGGAGAACCTCTTCTTCAAGAAGGAATATTAGAGCTGTTAGAACTATTATCTAAAGATAATAAACTTCATGTAGAGATAGAAACTAATGGAAGTGTATTAATAGATAAGTTTTCAACTATGGAAAATCTACCAAGTTTCACGATGGATTATAAACTTCCTTCAAGTAATATGGAAGATAAAATGAATTTAGAAAATTTTAAGTATTTAACTGATAAAGATACAGTGAAATTTGTATCAGGTAGTATTGAAGATTTAAAAAAAGCAAAACATATAATTGATACTTATAATCTTGTAGACAAAACTAGTGTATATATTAGTCCTGTGTTCGGGAAAATTAATATGAATGACATAGTAGAATTTATGAAAGAAAACAATATGAATAAAGTTAATTTACAAATACAACTTCATAAAGTTATATGGGAACCAAGTAAGAGAGGTGTATAAAATGGAGATTGATGTAAAAGCGATTGAGGAACATATAAGAGGAATTTTAATAGCTTTAGGAGATAATCCTGATAGAGAGGGATTAAAAGATACTCCTAAACGTGTAGCTAAAATGTATGAAGAGATTTTTCAAGGAATGTGTTATAGCAATGATCAAATTGCAGCTATGTTTAACACTACCTTTGAAGATGATTTACTTATAAAAGAAAATAATAATGATATAGTTTTTATCAAAGATATAGAAATATTCAGTCATTGTGAACATCATTTGGCACTTATGTATAATATGAAAGTTGCAATAGCTTATATACCTAATAAAAAAGTCATTGGGTTAAGTAAAATAGCAAGAATAGCTGATATGGTAGGACGTAGATTGCAACTTCAAGAAAGAATAGGAACTGATATAGCTGAAATACTTCAAAAAGTAACTGAATCAGAAGATTTAGCAGTTATCATAGAAGGAGAACATGGTTGTATGACTACTAGAGGTATACAAAAACCAGGTGCTAGAACAATATCAACTACTTTAAGAGGAAGATTTAATACTGATCCAATCTTAAATAATAAATTAATGATGCTTTATAGACAATAAAAATGTATTTTAAGTAAATGTTGATATTGTAGTATAAACAAAGTTATTACCTTTATACCACAATATTAACACTATTTTAGAATATGTTTAATAATATAAATAACTGTAGTTAAGATTAAACTACAAATTAAGGACGGTGTAATAATAAATGAATAAAGAAAAAGCAGTAGTAGTATTTAGTGGTGGTCAAGATAGTACAACTTGTTTATTTTGGGCTAAAAAGAGATTTAAAGAAGTTATAGCAGTTTCTTTTGATTATAATCAAAAACATAAGTTAGAATTAGAATGTGCAAGAGATATATGTAAAAAGTATGGTGTAGAACATCATATTTTAGATTTAAACTTATTAAATCAATTAGCACCTAATTCATTAACTAGACAAGATATAAATGTTGATAAAGATGCTCCTAAGGATGGGGTCCCTAATTCATTTGTAGATGGTAGAAATATGCTATTTTTAACTTTTGTAGCAGTATTTGCAAAACAAAGAGAAATAAACACTATTATAACAGGAGTATCTCAAAGTGACTTTAGTGGATATCCAGATTGCAGAGACGTATTTATAAAATCTTTAAATGTTACATTAAATTTAGCTATGGATTATCAATTTGAAATTCTTACTCCATTAATGTGGATTAATAAAGCAGAAACTTGGAAGATGGCAGACGATTTAGGAGCACTTAAAATAGTTAAAGAAGAAACACTAACTTGTTATAATGGAATAATAGGTAATGGTTGTGGAGAATGTCCAGCTTGTAAATTAAGAAAAAATGGTTATTTAGAATTCAAAAAAGAATATTTAAAATAATCTTTAAGTGAGTCTTTCTATATCTAGCATAAGACTTATGGAAAGAGGAATTTACTTTAAGCGTTCTAAAAATAAAGTTTAGTCAAATTAATACAGGTTTAAAACATAAAAGAATTTATTATAAACACTTTCTTTAATATAGAAGGTGTTTTTATTTTAATAAATTATTTATAGGATAATAATGTAATATAATTAATCTAGAAAATAATTTAAATGAAAATAAGAGGCACGTTAATTATGAAAAAAATTAGTGATTTTTTATTAAAAATAGCAACTATAAAAAATGTAATAATAACTATAACTATTACAGCAATATATACAATTTTTGTTTTTAACAAGTTAATAGCTAAGTTTGGACAAGTAACTAATGGTACTAAACTAATAGATATCTATGTTGGACTTAAAAGTGATGAAGCTTATAAAATTATTTCAAGTTATGGTGACAAAGGAATAGAGTATTATAATATTGTGCAATTAGGAGATGTTATTTTTCCTATTTTAGCGGGATTTACATTCTGTATAACAATAGCTTTATTAATAAAAAAATTATTTAATGGAGAAAAATTTAAATATTTATGCATTTTACCTTTATTTACTGTAACTCTATTTGATTATTTGGAAAACATAGGAGTTTTTATTATGCTAAGAAGATTTCCAAGTTCTTTAAATGGAATTACAGAATTAACAAGCTTTTTTAGTGCACTTAAATTTTTATCTTATGGAGTAAATTCAATAATTATAATAGTTTTAGTATCAATATACTTAAAAAGGTTAAAACCTATAATTAAAAATATTTAATATTAAGATTAAAATTATATTATAATAATATACGAAATATATGGAATTATTTTCATTAATAGTTATTTGCTTAGTAGTTTTATACTATATTAATTATAGATAAAAAATATTTAAGGAGTATATATGTCTGTATATTTTGATGTAGAAACTATTAGAGAGCTCATAAAAGATAATTATAGAGAACAAAGAGAATTTACATTAGAAGAATTAGCACAATACAATGGGAAAAATGGTAATCCTGCATATGTGGCAATAGAAGGTATAGTTTATGATGTGAGTGGAAAATCAGTTTGGGATAATGGAGAACATTTTGGTCTTACAGCAGGAAAAGATTTAACAGAACAATTTAAATCATGTCATGGAATGCCTAAATTTTTAAGTACTTTACCTAAAGTTGGAATACTTAAAAAAAATAATAGAATAAGTAGAAGTGAAATGAAAGATAAGTCTAAATTGACACCTGATGATTGGGTTAGATATATTACCCCATTAGTTAATCGGGAATTAGCAGAAGCTAAAGCAGGAATTAATCCTGAACATTTATACCAAGAATTTATTCTAGCAGGTGTGCTTGTGGGACTAGGAAAAGATCCACAAGAAGCTATTGAGCAGGTTGAAGAATGGGAAAAGACAGGAGTATCACAGCTTTTGGCGCAAAGTAAGATGAATAGATTTTATTAAAATTATCACTTAAGTTAATAAATACTTAAGAAAATAAAGATTTGTATTTTAAAAGTTCTGAGAGAATGTTATATTAATAATTGTTTTAATATACAAAAGAAACATTCTAGTAGGAACTTTAAAATATAGATTAAAGACACAATTATATTTATAATAAATATAATTATAAGAAAACAAATAATATCTTAATGAAAAGCTTATTTATTAAATTTGATTATTTAAATATAAATAATCAAAAAATTATAGAAATAAAGTTTAAGAATATAAAGATATTAAAAAAGGAGTATTAAATGGAATTTAGAAAATCAGTAGAATCAGATGCTAATAGTATAATTAATATTATTAAACAGGCACAAGAATATTTTAGTAAAAAGGGAATTAATCAGTGGCAAAATAACTATCCTAATATTGAAACAATAAGAAATGATATTTCTAATAAGAATAGTTATATTTTGATAAAAGATAATAATATTATTGGAACTGCAATGCTTTCCTTTGATGGAGAAAAGACTTATGAAAATATTTATGATGGAGAGTGGGTAAGTGATAATAAATATGCAGTTGTTCATAGAATTGCTATTGATAATAATTATAAAGGTTTAGGTATAGCAAAGTTAATTATAGAAAATATCGAAAAAATTTGTTTAAATAAAAATATACATAGTATCAGAATAGATACACATAAAGATAACATATCTATGCAAACAATGCTTAAGAAGAATGGATTTAAGTATTGTGGGATAATTTATTTAGAAGATAAAAGTGAGAGAATAGCTTTTGAAAAAATAATATAACTTAAAATAATAGTACATAAACAGTAGAAAGAAATCAATATTTTGTATTAGTGAAAAACGGGATATATAGAAATAGGGATATTACTATACATATTATATTATGAATGATATAATATATGCAGATATTGGAATAAAATTTAAATAGTGAATTATTTGCGGGGGGACTGTAAAAAGTTGAGAAGGATAAAACCTGACCCTTTGAACCTGTTAGCTAATACTGACGTAGGGAGCAAATCATCTACCGATGTATTTGATTTTAGTGCTTGCTATTATAAGTAAGCGCTTTTTTGTTATATAAAAATTTAAAAGGAGGATAAATTTTTAATGGGGGTTTTTACAAGTACAGCAGAAAAAAATTATAAGAGAGATATTATGAAAATAAACTTTAGAGCAGCAATTTTTGACTTGGATGGAACTTTACTAGATTCTATGGACATATGGGAGAAGATTGATATAGATTTTCTCTCAAAAAGGGGATTAAAAGTTCCGGATGGATATATAAATGAGATATGTGCTCGCAATTTTAAAGAAGCAGCTCAGTATACTATTAAATTATTTAATTTAGATGAAAAAGAAGAGGATATTATAAAAGAGTGGGAAAACATGGCGATACATGAATATAGTCATAATATTAAATTAAAACAGTATGCAAAAGAATATCTTTTACATTTAAAAGATAAAGGGATTAAGTTAGCAGTAGCTACAGGATTGCCACGAAAATTATATGAACCTGCTTTAAAAAATAATGGAATTTTCGAATTGTTTGACGTTTTTTGTTCTACAGATGAGATTGGCAGAGGTAAAGAATATCCAGATATTTTTCTATTAACAATCAAAAAATTAAATTTGTCTGCTGATAAATGTATTTTATTTGAAGATGTTTTACAAGGAATTGTTAATTCAAAAAAAGTTGGAATAACTGTTTATGGTATTTATGATAAGTATTCTGTTAAATATAGGAAAGAGATACTAGAAATAGCTGATGGGTATTTAAGTGATTTTACAAATGCACCTATTCCATATTAGTTGATTTTAATAGGAAAACATAACAGTAAATAATTCAAAGTAATAACAAAGTTAGAAATTTTACATAGTATAAAATTATTTTATTATCAAATAATATTAACTGCATATTAAAATTAATTGTACAAAAGAAAGGAGAAACTTATGAGACATAATAAAGTATTAGCGATTACACTACTATTTTTAATGTTTTTCAGTATGCCAGCTTTTGCTTTTGGTGAAAAAGAGAAAGATGTCCTTTTTATGGGTGAAGTTCAAGAAGTACAAAAGGTTGAAAAGGATAATATTTTAAGAGTGAGAGTTAAAGGATATATTAAAGGGGGTAAGGTTTATAAAGAAGAGGTTATTGGTATTGTTGGTGAAAACACAATGCTTATGCCCGATGAATGCTTTAATATGAAAAAGAATAATAAATATGAAAAAGTTAATCCTAAGGAACTTAAAATTGAAAAAGGCGATACTGTTTTTATGGTACTTAATGAAGCTATGACTAAATCTATTCCTCCTCAAGCAGGAGTAAAATTAATACAAATAACAAGTCAAAAATAGAATGAATTTTTACAAACTTTATTCAAAGTTAGGATTTAAAATTAAAAAATAGAACTCCTTTTGTTATATTAATTAACAATGGAGTTCTATTTTGTTTTTTAGATAAATTTAAAGAATAAACTGATTTAAAGTTTTAATAATATGATTATATAACTTTAATTTGGCATTATAGCTATTTGTCAACACAATATTATAAATATATAGAAATATAGATTAAAAGGATATATAATGTAAAGGATGTATCTAAATTTATACTAGTTTAGATAGATTAAAGCAGACAAGCTTTTTAAATTATTATTGCTATTCTTTATAAAAGAATTAATTCATATAGAAAGATAATAAAAGATTATATATTATATAGAAATGAAAGGACGTTATTTATGATTTATTCTCTAGAAAACTCGAAAATAAAAATTACAGCTAGTACTCATGGAGGAGAATTACACTCTTTAACGGGTAAAGAAAAAAATACTGAATATCTTTGGGATGGAAATCCTGAATATTGGAAATATCATTCACCAATTTTATTCCCTGTAGTAGGAAAAGCACTTGATTTAAAGTATAAAGTGAATGGAAAAATATATGAAATACCAGCTCATGGATTAGCTAGAATATCTGATTTTACTTTGGTATCACAAACAGATAATTCTATTACCTTTGAACTAAAATATTCAGAGGAGTCTCTTAATGCATATCCTTAT
The DNA here is from genome assembly GCF_054768135.1 of Clostridium sp. CTA-5. Lineage (NCBI taxonomy): Bacteria > Bacillati > Bacillota > Clostridia > Eubacteriales > Clostridiaceae > Clostridium > Clostridium sp. CTA-5. The sequence continues at coordinate 956,418 of NZ_BAAAAT010000001.1, read as the reverse complement.
AAGTTTTCTTTAAATGTTACTTATACTATTGAAGAAAATACTGTGGATGTAACATATAAGGTTATAAATTTAGATGATAAAGAAATATATTTTTCAATAGGAGGTCATCCAGCATTAATGTGTCCTATTGAAAAAAATCAAAAATTAGAAGATTACTATCTTAAGTTTAATAAAATAGAAAATAGTTCAACTATGTTAGTTACAAAAGAAAGTTATTTTTTACATGAAAGAAAAGAATATTTAAATGATTCAGACACTATTTATTTATCAAAAGAATTATTTAAAGAGGGCGTTTTAGTTTTTGATGATTTAAAATCTAATGAAATAACTATAGAATCAAAAAATAATAATAAGTCTTTAACAGTAGATTTTAAAGGATTCCCATACTTAGGAATATGGGCTCCAGAAACTAGCGCACCATTTTTATGCATAGAACCTTGGTTCGGACATGCTGATTATCAAGATTTTAATGGCGAATTTAAAGATAGAGAAGGAACTGTTTCACTTGATATAAATAAAGAATTTAGTTGTAGTTATAAAATTTCTGTTAGAGAATAATAAATAAAAAACAATATAAGACAAGCTATCTAAAATATTTTTATAAATTTTAGATAGCTTGTTTATTTTTTATAATACTTTGATTTTAAGAATATGAATTTATAAATGCAAATAAAGTAAAACTGTAATAAGAGGTAAAAATCTTTATATATTTAAAGTATTATAGTATAATTTTATAAGAATTAATTGATTTAGACATATAATAGAGGAGTAATGGGATGTTAAAAAATGATTTTGGAAATGTTGCATTAAATAGTGTTTATTATTCTATTCCATATATCGATATTTTTTTTGATAATGATATAGAAATTATGCTAACTGATAGGGAGAAAGTACTATATTATCAAGGTAGTAAAGAAATAGACTGTAAGATAAAAGAAGGTTCAGAAGCAGGAAAATTTGTAAAAGAAGCTATGAAAAAAGGGAAGATCGAAGTGAAGATTATTCCAGAAGATTTTATGGGATTAGCTTTTAAATCATATATGATTCCTATAAAAGATGGAAATAATGTTGTAGGATCAATAGCTATTGGAAAAAGTCTTTCAAAGAAAAAGGATGTAACTAATATTACACAAGAATTGATAACATCCTTATCACAAATTGGAACAAGTATAAATCAAATTTCATCTGGTGTACAAGATTTGACAGATATGAATAGTAAAATACTAGAAGAAGCTAATAAAGCTAATGAAATGGCTAATGACACAGATGAAATAGTAAATTTTATAAAAGGAGTTTCTTCTCAAACTAATCTTTTAGGATTAAATGCAGCTATTGAAGCAGCAAGAGCTGGAGAGCATGGAAAAGGGTTTAATGTTGTTGCTCAGGAAATTAGAAAATTATCTAATTCATCTAATGAATCAATAGGGAAAATAGAAGGTGTTATTAAAAATATTTCAACAGCAATAGAAAAAATTAATGATAAAGTAATAAATGTTGATGATGTGTCAAATAAACAATCAGAAGCTTTAAAAGAAATGACAGTACTAATTGATAAGTTAAATAATACAGCAGTATTATTAGGAAATTTAGCTGAAAAATTATAAATATAAAAACATATAAAAGACATAGTTATATTTGTATAAAAACAAATATAACTATGTCTTTTTATATATCTGTTATTAAAAATATGCTTTGAATTTTAAATTATTAAAATAATACTAGTATTGACATTATGTTATAAAGAATTATAAAATATAAACGAGAAAATAATAGAAATTTGTAGAATAAAAGGATTACAAACAACATTAATGGAAAATATAACTTGTTTTTCTTTAATATTTTTAAAATAACAATATAAAGGAGATGGCTGTTTTGAATTAAAAAGAGTGAGTATAGAACTAATGAGTAATATTTTAAAATGTAAATTCAGGGAGGATTTTATTTATGAAAAGGATACTAATAGTTGATGATGCAGTTTTTATAAGATTATCACTAAAAAAAATGCTTGAGGAAAATGGATTTGAAGTGGTAGGAGAAGCAGAAAATGGAGTTCAGGCTGTTGAAATGTATAAAATGTTAAACCCAGAAATAGTTACAATGGATATAACAATGCCAGTAATGGATGGGTTAGAAGCTTTAACTGAAATACTTAAGTTTGATCCTAATGCAACTGTAATTATGCTAAGTGCTATGGGACAAGAAATGAAAATTAGAGAATCAATTGTTATTGGAGCTAAAAGTTTCATAGTGAAGCCTTTTAAAGAAGATTATCTTTTAAAGACTTTAAGTAATTTTTAGTAGTTATTATAACAAGAGAAGGTGAAAATATGAATAGAAAAGAGCCTATGTTGGAGGTGTTCATTTTTGAAACATTTGATATGATAGAACAACTCGAGCAACTTATAATTGATAGTGAAAAGCATAAAAAATTAAAAAGTGATGCTATCAATGAGATATTTAGAATAATGCATACAATTAAAGGCTCATCTGGCATGATGATGCTTGATAATATTTCTCATATTTCTCATAGTATAGAAGAATTATTTTATTTTATTAGAGAATTTAATCCTGAACATATTGATTATTCAGAGCTTACCAATTTAGTTTTAGAGGGAAGTGACCTTATAAAAACAGAAATAGAGAAAATAAATAATTATCAGGAAACGGATTTTGATTTCAATTTATTTATTAATAAAGTGAATAAATTTTTAGAAGTTTTAAGGTTAGAAAATACAGATTCAAATAATTTAGATAATAAGATGATAGATGAATCAATAATAGAGAAAGAAGAAAATCAAAAATATTATTTGAATAATAAAAAAGATACTGATAAGTTTAATTTTTTTTATGCTATCTTATTTTTTGAAGATATATGCCAAATGGAGAATCTAAGATGTTTTGGTGTTATTCATGAACTTAAAAAAATTGCAGAGATTTTATATTTTGATCCAAAAGATATTAATGAAAATAATGAAACATGTGAAACGATAAGATCTGAAGGTTTTAAAATATTTTTTAAGACTACTAGTTCTATGGAAGAAACTAGAGAATTTTTTATGAAAACAATATTTTTAAGTACGGTTGACATTAAAGAGTTTGAAACTGAAAATAAATTTTATCAAGAAGTCAAACAAGTAGATAATGAAAAAACAGAAATTATTAATAATGACGTTACCAATAATGTTAAGATAAATGAAAACGTAAAGACTAAATCTGTTTATAAACAAAACCTAATTAGTGTTGATGTTAATAAGTTAGATGTACTTATGGATTTAGTTGGAGAATTGGTTATTTCAGAAGCAATGGTAACTAAAAACCCAGAAATTTCAGGATTGCAATTAGATAGTTTTAACAAAGCAGCACGACAACATAGAAAAAGAATTTTAGACCTTCAAGATGTTGTTATGTCCATAAGGATGGTACCACTTGCACTCACATTAAATAAGATGACAAGATTAGTTAGAGATATGTCTCAAAAATTAAATAAAGAAACAGAACTCGAAATAATTGGTCAAGAAACAGAAGTAGATAAAAATATAATAGAACATATTGCTGATCCTTTAATGCATATAATAAGGAATTCAATGGATCATGGAATAGAGTCTCCAGAAGAAAGAATTGCATGTGGAAAACAAGCAAAGGGAAAAATAACAATTGAGGCTAAAAATACTGGTGGAGAAGTTTTTATTAACATAAAAGATGATGGTAGAGGTCTTAATAAAGATAAAATATTAAAAAAAGCTCAAAAAAATGGATTGTTAAAAAATATAGAAACAGATATGACGGATAAAGAAATTTATTCAATGATATTTTTACCAGGATTTTCAACAAATGAGAACGTTACAGAGTTCTCTGGACGTGGAGTTGGTATGGATGTAGTTGTTAAGGAAATTGAAAAAATTAGAGGTACGGTAACTGTTGATAGTATAGAGGGAAAAGGAATAATAACATCAATAAAAATACCATTAACGCTTGCTATTATAGATGGGATGACAATGAAGGTTGGTTCTTCAGCTTTTACAATTCCAGTTAAGTCTATTAGGCAGTCATTTATAATAAAAAAAGAAGATCTAATTAAAGATATTAATAATAAAGAGATGATAATTATAAGAGGAGAATGTTATTCGATATTAAGACTTCATGAACTTTATAATATAAAAACAGATGTAGTAAATATTGAAGATGGTATTGTAATTATGATTGAAGATCAAGGTAAAACACGATGTATTTTTGTGGATTCGCTTATTGGACAACAACAAGTTGTAATTAAACCACTTCCAGATTATATAAAAAGGGTACAAGGAATAAGTGGCTGTTCATTACTTGGAGATGCAACTATAAGTTTGATACTTGATATATCTAAAGTGATTAATCTATAAAAATTAGAGGTGATTAAAAGATGTCAAATTTATTACAAGAAATAATTGAAGATGACGAAGATACCCAAAAGGATAAATACCTTATATTTTCAATCGATAGACAAGATTATGGTATTGATATTGAAAATGTAATTGAAATTATATGTATTCAACCTATAACAGAAGTTCCTGAATTACCCGATTATATTAAAGGAGTAATAAATCTTAGGGGAAAAATAATACCTGTTATGGACATTAGATTAAAGTTAAAAAAAGAAGCTAAAAAGTATGATGATAGAACATGTATTATAATAGTAGAAATAAAAGGGATATGTATTGGATTTATAATAGATAGAGTGTTAGAGGTTGCTACTATACCTGAAAAGGATTTATCTAGCCTTCCTAAAATTAAAAAAAATGAAGATAATTCTAATAAATATATAAGAAATATTGCTAAAGTTGAAAATGAAGTAAGGCTTATTATAGATTGTAATAAGATTATAGAAGACGATGAAATCGAAAAATTTTAAAAAACAACGCATTGATAAATATATTAAAAGTAGAGAGGGCTATGGAATATGTGGTTTACTAATTTAAAGATAAGCAAAAAATTAATATTAAGTTTTGTGTTAATAGCATTAATTTCTGGAGCAATGGGAGGTTATTCAATTTATGCATTAAAAACAGCGAATAAATTGGATGTTGAATTATATGAAAATATGACAGTCCCTATTGCAGAAATGAGCCAAATAGGTATTGAATTTCAACAAATGAGAGTAAATATAAGAGATTTAGTAATGGCAGAGTCATCTGAGGAAAGTTTAAAAAATATAAATGCAATTCAAGAAAATATTGAAAAGATTGAAAAATTATCTGAATCATTTGATAAAACAATTAAATCAGATGATGTAAGAAGAGAATTTGATACTTTTATTGCTGCAAAAAAAGTATATAAAACAGAACTTGAAAAATTAATACAACTTGTAAAAGAAGGAAAACATAATGAAGTTGTTACTATGATGAAAGAAAATAAAGAAGCTGACAAAGCGTCATTAGAGGAACAAAAAGCTATAGAAAACTTGATTTCTATGAAGACTAATTATGGAAAAGAACAATCTAACTTAAATACTAGTAAAAGCAACACGGCTATAATAGCAATGATAGTAGTAAATATTTTTGTTATGATTATATCAGTATTAATAGGATTATACATAGCTGGTTTGATAACTAAGCCTTTGGAAAAAGTAGTACATATGATTAAGGAAATGAGCAAAGGACATCTTGGTGAAAGATTAAATATAAATACATGCGATGAGTTAGGTGAAATGGCACAAGTAATGGATGCATTTGCATGCGATTTGCAAGAACATGTAATTGGTACAATGCAAAGAATATCACAAGGGGATATTAACATGGAGATAATTGTAAAAGATGAAAAGGATGAAATTTCTCCAGCTTTAGATAAGACAATAAAAACTATAAAGGCATTAGTAGAGGATGCAAATATTTTATCAAATGCAGCTAAAGAAGGTAATTTAGATATAAGGTCAGATGAAACAAAACATAGTGGAGATTTTAGAAAGATAGTAGAGGGGGTAAATGGATTAATTGAAGGTATGGTAAAACCAATAAAAGAAGTTAATAGTGTCATGAGTGAAATGTCTAAAGGAAATTTAGAGGTTCGGGTAAATGGATCTTATAAAGGGGAATTTGGAGTATTAGCAAGGTCTGTTAATAATACACAAAAAGGTTTAAAGGGTATTGTTGGAGAAATTTCTGAAATTATAGGAGAAGTCTCAACGGGTAATCTTGCAATCGAATCTGTTAAAGAATTTGAGGGTAATTTTAATAATATTTCAGCTTCATTAAATACAATAATAATCTCATTAAATTCAGTCCTTAGTGAAATAAATGTTGCTTCTGAAGAAGTATTTATGGGAGCAAGGCAAGTTTCAGAAGGCAGTCAAAGTTTATCTGAAGGCGCGGCAGAACAAGCAAGTGCTATAGAAGAATTAACTTCATCTATAGCTGAAATCGCAGCACAAACTAAAGAAAATGCTACAAATGCGAATGAAGCTAAAGAACTTGCAATTAAGGCAAAAGAAAAAGCAGAACAAGGAAACATACAAATGAAAGAAATGCTTCAGTCTATGGCAGAGATAAATGAATGCTCTGATAGTATTTCAAAAATAATAAAGGTAATAGATGAGATAGCATTCCAAACTAATATACTTGCACTTAATGCAGCAGTGGAAGCAGCTAGAGCAGGCCAACATGGAAAAGGATTTGCAGTAGTGGCAGAAGAAGTAAGAAATTTAGCTGAGAGAAGTGCGAAAGCAGCTAAAGAAACTACTGAACTTATTGAAGGTTCTATAAAAAAAGCTGAAAAAGGTACTGAGATTGCAAATGACACAGCAAAAGCTTTATATGAGATAGTAAATGGAGTTTCAAAAGCAACAACATTTGTGACTGAGATAGCAGCAGCTTCAGCTGAACAGGCTATTGGTATTTCACAGATAAATTCAGGAATTGATCAAGTTTCACAAGTTATTCAAGCAAATTCAGCAACTGCTGAAGAAAGTGCAGCAGCTAGTGAGGAACTTTCAAGTCAATCACAATTACTTAAAGATATGGTTTCTGTTTTTAAGCTTAAAAAGTAATAGAGAATATGTGATTATTTAAAATGAAAACTAGATTAGATATGAACAATTCTTTTGAAAAATAAGTTAGAATTTACACAAAATTATTTATTATTCTAAGATAATATAAAACGACTATCTCAACTACATAAATATATGTTTTGAGATAGTCATTTTTTAATTATATATGTCTAGCTACTTCAAAGGCATCCCAAATAGCAGTCATGATATTTCTAACTTTTCTTGCATCTCCTAATAAGTATAATTCTTTATCATTAAATTTTAATTCATTATATAGTGATTTTTCAGAATTATATCCAACAGATAAAATGATAGAATCAGCAGGAATTGTTGTTTCTTTATCATTTTCTTTTATTACAGCACCTTCATCAGTTACTTTAGATACAATAGTTTTTGTTTTGATATCAACTTTGTAAAAAGCTAAAAGATCTTTTAGCATTTGGCTATTTGCATGGCATATTTCAGGACCAGAAGATAACACTCCATCAAGAGCTTCAACGATAGTAACTTTCTTACCTTGTTTTACAAGCCAAAGAGCTGTTTCACAACCAACTAAACCACCACCAACAATAACTGTTGAATCTCCAGAATTTTTATTTCCTAAAAGTACATCTTGAGCAGTATAAACTTTCTTCATATTGCCTTCTAAGTTTAATATTTTAGGAGTCGAACCAGTAGCTACAATAACTACATCAGGATTTAATTTATCAACTAGGTCTTTTGTAACTTCAGTATTAAAATTAATATCAATGTTATTTTCTTTTAATTCATTTTCGTACCAGTTTACAAGGGCTCTATCATCTTCTTTAAAATCAGGAACTCCTCCAGGTATAATATTTCCACCTAATTTATCTGTTTTTTCATATAAAGAAACTTTATGACCTCTGATAGCACAAACTCTTGCAACTTCACATCCAGCAACGCCACCACCTATAACCATTACATTTTTAATTTTTTTAGCAGGTTGTAATTCAAAGTCTTTTTCTCTACCAGTAGATGGGTTTACAGCACAAGAAAGTCCACCACCAGTAGCTAATCTTCCCATACATCCATCATGACAAGATAAACATGGACGAATATTTTTAATTTTTTCTTCTTTAATTTTTCTTGGAAGATATGCATCTGCTAAAAGTGGTCTTCCTAAAGCTACCATATCTGTTTTATGAGTAGCGATAGCATCACTTGCAAGATCAGGGTTGTCCATTCTTCCGGCTGTAATTACAGGAACTTTAAGTACTTGTTTTAACTTTTCATTTAATGAAAGATACATTCCTTTTTCAAAATACATAGGAGGATGATTCCAATACCATGAATCATAAGTACCAGCATCAGAATTAAAAGCATCATATCCAGCTTCTTCTAATATTTTAGCAACTTCAAGACCTTCTTCAAGATCACGACCTTTTTCTTCAAAGTCTTCTCCTGGTAAGCCACCATTATTTAAGCCTTTTACATAACTCTTAACACTATAACGAAGAGATACAGGGTAATTTTTTCCACAATTTCCTTTTATTGATTTAAGAATTTCTATAGGTAATCTTAATCTGTTTTGTAAACTGCCACCATATTTATCAGTTCTTTTATTGAATAATGTCATAGTAAATTGGTCAAGAAGATATCCTTCATGAACAGCATGTACTTCAACACCATCAAATCCAGCTTCTTTTGCTATAGCAGCTGATTCACCGAATTTTTTTATATAAGTTTCAATTTCTTCTATTGTAAGTTCTCTGCATGTTACATCAGGCATCCATTTATGAGGGATAGCAGATGGGGCTATTGGTTGAACACCTCCAACAATACCAGGAATACTAACACGACCAAAACCCATAGTTAATTGTAAAAATATTTTTGAGTTATAAGCATGAACTCTTTCAGTAAGTATTTTTGCCATTTTTATAAAGTTTCCAGGGTTAATAGTTGGACAAGGCATAGAAGGCATAGAACATTTTTCAATGTCATTTTCAACATAAGTAACACCAGTAATTATTAATCCAGTACCACCTTTTGCTCTTTCAACATAATACTCTATTCCTTGTTCATTAAAACTACCATCTTCTGAACATAATCCAGCAGGTCCCATAGGAGCCATTACGAATCTGTTTTTAATTTCAAGGTTACCAATTTTGATTGGTTCAAATAAATTTGAATATTTACTTTGCATAAAAAAACCTCCCAATGTTATAAAAATATATATACCGAATTAATTCAATGAATAGATTCATAAAACTAATTCGTTGAACACGTTCAGTATAATACCATATTATGAAAACGTCAACATATAATACAAATTTTACAAAAATAATATGTTAAATTTGACAATAAATAAATGTTAAGTATAATGATAATATGATGGAATTTTTAGAAAATTGTAACTAGGAGAATAAAAAATGACAAAACTCACAAAAAGGCAAATTCAAGCTATAAATACAAAAAATAAGATATATAATACAGCAACAAAGCTTATGCAAAAAGAAGGATATGATAGTATTACTATACAGAATATATGTGAGAAAGCTGGGGTTTCAGTAGGGAGTTTTTATCATTATTTTGAGTCTAAAAATGATATTTTAATAGAATTATATAAAAAAGCAGATGATTTTTTTTATGATAATGTTAAAGATAAACTTTCTAGTAAAAATGCACTTGATAAAATTATTGAGTATTTTGGTTATTATGCAGAATATAATCAAAACACAGGAATTGATATGATGAAGCAGTTATATAATTCAAATAATAAAATGTTTATTACTAAAGGAAGAAATATGCAAACCATATTAGATGAAATAATAAGAGAAGGTCAGGAAAAGAATGAAATTATAAACGAAATGACACCTCAATATATTACAAGATATATTTTTGTATTAATGAGAGGAGTTGTGTATGATTGGTGTTTGCATGATGGAGAGTACAATTTAAAACAAGAAATGAACAATACTTTAAAACAACTTATAACAATATTTAAGCCTTAATAATATAGATTTTTTTAAAACTATATTATTAAGGCTTAATTTTATAATGTAAGATTTTTTTATGTATTTAAATTTAGAAAAAAATTAATAAAGAAATTTAAATAAAAATAATGTTTGTAATGATAATCATTGTCAAAATTAAAAAAGAGTGTTATATATATAAGTAGAAAGTAATTAGTTAAAGTTTTATATTGCTATAAATAAGGAGGGGGATTAATGGCAACAGGTATTATTTCAATAATAATCGTATTAATAACTATTTTTTCAGTTAAAAGTTATATGAAAAAATTAGCGGGAGGATGTTGTGGAGGAACAGTTGAACCAAAACAAAGAAAACATAAAAATAAAAATATATCAGATTATAAATTTTCTAAAACAATATATATTGAAGGAATGAAATGTAAAAATTGTGCAAATCATATTGAAAATGAACTTAGCCATTTAGAAAATACTTTTGCAGAGGTGGATTTAAAAAATAAATTAGCTAAGGTTAAAATGAAATCAAATATAGAGGATCAAATTCTTAAAAGAACTGTAGAAAAAACAGGATATTCTGTAATATCAATTAACAGTAATAATTAAAACATATAAAAATAGAGTTTAATTTTTATAATATCAATGAAATATAAATTAAATAATAATAAATAGTATAGATAATATTTTAATAATTAATATAGTAAATATAGTGATTATTAAAATATTATCTTTTTTTGATAAAAATAATTCATTTTCATTAATGTCTAAAAAGTCGAAATATTTAATCAATTACCAAAATAATATAAAAATGTTATAATAAAAAAAGTTTGTAAAAATATATATATTTGATTTTTAAAGATAAAAAGGTTAAATACTAGAATTTAATCAATTTTATTTTTATTTAAAACTAGGAAAATATAACATAATAAGATAAGGAGTTAAGTAGATGAAATTAAAAAAAATTAAATTTGAACTTATATTTAAATTTGGTACAGTAGTGCTAATAGCTTTAGCAGTTCTATCATTGGCATCTTATCAAATGTCTAAAAAACTTATAGAAGAGACTGCTTTAAATATACTTAATAGTACAAGTAGTATTGCAGCAGAAGCTGTAGAAAATATTATTGAAGGAAATATTAATTTAGTTAAGCAAATTGCAGACGATGATATATTGAAAAATGAAAGTATAACTATAGATGAGAAACTTCAAAATATGAGTAAATATAAAGAAAAATATAACTTGGTTGATATTTGTATAGCAGATATAAATGGTAATATGGTAAGTTTTGATAAGAGAGAAAGTAAAATAGATGATAAACAATATTTCAAAGATAGTTTAAAAGATAAAGTAATTGTTTCAAATCCTTTTTTAAATGATATAGATAAAAAAACTATGATTATAGCATATTCTGTACCTATAAAAAATGGAAACGATATAATTGGTGTTTTGCTTGTATATTCTCACGCTGATGAAATCGTTAATGATGTAAATAAAATTAAGTTTTTAAATACAGGACAAGCATATATGATTAATAGTGTTGGAGATACTATATCTAGCAGTGATATGAATTTAGTATACAACAAAATAAATAACATTAAAGAAGCAGCTAATAATCCAGAGTTAAAAAATCTTGCAGAAATAGAACAAAAAATGATTCAAGGGGAAGTCGGAATAGGAGAATACACTTATAATGGTACTCATAAATATATGACTTATGATCCTGTTAATGTAAATGGATGGTCAATTGGTATATATGTTAATAAAGATGATGTTTTAAGTAATTTACCTATACTAAATAAAGTTATAATTGGAATAGCAATCTTATCAATATTAATTGTAATTTGTATTATTTATTTAGTTTCTGGAAAAATTTCTGACTTAATAAAAAAAGTAGAAGATTATTTATATTCAATTTCAAATGGAAAATTAAATATAGATATAAATGAAAAATTAATAAATTGCAAAAATGAAATAGGAAGTATGGCAAATGCATTAAAAAATACTAAGATGAATATTGGGAAAATTGTAAATTCTATTAAAAATGGATCTGGTATAATAAATGACAAAGCAAGTAATTTAGCAGCTATGTCAGAAGAACTTACTGCATCTGCTACTAATATTTCAGCATCTATACAATGTGTTTCAGCTGGAACTGTAGAACAATCGCAGAATTTAAATGATATAGTTAATATGATAAAAGAATTTAGTGGTGAACTTAAGGATTTGTTGATAGATATATCTGCAATTGATTTAATGTCTAATGAGATTGGTGATATGGCTTTAAATAGTAACAAAGATATGCAAAATGTTATTATATCAGTAAGAAATGTTACAAATACTTTTAATGATGTTGCAAACAAGATAGGGAATGTAGAAATTAAAATTAATAGTATAAATGAAATAACACAATTAATAAACAATATATCAGAACAGACTAATCTTTTAGCATTAAATGCAGCTATAGAAGCAGCAAGAGCTGGTGAAGCAGGCAGAGGGTTTACAGTGGTTGCAGATGAAATAAGAAAATTAGCAGAACAAAGTAAAGATTCAGCAGAAAATATAGCAAAAATAATACAGGGAATAGTTATAGACACTAAGAATGTAGTAGATACTACAGGTTCTATGAAAGTTGAAATAGAAAATCAAAGAAACCAAATTGATGTTGCTATAAATTCTTTTAAAGAAATATCTGAATCTATTAAAAGGATGAATCCCAAAATAAATAGCACTTCAGAATATGCAAAGAGTATAGATAACAAGAAGAATGTTATATTTGATAAAACAGAATCAGCAGCAGCAATATCAGAGGAAGTTTCAGCTTCAGCGGAAGAAATTATGGCGTCTATAGAAGAGATGAATGCATCTACAGAAGAACTTTCCGTTTCTTCCCAAAGTTTATTAGAAATGACAGATGATATGGTTGAATCAGCAAACTTTTTTAAGAACTAATTAAATTAAATATTTTTAGTTTGAATATAAAAAGTTAATTTAAGAATATTAATATATATGTTGTAATAATAATTTTTAAATAAATTAAATGAATATATATTATTTTATTGAAGATTTAAATTTGCAACATAATGTAATATAAAATAAGAATAAATATTATGCTCTTGAACAAAATAGTAATGTGATATTATAATAAAATTCTATTTTAGGAGTGATAATTATTATGAGTGAAAAATGTGATTGTTCTTGTTCAAGTCAGCAAGAAAAAGAGAAGAAAGCTAATAATTCCAAAATTAAACATAATAAAAAGGTAAACAAGAAAGATTAATATTAAGAAATTTAATAACGTAATTTATGAAATTAAAAATGCCATGTCAAATATATATTTGACATGGCATTTTTTTTGATGATAAGGCACATAAAATCTCTTTGTTTTCATTTTCTATAATTGCACCAACAACTTTTAATATTTTCCACTTTTAACTATCTTACTACAATATTAACATATATTTGTTTTGTAAAAAAATAATTTTTATATTAGTTTCAAAACATGTAAAAAAAATCTAATTTTTTTATTTAAAATATAAAAAAATTTTATTTTAAAACAAAAAACAGCTAAAGCTTTTACAAAAAATAAACGAAATATATAATATAAACAAACTTGAATGAATATTCTTAACATTATCTAAAAGGAGGATTTTTATAAAATGAATAACATTAATTTAAAAAACTTTAAAATTATTTATGGGATCATTATATTGGGAATAACTGCTCTTATTTCTAATATTGCCATAAGCAGTATAGGCTATTTTAATATGGGTAATTTAAATAATAATATAAAATATCTATATGATAATAAACTAAATAATGTAAAAATAGTGGGATATATAAATGGTGAATTAGGACAGTTAAGAAATGCATTAACAAAGGTTATTGACAGACCATATAATCAAGATACTATAGATATAGTTAAAAAAAATGATGAATTAATAAAAAAAGATCTTGAAGATATGCAAAAATCTGACCTTTCTGATAATGAGAAACAATTAGTGAAAGAATTGAAAGATAATTATTCTAATTATATGAATAGTGCTCAAGATATTATAAATAAAAGAAGCAAGGGAGAAACTATAGATGCTCAATTTATGAGTGATTATGGTAAGATTGGGGATAACATATCTTCTATATTAACTAAGTTAACAGATGGAAATGTAAAATCTGCTGAAGATACTTATATTTCATCAAAAACAGATTTCAATAAAGCAACAATGTTATTTTTAATACTTGTAGGTGTTGCTATTGTTATTACTGCTTTAATAATTGTTATAGTTGCTAAGATTATTAAAACTTCTATAGCAGATTTTTTAAATATACTTAAAGTGTTAGCAAAAGGAGACTTTACTATAGAAATTGATAAAGATTCTTCAAGTGAATTTGGAGTTATGAAGAAAGAATTATCAGTAACTGTGGATTCTATATCTAATATATTAAAGGAGTTTAAGAATAATACTTCAACAATAAATGATCAAGTTTTATCTTTATCTGCTACCTCAGAAGAGATGTCATCATCAGCATCACAAGTAGGAGAAGCTGTTCAAGAGGTTGCTAAAGGTTCAGAAGGTCAAACAAATGAACTTATAGATATAACTAATTCAGTAAGTAATTTTGCAAATTCTATAGATAACATAGTTTCAGTTATTGGAAATGTTACAGATAATGCAAATAATATAAATGATATGGCGGGAGAGAGTGGAACTCAGCTTACTAAGTTAATGGATTCTTTAAATGAAATTGATAAGTCATTTAAGAGTGTTTCAGAAAAGATTGGTACATTAGGATTAAGCATAAATAAGATAACAGATATAACACAACTTATAAATAGTATAGCAGATCAAACAAACTTACTTGCTTTAAATGCAGCTATTGAAGCTGCAAGAGCTGGTGAAGCTGGACGTGGTTTTGCTGTAGTAGCAGAAGAAATAAGAAAGCTTGCAGAACAAAGTAAAACTTCTTCACAAGATATAAGTAATATAGTAGATGTAATATCTAGTGAAGCTAATTATGTTATAACAAATACGTCAGTAGTTAGTAAGTCATTTAAAGATCAAGAAAGTATAATAGAAAATTCAATGTGTTCTTTTAAAGAAATAATAGAGGCTATAAATAAAATTATTCCACTTATAAATAATGTAAGTGATTTAATATCTATATTAGATAATGAAAAATCAACGATTATAATTAAAGTTGAAAATGCTTCAGCAGTATCAGAGGAAAATGCTTCAGCGGCAGAAGAAATAGCGGCATCAAGTCACGAAATGAGTGCTTCAGCAGAAGAAGTTGCATCAAGTGCTACATTATTAGCTTCTGTAATTAATGAAACTGTGGAAGTGATAGAAAAATTTAAAGTGTAAAATAAAGAATAAAAGTTATTTTTAAATAATACATTTTACCCCCTAAAAGCTAAAATAGATGAATATTTTATATAATTTTAATAAAGATGATTGGAATGGAAGAGAATTTAAATATTCAATATGTTGACATAAATTCCAATAAAGTATTATTATAGAATATAAATATTCATTTTGTATAGTAAAAGGGGGTTTTATAATGGAATTTAGGACATACTTAAAAAATTATCCAGATAAAGAAGGGCATTTTGGGCCATATGGTGGGGCATATTTAACTGAAGAGTTAATTCCTGCATTTAAGGAAATTGGGGACGCGTATCAAACAATTTGTCATTCTTCACAATTTATTAATGAACTTAGGCGAATACGCAAAGAGTTTCAAGGAAGACCTACACCGGTCTACCATTGTGAAAGGTTATCTAGAAAAATAAGCAATTGCCAAATATATTTAAAAAGAGAAGATTTAAATCATACAGGTGCACATAAGTTAAATCATTGTATGGGTGAAGGACTACTTGCTAAATTTATGGGGAAAAAGCGTCTTATTGCAGAAACAGGAGCAGGACAGCATGGAGTAGCTTTAGCTACAGCAGCGGCTTTTTTTGGATTAGAATGTGAAATTCATATGGGGGAAGTTGATATTGCAAAACAAGCGCCTAATGTAACTAGAATGAAAATATTAGGTGCTAAAGTTGTTCCGGTTTCTCATGGTTTGAAGACTTTAAAAGAAGCAGTAGATTCGGCATTTGAATCATATGCTAAAAATTATAAAGATTCAATATATTGTATAGGATCTGCTTTAGGACCACATCCTTTTCCACTTATGGTAAGAGATTTTCAGTCAGTTGTAGGATATGAAGCAAAAGATCAATTTAAAGAAATGACAGGCCTTTTACCAGATGTAGTCACAGCTTGTGTAGGTGGAGGAAGCAATGCAGCAGGAATGTTTATACCATTTCTTGATGAACCAGTTGATATAGTTGGAGTTGAACCTTTAGGTAGAGGAAATAGCCTAGGAGATCATGCAGCTTCAATGAAATATGGAGAAAAAGGTATTATGCATGGATTTGAAAGTATAATGTTGAAAGACAAAGATGGAGAGCCAGCACCAGTATACTCTATTGCTAGTGGACTTGATTATCCATCGGTTGGTCCTGAACATGCATTTTTAAGAGATTTAGGAAGAGTAGAATATACTGGAATAAGTGATGAAGAGGCTATGGATGCGTTCTTTAAGTTATCAAGATATGAAGGCATTATTCCAGCAATTGAAAGTTCACATGCAGTTGCATATGCCATGAAAAAAGCGAAAGAGATGAAGCAAGGGTCTATTTTAGTATGTTTAAGTGGACGTGGCGATAAAGATATTGATTATGTTGTTGAAAATTATGGATATGGTGAACAATACTTTAAGTAAAAATTAAATATTTCAATAAGGCGCATTCAAAAAACAATAGAGAAGTACTATACAGAATATACAATGTTTCTTTGGTCTATTATTTTATGTGCATAAAGTTAGGGTGGTATGAATTTTACCATCCTTTTTAAATTTTTTATTAATTATTAAGAAACATTAAAAAATTATTGAAATTAGAATAGAAATGTTGATTTAAACATAACTTAAGGTTAAAATTACACTATTAACTTTTAGAAGATAAGAAAGAATGTGGTGAGGTACTTTTGGAAATAAAAAAAATGACAGAAGCTGCAATGTTTTCAGCACTTTTTGTAGTAATAAGCGTTCTTGCAATAGGAACAGGGTTTGGTTATGCAGGATATTTAGATATAGGAGTCCCTGTGATTATTGTGTTAATATACTTAAGATGTGGATTGAAATATACACTTCTTTCAGGAGTAACTTCTCTTTTATTAGTGGTGATTACCTTAGGTGACATGCCTTCAGCTATTTGTATGAGTCAAGGAATGATATTGGGGATTTCATGTGGAATTCTTATTTCTAGAAATCAGACTATTTTTGATGATTTATTTTATGGATCAATTTTTGCATGCTTTGTAATGATTATCGTAGATATAAATTTTTCAACATTAATAGGTTATAGCTTTATAAAAGAATGCAAAGAGTATTTAGTGTATGTACCCTTTTTAAGTGAGTATGGAAAGAAAAATTTATACTATTTTTTAATTGCTTCATTACCAATTGGAACAATGTTTATAACATACTTTTTAAGTATAATACTAGCAAATAGGTTTAAATTACTTAATGATTTATCAAAGAAAAAATATATTATTATCACTAAGTTTAATAAATATGGAACATATATTTCATGTTCTAAGAGAACTATAAATATAGGAATAATTTATATAATACTAACAATTTTAGTAGGGATGAATGAGTATTTAATATCACAAATATATATTGATATATTACTTAATTCTGTAAAATACGTGGTTTTATATTTTGTGATTCAAGATAGTTATACTATGCTTAACAAGTTTATGTATTTATTAATTAAATCTAAGATAGTATCATTATTTGTGCAAGTAGGAAGTTTATATATGTTAATTAATTTTTTTAAATTAACAAGTATTTCTATAGTAGTATTTAATGTTGTAATTGATAAAATATTAAATTTTAGAGATAGACAAAGTGCAACTTTAGAGAGATATTTACTAGATTTATAAATAACAATTTAAAAGATAAAATATTATTTTTCTTTAATCATTATAGAATAAAAGCATATTTTTACAGTTAACAATATATATATTGTTATTGTATAATAAAGATGATTAGTTGTAAGAGTGGAATAAGTAATAAAAATAATAACTAATCTATAGATTAATTTAAATAATTAACTTAGGAAAAAGTTCTTGATTATAAAAATAATGTAGAGGTGTCATAATGAATTTATTAACCGAGAAAATAACAAACATATTATCAAAAGAACAAGATGAAAAATTATTACAAGATGTATTAAATTTTTATCTGTATATGAAACAAAAAAAGAGTAGATGTGAATTAAATGAAGTTAGAGAGAAAATCTGCAATCAGTATGATGAAGGAGAAGAGAGTTCACATTTTAATTCGTTAATAGAAGAGTTAAAATTAAATAATTATATAATATAATTCAATATATTATATTTAATTTAAAGTATTAGACTATAATAAAATTTGTAAAATACAATTTTATTATAATACTAATACTTTTTTATCTTTTGTTTACTAATATATATTATGTTTAAAATAGAAATTTGTTACTATAATATTATTTAAAATATTAGATTTAATATTTTAAGGCTTTATGATATATATTTAAAGTTAAAATTACGCACAAAATACGAATTATTAGCTGGAATAAAACTTTGTATTGTTCGCTAGAAACTACAAAAATACGAAAATTAACTCTAAAATAGTCTAAAAATCACCTGAAACTATTGCAATATATCAAAAGATGACGTATTATAGTTCAGGTGGAAAAATGATTTACGAAAGAGTGATTTAATGAAAAAACTATTTGAAAAGGACGGAATGTTAGATAAATATTTCGGACTTACTAAAAACAATACTAATGTTAAAACAGAAGCTGTTGCAGGACTTACTACTTTTATGACTATGGCTTATATATTAATAGTAAATCCATCTATATTATCAGCAGCAGGTATGGATCCGGGAGCAGTATTTACCGCTACTGCTTTATCAGCAGTAGTTGCAACATTAGTAATGGGACTATATGCTAAATTACCATTTGCTCAAGCGCCAGGAATGGGATTAAATGCATTCTTTGCATTTAATGTAGTTATTGGAATGGGATATTCATATCAATTTGCTTTAACAGCAGTACTTTTAGAAGGTATTATATTTATTTTACTAACTTTATTTAATGTGCGTGAAGCTATTGTTGATTCAATACCTAATAATATTAAAAAAGCTATTTCTGTAGGTATTGGTTTACTTATTTCATTAATAGGACTTGAAGGTGCAGGAGTTATAGTTCATCCAAAAGATAATTCAACAATTTTAGCACTTGGAGATATAACAAGTGGTACAGCATTACTTGCAATTATAGGAATTATAATTACTGGTATTCTTTTAGCTAAGAATGTGAAAGGTGCATTGTTTATAGGAATGCTTGTGACTGCAGTAATAGGAATTCCTTTAGGAATTACACCAGCTCCTACAAGTATTGTGAGTGCACCTCCGTCAATTAAGGATGTTTTATTTGATTTTGAGTGGAATAATATATTTTCTATAGATATGCTTATTGCATTATTTACATTATTATTCATGGATATGTTTGACACTATAGGAACTTTGGTTGGAGTAACAACTAAAGCAAAAATGTTAGATGAAAATGGAAAAGTTCCAAATATAAATAAGGCTCTTTTAGCAGATGCTATAGGAACTACTTTTGGTGCATGTGTTGGTACAAGCACAGTAAGTACATTTGTTGAAAGTGCATCAGGAGTCGCAGAAGGTGGTAGAACAGGATTAACAGCAGTATCTACAGCAATAATGTTTGGATTATCATTATTTTTTGCTCCTATATTTGCATCAATTACTCCAGCAGTAACTTGTTCTGCATTAGTATTGGTTGGATTATTTATGATAGAACCGATAAGAGAAATAAATATTTCAGATTTTACAGAAGCTATTCCAGCATTTTTAACTATAATTATGATGCCATTATCTTATAGTATATCAGATGGGATTGTATTTGGAGTTGTTTCATATATACTATTAAAATTATTTTCAGGAAAAATAAAAGATATTAGTATACCTACAGTAGTCGTAGGATTAATATTCTTATTAAAATTCTTAATATAAGAATATATTTTAGGAAAGATCAGTATTATAAAGATAAATAACTAAGTTGAAAAAACTTTCTCTTAACTTCTTTTGGTTAAGAGAAAGTTTTTTATAATTATATTAACTAATAATTTTATTTAATGAATATAAATACTTCTTTGATTTATTATTTTATTTCTTGTAGTTAAATTAAAATTGATAGAAGTTTTAACATATTACAAAAACAATAATAAGCTAATTGCCATTATAACCATACCACCTACTAATCCATATATTGAAAGATGATGTTCTCCATATTCTCTTGCAGATGGAAGAAGTTCATCAAGGGATATGAAAACCATTATTCCTGCTACTGCACCAAAAATAATACCTAATACTGTATTATTAATAAAAGGCATTAAAATTAAATACCCTATAATAGCCCCTAATGGTTCGGATAGACCAGAAAGAAATGAGTATACAAAAGCTTTTTTCTTATCTCCAGTAGCATAATAAACAGGAACGGATACAGCTATACCTTCTGGTATATTATGAATTGCAATAGCTATAGCTATTGGTATAGCTATAGATGGAGCTTGAAGACCAGAAATAAATGTTGCAAGTCCTTCTGGAAAATTATGAATTGCAATTGCTATTGCAGTAAATAATCCTGTTCTTAAAAGTTTATTGTTTGAATTAACTTTATTTGAATTTAAATCTTCAACTTTATATATATCATGTGGATTTTCTCCAACTGGAATAACTTTATCAATAAGTGCAATAATAAGCATTCCTGCAAAAAATGATATTACTGTAAGCCAAGAGCCAGTTTTTATTCCAAATTGAGATGTAAGAGCATCTTTAGCTTTAAAAAATATTTCAATCATTGATACATAAATCATAACACCAGCTGAAAAACCAAGACTTATAGAAAGAAATTTGGTATTAGTTTTTTTAGCAAAAAAAGCAAAAGCACTTCCTATGCCTGTACACAATCCTGAAAAAAGAGTTAATGAAAAAGCAAATAAAATATCATTCATAGTATCCCTCCTTTGTAAAGAAGATATAATGTTAAAATATTCAATTCAACATTATATCAATTGATATTCAATATCAATATTGTTTTATGATTTATATTATAACGTCTTAAAAGATTTTAATCAATAAAATATTAAATATATTTTTAACAAATATAAATTTAAAGCTATACTACGCATAGTTTTTCTTTATTTATATAATAATTAAGGATAAATCTAAAAATTCTTCACCAATAAAATTTTAATTCTATATTATAATAAAGAAGAGAAAGCAGATGGAGATGAAATGGTGTGGCACAAAATTCAAATTATAAGAATGATTATTCTACAAATAATAAAACTAATACCAATGACACTGATAATAATGCCAATGCGGGTAATAATAATCAAAATATGTCTGAAGATGATATAAATAGTTTGAACTTACTAGAAATAGCAAGATGTATTCAAATAGTAAACATATATGCTGATATCCTTGGTTATATATCAATAATGGAAGGATTTGAATTAATTTATAATAAATATAATAATAATTCAAACTCAGAAGACCTTCCAAATCCAGATTTTTTATCATTGGAAGCAGTAACTTTAGGAGTAATTACAAGATTAATAGCTACACAAATAGGATTCATTAGATATGATGATTTATATAGAAAGTCTACTAATGGAGAAATAACTTTTTCCCTTCAACCTAATATAGATATTAATATTGGAAATGTAATTGGAATTTTATCATCTTATTATATATTGAAAGGTGTAAAAGGAGTTTATGATAGAAATTCTAATCAACCTATATTTGAAGTGTAAATTAAAATGTAAAGATGATAGTGAAAGTTTTATAAATAAAAAATATCATCATAATATTTTACTAATTTCTAATAAAAGTTTAAAAAAATTCGCAAAATATGTTGCAATATTATGTAATATATAGTAAGATAAAGGAGAAGTAAGAAACACATAATGCTAATGATATTTAGCATATCGAATTATATAATTTATATTATATAATAGTGACATATAGTGAGAATCTGTAGCAAGATTTTTACATGGTTATATATAATAGAGAAAACGCCAAGAAATATTGATATATTTCTTAAAGGTGTTTTGTTTATTATCATTCATGTAAAAGTCTTTTTTTTGCACTTTTTTATATTATAAATAGTTTTAATCTTTAAAACCATAACAATATACTTAGTTTATTAATTTTTTATAATATTTAAATTTTAGATATTATAAAGTTTAATCATTTCTTAATTTAAATTCTGCAATTACAAATAAGATTTTGTAAAGGTATATAAAACCATTAATAACTAGATTAGACAAAAAAGTTCAAAATTAAACAAAAATGTGGTAAAATAGTTTGTAAAGGACTATATGGATATTATATTTTATAGTAAATTATAATATTATATTAATAAAAGTTTAGTCAATGATATTTATAAAATATATACTTAAAATCAGAAAGATTAGAATAAGTATATGAAGGTTTATAGATAACGATTTCTAGATTTCAAATGAAAAAATTTCATCTGAGATTAAGATCTTTTTACAATATTAAAAGGGTAAGGTGGTTTTACTGTTATGTCAAACTATAAAGAAAATAACTTTTTGAAAACAGTTTTTTCTTTCTTGAAACCGAAGGAAGATTTAATTAAACAAGATAAATTAAATGATAATGAAAAAAGTATAAACTGTTTAATAGGGAATAATAATTTACAAATTAAAACATGGAAGAAAGAGTATAATCCCTTAAGAAGCATAGTTTTATGGGGATGGGATAGTGATAATAATCCAAGTTTTCTTATACTTTATGGAAAACATGAGTTTAAAAGTACTGAAAGTGATGGAGAATCAATAAATAATATTCTTGAAGATGAAGTTGAATATACAAGTTATGCCTTTTTTAAAGGTAATGAAGGACATTTACCATCTTTTCAATCAGTAAAGATTATAGAAGAAGATGGATATTATAATAGAAATAAAGATGAAGAATTTCCTAAAATGTATTACAAAACTGGTATTAAATATAATTGGTATTGGGATAGAGATGAAAATTATGTAGTGAAAGAATTTAAGAATTTAGAAGAAGAGAATAAAATTAGATTAAATTATTTTACAGAAATAACATATGAAGAATGTGTAGAGAAGATAGAAGCATTAAATATAAATTTTTCTAACTTTAAATTAGCTAAACATCCTAATGAAATTCTTAAATTGGATATAGCATATTATAAGTATTATTTAAATATTTATAACATGCTAAGTCATAAAAATCTTTACATGAGAAAGAAGAATCTAAATCAATTAATTGAAAGTAATCCACCAAAAGAAATATATGATTTGATTTTAAAGCTTGGAAGTACTGAGGTAATATCAGGTTTGTTTTTAGAACTTGCCAAACGAAATAATACATTATTAATAGAAGAAGCGAGAAATATTATTTCATCTAATATAAATTGGGCTGCTGAAAGTTATAATAAGGGTGTAAAAAGATGTATAGATATTTATATAAATTCATTAACTAAAGAATTAAGAGAAAATAGAGAAAATTCAATACGTGAACACCTACATGAAATGGATTTACATCTTATTCATATTGACGGCAAAGATATTCCTAAAAATAAGATACTTGAAGGTGCTAATTATAGAAAATATGCTGCTCAAGATCTTTTAAAAGAATACTATGGAAGATATGATTATGAAAAAGGTGAATGGGTAGAGAATAGAGCTCCTCAGCGTTATAAAAAGGGACTTTATACTGATGGAGTAATGTTAAATACTATTACTCTTAAAAACTCAATAGAAGAAGCAGAAGTTTATGGTTTAGCGGATGTAATTGGGACAATAGCTTATTATTTAGATGCTCCAAGATTAACTTATTATTTTAAAGGCAATGGTAAAAGTAAAGAATTAAAATATTTTAAAAGATATGTAAGAAGAATTATTGATTCTTATGCAAAGAATGATTCGGAAAAATTTATAGAGGCTATGAAATCACTTTTAACAAGTTATACAAAGTATGATTATGTGTGTAAATTTAAAGGTAATTTCCAATTTAATGATTTTATAAAACATTATTTATATTATGACTTTAAAGAAAAGCCTCCAGTTGGTTGGGATAATTGGTATGCTAGGCATGAATGGATGTCAAATGACCAATTAATGAAACTTCAAGGAAGATACGAGTTCATGAAAGAAATATGGGACAACCATTTAGAAGATGTATTATACATTGCTATTAATTCAAATATTGATCATGTATTTAAAGCATGTTATTACATATTAAAGGATTCAGAAAAAACTAATGAACTTATAAGTACTATGTCTTATAAAAAATTAATTGATTTAACTGAAGTTTCTTATGAACCGCTTGGAAATATGTTCAAAGAAATTCTTACAGACAAGATAAATAAAATTAATAAATTTGATTCAAGACTAATGATAGATTTAATTAATAGTAATAGTGAAATTAGTAATGAGCTTGCAATGAGTTTCTTTAAGAGGACTAATGGATTATTTAAATCTAGTGATATAAAAGATTTAATGTTCTTAGATGATCTTGATAAATGGATAAGCTTATTTAAGAATAACCTTCTTTCTTTAGATGAAAATGAATATTTAAACTTTATAAAATCTATTATAGACAATAGTGAAAAATTTGAGAAAGTTAATATTAATTTATCTAAAGATATTAAAGACATATTATCACTTTCTACAAATAAAGTTGAAAATATTTTATTTAATGAAAAAGTTGATTTAATATTACATGTTATTTCCTCAATATTTGAAAAATCTAATATGTCAGAATGGATTGAATTATTTATAGAAGAAGTGATTTTTTCAATTTCATATGAAGAGTTAGAAAACTTACTTAAAGAAATTAATATAGAAAATGAACAAAAAGCAATTTCATTGAGAAATAGACAAGTTATTTCTCTTTTAGAATCTATAAAAAATAATCAATTACCTTCTGATACTCAATTTATAACTATATTAGAATCTGGTACATCTCAAATGATTAAAATATTATTTGAGATTGTTATGAAAAATAGCGAAGAGTTAAGCAAAAGATTTTCTACATTATTAATTATGTTTGAATCTGATGTAACAATACTTAATAAAAAAGCAGAAGAAATTTTTGAAAGTATGGAAAAAGAAAAGCAAAAGAAATTACATGGTATGATAATTGATTCTCCGGTAAATAAAGTTTATTTATTTGGACTTAGAAAATTAGATGAAATCTATGGGGATTTACTTCCTAAAGAATTTATTATTCAAATGTTAGAGCATACCTCTAGTGATATAAAAGCTTATATTTCTAATAAAACAAATGAAATACTTGATAATTTAGGTGATGGAGATGAAGAACTTTTTATGTATTATATAAAGACTTTGATATTCCTTCCTAATAGGATTTCTAAGAGTAAAAATAATATATATGAAGCTATTCCTAAATTTGCAATTAAACATAGAAATAAATTAAAAGAGCTTGAGGAAATTTTATTAGATATTGGAGGTTCTAATATACTTATAGATTCAGAACGTGCACTTGTTGCATTAGCTAAAATAAGAAAGGGGGATATGTCTCTTGAAGGTTAATTATGAATATGCAAGTCCATCAATGTGTATAAATCAAGGAGAACAAACAGTTTTAGGACTTAGTCCTGATCTTTCTAGGGATGAAAAAGTCTCTTTTTTAGGTAAATTAAAGCATCCTCTTATTTTTAGAGATGCAATGCTTATGCTACGTGAGATTGTCGTTTCAGATATGACTCAGAAAAAGAAAGAAAGAGTTGAATTTTTTGAATGGCTTGATGGGGAAATTGAAAGAAGAATTTTAAAACATCAACAATATTTACCTGAGGTTAGAGAAAATCTTAATAAGGATATGAATGTACTATTAGATGAAATAGAAGATAAAAATTCAGATATATTTAAGTTAATTGATATTAAAAATAATCTTAAAAAAGAAATTGATAAACATGATATATGGAACGATTATTATAAGATTGAAAAAGATTTTTGGAAATTTATAAAAGATAGAGATCTTGACCTTTGGTTTGTGCTAGATCCAGTAATAACAGTACATCCGGATCAAGTATCTTTTGAAGCATTTTCTGTAGATGAGTCTACATATGGATGCTTATCAATTGATATGGAAGAATTTGAATTACTTCAAAAACCATCTTTAGGAACAACTAATATAGATTTTTCAGCTAAGTTAGCTAAAGAAATTAAAAGATTTAGAACATATAGTGATGTTGAGCTTTCAGTTAATCCAGAAGGATTTGGAGTGGATAGTGGAGTAATGCCAGAACATATGGAAAAGAAAATAGATCTTCCTGAAACATGGATAAAAGGTTTTAATCAAGTTTCTTCTGCTTCAAGTTTAGGAGGAATAGATATTGAATTATCACCAATAGACATGTATGATATATGTTCATTTTTAAGAAGGCATAAAGCTAAAAAAAGCCCTAGATATATGAAATGGGTATTAGAACCTAACAAACCAGTGAAAATTGTTTTTGAACCATTTGGAACTACTCTTACACTTAAATCAATATATAATGGTGAAAAGAAAAGAGAAGAGAAAATATGGGGAAGAAGACGTTGGTTAGTTTTGGAAAAGATAATTCCTTTAGTTAAATCTTTTAAATTAAGACTTCTTGGATTTGGAATGCCACAATTTATTATAGGAGATATGGGGACTATGAAAATGACTATTGGGTTCTCATCATGGTCTTCTAATGATTGGGTTAAAGGAACAGCTTTTAATATTTTAGGTGGCTTTATAGGTGATGGAAATTATGAAAAAGTTTATAAATTATTAAAAGAAAAACGTTTTGCTTCAATGGAAAATATTTATGAAGAGTTAAATGAAGATTCAAAGAGCATTAATAAAGCTGGAATTGGTATGCTTTTAAGGCGTGGTGAAGGATACTATGATCCAATAAATGATAATATAAGATTTAGAAGATTATGCAATATACCTATTCCAAATGAACTGTATGAGACAACGAGTATGGAACTAAAAGTTCAGGAACATATAGAAGAGGGAATGGATAAGTTTAGTGCTAAAATGACCGAAGATAATGAATTTATTTTTAAACATTCACTAAAAACACCAAATCCTAAATATAAAAAATGGAAATACTATAGAACAGATGATTTTAATAGAGAGTTTGATTTAACAGAAACTTTATTGACAATAGATGAAGATGGCCAAATTTCAAAAGTTAAATGTAATTGTAGAGATTTTAATAAGGGACCTAGAAATATTTCAGCTCCTTGTTCACATATTCTAGCTTTATATATGATGTCTACAAAATTTTTGAAATTAAAATTAGAACCAAATAAAGAATACAAAATTAATGATATTATGGAGACGGTACTATGATGGAGAACCAAGAAAATAATATGGATAACAGAAAAGACTATAGAGAAGCTGTAAATACAATGGGTAAAAAGGAATTTACCCTTATAAAGATGCAAGAGTATGGATTTTGGCCTAAAAATTTACCTACACCTTATGAAAGACAAGAAAGTGAAACAGAAGAACAATACAACGAAAGAAAATGTTTATTAGAAAAATATGAAAAGGTAATTAATGATATTTCTAAGTTATATGAGGAAAAAGATAAAATCAATTTAAAATTAAGAGAGCTTCAAAAAAAGTATGATGAGACTTGGGATTATGAAAGAATTAGGTTAGATGTATCTAAAACTATTATGCAAGAGTCTATTGAGAGACGTGCTGAAAGAAAAAGACAAAGAGAACTTGAAAAAGAGCAGCGTTCTAAAGAATGGAAAAAAGAAAAAGAAAATAAAATTGTATTTATAGGAAAAGGTTATTCTTCTTTACTTTATGATAAAGAAACTGATGAAGATAAGTTATTATCACAAGAATTACCTATTATAAAAGATGATAAAGAATTAGCTAATTTTCTTGGAATAGAATATAAGAAATTAAGATTTTTAGTTTATCATAGAGACGTTATTTCAGTTGATAATTATCATAGGTATACTATCCCTAAGAAAAAGGGAGGAGTTCGTAATATTGCAGCTCCTAAATTAATATTAAAAAACTCACAAAGAATAATTTTAGAAGAAATTTTATCAAAAATTCCTACAAGTAATTATGCACATGGATTTTTAAAAGGAAAATCTGTAGTTTCAGCAGCAAAAGTTCATGTTAAAAAGCCAGAGTTACTTATTAATATTGACCTTGAAGATTTCTTCCCAACTATTACATTTGAAAGAGTGAGAGGAATGTTTAAATCTTTTGGATATTCTGGGTATGTGGCATCTATGTTAGCTATGATTTGTACATATTGTGAGCGTATGAAGGTAGAAGTTAGAGGAGAAGAAAAGTATGTTAAAATATCAGATAGAATTCTTCCTCAAGGGTCACCTGCAAGTCCTATGATTACAAATATTATTTGTGTAAAATTAGATAAAAGATTAAATGGACTAGCATCTAAATATGATTTTATTTATACAAGATATGCAGATGATATGAGTTTTAGCTTCACAGGAGATATTAATGAATTAAAAGTTGGAAGTTTTATAGGGTTAGTATCAAAGATAGTTAAAGAAGAAGGCTTTAATATAAATAAAGATAAAACAAAGTTTTTAAGAAAAAATAATCGTCAATGCATAACAGGCATTGTAATAAACAATGAAGAAATTGGAGTACCTAAAAAGTGGATCAAAATATTAAGAGCTGCAATTTATAATGCAAATAAAGTTAAAGCTAGAGGAGAAATATTATCAAACAAAGTTATAAATGAAATATCAGGTATGACATCATGGGTTAAAAGTGTTAATGAAGAGAGATATAAAGATATTATTAATGATGCTATGAATTTAATAAATAATTAGTTGCTTTTTTATAGTAAAATACTTAATTAGAGGATTGAGTTTCAAATCATTATTAAAAAATTAATATATAAAAACAGTCAAAAAATGTTGAAATTTAGTTTTTAATATGGTATACTTTAACAAGTAAGAAAATTGAAAAATAAACATAGATTTCTTGGCCTTTATGCTGTGGTGTTGCGCCACGGTGGAGATTTGTCAAATACACATCATTAGGTTGCGCGCAATTCGCTACGCTACCAATACTGTGGGCATTAAAAATCGAGCCTTCGGTTATGCCACAGTATTGGTGCTACGCTGAAGTGTCACAACCAAATATAAGAATTGTTAGCAAGAAGTCTATGAGATTATAAGATTACCTTCTGTTTTTAATATTGAAGGTAATCTTTTTTATGATAATTTAAATAAAGTTAAAGATTTCAAAATCTTTGCATATAATAAAATTTATGAATGAACATAATAAATTATAGTAGTTAATTGGAGATGGTAATAATTAAAAGAAACATGTATATATATTTGATATTAACATTATTAGTTATGGTATTAGGATTGCTTTCAAGAAAATTGAATCATATTCCAATGTTTCTTTCAGAATATTCAGGAGATACATTATGGTCTTTAATGATTTTTTTATTAATTTCTTTTATTTTCAATAAAAAATCAACTAAGTTTATTGCTAATTGCTCTATAGTATTTTCATATAGTATTGAATTAAGTCAGCTTTATCATGCATCTTGGATTGATGCTATAAGGAGTACTACATTAGGAGGATTAGTTTTAGGTTTTGGATTTTTATGGAGTGATATTTTATGTTATACAGTTGGAATATTGATAGGAGTAATTTTAGATAAAATAATAGGAAGATTTAATAATTATATTATAAGATAATGATAAGTTTAATATTTTAGAAGCATTTACAGATAATATAAAAAATAATGCAGTACATTATTTATATGTAGTCTATGTGTAAAATAAGAAAATAAAATTCATGTAACGTAGTCTACACAAAATATTTAAGGAAGGAAGTTTTTAAATGAAACATATACTTTGTTATGGAGATTCAAATACATATGGATTTAATCCTGAAAATAATGGACGATATGATTATGATAAGCGTTGGACTGGTGTAATGCAAAATATATTAGGAAATAAGTATAGAGTTATTGAGGAAGGATTGAATAGTCGTACAACTGTTTTAGATGATCCATATTATGATGATATAAAAAATGGTAAAACATATTTTCCAGCATGTATTAAATCTCATTATCCATTAGATTTAATTATTATAATGCTTGGAACAAATGATTTAAAAGAAAAGTTTCATGTACCAGCTTGTGATGTAGCAAAAGGAGCTGCTATTCTTACAAAAATGGCTCTTGATATTACAGCAGAAAAGAGCTTAAGTAATATTCCATCAAAAGTTTTATTAGTATCTCCAATACATATTGGTGAAGGAATTAATACATCCCAATCTGGAGAAGAGTTTGGTTATATGAGAAGTTATGAACTTTCTAGGAATCTTGCAAAGAATTATGAAATAGTTGCTAAGGAATTAAAAGTAGAATTTATTGATGCTTCATTAATTACTAAAGCTTCTGAAATTGATTCACTTCATCTTTCAGAAGAAGGACATAAATTACTAGGAGAAGCACTTGCAAAACGTTGTATTGAAATATTATCTTAAAATCAAATCAATAAATATATTTTTAAGATAACATTTTACATTTTCAATACTAGAATTTGAATTCTATTTTTATAAATATAAAAATAAACAAAATGCTTAATTATTGTATAATATTTTTATCTTGAATAATAATATGGTAGAGATCAACAGATAAATCAGTCAGATTTTTCTTACATATGTTTGAAAATTTAGATGTGTAAAAAATCGATTTTCCACAGTTTCTTAGTGATTTTTTATATATAAAATTAATTGAGGTAAAGAATATGAAAAGAAGCATCAAGTTTATAGTAGGATTTATATTTGTATTTATTATAGGATTGTTTTTGGTTATAAGAAATTTAGCTGAAACCAATAATGGTAAAATTGATATGTATGTGGCATTAAACTTACAGATAGATAAATTTATTAATCCTAAGTCAATTGAAGAGAAGTCAATTGAAGAAATTAGAAGTTACTTAAATAGAGATTCCAATAAAGTCTCAAAAAAACCTATACAGTTTAATATAATTGAAGATAGAAATATAGAAGTAAATTCTCATAAGATACCAATACGTATATATAGACCAGAATCAGAGACAAAACTTCCTATAATTATTTATTCTCATGGTGGAAGTTGGATTGCTGGTAACATTGATACACATGATAATGTTTGTAGAAAGATTTCAAAAAATACAGAAGCAATTGTAATATCTGTAGATTATAGTCTAGCACCAGAAAATCCTTTTCCAAATGGCGTTATTGATGTTTATAATACGTTAGAATGGGTATATAAAAATGCAGCAAGTATAAATGGAGACGAAAAAAATATAGCTCTTGCAGGAGATAGTGCAGGAGGAAATATTACAGCAGCAGTTTCGTTAATGACAAGGAATAAAAAAGGTCCTAACATAATTTGTCAAGTACTTACATATCCATCCACCAATATATTTGAATTAAATACTAAATCGTGGTCTTATTTTTCTAATAAATTCAATATTTCTGAAGAAGAAATGGAAAAGTATATTTCGTTATATGTACCAAGAGATGAGGATAGAAAGAGTCCATATGCATCACCACTTTTAGCTAAAGATTTTAAAGGTTTACCAAACACTCTTGTAATAACAGCAGAAATTGATCCACTTAGGGATGAGGGAGAAGCTTATGGTAATAAGTTGAAAGAGGTTGGAATTAATGTAGAGATGATAAGAGTCACTGGTGTTACTCATGGATTTATTACAATGGATAAGATAACACCGAAGGCTGATGAGGCATTAAAGCAGACTTCTTTATATTTAAAAAAGGAATTTGATAAAAATAAAGAATAATTATAATTTAAGCATTAAATTAAATGGTATTTTTATTAAAAATACTAAAATATAATTAAAATATATTGTCCAAAATATACCCTAATAGTATAATTGTACAGGAAAACATAGAATATATTATTAATTAGGGGGATGAACCAATGAAAAGCTTTAAAAAACTACTTTTAGCTTTGTTTATATTTTGTGGAATAGCACTGTTAAATCCAGTAAAAACTAATGCAGCTTGGAGACAAAACTCAACAGGATGGTGGTATACAGAAGGTAATTCTTGTTCAACAGGTTGGAAATTAATTGATGGAAATTGGTATTATTTTTATTCAGATGGATACATGGCACATGATACAACTATTGACGGATATTATTTAAATTCTAGTGGAGCATGGACTAACGGTGTTAGTAATATAGAATTTTTTAGGGCAGAACAAAAAGTAAAAGAATATCTTGCAAATAACGGAAAGCGTATTGCGAGTAGAATTGAATATGACCATATAGAAGGAAATTCTTATGTAATTCACTGTTATGACATAGTTAAAGGGCATGCAGTAACAAGTGGTTGGTATTATGTAGACAAATCTAATGGAAATGTTAAATCAATGTTTTAAAATCATAAAAGCTAGGAAAAAATCTTTTCCTAGCTTTTTTAAATGAGTTGAAACATTTCTATGAAATTACGAGAAATATTTGATAAAGTTTTATTTTTAGGCCATATTAATCTTAAATAGGATTCAATAGAAGGCTCTAATATCTTTTTTATTTTTAGGTTACCAGTAGGCAATATATTAGATGCAGTAAGAGGTAAAATCGAAATGCCTATTCCAGCTTTAGCCCAACTTAATGAAGTAATAATATCATCATTTCTACATATTATCTTTGGTTCAAATCCAAGTTTATTACAAGCATTTTTTATAATTTCATCATATCTTCGGTTAATTATTAATGGTTTATCTTTTAAATCTTTAAGAAAAACTGTATTACCTTTAGTGGTATCATAGAATTCATCTTTTGCAATTGCGACAAAGTAGTCATTTATATTGTTTTTTAGATTATCTTTAATTACAAAAGAATTGTACAAAGAAGTATTAAAAGGTTCTCTAACAAATCCAACATCAATTAATCCATTATTCAATAGTTCCATTATTTTAAAACTATTACACTCATATATTTCATACTCTATTTTAGGATATTTTTTACTAAATTCCTTTATCTTTTGTGGTAATACATTAATTCCTGAGGAACAAACTGTTCCTATACCTAATGTTCCTTTAAAACTATCATTGAGATTTTTCATTTCATTTACAGTTGATTTATATAACTCAAGTAATTGTTCAGATTTATTTTGGAGTAAAATACCAGCTTCTGTTAATTCTAAACTTCTACTTGTTCTATTAAACAAAACTACTCCAAGTTCTTCTTCTAATAATTTAAGTTGTTTACTTAATGGCGGTTGAGAAATATTTAATTTTTTTGCTGCTGAAGTTATATGTCCTTCTTCAGCTATGGTTAGAAAGTATTTAAGTTGTCTTATATCCATTATTATTCACCTATTTATTTATATCTTTTGAGTATAAATCTATTCCTAATATGTATTTTAAATATAGATTTTCTATTGATATAATAATAAAGAATAAATTATATTTTTACAAGTAAAGATAAATAATTAAAAATTACTTAAAAGTGTAAATTTACATGAAAAGAAGGGTTAATATGAACAAAAAATTTATAAGGCTATTTGCAGCTGGACATTTAGTAACAGACATTTATCAAGGAGCATTACCAGCAATGTTACCATTTTTAATATCAGAAAAAAATCTAAGTTATGCAGCAGCTGCTTTTTTGATTTTTGCAGCTAATGCAAGTTCATCAATAATACAGCCTTTATTTGGAATTTATGCAGATAAAATTTCACTTCCATGGGCACTAGGAACAGGAGTATTGTTAGGAGGCATTGGAATTGGATTGTCAGGAATTATCAGTAGTTATAATGTAATATTTGCTTTAGTAGCTTTAAGTGGAATAGGAATAGCACTATATCATCCTGAAGGTGCAAGACTTACAAATAAATTTTCAGGAGAAAATAAAACGACAGCTGTTAGTGAATTTGCAGCAGGAGGAAATATTGGATTTGCATTAGGTCCAATAATAACAACAATTGTTTTATCATTTTGTGGTTTAAATGGAACAATAATATTATGCATTCCAGCAATAATTATGGGAATAATTCTTTTATATCAATCAAGACACTTTTCATATGGTGAACATGAAAAAGTTAGTGAAGATAATTCTATAAATTATAAAAAAGAAGCAAAAGTTGATGATTGGAGAGGATTTGGAAGGCTTACAGTTACACTTCTTTGCAGATCTACAGTATTCTTTGGAATTAACACATTTTTAGCTCTTTATTTTGTACATGTGTTAAAGCAATCAGAAGTATATGGAAGTATAGCATTATCTACATTAATTGTTGTAGGTGCGGTTGGAACATTATTCTCAGGAAAACTTGCTGATAAAGTTGGAAATAAGAAAATAATAATTCTTGGATATTCTGGATTATTTCCATTATTAATAGCATTTTTAAATATTAAAAACCCTATAATAGTCAGTATTATCTTAATTCCATTAGGATTTTTCTTATATATGCCATATAGTCCTATGGTAGCACTTGGACAAAAGTATCTTCCAAATCATGTTGGACTAGCTTCAGGAGTAACAATGGGGTTAGGAGTAACAATGGGTGGAATTGTATCTCCAATACTTGGATGGGTTTCAGATAATTATGGAATACATACTGCGTTAAGTGCTTTAATAATAATGCCAATATTTGCAGTAGTCTTAGCAAGAAAGTTACCTATACCTAATGAGGATATAAATAATAAAGGAAAGGGAGAAAAAATAAGAGTAAATATTAAAAAGATATCAAATGAAAGCTTAAATATATAAAATAATATATTTTTACCAGGTGATTAATTCAATAGAAGTACTCTAAAACTAGATGAATAAACGGTTTAGTTGAGTTTTAAAACAATTTAGTCAATATTTTGAAATCACTTGGTAAAATTTTTGTAATGTGTTAGTATTACTGTATTAGAGAAATTTTGACATTTTAAGAATGGCTTATTTTCAATGGATTAACATTAACATGAGATGTATTTAAATATAATATTTAAAAGACAAATATCACCACAAAAAAGGATTAACATTAACACGAGGTGTACTTAAATTTTGTTATATGAAAAGCCAACTATAATAAGTATAAAAGATATTTTAGAAAAGAATTAAGCTAAACTTTAAAATTTAGTAAAATTGTGATATAATTGACATGGTTATAATATTTCCTATAAAGCTATATGTAGTTAATTTTATTAATATATAGTTTTATAGGAAATATTTTTGTTAGAGATTTATTTTATTAATAAATACCAAGGCATTATATTAAATAAAAAAACAGTAAGGATGTATGATATATGAATAAATTTATTATAACAACTGATACAACAGCAGATTTACCGAAGAGCTATTTACAAGAGAATAATATAGGACTATTAGCAATGTCTTTTCAAATGGAAGGTAAGGAATACTCAGGAGATGAAGATTTAGATATAAAAGATTTTTATGATAAAATGCGTTCAGGACTAATGCCAACAACAGCTCAAGTTAATCCTGAACAAGCAAGAAGAAAATTTGAGGGATATTTAAAAGAAGGATATGATGTTTTACATATTTCATTTTCTTCAGCACTTAGTGGAAGTTATAACAATACTAGGCTTGCAGCTATTGAATTAGAGGAAGAATATAAAGATAACAAAGTTATAGTTGTAGATTCTTTAAGTGTTTCATTAGGTGAAGGCCTTTTAGTTAATAAAGCGGTACAATTAAAAAAAGAAGGTAAAAGTATTGAAGAAACATTTAATTGGTTAGAGAAAAATAAGCTTAATGTATGTCAATACTTTACTGTAGATGATCTTAATCATTTATATAGAGGTGGACGTGTGTCAAAAACTACAGCAATTCTTGGAACTGCTATTGGTATAAAGCCAATTATTCATGTAAATGATGAAGGAAAACTTGTTCCTATATCAAAAACAAGAGGACGTAAGCAATCTTTAAATAAATTACTTGATAGTATGGAAAAATTAATGGGAAATTATAAATCTGAAAATGACATAGTATTTATAAGTCATGGTGATGCAAAAGAAGAAGCTGAAATTGTAGCTGATAAAATTAAAGAGAGATTTGGGTTTGAAACATTTTTAATTAACAATATAGGTCCTATTATTGGATCACATTCTGGTCCAGGAACAGTTGCAGTGTTCTTTATGGGAGAAAATAGAAAACTATAATAAAATTAATTATATTAGAACTAAAATAATAAAAAGAGATACAATTTAGTAAACTGTACTTTTTGTTAAGGACAGTTTATAGAGAAGTATCTTTTTTTATTATGTATAAATAAGTTATGTAAAAATTAAAAAATTGATATATATGTATATCCTAACTGCACATTTATAAAGTTAATTATCTATCTTTAGTCAAAAAATATATAAATATTAGGTAAGAAATGAAAAGAAGAAAAGTTAATTTTAAAATTGGTAGAAATAAAACATTTCTAATTAACATATATTTATGATATAAAGGTAACATAATATGTTTTTAATAAAGTTTATATTTTAGTGGAAATAAAATTAAAAATTAGTTACTTTTAAATAAGATTACTTGCTTTAGAAACAAAAAATATAATTAAATTAATTTTGATGGGGGAATATATAATTGAATGGAGTAGTAGTACCTATTAATAAAATAATAGAAAATTATAAAAATGCTGACATAGATTTTGAAAATATGAGTTTAGAAACTTTAAAAAAATATGCAGAAAGAGGTAACAAAAAAGCTGAAAATGCTTTAGGAGATAGATATTATAATGGAGATGATATAAAACAAAATTATGAAGAAGCTGTTAAATGGTATAAAAAATCAGCTAATCAGGGATATGATGTAGCACAATACAATCTTGGAGATATGTACTATAATGGCTACGGAATAGAGCAAGATTATAACCAAACTATTAAATGGTTTAAAAAAGCAGCTAAGCAAGGTAATTCTAATGCTCAATGTAATTTAGGATGCATGTATGAAGAAGGACAAGGTGTTGATATTGATTATAAAGCTGCAATTAAATGGTATAAAAAAGCAGCTGATCAAAATGATTTTTATGCACAGTATAACTTAGGAAACATGTATATGTATGGCAAAGGTGTAGATAATAATTATAAAGAAGCATTTGATTTATATGAACAATGTGCTAAACAAGGTTATGTAAAAGCACAAAATATATTAGGATATATGTATGAAGAGGGTATTGGAGTAGAACAAAATTATAAAGAGGCAGTAAAATTGTATGAGGAAGCATCGTATCAAGATTATCCTTATGCACAATATAATTTAGCAGGAATGTACTATAGAGGTAAGGGTGTTAATCAAGATTATAAAAAAGCATATCATTGGTATAAAAGAGCTGCTGAACTAGGATTACAAGAGGGTATAAATGCTTTAAAAGAAAAGTTTTAAAAAGAAGTTTAGAAAGAGGATATTATATGAAAATAATGACATTCAATCTAAGATGTGATTTTTTTCTAGATTTTAATAACAGGTGGGATATAAGGAAAAACTTAGTTTTTGATATAATACATAATTATGATTGTGATATTATTGGCACTCAAGAGGCTACAAATAAAATGTTTGAGGATATATCCAATAATATTTCTGAATATAATATTATTGGTAATCCTAGAAGTAAAAAATTATTTTCAGAAAGAAATGATCTGTTAATATCTAAAGAGAATAAAATTATAGATTATAAAACTTTTTGGTTATCAGAAACGCCAGAAAAAGTAGGAAGTTCTAAATGGTACTCAGTTTTCCCAAGAATATGCACAACAGCTATATTGGAATTAAAAAATGGCAAAAAAATTAGGGTTTGTAATTCTCATTTAGATTGTTTTTTTCCTAAGGCAAGAACTTATGAATTAAATAAACTTGTAGAGTTCATTAAAAAAGAGCAAGAAATAGAAGAACTTCCATTAATAATCATGGGTGATTTTAATTCTAATCCTAATAGTAAATTAATTAAGAATTTTACAAGTAATAAAATTTGCAATAAAAGACTTGTAGCCGTACAAGAAGTGAACAAGGATTTATATAATAAGGCAACAATGGGACATTTTAAAGGAAAGGAAAATGGAACACATATTGATTATATTTTTGTATCAGAGGAATTTGAAATAGTTGATGTAGAAATAATAAAATATAATATTGATGGAAAGTATCCATCAGATCACTATCCTTTAATGGCAGAGGTAAATATAAATTAATTATATAAATAGAAATAAGGTTTACTCATTAATTAACTAATAAAGTGAGGAACTTATATAGAAAATTTATTAGAATAGTAAAAGACTATCTCAAATTTATTTGAGATAGTCTTTTACTATTCTTTGTACATAAGTAGAAATAATATTTTAAGATAAGTGTATTTATTGAGAAACAGGTTCTTTTGAAATAACTTCTTTTGAAACTGTTTCCGTATCTTTAGCTAATATAATAGTGGCAGCTAATATTAGTGCAGTACCCATGAGTAATTCAATAGATAATTTTTCACTTAAAAATATTACTCCTAGTATTATACTAACTATAGGTTCAAAAGTACCTAATATAGATGTAGATGATGTACCAATTAATTCTATAGCTTTAAGAAATAATATTACAGATATTATTGTTGAAATAACTGATATCCCTAGATATGAACCAATTATCTTTGAGTTAAATTCTAATACTATAGATTTTGTAAATAGTCCATATACAGTCATGCCTAAAGTGGCACCTATACACATATACATAGTTGAAATTTTATTATCTATTGATTTTATACAATCAAGACCTAAGATAATAACATTACCTGCATATGCTACTCCAGAAAATAATGCTAAAAATACTCCAAATGCATTTAATGTTTGATTTTCAAATGCAATAAGTGAATAAACACCAATACCTGAAAGTAACAATGATAAAACCTTTTTTTTACTGATTTTTTCTTTGAAAAATATAAATCCAAAAATGCAAACAGCTGTTGGATATATAAAATGAAGAGTAGTAGCTAGTCCACCACCTAAATATTTATAAGAAATAAATAAAGCTTGAGTTATAACAGTATAACCTATAATTCCAATTAATAATAAAAGTAAAAGTTGCTTTCTTTCTAGAGTGAGTTTTACTTTTTTATAAAAAAGATATATAAATAGAATTAGTGCTGATAATAAAAATCTAAATATTAACACTGTTGTTGGATTAGAGCCATTATTATAAGATACTGATGCAAATATAGGCAAAAGTCCAAATGCTGCAGATGATAAAATTGCGTATAATATGCCTTTATAAGAATTCAATAAAATCTTCCCCCTTTTTTATTTTTAATAGAAATAAATTTATATGCTATTTAGAATATATAAATATTAAGTAATTCGTATAAATTTATTTGAATTTTAAATTTGTTTATAGTATGCTTATGCACAGTAAATGTTAAAAAAGTTTCATTATAGATTATAGTTAATTTTGTTTTTATAAGCAATAATAATAAAAAAATAATTACTAAATATTTAATTTAATTACTATATAATTAAAATTAAGTATTAATGGTATAATATAACTGTATTTTTAAAGCAGTATTTATGTTGTATAAAATATAGCATAAATATATGAAAGTAAAGTATGAGGAGGAAGTAATAATGGAATTAAATTGGAGCTTAAAAGAAATATATACATCATTTAATAGTAAGGAGTTTAAGGACGATGTTGAAAAACTTACTAAAACAATAGAAGATATTAAGTTTTGGACAGAAAAAGTTATAAGTAATAATGAAAATCTAGTGTCTAAGCTTGAAGAATATATAAATTATTTTACAAGTTTCACAGAATTAGCGAATAAACTTTCTATATATATAAATCTTAGTTTAAGTGTAAATACAAAGGACAAAGATGCATTAAAGTATTCTGACATAATAGAAAATAAGTTAACAGTAATTGTAGAACCTTCAACTAAACTTCAAAGATGGATAAGTAAAATAGAGGATATAGATGGTGTTATAAAAAAATCAAATTTACTTAAAGAACATGAATTTGTATTAAAAAGTTTAGTGGAATCAAGTAAGTATTTACTTAGTGATAAAGAGGAAACCATATTAGCTAGTATGAAGAACACTGGATCTAATGCTTGGCTTAAACTTAAGGACAATTTAATATCTACACTAAAAGTAGATATAGATCAAGATGGAGAAAATAAAGAATTACCATTAACTGTTGTTTTAAATATGGCTTATGATAAAGAAGAGAAGATAAGAAAGAAAGCATATGAAGCTGAAATAAAATCTTATTCTAAGGTAGAAGATGGGGTAGCGGCAGCACTTAATGGAATAAAAGGGGAAGTATTAACAGTTTGTGATTTAAGAGGTTATAAATCTCCACTTGAACAAACAATTTTAGAATCAAGAATGGATGAAGAATCATTAAATTCTATGATTTCTGCAATGAAAGAAAGTCTTCCTATATTTAGAAAGTATTTAAGAAGAAAAGGTGAAATGTTAGGACATAAAAATGGTTTACCATTTTATGATTTATATGCTCCAATTAATAATGCAGATATGAAATTTTCTTATGAAGATGCAACTAAATTTGTTGAAAAGAACTTTAGAACGTTTAGTGATAATTTAGCAGATTTTGCAAAGAAAGCTATTGATAATTCATGGATAGATGTTAAACCTAAATCAGGAAAAGTTGGGGGAGCATTCTGCGAAAATCTTCACTTTATTGGAGAAAGCAGATTTTTACTTAATTATGGGGATAGTTTTGGTGATGTTGTAACACTTGCCCATGAATTAGGCCATGGATTTCATGGTGAATGTCTGAAGAATGAAACTATATTAAATTCAGATTATCCAATGCCAATAGCTGAGACAGCATCAACTTTTTGTGAAACAATAATAAAAAAAGCTGCAATTAATGAGGCTACAGAAGAAGAAGCATTATCAATATTAGAAACAGAAATAAGTGATTGTACTCAAGTAATTGTTGATATATATTCTAGATTTTTATTTGAGAAGGCATTTTTTGAAGCAAGAAAAGAAAGTGCTTTAAGTGTAGAGGAAATTAAAGAACTTATGTTAAATGCCCAAAGGGAAGCTTATGGAGATGGATTAGATCCTAATTATTTACATCCATATATGTGGACTTGGAAACCACATTATTATTACGCAGACAGTAACTTTTATAATTTCCCTTATGCATTTGGATTATTATTTGCTAAAGGTTTATATGCTGAATATATAAAAAGAGGAAAATCTTTCTCTAAGGATTATGAGAAACTTCTTTCAATTACTGGAAAAAATAAAATTGCCGATGTAACAAAAATTATGGGAATTGATATTCATGATAAGGAATTTTGGAAGAATTCTTTGAAGATTGTTCAAGATGATATAGAAAGATTTATAGAATTAAGTTATAAATAAATCTTATATAATGTTTAATCCTCAAATTAAAACATAAAATATGTTTTAATTTGGGGATTGTTATAAAATAAGTAATTTAAAGAAATCTGTATAAAAATGCAGATATTTTTATTATTTAACCCTAAATTAAATATAATATAAAATAATAAAAAGAAACTAACTTTGACCTTCTTTGACCTTAGATATATAATAAAGTTGTAAAGAAAATAAATATTAAATATCTAAAAGGAGGACTTTAGTATGTTTGGATTAATACCATTTAAAAAATATGGAGTAAAATCTACAGGAGATTCATTTGAAGATTTTATAACAGGATTTTTCAATGATGATTTCTTTAGTAAAACAACTGCAATAGGTAATTTTACAGCTGATA
This sequence comes from Clostridium sp. CTA-5, assembly GCF_054768135.1. Taxonomy (NCBI): domain Bacteria; kingdom Bacillati; phylum Bacillota; class Clostridia; order Eubacteriales; family Clostridiaceae; genus Clostridium; species Clostridium sp. CTA-5. The sequence continues at coordinate 914,523 of NZ_BAAAAT010000001.1, read as the reverse complement.
TTAAAGAAACCTCAAACGAATATATATTACAAGCTGATTTACCAGGTGTAAATAAGGAAGATATAAATATAGAATATAGAAATAATTATTTAACTATATCTGCAAAAAGAAATGAAGTAATAAATGAAGATAACAATAATTATATTAGAAGAGAACGTCATTATGGAGAAGTTTCAAGGAGTTTTTATGTAGATAATATTGATAGAAATTTAATTAGAGCTAAATTTGAAAATGGTGAGTTATATGTAACATTACCAAAAATCAATAAAATTATAGATTCAGGAAGTAGAATAGAAATAGAATAATAAAGAAACTATAGATATGATTGATTAAATGGATAGTCATATCTATAGTTTCTTTTGTGTTAAATACATTTTTAACTTATATAAGGAAATTTTATTAATGATATTGTATAATAAAGATATAAATAAAGAATCATTATTAATTATTAGAAAACGTTATCTTAAAAGTTTGATTTATATGCTTACATTTATATAGTAATTCTATAAACAAGCTATTGGGTAAATACATTATTAGAAAGGAAAATTTTAAATTATGGATATAACAAGTTGTGTTCAACTAAGTAATGGAATTAAAATGCCTTTACTTGGTTTTGGTACTTATAAGGTGGAGTCTGGAGAAAGTGTAATTAATTCTGTAAAAGAAGCTTTAAAGATTGGATATAGACATATAGACACGGCTGCTTTTTATGGGAATGAAGAAGGTGTTGGTATTGCTATAAAAGAAAGTGGTATTAAAAGAGAAGATATATTTTTAGTAAGTAAGGTTTGGAATACTGAACAAGGTTATGAAAAGACTATAAAATCGTTTGAAGATTCATTAAAAAGGTTAGGAACAGATTACTTAGATTTATTTTTAATTCATTGGCCTCAACCATTACACAAAGAGACATGGAAAGCTTTAGAGAAGCTTTATAATGAAGGCAGAGTTAAAGCTATAGGAGTAAGTAATTACACTGTAAATCATTTAAAGGATTTATTAAAAGACTCAGAGATTTCTCCAATGGTAAATCAAATAGAATTTCATCCAAAACTAATTCAATCTGAGTTAATGGATTTTTGTAATAAAAACAATATACAAATAGAAGCTTGGTCACCACTAATGAGGGGTGGTATTTTTAAAATTAAACTTCTAGATGAATTATCAAAAAAATATAAAAAAACCATTTCTCAAATTGTGTTAAGATGGGATTTACAAATGGGAGTAGTTACTATTCCAAAATCAATAAAACCATCTAGAATAAAGGAAAATGCAGATATATTTGATTTTGAATTAACAAATGAAGACATGAAGAGAATTAATGAATTAAATGAAAAACTTAGGTGTGGATCTAATCCTGATATTATTTATTCTCAAGGTCATAAATAGAATATATAGATATAATTAAAAGAAATAAATTAGCATTAAGAAAATAATGTTAATTTATTTCTCTTTTTTTGCATAAAAACAACAAATTATTCTAATAATAAAATATAATCTACTATCTTAGGAGGAAAATATGAAAAAACTAATTAAAAATATTTTTATTGTATTACTATCATTTGTTACATTTGTATCATTTATAAGTATACATACATTAGCAGAAACAAATGAATCAACTTATTCTAAATCTTATGAGAAGATTATTGAAACTATGAAAGAAGATATTAACAATTTAAGTAAATCTAATGATTTAAATAGTGATTTTTTATATACAATGATAATACATAATAAGGTATCTGTATCAATGTTAGAAAATATGATAAAATTTGGAAAGAATTCTGATATTAAGAATTTTGCAAAATCATCACTGAAGGAAGAGCTTTTATCTAATGAGAGGATTGAATATATTACAGCTAATTTAGGTGAGGATTCTATTTTTGATTTAGATAAACAAGAGAATTACAATAAGCTTAACAATGAAATTTATATTAAAGCTAAAAATGAAATGGAAAAGTATAAAGATAAGAAAAATATTAATAAGTCGTTTTTAAAAAGCTTTATTGTACATAATGAAAGCGTAATTAAAATGTGTGATAATATATTAAAATATACAAACAATAAAGAAGTGGAAGATGCAGCAACAAATATAAAAAAAGTAAAAAGTAAGCAAATAGACAAGATGAAAAAATTTTTAAAAGCAGTATAAAATTTAAATATAAGCTATTCTAGAATTAAGTAAATAACATTTTTTATGTTTATTAATCAGCTTAATATTAGGGTAGCTTATTTTTTATAAGTAATTAATATAACGTTAGTGTAACATACCTTTAACAATAAACAACACAATAAAATAAAAGAAAAAACTAAAAGAATAAAAAAACACAAAAAGGAAAATAAGAGTAACTTGACATGTATTGGTAGTATGGGATAATATTATTAGAATTTTACATAATATAGAGATAAAGAAAGTAGTTGATTTTTCAGTGCTTAATAGTAGAAATTTAAATGAGATAATAGATATCAGTTTATTACAATCTATACAAGATAGGCTAGCAGAAATTACAGGGCTTGCTTATAACATAGTTGATTTTAAAGGAAATCCTATTAATAACTATTCAAATTTTTGTGATTTTTGTAGTAAAGTTAGGAGTACTCAAGAAGGGATGAAAATATGTTATCAGACAAATGCACATGCGGGATTAGAAGCTGCCATAAGACAACAACCATATGTATTTAAATGTCCAGCAGGATTAGTAGATGTTGCTACCCCTATTATTGTAAATAATAATTATCTTGGTGCAATTTTTTTTGGACAAGTTAGAACTAATGAAGATAAAGTAGATCCAATTAAAAAATCAAACTATCATTCTAAAATGTGTAAGAATAATTCCGAATTATTACAGGATTTTAACAAGACAAAATATATTGATTATTCTAAGATAAAATCAATTTATTCTTTAGTTGAGATAATAGTAAATTTATTAGTTGAAAAATCAGAGTTAATATCAGTACAAGAAGAATTAAGTTTTAATAATATTAAATTACTTAAAGAGAGAGAAGAAAAGAAAAGATTAGAAGAAAAGATTAAACTTTATGAATTGAATTCATTGCAAATGCCTATAAGTCTTGATTTTATGCTCAATACTTTAAGTACAATATCAAGTCTTGCATTGATAGAAGATGCTCCTAAAACTCAGGATATGATTTATTCATTGTCAGAATTATTTAGATATAATTCTAAAAATATTGGAACTTTAGTTTCATTAGAAAAAGCTATAGAAAATATTAGAATATATTTAAAAATACAATCAACAAGATTTGGTGAAAGAATAAAATATGAAATTGATATAGATGAAAGAATTAATAAAGTAAAAATACCAACTATGATTTTATTACCTTTTATAGAATACTCTATATTAAATGGATTATGTCCTAAAAAAGAGGGAGGATTAATTGAAATTAAAGGATATTATGATGAAAAAGATGCAGTTATTTTTATTAAAGATAATGGTATTGGTATTCAAGAAGATGAATTATTTTCAATCTTAAATGGAAAATGTATTAATGGTTCTTTAGAATCAAATTTATATAACGCCAATAATGTATTAATTGAATATTATGGGGAAGAGTATAAGGCTATAATAAAAAGTGAAGTTAATGTAGGTACTACAGTAAGCTTTAAATTACCATTAGCTTAGATATTTATTAACTTGTAATTTGATTAATGAGAGGAGAAAACTATTATGTGTAAGGTATTACTAGCTTCTGATGAGGCTCTAGAACTTGAAGCTTTAAAAATAATCATATACAAAAAAATTGAAAATATTAATATTATTGGTTTAGCGCATAATGGAGATGAAGTTGTTAAAATGAATGATGATTTAAATCCAGATATAATTTTTATGGATACTTTAATGCCTGGCATAGATGGATTTGAAGCAACTAAGATAATAAAACAAAAGAATAAAGATATAAAGATTATATTAATGAGTGTTTATGATAATTTTGAATTTTTACAAAAGGCTTTACAAATAAAAGCTGATGATTATTTATTAAAACCCCTAAAGCCAGAAAAAGTTATAGAAATATTAAGTGAGTATATTAAGAATAATGAAAAACAATCCTTAGATGAAAATTTATCTAATGAGGATAAATTAAAACTAGCTTTAATTTATATAGAAAAAAATTTTAAAACAGATATAACTTTAAAAAATGTAGCAGATTATATGAATTATAGCACTACATATTTTAGTAAGAGCTTTAAGAAATATGTAGGTGTTAATTTCAATAAATACCTAACTGATTTAAGAATGAAAGAAGCAAAAAGTGTATTAAAGAAAACTAATGTTAGTATAAATGATTTAGCATTTAATCTTGGATATAATGAACCAAACTACTTTTGTAAAGTGTTTAAAAAAATAGCAGGAATTACACCTTCAGAATATAGAGATAAATATAGCATAAAAGTATAGTTGGTGGTTAAAAAAATACCATAATAAATCATAAAAATACTGATTATTATAATGTTTGGAAAAAAATTATAATAATAATGGACATATAAGTATTAAAAAATATTTCAATTAACCTGTATTATAGTATATAAGAAGTAGGTAGTTACTTAATTAAGTAAACGTATTCTATAAAATAACCTACATAATTATATGTTTAAAAATAGTACTAATATTTAACTAAAGTGTTAGCATCTATTTAAAACATACTAATGCTAAAATATGCTTTAATAAAGGGGGAGAAAAATGGATATTTTATCAAAAGGATTTATTAAACCGACTAAAAGAGTGGAAAAATTAAAAGAAGAAATACTTTCAGCTGTTCCATGTATAGAACCAGAAAGAGCAATAATATTAACTGAGTCTTTTAAGGAAACAGAAAATGAACCTATAATTATTAGAAAAGCTAAAGCACTTGAAAAGATTTTAAATGAAATTCCTATAGTGATTAGAGATGGAGAACTTATTGTAGGTAGCTTAACTAAAAATCCTAGATCATGTCAAGTTTTCCCTGAATTTTCAAATCAATGGTTAGTTGATGAGTTTGACAAACTTGAAAAAAGAACATCAGATTTTTTTAAAATTCCAGAAGAAACAAAATCTAAGCTTAAAGAAGTGTTTGAATATTGGCACGGTAAAACTGTTAGTGAATTAGCATCTTCTTATATGTCTAACGAAACTATTAATGCAATGAACACAAAAGTGTTTACAGTTGCAAATTATCATTTCAATGGTTTAGGTCATATATCTGTAGATTATGCTAAAGTATTAGAAAAAGGTTTTTTAGGAATCATTAAAGAGACTGAAGATGCTATAAATAATGCAGATAAAAGTAACCCTGAATATGTTAAAAAGAAAGCATTTTGGGATTCAGTAATAATTTCTTGTAATGCAGCAATAAATTATGGAAAAAGATATTCAAAGCTAGCTAAAAAACTGGCAGAGGAAACAACAGATATTCACAGAAAAAATGAATTATTAAACATATCAAAAATATGTGATAAAGTTCCAGAAAATCCTGCAGAAACGTTTTATGAAGCATGTCAATCTTTTTGGCTTGTACAAGCTATTATTAGTTTAGAATCAAATGGACATGCTATATCTCCAGCTCGTTTTGATCAATACATGTATCCTTATTATAAAAATGATATAAATAACAAAGTTGCAACTAAAGAAGAAAATACAGAAATTCTTCATTGCTTGTGGGTTAAGTTTAATGATCTTACTAAAGTCCGTGATGAAACAACTACTAAAGCTTTTAGTGGATATTCAATGTTTCAAAATTTAATTGTTGGAGGACAAACACCAGAAGGAAAAGATGCAACAAATGAATTATCTTACATGTGTCTTGAAGCTACAGGCAGCTTAAAGTTACCTCAACCATCACTTTCAGTTAGAATTTGGAGTAACACTCCAGAAGAATTTTTAATTAGAACTTGTGAATTAACTCGTTTAGGAACTGGACTTCCAGCGTTTTATAATGATGAGGTTATAATTCCTACTTTAATTAATCAAGGTTTAACTATAGAAGATGCTAGAGATTATGCAATTGTAGGTTGTGTTGAACCACAAAAACCAGGAAAAACTGATGGATGGTATGATGCGGCATTCTTTAATTTAGCAAAAGTATTAGAACTTTCTTTAAATAATGGAAGACTTAACGGAAAACAAGTTGGTCCTCGAACAGGAGAATTCACTTCATTTACTAATGTAGATGATTTTATAGAAGCTTATAAAAAACAAACTGAATATTTTGTATTTCATATGGTTGCAGCGGATAACTGTGTTGATATTGCGCATGCAGAAAGAGCACCATTACCATTTTTATCATCTATGCTTGATGATTGTATAGGAAAAGGTAAATCAATTCAAGATGGTGGAGGACATTATCGTTTCTCAGGTCCATTAGGTGTTGGAATTGCAAATGTAGGTGATTCATTTATGGCTATCAAAAAGCTTATATTTGATGAGCATAAGATTACATTGTCAAAATTAAAAGAAGCTGTTGATAGTAATTTTGGAGAAAATGAAAGTGATTCAGTTAAAAAATCTGAATATGAAGATATAAAACAATTAGTTTTAAATAGAGCTCCTAAGTTTGGAAATGATATAGATGAAGTAGATGAATTTACACGTGAAGGAGCACTTATTTACTGTAAGGAAGTAGAAAAATATACAAATCAACGTGGTGGAAAATTTATACCAGGTTTATATCCAGTTTCAAATAATGTATATTTAGGAAGCTTAGTTGGTGCAACTCCAGATGGTAGAAATGCATATGAGCCATTAGCAGATGGGGTATCTCCTACAAGAGGTGCAGACCTAAATGGGCCAACTGCTGCTGCAAATTCTGTAGCGAAGTTAGAACATTTTTCAGCACCAAGTGGAACATTATTTAATCAAAAATTTAATCCAGGCTCTTTACAAGGAGACAATGGGTTGAAAAATTTAGGGTCTTTAATAAGAAGCTATTTTGATAAAAAAGGTATGCATATACAGTTCAATGTAGTGGATAAAAAAGTTCTTCTTGAAGCTCAAAAACATCCAGAACAATATAGAGATTTAATAGTTCGTGTTGCTGGATATAGTGCTCAGTTTATTTGTTTAGATAAAGGTGTACAAGAGGATATTATAAAGAGGACAGAACAAAATTTATAATTGCCTATATAAATAATTTTAAATAAATATGGTTCTGTTTTGTTAGAAAGTTTAAGGAAGAATAATACTTTTCACAATTACATTTATAAATAATTTTATTTTCACCTAATTCAATAAATTTTTAAATAGCTTAAAAAATATAATTTAAATTTTCTTTAAAACAGAACCACAATATAATAAATTTTCTATATAAGTTCTTAACTATACTAGTTAATTAGTGAATAAACTTTATTGGAACTTATATATTTTTAAAATACTTTTATGAAAGGAAAAAGCTATGCTAAAAAATGAAGTGGATTTAAATAAGGTAGGAACAGTTTTTAATATACAAAGATTTTCAGTTAATGATGGACCAGGTATACGTACTATAGTATTTTTAAAAGGATGTCCATTATCTTGTGCTTGGTGTAGCAATCCAGAATCTCAAAATAAAAATAAGGAATTACTTTTTAATATAAAAAATTGCACAGGATGTCATAAATGCGAAACTATATGTAAGATGAATGCTATTAACTTTAATAATGATAATAGAATAAATAGAGATAAGTGTATTAATTGTGGAGAATGCGTAGAGAGTTGCTATCCGGGAGCACTTGTTATTTCAGGAAAAGAAATGAGTGTTAAAGAGGTTTTAGATGAATTAAATAAGGAGTCTGTTCAATTTAGAAGATCAAATGGAGGAGTAACCCTTTCGGGTGGAGAACCACTTCTTCAAGATGAATTTGCTTTAGAGATATTAAAAGGATGCAAAAGTAGAGGCATTAACACTGCTATAGAAACTACTGGCTATATAAATAAAAATATAGTAGAAAAAGTAATGCCTTGGGTTGATTTGATACTATTAGACATTAAAACAACTGATGAAAATAAGCATTTAAAATATATAGGTGCAAGTAATAAACTAATTTTAGAAAATGCAAAATTAATGTCTGATTTAGGAGCTAATATTATAGTTAGAGTTCCTATTATTCCAGAGTTTAATTGTGATATTAAAAGTATAGAAAATATAGCTAAATTTACTAAAAGTTTAAATAATATAAAAGAAATTCATCTATTACCTTATCATAGGTTTGGTTTAAATAAATATGAATGTTTAGGAAGAAATTATATGGTAAGAGATGATATTAATACACCAAGTGAAGAGACTATGTTAGAATTAAAAAAAATAGTAGAAAATATAGGACTAAAATGTAATATAGGTGCCCATTAAACCAATAATTAAAATAAAATGGCTTCCTCAAAATATCTTTGTATTTTGAGGGAGTTTTATATTTATCTAAAAAATTTATATTCTATATTTAAGTTGAAAATTTAAAATATATAGAAATAAATTTTTATATATTTTGGAATAATAATATTTGAAATAGGTTAAGTTCTAAATATTAATAATTGACTAAAACTTAACTAAAATTAACTAATTTAAATAGGAGGTATTTATTATGAGTAAAAAGACTAATGAAGAAAAACTTTTAAATATGTCACGAGTAGGAAATTTCACTAAAAATGCAGTAGAAAATTTTGAAGAAAATATAGTAGAGCAAAAGAATTATTTGGAAAAGGTTAAAAATAGACTGGAATAAATTTACATAAGCATAAGTATTAAATAATATGTTAAATAATGAAAAAAGATATTAAAAGATTACAAGAAAACATATACAAATAATAAATTCACAATAAATAAAGCCTATTACTAGTGAAATGGTTATTTGTTGAGTTATTAATAATGATATGTTTAATTAAAGTAACAAGATAAATATAAAATTAAAAAATCTATGTTTTGGTTAAACATTTATTAATGGAAAACAAGGGCAAAATAGGATATAATTACTTTGATGGATTATTATGTAAAAATACAAAATATACGTAAAAGGGGGATTTTATTTTGAAAAATTTACTAAAATCTAAAAAAGTAATTTCATTTTTAACTACATTATCTTTATCAATTACATTACTAACAGGATTTCCATTAATAACATATGCTCAAGATAATGTAAAGAATTTTGACATTGTTGAAATAACAGATTTTCATGGTGCATTAACAGATTCATCTGGAAATCCAGCAGCAGCAGTTTTAGCTGAGAGATTAAACAATATAAAAAAATCTAATCCAGATAGAACATTAATTCTTGGAGGTGGAGATTTATATCAAGGGTCTGCTACATCTAACATTATGAAAGGGGTTCCAGTTCAAGAAGTTATGACTAAAATAGGAATGGAAGTAACTACTCTTGGAAATCATGAATTTGATTGGGGACTAGATACTATAATCAATACTACAATGAAAGGTGCAGGATACTCAATAGTTTGTAGCAATCTTTATGATAAAACAACAGGGAAAAGAGTATTTGAACCATATAAAATTATAACTAAAGATAAAATTAAAATTGCAGTTATAGGTGGTATTACAACAGAAACTCCATCAATTGTCTTACCTGACTTTGTAAAAAATTATGAATTTAAAGATCTTACAACTGAAATAAATTCAGTTGCACAAGAAATTAAAGAAAAGAAGCTAGCAGATGTAACTTTAGTATTAGTCCATGAAGGCGATAATAGGGACAATGCTACAGGACCAGTATTTGACATGGCTAATAACCTTAAAAATGTAGATGCAGTATTTGGAGGACATACTCACTCAAAAGTATCTGCAGTTGCTACAAAGACTAATATACCAGTTTATATAGCTAATTCTTATGGAAAAGGTTATGTAAATGCTAAATTAACAGTAACTAACGATAAAAAAGTTAAGTTTGAAACACCATCTTATGAAAAATCATATGTTGCTTTAGATAATGAAAATGGATATAAGAGCAAAAATCCAAATATTGATAATGATATAGACAAGATGGTAAAAGATTCTAATGAAAAAACAGCTCCAATAACTAATGAAGTTATTGGAAGAAATACTGATAAAGATCTTATTAGAGTACAACAAACTTCTCCATACGGATCATCTGTATTAGGAAATTGGTCAACTGATGTTACTAGAGAAGCTGTTAATGCACAAGTAGGGTTTCAAAATAATGGTGGATTAAGAATAGATATTCCAACTGGTGATATTACAGTAGGAACTATGTGGAAGTTTATGCCTTTTGATAATACAATTTATAAATTAAATATGAAAAAATCTGATTTAAAGGCAGTTTTAGAACAAGCAGTTTGCGATGGTGGTAAAGGTATACAAGTGTCAGGAATTAAGTTTACTTATGATTCTAAATTACCATCTGGAAATAGAATTACTAATATAACTAAAGAAGATGGAACTGCAATAAGTGATACTGAAGTTTTAACAGCAGCTGTGCCAGATTTCCTAGCTACAGGTGGAGATGGATTTTTAGCATTTAAAAATTGTGGAGGATCAGATCCAGCAAATGATACTCATATTATTGTAAGAGATTCATTTATAGATTGGTGTAAAGAAAATAATAAGAATAATAATAAAAACACAATACCAAATGCAAATATTTCAAGAATAAATAATATATCAAATACATTAGCAACTAAAACAGCAGCATAAAAATTAGTTAAGGACTATCTCAAAAAACTTTTTATGTCTTTGAGATAGTCTATTTTTATCTATAAAAATCAATATATGAAACATTACATAAATCTTCACTTATGATTTTATAACATAAGTTAATCCAACTTTTACATGTATTTAATATAATTGCATCACTAGTTATAACATAATCTAATTTACTCAATATAACATCTGCATTAGGTACAAGAAAAACCTCCAAATCAAAGTTAAAATTAGAAAGTAATTCTAGTATTCTCATTTTTAATCTACCAGTATTAGAAACAGGAGAATCTAGATAAAATATAGCCTTTTTAATTTTCATTTGATTTAATTTTTCACCAATTAATTTAATAGCAATATCTGTTTTATCAATTAACTTATAAGTTCCACGAAGCCCAGCTAAATCTTTTATTGTTCCATCCATAGAACGAAAGAGAATAGAATTAGATAAAGCAACTTCTAATGTTATAATTAGATTTAATCCATCAATATGTACTGTACTATCTTTATATGAGTTTTTAACTTCATTTTTTTCTCTTACTTTAATATTTTCTTGTGAAGATATAACTCTTTTTAATGCTAATCTTTGCCTTGCTGAAAATAGAAAATGATTACCTATAAATTCAATTGTTTTATCTAATCCATATCCACGATTTAATAAAAAACATATATCAGTTTGTGCTTTTTTTAAAAGTTCTAAATTTTTATCATTAAATTCAATTTTATCTGAAGAAACAAAACCTCTTTGCACTACTTGTGCCATAAACTTTACCTCCTAAAGTTATAATAAATAATATTATAACTTTTATTTGTTATATTTGGTAGAATTTATTGTAGTTTTTATATTTAAATAGTATAGTACTATTTAAATATAAAAGATTAAGTTGTATTATTAATGAATATAAGTATTTTGTATAACTATAAAGGAGTGAAAATATGTTTGATATAAAATCATTTGAGAATTTAAGTATTGAAAGTAAACTTGATAATATGATTATAATGTTGGAAGGGTTAATTGAAGGGGATGATTTGGATTTAACCAAGCTTTGTAATGCATCAGCACTCATTAATGCATTAATTGGAAGAGTAAATTGGTGTGGATTTTATTTAGTTAAAGAAAATAAATTAATTTTAGGACCATTTCAAGGAATGCCAGCATGTACAAGTATTGAGATAGGGAAAGGGGTATGTGGGACAGCTGCATTAAATAAAAAAACATTACTTATAAAAAATGTTCACGAGTTTGATGGACATATAGCATGTGATGCAGCTTCAAATTCTGAAATAGTTATACCTATAATAAAAAATGAAAAACTATATGGAGTTTTAGACTTAGATAGTGATGAATTTGAAAGATTTACAGAAATAGAACAAAAATATTTAGAAACTGCAGTTAATATACTTAATAAATATATTAATTGGGAAACTATAATTTAAACATTTATAGTTGATTATTTATTATGAAAATATCTTCTAAAGAGAACTCATTAAATATTTAAATAAAACAATCGCTAAGCGACTGTGGAGCATGGATTTTTTTAGCCATACACCCTTTCAAAACGTAGTACAGGAATAATGGTGCGGCAATGATTATTTTTTATAATTAATATTAAGAAGTATTAATAAAGGATTAATTATAATACTAAGATACAATATATAAGGAGAGCATTTATGAATTGGGTTAAACAAATAGAAAGTTATATACCATATAATGAACAAGAATTAAAAGATAAAGAATTAATTTTACAGTGTATTAAAACATATAATAATATACTTACAAGAGAAAATCCTCTAGCACATATTACAAGTTCTGGATATATAGTAAATAAAAATAGAGATAAGGTATTAATGATTCATCATAACATTTATAAAACTTGGGCTTGGACTGGTGGACATGCTGATGGTGATAATGATTTACTTTATGTTGCAATAAAGGAAGCTAAAGAAGAAACTGGAGTTAAAAAGGTCAGACCAGTTACTTCTGATATATTATCTTTAGATGTTTTGCCTGTTGTAGGACACTTTAAAAATGGAAACTATGTTTCAGCTCACTTACATTTATCTATCGCTTATCTTTTAGAATGTGATGAAAGTGAAGAACTTATTGTTAAAGAAGATGAAAATAGTGGAGTTAAATGGATTCCTATAAATGAAATACATCTTTATTCTAATGAGCCAGATATGATAAAACTTTATAATAAATTTAATAAAAAAATTAAAGATATGTATTAAAAGATATTATGCTATATCAGAAGAAATTTATGGGTTTTATATTGAATCAGATTGTGTTTTAGCGGAATTAAGACTAGGAATGTATATAGAGCTTCAAGTAATGTAGGATAAGGAAGTATAGCAAAATTAATTAAAGACAACAAAGTAGTAAAACAATATGATTAGAATAATTAAATACTATTAAATAACGGTGTAGAGTAACTAATATAGTTTAATATTAGTTACTCTACGCTTTTATTTTTAAGCTAACCTTAATTTACATTATAAAACTTATTTATATTTATTTATATATTTTATATTAAAATATAATCATATTATATTTATCAATAAACAATTAAAATTAATTAATAAATACTATTAATTAATACAAGTTTATGCTATAATTATCCTATAAATAAAAAATAAACAGTACTATATTATAAAAGAGAGGGTATTTATCCATACTATATTAAAAAGAAATAAAATATTTTAATTGAAGGAGAGATATTTATGTTTAATAAAATTGATTTACCATATGCTTATGATGCTTTAGAACCATATATAGATAAGGAAACAATAAATATACATTATAATAAACATCTTCAAACATATGTAACTAATTTAAATAAGCTTTTAGAAGGTCATGAAGAATTTACGAACGGAAAATCATTAGGAAAAATATTATCAGATACAGAATCTATACCTGAAGGAATTAGACAAGGAGTAATAAATCAAGGCGGAGGAGTATTTAATCATAATTTATATTTTTCTGTTCTTTCTCCAACACCTAAAAAAGCCCCAGAAGGAAAATTATTAGATGAAATAAACAAAACTTTTGGAAATTTAGAAAATTTAAAAACTGAAATAAGCAATGCTGCAATAGGACAATTTGGATCAGGATACGGATTTTTAGTTAAAGATAAAGATGGAAAATTATCTGTAACAAGTGTATTAAATCAAAACAATCCTTTAAGCAACGGCCTTATCCCTATATTATGTATTGATGTTTGGGAACATGCTTACTACTTAAAATATCAAAATTTAAGAGCAGATTATGTTAAAAATATTTGGAATGTAATTGATTGGGGAAAAGTAGAAGGATTATATATGAATTTTTCAATTTAATGAATATGTAAAAATTTAAAAACAATTAGCACTATGCTTAATCGAGTAGTGGTAGATAATTATTTTATCTACCTTCTACTCGATTTTTTTCTAATAAATTATAGAATTTTTAAATCCTAAAAGTTTGATAAAATCTAAGATTATAGAAATTTTGTACCCAATAATATATGATTAATTACTAATTAAGGATGATTTAAGGTTAAGGTTATATTTATATAAGCTTGAGATATTAATATATAAATATCGACAGGAAAGCAAAACAGAAATGGAGGACAAAAAATGATAGGATGGGAAATTAAAAAATTAATTAAATCTAAAGGAATGATAATTTCATTAACAATATTAGCTTTTACATTATTAATAATGTCATTTATAAAACCAACATTAGAAACAGCAAATTCTTATATAGATGAACAAAAAGGATATATTCAAGATAATAGGGACAAGTTAGAAATAGCTAATGAAAAATTTGATATTAAATTATCAGTTTTAGATGGAATGGTTAATCAAGAAAATAATGGAGATAAATTTTCAAAAACATTAACCTCAATCGCTAAAGAAAAAATTGATAATTTAAAAAGTTCAAAATATGAAGATGTAGGATTCTGGCAAGTGTTTAACTATAGAGCAACAAACCCACTTATAAATATAGCAATGCTTGTTATTATAATGATAATTATATCTAACCTATATACTGATGAAATAATATCATCAGTAAAAGATATTATACTTTCATCAAAACAAAAAAAGAAAGCATTAAATTCTAAGATAATAGTTTCATTTTTAATTCCTATAGTAATTTATAGCATATACTTATCGGTAGCATTTATTATAACTTATATTGAGTATGGTTCACCTATTAATGGAAATTTAGAAGCATTTAGAATAGTTGATAATATAGCAATGCTAAATGGAAATCCAACAATAAATCAGTATGTATTAAAAAATATTATAATAGCATTTTTAATGTTTGAGGGATGGGCTATGGTATCAATGTTCTGTTCATTCATAAGTATATCATCTATAAGCTCAATAAGTATTTTTGGATTGTTTATTGTTTTAGGAAAGGTGATAACAACGATAAAATTTATGCCATCAATAATACTTTCAGTATTTTCATATGGTAACTATTATGATTTGATATTTAGTTTTAACAATATAATTGGAAGCTATATGGGAGAAATTAGTGTACTTGGTCATGGAATTAGTATTATAAATCTAATAATAATTGTATTAATAGTGATTTTTATAGTTTCAACTACATTATGCTTTGGAATAAGCAGAACAAAATATATAAATAGATAATTGGAGGAATTGATTATGAATAAATTAGAAATAAAAGATTTAACAAAAGTATACGGAAAAAAAAGAGCTAATGATGGTATAACAGTAACATTAGAAAATGGAGTTTATGGATTATTAGGACCAAATGGTGCAGGTAAGACAACTTTAATGAAACAAATAACAACTCTTATAAAACCAGATAAAGGGGAAATATGTTATAACGGTAAGGATATATTTGAACTAGATGATAAATATAGAGACATTATTGGGTATTTGCCACAAGAATTTGGAGTATATAAAAATTTTACAGCAAAACAGTTTTTAAAATATGTTGGTGCATTAAAAGGAATAAGTGGAAGAAATTTAAATAGTAGGGTAGATGAATTATTAGAATTAGTTGGTCTTTATGATGTAAGAAATAAGGCTATTGGTAAATTTTCAGGTGGAATGAAAAGAAGAGTTGGTATAGCACAAGTTTTATTAAATGATCCTAAAATAATAGTTTTGGATGAACCAACAGCAGGATTAGATCCACAAGAAAGAACTAGGTTTAGAAATCTAATAGCTAAGATATCAAGAGATAAAATAATAATACTTTCAACTCATATAATATCAGATATAGAATCAGTAGCAAAAGAAACTATAATGATAAAAAAAGGTGAACTTCTTATGAAAGGTACTCATAGAGAAATATTATCAGATATGAATAATAAGGTTTATAACATAATTGTTAATGATGAGAACGAACTTAATAGAATTCAAGATAAATATAAGGTTGTAAGCATTCAAAGAGATATTAATTCAACTATATTAAGAGTGGTATCAGATACAACGCCAAATGAAAAAAATGTAGAGCCAACATGTGCAAGATTTGAAGATGTTTATATGTTTTATTTTGATTTAGAAAATGCAAAAGAGGTGTAATATATGACAAATTTAGTAAAAACAGAATTGAGAAAAATATTAAGCAAAAAAAGTGTTTTAATACTTTGGGGATTTTTATTAGCTTTTGGATTTATTTTAATAAGAAAATTTGAAATATTAGAAACTTATGCAGATATATTCTATAAGATAGAGGGATCAATTCCACTTATTGGATTAGTAATGTTTATAGTTATATCAGGAAACTATACAAAAGAATATGAATCTAATATGGTTGGTTTAATAAATACAACAAAGAATGGTAAAAAATATATAGCTATAGCAAAAGCTATAGCAGGTGGAATAGCTTTATCATTAATTAATACTTCATTTGCATTAATTGTAGGTTTAAGAGCATTTGTACTTGAAGGATTTAAAAATTTAAATGAGCCAATTAAAAATCTATGGTATTTTAAAAATAGTGGATCAGATATTACAATATTACAAATGTATTTAATTGTTATAGCATCTATAATACTAGGTTCATTCTTATTTGCACAAATAGGATTAACTTTATCATCAGCATTTAAATCATCAGTAATACCTTTTATACTAGGAGGAGCAATTATGGCAGTTCCATTCTTTATTCAAGGATGGGCATCAAAATCATTATTAAACTTTATAGCATTAACTCCTAATTGGTCTATGATGAGTCAATTAATGGTTAGTAATCAAATTCCATTTATGTATAGAATATTATCAATTATTATATCAATAATATTAATAATTATATTGCCTTTAATAGCTTATAAAAATTTTACAAATAGTAAGAGAATTTAATTATAAACGCATTTTATAATATCTACTATTAGTGTAAAATGAGAATAGTTTACATAGTATTAATTAATTTTTAAAGTTAATTAGAGTTTAAATTAAATAAATACTTTATTAATTTAAGAAATAAAAGAGTTTATCCGATATTATAATATTACCTATAAAAAATATAAGTAATATTATAAATCAGATAAATAAAGAACAGGAGTTAAATATGGATAAGAAAATATTAATAGTAGATGATGAAATTGAAA
The DNA here is from genome assembly GCF_054768135.1 of Clostridium sp. CTA-5. Lineage (NCBI taxonomy): Bacteria > Bacillati > Bacillota > Clostridia > Eubacteriales > Clostridiaceae > Clostridium > Clostridium sp. CTA-5. The sequence goes on along the minus strand of NZ_BAAAAT010000001.1, from coordinate 897,325 downwards.
TTTTAAAATTATTAGAAACGGTATTGAAAAAAGAGGGTTTTAGTGAAATATATACAGCCAAGACCATGAAAGAAGGGATAGCTGAATTTGAAAGAGTAAAACCTGATTTAGTCATATTAGACATAATGCTTCCAGATGGAGAAGGTTATGAAATATGTAAAAATATAAGAAATAATTCTAATGTACCTATATTATTTTTATCAGCTAAAACAGAGGAACTAGATAAAATATTAGGATTTGCTATCGGTGGAGATGATTATATAACTAAACCATTTAGTCCTAAAGAAGTGGCTTTTAGAATAAAGGCTCATTTAAGGAGAGCAAATTATACTAATGAAGGTAATAATATAGAAAGCAAGGAAAAAACAATAAAATTTGGTCCTTATATATTAAATGAAAATAGAGCAGAAATAACAAAAGGTGAAAAAACAATAGAATTAACAGCTAAGGAATTTAAAATATTATCTTTATTAGCACATAATCAAAATCAAATTATAAGTAAAGAAAAATTGTGCGATAAAGTATGGGGAGAAGATTATATTGGTTTTGATAATACTATAATGGTACATATAAGAAAGATAAGAGAAAAGATAGAAGATGACCCTTCTAAGCCAAAATATATTGTTACTGTTAAAGGGTTAGGATATAAACTATCTGTAAAGGAAGGCTAAAAATGAAGTGGAAGGTAACTTGGAAATTCATATTAACTATTGTTACAGTTGTTATATTAGTAGTAATACTAAATATTATGACTATATTAGGCCTTTATTTATCTGGTTTTCAAAATATAAAAAATAATAAAAACTTAAATAGTCCAGAGAATTTTTCAAGAGATTTTGAGCAATATATGTATGAAAAAGATGGAAAATTAATTGTATCAGAAGATGGAATTAATTTATTAGAAAAGTTAGGCGCTTGGATACAAATACTAAATGATTATGGTGAAGAAATATATAGTATAAATATGCCAGAAGAAGTACCTAAGAAGTACACTCCTTTTGATATAGTTAATACCTATAAATATAAAGAGAGACCATATGTAAATTTTGTTTTAGAAAAAAATTTAACTAATAGTCATGTAAATATAATATTGGCTTTACCTAGTTCATATGCAGATAGGGTAACAATAAATTATTCTTTAAATGCAGCTATATATCAAATAAAAATAATAGTAATTGTAACACTCATCATAGATGCTTTAATTGCTTTAATATTTGGATATTTATTTAGCAGAAAATTAACTAAACCTATATCAGAAATAATCGGAAATATAGATATATTATCAAAGGGAAATTATAATTTATATACAAAAAATAACGGCATATATAAAGAAGTATTTGAAAATATAAATGATTTATCTGATACATTAAGAAGAAATGAAATAGAAAGAAAAGAACTTGAAGCAATGAGAGAAGAATGGCTAGCTAATATAACACATGATATAAAAACACCATTAGCGTCTATTCAAGGGTATTCAGAAATTATTAGTGACAAAGATTATGAATTTTCAAAAGAGGAAATTCAAGATTATACAGAAATAATATATAGTAAATCTAAATATATAAAAGAGCTTGTAGATGAACTTAATTTATCAACAAGATTGAAAAATAATGCTGTAATTTTAAATAAACAAAATACTAATTTAGTAGCATTAGTTAGAGAAATAATAATTGATATACTAAATGATAGTAGATATGAAAATAGGGACATAGAATTTACAACTAATATAGATGTTATAGAGAAAGAAGTAGATACCATACTCCTAAAAAGAGCTTTGACTAACTTAATTTTTAATGCAATAGTTCATAACAAAGAAGATGTTTCTATAAAAATAGAATTAACAAAAATAGATAAAATAACAATTGCAATAAAAGATAATGGAAATGGAATTAGTAAGAAAGATTTAAATCATATTTTTGATAGATATTATAGAGGAACGAATACTGGAGAAGCTCATAAAGGTTCAGGTTTAGGAATGGCTATATCAAAAGAGATAATAAATAATCATGATGGAGATATTGAAATTAAAAGTGAATTAGGAAGAGGAACTCAAATTACTATAACACTATAACGATAAATAGAAATTGAAGATGTTAGGGGAATTATTATGAAACTTTTTAAAGAAGGGTTTGATGGATTTACCATCAAAATATTAGCTCTTATATTAATGACATTTGACCATATTGCATACTTTATGCCAAATACAATGAATGTTCCAATATGGTTTCACTGGATAGGAAGAATAGTAGCACCTTTATTTATATTTATGGTTGTAGAAGGATTTTACCATACACGTAATAGAAAGAAATATATTATAAGATTATATATATGGTCTATAATTATGGGATTAGGAAATTCGTTAGTGCAAAAAATTGTACCTCATCCAACTGGGATGCCTATAATTAATAATATGTTTGCTACATTATTTTTAACTACGCTTTATTTACAAGGTATAGAATTTATAAAAAGATTTAAGTCTGAAAAAACTTCTAAACATATCGTTTTAGGATTATCATTAATTATTATTCCATCGTTATTAGGAATAATAGTATTATTTACATTATTTGTTTTACCACCAAGTATAGTTCAAGTAGTTTTCTTATTAATTCCTACACCATTTTTAGTTGAAGGTGGCATAGCATGGGTTGCTCTAGGGGTAATTTTATATCTATGTAGAGATAAAAAAATAGCTTTAACCATAGCATATACATTATTTACATTATTTATATATGTAGCTAATGCTCATGGCGATTATAGCTTAAGTAATAGCTTTTTATCAAATTATCAATGGATTATGATAGGAGCATTACCATTTATGTTATTATATAATAATCAAAAGGGCAGAGGAATGAAGTACTTATTTTATTTATATTACCCTTTACATGTTTACATACTATATATATTAGGGATTCTGTTAGTAAAATAAGATATAAGACTATGTTTTAAATTAATGCATATTTAAACATCAAAAAATCCAAAGTGGAATTTTTCACATTGGATTTTTTGACATATATAAAGATTTCTTAAATAATAAAATTATATATATGTTGTAATAATAATTATTCAATAAATTAAAGAAATGTATAGCCTTTTGTTGAGTACTTAAATTTGCAACATATATATTTACTTTATTAAGCAAGTCCAAGTAATCGGACAGTAGTAGTGAATATAAAACAAATAACTATACCAGTAATCGTAGGGACTAAAAAAGATATTGCAGTCCATTTTAAACTTTGAGTTTCTTTCTTTATTGTTAGACATGTAGTGCTACAAGGCCAATGCATGAGAGAAAAAAGCATAACACATACTGCAGTAAGCCATGTCCATCCATTAGCAGTAAGTAAATTATAAAGTTCAGATGTACTTTCTAACTCTAGCATACTACCTGTAGCCATATAACTCATAATAATTATTGGAATTACTATTTCATTTGCAGGAAATCCTAATATAAATGCCATCAATATATATCCGTCTAAACCAATAAGATGTGCAAAAGGATTAAGAAATGTTGCACAATGAGTTAAAATACTAATATCATTTATAGTTATGTTTGCCATTATCCATATAACAATTCCAGCAGGGGCAGCAACAACTATAGCTCTACCAAGAACAAATAAAGTCCTATCAAATATTGATCTAACTATAATTTTACCAACTTGGGGTTTTCTATAAGGTGGTAATTCTAGAGTAAATGATGAAGGAATACCTTTTAGAATAGTTTTTGATAATATCTTTGATACAGTGAGAGTCATAAATACTCCTAAAATAATTACACAAGTTAATATTATAGTAGATGCTACTGATTGAAAAGGTCCAATAAACATTCCAGCAAAAAACATTGTAATTATTGCAATAAGGGTAGGAAATCTACCATTACAAGGAACAAAATTATTGGTGATTATTGCAATAAGTCTTTCTCTAGGAGAATCTATAATTCTACAACCTATTATTCCAGCGGCATTACATCCAAATCCCATACACATTGTAAGGGCTTGTTTTCCACAAGCACAAGATTTCTTGAAAAAATTATCTAAATTATAAGCAACTCTAGGTAAATATCCCAAATCCTCAAGCAATGTAAAAAGAGGAAAGAATATGGCCATTGGAGGAAGCATAACAGATATGACCCAGGCAAGTGTTCTATACATTCCTTGAACTATTACACCTTCTACCCAAACGGGAGCACCAATTGAAATAAAAAATTCTGTTAATCTATCCTGTATTGCAAATAAAAAATTAGCCAAAATTTCTGATGGAACATTTGCTCCTTCTATTGTTATCCAAAATACAACTGCTAACAGTAATATCATTATAGGAATTCCAAACTTTTTTGAAGTTAATATTTTATCTATTTTTCTATCAGAATCATTATATTTTTCTAAAGTAAATGATACTACATTTTTACTTATGTTTTCAGCTTTAGTTATTAGTGTTGTTACTATTTCATCTCTAAATGCTTGATTATCTAACCCATTAGATTTTAAAATTTCTTTTGCATTAGAAATAGATTTTAAAATCTCTTCATTTTTAGATATATTAAATCCTATATAATTATTTATAGAGTTTAATAAGTTCTCCTCATTTTCTAATAATTTTAAAGAAACCCATCTAGTATTTATTTTATCTTGTAATATTGGATGTAGTTTATCTTCTATTAAATAAATAGCTTTTTCTATAGTATCACTGTATTTAATTTTTATTGGAGCTTTAGTTACTTTGTTAAAAGTTAAATCATAAATTGATTTTTTAAGTTCATCTAAACCTTCACCAATATTTGCACTTGTGGCAACCACTGGAACTCCTAATAATGAAGACAAATTTTGTATATTTATAATAACACCTTTTCTTTTAGCTTCATTCATTAAATTTACACAAACAATAACATCATTTGTAATCTCAAGTGTTTGTAAAACAAGATTTAAATTTCTTTCAAGACAAGTAGCATCAACAATAACTACTGTAGCATCAGGGTTTCCAAAACATATAAAATCTCTGGCAACCTCTTCTTCTACTGAATTAGCCATAAGTGAATATGTTCCGGGAATATCTACTAAAGTAAAGTCTTTCTTATTATAAACATATTTACCAGTTGCATTAGTTACTGTTTTACCAGGCCAATTTCCAGTATGTTGATTTAATCCTGTTAAATTATTAAAAACTGTACTTTTACCAACGTTAGGGTTTCCAGCAAGTGCAATTACTTTATTATCTTTAGAAGTTCTATCAAGATTAAGTTCTTTATCTAAAGCATTAGTACCAGTAGATTGATTAGTTAAACCCATTAAAAAACTCCTTTATAGTATTGATTAAATTTATTATTAAATTTAGTTATTTTATAAAAAAACTTTAAATAGTTATTAGATATATAACTAAATTGTTTCAACAAGAATTTTTGAAGCATCTTCAGATCTTATAGCAATAACAGCACCTCTAATTAAATAAGCTATAGGATCTCCGGATGGACTTTGACCTAGGGATTCTACTTCTGTACCATTTATTAATCCAAGGTCTAAAAATCTTCTTCTAATTATTCCATTAGCAACAAGATGATTTACTTTACATCTTTCTCCTATAGGAAGAGAGTTAAGTGGAATTATATTATTTAAAGAATTATCATTCATGATAATTACCTCCTTCTTAAATAAAAAATTATATTAAGCTTAAAAATTTAGTTTAAGGAAACAATCTTTCTCTAAGCCAACATTTCAAGAAAAATTATGACTAAATTTTTAATATCATAAAGAGTTAGTTTAAAGAAAAAAATCTTTCTCTAAACTAACATATGAGAAATAATTAAGAAGTGACACTCATAAATTAAAATAAATATAAAAATATTGGCGGTGATAGAATGCAACATGATTTTCACACAGTAAGAGGATATGAAAACATAAATTTAACAAGAAAATTGCTTACTCCAGCAATGGAAGATTATCTAGAAATGATATATAGATGTAGTATAGAAGACAAAACTATAAGATTAAAGAAAATAGCTGAAATGTTAAATGTAAGAGATTCATCAGCATCTAAAATGATGAAAAAACTTGGAGATTTATCACTTATAAACTATGAAAAATATGGTGCTATAGAGCTTACAAAGGATGGAGCAAGCTTAGGAAAATATCTTTTAGATAGACATAAAATTATAGAAGATTTTCTAACCTTCTTAGGTGGGAAAGAAGAAGTACTTATAGAGACTGAATTAATAGAACATGTAATAGGATTTGAAACTGTTGAAAATATAAACTTATTAAATATGTTTTTGGAAAATAATAAAGATATTTTAAATAAATTTATACAATTTAAAGAAAATACAAAGTTAAAATAAAAATTAATTTATATAATTAATTTATATAATTAAAAAAGGAATTGTCTCAAAATACAATATTTGAGACAATTCCTTAAAGAAACTATTATGTCATATTTTCAAACATGGTTAATATATTTAAAATTCCATATCCCCACTGTTGATTAGGATATATATCACCTATTCTTTTGCTAGTTCCTCTAGCTAGGAAAGTCTTTATACTTTGCGAATACATATAAGGATAATTACCATTAACAATTCCCCATTCAAATAACATAGCACAAGCTCCAGCCAATATTGCAGCAGATACACTTGTCCCATTAACGGTTGCAATCTTATTATCTGGTGCTACAGTTAAAGCATTTACGCCACCAGCAGCGACATTAATTTTATCTATAAAATTAATTATAGGTGCCATACCAGAATAATTTACTATATTATTGTTATTCTGATTGTAAGATGCAGCAGTAAGTACATATTCAGAATTACCAGGATTAGTAATTGTGTTATAAGGATCTGCTCCGCCAAATCCGGTATTTTCTTGTTTAATACCTCCTTGAAATAACCAGGCATTAAAATTCCCATCTAAAACATAATTTCCTTTTAATCTAATTTTCCATATTCCAGATTGTATGTTATAAAATCTAATACGTATTAACTCATCACCAGTAAATTCTTCTGGTAAATAATAATTAACTCTTATTGATGTTTTTTCAAATATAAATGTATAAACTTCAGTGGAATTAATTAAAGCAGTCATTGTTCCACTATTTTCTCCAGAAGGAGAGATTATATCTACAGACATTACATTTGGAGAGGGAATCCAAATTTCAAGCCACAAATTTTTTTCTTTAGGATCCACATCTACTTCCATTATGCTTAATCCATCATTAGTAGGAATTATACCTGAAGCATGACCTCTTTTATTTCTTTCATTTCCAGCTCCAGTTACAATAACAATTCCACTATTAGATGAAATTGTTTCTAAATACTTTTCTAAAATATCATTTCCAGTATGACTTCCTAAATTGCTTCCAAGAGGAAAGTATATAACCAACGGTTTATTAACACGTAAATAATATCGATATAGGAATTCTAATGCTGCAAAAATAGATGTTATATTAAATACAGGTATATCTACGTTAAATTGTTTTTTAAATGAAATATCTTGTATTAACTTTATAACTATAAAATTACACTCTGGAACAACCCCCTTTAAATTAGGATTTTTCCCAGTGCTACCTATTATTCCAGCCATATTTGTTCCATGACCAATTTCATCTTTTGTTGGAACTATATCATATGGTGATTTCCCATTTCTATATGCTTGTATTGCTTCATCTATTTTATCTTTTGTATAAACACTACCAAAAGGTACTTTAGCATCATCAACATGATCGTTTATGGTTTGATCCCAAATATATTCAATCCTTGTTTTTCCATTTGAATTCATAAATTCTTCAGATAGATAATCGATTCCAGTATCTATAATTCCTACATTAACACCTTTTCCAGTTAAATTTAAAGGTAATTGTAACTGTAAAAAGTTAGCTTGAGAAGCTTCAAGTGGTGAAATTTCTTGAAGAGTATACATTTCAGCAGCTTTTACATATACAATAGAAGAAAATTTCACCAATATTTCAGTTGGTTCTACGTCTTTAGGTACAGATATTATTGCATATTTATCATTAACTACGACTACATAATAGTTAGGTTCTTTTGAAACTTCTTTAATAATATCACCTTCATATTGAACAATGTAATTATCAAAATTTGGATTACTTAAAATATCTCTTGGAACATTAACGTCTCTTTTCATAAACCCCCTCCATAATGTTTTTTGGAATTCTTATAAATAATTTACCTTTATAATATTCAATAAATTTATCATATGTACTTCTATACCTATTGTAATCTCTATACGACCTACTAATAAAATCAAATATTCCTAATAAATCAAAATCTCCATAGCCAGTTTCTTCATTTGGAAAAGTAAATAATTTATTTCTATAAGCTCCATGCATTAAATAACTTCTAACTTTTTTTGAATACATAGAAGGATCATTTCCATTTACAATTGCCCATTCAAATAAAAGAGCACAAGAGCCTACTACTATTGCAGTAGCTGCAGAGCTTCCAGAAATTAATGAAACCCCTCCTGAAACTTGAGTTGTTAAAATATTTATTCCTATAGTAGCAACATCAGGGTTAATTGTAATATTATCATTAGTATTAAATCCTTTTCCAGAAGCAGCAATTAAAGAATTATCATTGCCATAATAGGAGACAGTAACAGTATTAAAAGCTGTTGATGGTATAGTTAATGTATTAAAGGCATTTGGTTCAAGAAATACTGTATTTTCTGGTAAAGTGTTTTTAGGTGGGAGCCAAATGTCAAATCTTCCATCGGTTATATAATCTCCCAATAACTCAAATTTCCATATTCCTGGTTTTATATTATTAAAAGTAACATTTACAACTTCATGCCCTGTATAATATTCAGGTGTATAGTATCTAACAGTCATACTAGTACTTACAAAAACGAAATTAAATGTTTGAACTTTATCTATTTTGGATTCAATTAACTTAGATGATTCTCCAGTCGGGGATGTTACAGTCAAAGAGGCTCTATTGGGGCTTCTTATCCAAATATTAAATGAGAAATATTTAAGTTCTTTAGATATTTTTAATTCAACTGTTTTTACATCATTTACATTTTTGATATGTCCAGTAGCATGTCCTTGAGAATCACCTTCATTTCCTACACCAGTTATTAAAGCTATTCCTCTTATACTTGCGATAGAGGAAACATATCTAGAAATCATATTCATACCATCATGACTACCCTCAGTGCTTCCTACTCCCAAATATATCACAAGTGGCCTTTTAGTTTTTATAGCAAAGTTTTTTATATATTCTATTCCTGCTAAAACTTCTGAAGGATTATATACAGGAATAGGTTTAAGTCTATTTTCAATTAGAGTTTGTTTAAAATTTGTTGATTCAAATAGTTTTACAACAACAAATTCACAATCATTAGCTATCCCTTGAAATTGAGTGTTATATCCTCTAGCACCAATAATTCCTGCAACTTTGGTTCCATGACCAATTTCATCTTTTGAAGGGACAATCTGATACGGATCTTGATTATTTTTACGGGCATTAATTGCATTGTTTATTTGTTCATTTGAATATTCTGTACCAATATATAAAGGAACAACATTTTTAGAAGTATTTCTAATAGTTTGATCCCAAATTCCAACTATTCTTGAAGTACCATCTTCTTTAATAAATTCTTCATTTAAATAATCAATCCCAGTATCAACTATTCCAACTAATACACCTTTACCTGTCAAATTTAAATAAGGGTTAACTTTAATAGTACTTATATTATCAACAGCACTTGGAGAAATATCTTGAAGTACAAACATTCCTCTAAAATCAACAAATATAATTTCAGGTACATCTTTTAAAAGTCTAGACAAATCAATAGGATTTACCGCTATAACTGCCATATTTTGATTAATTATATCTCCACAAGCATAAGGAATTTTATCTATTTTTTCTTTAAAATTCCCTCTATATTCAATTAAGTAGTTAGCTGGAGTCGGATCATAGTATAAATTACAATCACGCATATTATTCATATTTAACTCCTAAAAATTATTTATAATAGTTTAAAATAATGTTGATATTTAACCATAAAAAAGTCTTATTTTAATATGTAATATCCATATTTATTTTAAAATATAGTTATATTATTATATTTTAATACTCTGTACTTAATGATATAAAATACATAATTAAAGTAATTTGTTATTTTAAACATTACTTTTAACAACTCTAAATTATAATTTAGTTTAATAAAGTTAAAAATTTACTTAGGTATATTATTTTAATTATTTTTATTGATATAATTTTTAGAAAAGTACTCTTTAAAGTGTACTTAAATCAAAAATCTCACGTGATATTCTGTTTAAATCAACATGAGATTTTCGATTTTAGTTTTTAATAAATTTTATTAAAATAAGGGATTTTTATAATAATAAGGTTTCCAAGTGTCACTAATTTTTTCTTCTCTAATAGAATAGGAGATTTCTTTATAATCACCTTTAGATTCATTTAATTCTCTAAATTTATAATCAAATGAATCAGAAAAAGCTTTAAGAGCATCAGGAATTAGTCCTAAAGATGAATTGAATATTTCAAGTGGATTAGAACTTTCATCATTGTATCTAATTGAAGTAATTGCTTTATAAGCATCATTACTTGCTTCATTAGCTAATAAATTTATTTTACTTTTTAAATCTTTATCATAATTACTAGGGTATGATAACTCTAAGCTAATTCTATAACTAATGTTTCTAAATTTTACACATGGTACTTCTGTAGTAACTGGGTTATCATCTATATAACCTATAGTTTGGGTTGTAAAATCTTCTTTAACTTCAGGAACATCGATAGAAGCTAAAGTATTAGTATATATCTCTCTAATTCCATTTAAAGAATATTCTTGTTTATTATTTTTAAATTTCATATCATTATTTATCGAATTTCTGCAATTTTCACAATTAGATATTAAATCAGATCTGTAGCATATAAATGAATCAATTCTTCTTAAGTCCAATCCAAAATAAACCCAATGTCTACCTAGCCATCTAAATCCAGATACAGAGCGTTTATCAACATTCAATAAAAAGCTCCAATAGCTTCTACCGTTTGTTTCCCAAATATAAGTGTATTTAAAAAGGCAAAATCTTATTGAATTTTGACTAACAGCTTTAGTCTGTGGTCCTCCTTGAGTTTTACTTAGTTGTTGAACCCCTGAATCCTTTTTAGTAGGAATATAATTTGGAGGTGGTGATTGTGGCATTCCCGGGGGCATATTTCCACCTCCTGGAGATTTACCGCCTGGAGGTGGAAATGGAGATCTTTGATTACTAAAATATTCATATGGAATAGAAGAAAATTCGTAGTTTAAAGGTTCATCATTATCCTCATAAGTATTATAATTTTCGTTTAACATTTATATTTATCTCCTAAATAATTAATTATAAAATAGTATATGCATAAATACTCCATATGTTATAATATAAATCGTATACAATAAAATTCAACTTGAAGAAGTGGAAAGTTATAAATACAACATACAAATAAGGATAGTGATAATATGTTTTTCATAGGGATATTTGGAATAGAAAATAAAGAAAATGAAATAAAAGTTTTAAATAATATAAGTTGTGAAAAGTGCAATACAAATGTTATGGGTAGATTAATAAAAAATTTTGATTATTTTCATTTCTTTTTTCTTCCTCTTTTTAAATGGAATGAGAGTTATTATGTAGTATGTACTAGATGTAATTCTATATATAGCATTCCAAAAGATAAAGGTAAAGCTATTGAAAATGGAGAAAATATAGAATTAACTTATTGGGACATTAATAAAATAAACAATAAATATTATGATAATGCTTATTATGAACCCCAAATATGCTCTAATTGTGGTACAAAATTACAATATAATTTTAAATATTGTCCCAATTGTGGAGAAAGAGTTAACTAGTTGTTGTGGCACTTAAATATTAATTTTTGATGAAACAAATAAAAGATAATTAAAATAGATGTAGTTAAAAAATTAAAATACATCTATTTTATTCATATTAATTGATCGGAAGTATATTAGTTTTAATTAATTTTATAAATATATCAGGAGTAACAATTCTTACTCTAGGATTTTTATTTAATTTAGTAATTACATCTTCAAGATCACTCATAGTTTTACTCCAGACATGAACATAAACAAAAGTATAAGCATTGGGGTTTTTTATATTTGTGTAACCTAAATCAATTCTATTATTAATGTTTTCAACTAATTTATCTTCATCTTCAAGATCATTCCAAAGTAAATCGCGACAAGATACAACTGGTTTACTGTTTGACCAAATTAGTTTTCCATTATAATCATCATGTTTTTTATAATTTAGATAAAAAAGTCCATTTACATTATCATGACATGTATACTTATTCCATAAATCTTTTTTATAAAATGCATCATCATCGAGTATTAGTACATAACTTTGATCAACTTTTTTCATATAATTACTTAATCTTTTAGTATAACTATCTAGTTTGTTTATAGGAAATTTACTTGGATACATATATCCATTTCCAGATGGTGGCACTAAAAAGTAATCATTATATTTTAAAGAGCTAGCACTTTGATAATATTGATTAAAAACTGTAGGTGCTAAATAATAAAGAGCAGGGCTTATAGACCAACCTAAGTTAAAATCTCCTCTATATTGTGAACCATACCATTCTTTTGAACTGTAATTATTTCCAAGAAACCATTGTTGATTATCGCCATCAGAGGCAATGAAAGTTATATAATGAACATCATCCTCTTCCTTGAATTCATTTTCAAATATTTGATTTTCAACACGACAAGGATAGGCACTTAACGTAGATAAATTATAAGACCAATCAGCAGCGATAATATCTACACCAAATTTAGAAGCTATACTTACATTAATATGTTCATCAGGTCCCCATCCCAAGCAATGTGCAGTATTATCCATAGATTTAAATATGCTTTCTCTTAAAGAAGTATCATTTACATCATCTTCATAAAATATTAATGAATTTGACATTATTGCATAATCTCTTAAGGCCATAGATTTATCAGGTGATAATTCTATTACAGTAGAGTGGTTTAATCCTAGATTCCAAAGATTATTATAGGCCCAATATTTATCAGTATCTCTACAATCTTGAATTAACTTTGTTATTCCATAACTTTTAATCTTATATTCTAAAGATTCATCAATGACTATTGAATCTTTTAATGCAGCTAATGAACAAGCATTATTTATAGATGAACTTTTTGAATTATTATATAATATGTAACCTTTTATATATGATTTAAACTTATTTAATAATTTCCAAGGACTCCTAATTCTTTTATATTTGACATGATAATTTTTATTTAAATCATTAAGCCAAATATTATAATCGGGTTCATTTAATGTTAGTATATAAATTTGAATATCGGATTTAGTAGATATTATTCCTTGAAGAGTAGAAATCATAGTTTGTTCTTCTTTATTCATGTCACTTTCTGAAATTACATATAAATGTTTTGGTACAATAGGGTTTTTGATATATGAATCAGTATTATATATATCATTTTTAAAACAAGAATAGTCATTATAATTATTATAAAGAGCATTTAAGAAGATACAATAATTGTTTTCAAAAAAGAAAATTATTATTAAAAATATAGATAGATAAACTTTAATTAATTTTTTCATAAGTAAACACCTCAAATAACATATTTATAATAATCATTATGATTGGTTATAAATATGTTATTTATTCGTAAAGAGAACTTATGTGAGTTAAGAAAAAACTATATATTATATTTAAATAACTCTAATTAACTTTTGTAAGGTTATCTTTTACATAATAAATTAAATTTAAGATAAAACTATATAATAAGAAAATAAAATTAATGAGGTGATTTTATCAATAATAGAAAATCAAATAATTTGATAAAAGAGAAAAGTCCATATCTTCTTCAACATGCTTACAATCCAATTAATTGGTATGCATGGAATGAAGAGGCTTTTTATAAAGCTAAAAAAGAAAATAAACCTATTTTTTTAAGTATAGGATATAGCACTTGCCATTGGTGTCATGTAATGGAAAAAGAGTCTTTTGAGGATACCGAAGTTGCAAAATATATGAATGAAAATTTTATAGCAATTAAAGTAGATAGAGAAGAAAGACCAGATGTTGATAGTGTTTATATGACTGTATGTCAAGCACTTAATGGTAGTGGTGGATGGCCTTTAACTATTTTAATGACTCCAGATCAGAAACCATTTTATGCAGGAACTTACTTTCCTAAACATTCGAGATATAATATGCCCGGACTTATGGATATTTTAACAGCTGTATCTACTGAATGGGAAAAAAATAGAGAAAAAATAGTATCTTCAAGTGAAAGCATACTCTCTGAACTCGATAGATATTTCGTTAGTAAAACTGATGCTTCTAAAGTAAGTTTTAAGAATTTAGATAGTGGATATGATCAACTTTTAAATAGTTTTGATGAACTTTATGGTGGATTTGGGTCAGCACCTAAGTTTCCAACACCACATAAAATAATGTTTTTACTTAGATATCATAAATTAAAAAATGATAAAGAAGCTTTATATATGGTGGAAAAAACATTAGATTGTATGTATAGAGGAGGAATATTTGATCATATAGGATATGGTTTTTCAAGATATTCTACAGATAATAAATGGTTAGTTCCACATTTTGAAAAAATGCTTTATGATAATGCACTTCTTATAATTACATATTTAGAAGCTTATCAAGTTACAAAGAAAGAATTATATAAAGATGTAGCTAAAAAATCTTTAGATTATGTGTTTAGAGAATTAACTAATGAACATGGTGGGTTTTATTGTGCAGAAGATGCGGACAGTGAAGGTGAAGAAGGTAAGTTTTATGTATTTAATCCATCAGAAATTATTGAAGTTTTAGGAAAAGAGGATGGAAAGTATTTTAATGAATATTTTAATATAACACCTAGTGGTAATTTTGAAGGTAACAGCATTCCTAATTTATTAAAAAACAATAATTTTAACTATGAAAATATTAGAATTAATGATTTAAATAAAAAACTATTAAGTTATAGATCTTCTAGAATGAAGCTTCATAAAGATGATAAAATTTTAACTTCATGGAATGGGCTTATGCTAGCAGCACTCGGAAAAGCATATATGGTATTTGAAGATGAAAAATATTTAGCTTATGCTAAAAAATCAGAAGAATTTATATTTAATAATTTAATTGATAATGATGGAAGATTACTTGCAAGATATAGAGAAGGTGAAGCATTACATAAGGCATATTTAGATGATTATGCTTTTTTATGCTTTGGTCTAATAGAACTTTATCAAAGTACTTTTGATACTGATTATCTAAAAAAAGCTATTAAACTTACTAATGAGATGATTGATCTTTTTTATGATAAAGAACAAAATGGATTTTTTCTTTATGGAGAAGATGGAGAAAATTTAATAGCTAGACCTAAAGAATTATTTGATGGAGCAATACCATCTGGAAATTCTGTTGCTGCATATAATCTAATAAGACTTGCTAGAATAACTGGGGATCCAAAGTTAGAAGATATGTCAGAAAAACAACTTAATTTTATAACAGGGGCTTTATTTAGTGGAGAAATAAATCATTCATTTTATTTAATAGCAGCTTCTTTTGCATTAAATTCATCAAAAGAATTAATATGTATTATTAAAGATGAATCTGAAATAGATAATTTGACGAATTTTTTGAAGAAAAAATATGATTTTAATTTAACTATAGTAGTTAAAACTGAGCAAAATAAAAAAGAATTAGAAGAGATAATGCCATTTATAGAAGATTATAATTTAATAAACAATAAATCAAGTTATTACTTATGTGAGGGTAAATCATGCCTAACTCCAGTAAATGATATTAATGAACTTAAAGAGTTTTTATAAGTTAAAAGTTAAAATATATGCTGTGAATTAGATTAAAATTAGTTTTTAATACTTAAAAGCAATTTAAATTATACTTTAACCTTATATAAAATATAAACAATACTTTAATAAATATATAAAATTTAATTGGACTTTAGAAAAAATTAAAAGTATAATAAGTTCTTGGAAAGATAATAAATAAGCTTAATGTGAAGATAGTAATGGTTTGATTAATATATTGAAAAGAAGTAGAAGCTTTAATTATACAGCTTCTACTTTTTTGTTTGGTAAAATAGATTGGAGTTAATTATGAAAGTAAATATTTTTATTCCTAAGTATATGGTAGATTTTAAATGTATAAGCTCAAAATGTACTGATACATGTTGTGCAGGGTGGGATATTAACATAGATGAAGCTACATATAATAAGTACATTAATAGCAATGGAAAACTTAAAGCTTTAGTAGATGGAAAATTTATTAAAAATACTGATGAACATGAATCATTTAATCAGGGGTTTATGATACTTAAAGATGAAAGTAGATGTCCATTTTTAAATTGTAATATGCTTTGTGATATACATGGAGAAATAGGAGAAGAACATCTTTGTATAACTTGCAAAAGCTATCCTAGAGTATTTAACCTTGTGGATAATATATATGAAAAAAGCGGTTTATCTTCATGCGAAGAAATATGTTTGAGAGCATTTTTAAATAAAGATAAAATGGAATTTATTGAAATTGAAGAGGATTTAGAAGAAAATAATATTGAAATAAGAAGAATTATTGACAGTGAAGCATTTGAAGGTACTGAAAGTCTTCTTCAATATTTCTGGGATATAAGAGTAATTTCTATAAATATTATGCAATTAAGAAGGTTCTCTATAGAAGAGAGATTATCTATTCTTAAAAACTTTTATGAGCAAATTGAAAAATCATACAATAAATATAAATTTGATGATATAGAAGAAATTTTAGAAAATTTTAATGATGAATTAATAGATTATGATTTATTTAAAGGACTAGAATTTAATGAAAATAACGAATTTTACATAAAGATTTGTGATGAGAAACTTGTAAAAAATATAAGAAGCTTAAGATTAAAACAATGTGTTAATGAATATAGAGAAGGTATTCTAAATAAGAAAGACATATGTAAATATTTAAATGAGAATTCTAAATACTTTAATAATATAAAAGAATATGATTATATATTTGAAAATTATATAGTAAATCAAATTTTTAAGGATTTAATTCCTTTTAATAAAGGAGAAAGTTTAATTAAAAGTATTAATTTATTAATTAATATTTATAGATTAATTAAAGCATATGTTATTGGGATTTCTGTAAACTCTAATAAAAACATAACAGATAAACAAATTATAAGAGTTATTCAAGCATTAGGTAAAGATATAGAGCATAATAAAGTATTTGAGGATATCCTAGAAAAATAAAAAGAGTATATTTATAAAAATTTAATTTTAAGCTTATATTATCCTTTAAAACTATATTGATATTCTTAACTAGATATTACTTTTGCGAGAATATTTAGTTAAGAAATTTATTATTTTTAAAATTAAATTTTATATTTTATATTGAAAAATGTTAAATTTTAATATATTATTAATTTAAAGTTAAATAATGGTATGAATGTCCAAGTTATATTTTTATATGAAATTATATTTATGGATTATAAGATTATTTTAACTTAATTTATCTTTTTAGCTTATTTGTAATCGTTTTTTATATACGTATTTATTAAATTTCAAGAAAAATAATAAAATATTATTTTTTTACAATTTAATGCAAACGATTGCGTTTGATTGTAAATGGTTTCTGAAAAATAAAGATTTATATTCAAATTTAGATAAACAATTTACTAAAAGATAAATTATAAAGATAATTAATACAATTAAATCTATAAAAGGGGGGATTTTATTAAAGCCAATATTATCAAGGGATGTTTTAACTAAACAATAGAAATTTAAGGGGGATAAAAATTATGAAATATAATAATTTATTTAAGAAATATGCAAAAGTTGCATTATCGTTGATATTAACTTTTGCTATAATGCTATCTTCTAGCATTACAACTTTTGCGTCAACTATAAAAAAGGATTACAAAACTTATGTTATGGCTCCACTTGAAAAAATAAAAGATAATAACTGGGATGTATTTAAAGAAAAATTAATAACACTTAAAAATAATGGTGTATATGCAATTACAACAGATATTTGGTGGGGTTATGTAGAAGAAAATGGAGATAATCAGTTTGATTGGAGTTATTATAAAAAGTATGCTGATGTTGTTCGTTCTTCTGGATTAAAATGGGTTCCTATTTTATCAACTCATCAATGCGGCGGAAATGTTGGAAATGGAGAAACAACAGTTCCATTACCAAGCTGGTTATGGACAAAGGATAGTAAAGAAAATATGCAATTTAAAAATGAAGAAGGACAATATATTGATGAATATCTTAGCCCTTGGTGGTCAGGTATTGAACAACAATATGATGAACTTTATGCTTCATTTGCAGAAAATTTTAGTGAATATAAAGATATTATAGCTAAAATATATCTTTCAGCTGGTCCATCAGGAGAATTAAGATATCCTTCTTATAATACAAATATAGCGGGTTGGACTTATCCTGAACGTGGACAATTATATTGTTATAGTGAAGGTGCTGTAAAAGATTTCCAAGATGCTATGAAAGATAAATATGGTACTATTTCTGAAGTTAATGATAAATGGGAAACAAATTTAGCGGATTTTACACAAATACAACCTCCAACTGATGGTGATAATTTCTTTATAAATGGTTATAAAACAACTTATGGAAACGATTTTTTGACTTGGTATCAAGAAACGCTTGAAAAACATTTAGCTAAAATGGCATCTAAAGCACATGAAAATTTTGATTCAGTTTTTAATGTTAGAATTGGTGCAAAAGTAGCAGGTATACACTGGTTAATGAATAGTCCTACAATGCCACATGCTGCAGAGTATTGTGCAGGTCTTTATAACTATAGTGATTTACTTGATCAATTTAAAAAATCAGACTTAGATTTAACTTTTACATGTCTTGAAATGAATGATTCAGATGCTTATAAGGATAATTATTATTCAGCACCAAAAAGTCTTGTTATAGAGATTGCAAATCTTGCAAAATCGAAAGGTATAACAATGTGTGGTGAAAATGCATTAGCTATTGTAAATAATAATCAAGGATATCAAAATTCAGCTGAAGCATTATTTAATTATGACCTTTCAGGATTTACACTTTTAAGAATAAATAATCTTTTATCAAGTAATGGAGAATTTACTTCAGATTTTAAACCTTTTATAGATACTTTAGTAAGAAAACCAGTACCAGTAACTTTTACAATAGACAATGTTAATTTAAATAATGGAGAAAAATTATATTTAACAGGTAGTAATTGGGAAATGGCTAACTGGACTACAGGATTATATCCTTCAGAATTCACTTGTAAAGATGGAAAAGCTACAATAACTGTATATCTTGGAGAAGGACAAAATTATGAATTTAAAGCAATAAAGAAAGATAAAAGTGGAAATGTAACTTGGGAGAGTGGAGATAATCATTCATATACTGTTCCAGAAGATGGTGGAAATTATAACTGGAGCTGGAATAATTAATAATAGAATAAAAAAATAATTAAAATTGAACCTATAAAATAGACATTAAAAAAGACTATTTTAATAGGTTCTTTTTTTGTAAAATTCATTGTTTATAGAACATTTTACAATTTTATAAATACTATAAAATTGTAAGTAATAAAACAAGGGATAGATAATGAATTCAATAAAAAAAATAATTAATTTACTATTAATTCTCATGATATCTATTTTTTTAATATCCTATAGAAATCCTATAAAAGCTATTGGAAATAGTAATGTAAAAACTCAAAAGTCTTTAACAGACATGAACGTACATTATCTTGATGTAGGGCAAGGGGATTCTGAACTTATACAAGTTGATGGAAAAAACATTTTAATTGATGCTGGATGTAACGATAACAAAGCCTTAAATTATTTAAAATCGATTGGAATTACTAGATTAGATTATATAATAGCTACACATCCACATGAGGATCATATAGGCGGAATGACGACTATAATAAATAACTTTACTATTGGAGAATTTTATGCGCCCAATATAACTCATACAACTAAAACTTTTGAAAATATGGTAAGAGCTCTTCAAAATAAAAAAATAAAAATTAAAACTCCTACTTCAGGAGATAGTTTAAAGTTAGGTAATGCAACATTACAGTTTTTGGCTCCTAATAATATTAAATATAATAATTTAAATAATTATTCTATAGCATGTAAATTAAAATATGGTAATACTTCTTTTATATTTATGGGTGATGCAGAAAGCTTGTCAGAAGGTGAAATATTAGCTAAACAATTAGATATAAGTGGGGATGTGCTTAAATTAGGACATCATGGAAGTCGTTCATCTACAAGTCAGGCATTTTTAGATAAAGTTAATCCTAAATATGCAATAGTAAGCTGTGGCAAAGATAATGATTATGGACATCCACATAAGGAAACTTTAGATAAATTAAATAAAAGAGAAGTTAAAATATTTAGAACAGATTTGAATGGAACAATAATAGCTGTGAGTAATCAAAAGAATATAAGATTCACACTTTATAATAGTTAAAAGCATTTATAAATTCTAATATATATTAAAAGACTGTTACATTTTGTAACAGTCTAAATTTATTTACATATATGTTTCATATGCGTTAATATTATTTGTAATTATTATTGAAATTGATATGTTTATCACAAATAGAATTAGATTTACTATTAATTTTACTATTAATATAAATCATCTATCATATATAAAGAGAATTATTTAATGTAGAATAATATGCTATAATAGGATATGTTTGTATAGAATATAATAATAATTTAAATAATATGTTTATTTAAATTTGTATTTTTTAATAACTAAAGAATAAAAGGATTGATTGAAATAATGACAGGATTTATAATAACCCTTATTGTAACGATAATAATACTTAGCATCGTATTCTTAGATCTTATCAAAAAAATATGTTTATTACATAAAGCTTTAATAACAATATATTTAATTTTTGCACCACATATTGTTTTTTTAGGATATCTTTTTAGTGAACATACTAAATTTGGACAAGATAAATTTATATGTAAATGGATTATTTTAATTGAAATAATTTTTTTTATTTTTTATATTTGGCTAAAACTAAACATAATTACTAATGATAAAAGAAAAGACATAAATATTAGACTAAGAATAATGTTAAATGGAAGAAGTCTTGTTTTTTATGGGTTATATGTAGGGTTTATTCAAACTATAATATACACAATTCTTTTTAAGGCAATAAAAGACATAAATATTCCTAATAATATTTTTATAATAGATAGTATTATTACAGGATTAAATGTTGTTACGTTACTTATAAATGGAATATTGAGAGTTTTATGTACTTCAAGAAGATTAAAGATATTAAAAAGATTTATAATAGCTTTTTGGGTTTTTGTTCCAATTATAAATGTCTTTATAATGATTTATATATGTCATATTGCAAAAATAGAATATGATCATGAATGTTATAAAGTAATTAGAAATGATACTCGTATTGATTCACAAATATGTAAAACAAAATATCCTATTGTGTTAGTACACGGTGTTGGATTTAGAGATTTAAAATATATTAATTATTGGGGAAGAATACCTAAAGAATTAATTCATAATGGTGCAACAGTTTATTATGGCAATCAAGAAGCGTGGGGGACAGTTGCTTATAATGCACAAGATATTAAAAGTAAAATTTTTGATGTCTTAAAAGAAACAGGAGCTGAAAAAGTAAATATTATTGCACACTCAAAGGGTGGACTAGATGCACGTTATATGATTAGTAAATTAGAAATGGGTGATTATGTTGCATCATTAACAATGATTTCATCACCACATAGAGGATGTAAATTTGTTGATATTGCTTGTAAGATACCTGATAAAATTTATAAGGTTATTGCAAAATTATTTGATAGATATTATAGAATGTTAGGAGATAAAAACCCTGATTTTTATGCAGCAAGCAGACAATTTTCAACTAGTCATAGTAGAATATTTAATGATGAAGTAAAAGATGTACCAAAAGTTTATTATCAAAGTTATGCAACTGTAGTAAGAAATATATTTAGTGATTATGTTGTAGCAATTCCTTACATTTTAGTAAAATTAACAGAAGGCGCTAATGACGGATTAGTAGCAGTTGATTCTGCTAAATGGGGAGAATTTAAAGGTATATTGAAAAATAAGTATAGACGAGGAATCTCTCATGGAGATATTATAGATTTAAGAAGAGATGATTATAAAGGATTTGATGTTATAGAAAAATACATAGAAATTGTATCAGAACTTAAAAATAAAGGATATTAGAGTATTTTTGTAAAAACATTTGCTTTAAAAATAAAGTAGTAGTAAAAATCTTACTAACTACTTTATTTTTTATTTATTATATTAAAACTCTGATTTAAATTTAAATAAAGTAAATACATTATTTATTGCACATAATAAATAATATAAAAATGTTAAAGTAAAATCACATATAAAACATCATTTTATATAAAAATTTAAATTACAATTTTAAAAAAATCAAATATTAGAAACCTAGGTTAAAAAATATATAAATCTTTATATAACTAAACGACTAGGAGGAGTTATATGGAAATATACACGATAGGACATTCTAATTATTCTACAGAGAAGTTGATTGATATGTTAAGACATTATAATATTAATTGTGTTGTTGATATAAGAGGGATTCCCTATTCTAAATATAATGTTCAATTTAATAAAGAGGTATTACAGAAAACTTTAACCGATAAAGGTTATATATATATCTATATGGCTAAAGAGTTTGCAGCAAACAGAAGCATCAAAACATCTTATAATGAAGAAGGATATGCTGACTTTAAGAAAGTTATAAGAGAATCTGATTTTTTAAAAGGGATTGAAAGATTAAAAAGGGGCTGTGAAAAAGGATACAAAATAGCGTTGCTAGGAGCAATGCAAGATCCTATAAGATGCCATAGGAGCATACTTGTAGGAAAAGCATTAAGAGATAATGGATTTAATGTAAAACATATATTAGATGATTATTCTATTGCAAATCAAGATGATATAGAAGAAAACCTTTTAAATAAGTATTTTTATGATAGAGCACAAATTACTATAGACAGTTTACTTAGCAATGATATTAATGAACAAGAAATGATAAAAGAGGGCTATAGATTAGCTAATAAAGAAATAGGTCATAGAATAGAGAAAATTAAATAGATTAATGGATTATACACACTTAGATATTTATAAAATATATTATTTTTTAGAAAGAAGGGGTAAAAATATGATAAAATCATTTCCTTATTTAATAGATAATAATAGTAAGATACTAATTTTAGGTTCTATGCCAGGCGTTGAATCACTTAATAGGCAGCAATATTATGCTCATCCTAGAAATGCGTTTTGGAGAATATTATATACTTTATATAATGAAGAATATAATGAAGATTATGAACATAAAAAATCATTTTTAAAAAGACATAATATAGGCTTATGGGATGTGCTACATACTTGTGAGAGGGAAGGAAGTTTAGATTCAGATATTAAATTTGAAGAAATAAATGATTTTAATACTTTATTTGAAAAATTCCCAAGTATAGAACATGTGTTCTTTAATGGTTTTAAAGCTTATGATAGCTTTAAAAAGAAAGTAGGATTTCATTTTGAAAGAGTAAGTTTTCATAAATTATGTTCTACAAGTCCTGCACATGCAATTTCTTTTGAAAAAAAACTAGAACAATGGAAAATAATTAAAACTATAAACGAATCTTAAAAAATATATTGTTAATTTATCGGAATTTTATAAGTACATGAGAATAGTATAAATTAAACGGATTAATTAGATAATAATTTAGGAGGAAATATGAATATTGATTTTCATGTACATGGAATACTAAGTAAAAAATTAGAGTTTGATCCGAAGTTGTTTTTGCAAGGTATAGAATATGCAAAAGAAAATGGATTAGATGGACTCATTTTATGTGAACATTTTAATGCAATTGACTTAAAATCTGTTTATTCCTATCTGAAAGATAATTATATTTATGAAGGAGATAGATATATAGTAAATGGTTTTTCAATATTTATAGGAATGGAAGTAGATATACGATATGGTGGACACGTTATTGTAAGTGGAAATAGAGAAGCTATATTAAAAATTAGAGAAGAATTAGAATCTCATACCAAAAAAGATAATTTTATTTTTTTTGAAAGATTGTTGGATTTAGGAGAGAAGCATAAATGTTTAATGATTGGTAGCCACCCTTATAGAGAAAATCATAAATTATATCTTCAACCAGAGAAACTACTAAAAAGACTAGATGCTTTAGATCTGAATACAAAAGACATATATAAAAGAGGTTTGGATATAGTTGAAAGAGAAGTAAATGAATTATCTAAAACTCTTAATATACCATATGTAACAGGAAGTGATAGCCATTATCCAGTTCAACTTGGAACTGTAAAAACTTGCTTTAAAAATGAGTTTTATACAATAAAAGATTTAAAAGAAAATATTAAAAATAAAGCTTATGAAATAAAAATATCAAAGTGTCTTAAGTTAAAAGTATATACATCTAAAATAACTAAAAATTATATAAAAAGAAAGAAAAAAGAAGAAAGAGAAGCAAATAAAAATAATTAAATTTTGTTTGAAATATAAATATTTAGTTTAAATAAGATTTTTAGTTTTTAGTTAAGCAGAGTCAAATATTAAAAAAATTTCATATATTAATTGTGATATTAATTATTTTAAGGTTGTATATGCATGGAATTTTTTAAAAAGTTATTTAGAAATAAGTTTAATAATGTACGACAAAATAAAGGTGATTATAATACTAATGCTAAAAATTATGTAAATTCTAATAATTTTTCGAGTAAAACTGAATATCTTATATGGGTTGATCTTAAAAATTTCAAGGTTAATATTTTTAATGGAAGTAATAGTAATTGGAAACTATTAAAAAGTTATCTGTGTACAATTGGGAAAAAATCTACACCTACTCCTAAAGGAAACTTTACAATTGGAATAAAAGGATTGTCATTTGGAGAAAATAAAGGATATAGATGTTGGTATTATACACAATTTAAAGGAAACTATTTATTCCATTCAATAATATATAATCTAGATGGTTCTGTTAGGGATGGAAGGCTTGGGATGGCATTATCTGATGGATGTGTAAGGTTAGCAAAAATAAATGCTAAATGGATATGGGATAATATTCCTAGAGATACTAAGGTTATAATAAGTTAAAAAACTAAACTCTATTTTTATAGTATAATGTACTAAGATAGAGTTTAGTTTAATTGCAAATAAATTAAATTACAATTTAATTTAAGGATATTTTCTTATTAGATTTCCATCTCATACATTTAGAAATACTAGATATATATAATACGATTTGATAATCAGCTTGCATATATTTTTAATAACATAAGTAAACTAAATATATAACTATCTATAAAAAGATTAATTTAATTAAAGTGAGATAAAAGCATATGAATTTGAGTAATGTTAAAAATAAAATAAAAGAAACAAAGCCTTATATAAATGGATGGAAAAAAGCAAAGCGTGCTTCAGTAATAGTACCTTTAATAGAAATAAATGATGAAGTCTATGTTTTATTTGAAGTAAGAGCAAAAAAATTAAATAGTCAGCCTGGTGATATATGCTTTCCAGGTGGAAAGATAGATTTGGGAGAAACTCCAAAACAGGCAGCACTAAGAGAAATTTATGAAGAGTTAGGATTAAAATGTGTTGAAATAATAAAAGAATTAGACACAGTAGTTAGATATGATGGTATGATAATTCATCCTTTTTTATCAATAGTTAAAGATATACAAAGTATAAATATAAATAAATATGAAGTTGATCATGTTTTTTATATTCCAGTTGATTATTTCTTTAATAATAAGCCATTGGAGACTATTGGAAAGCTAATTGTTGAAAGGGGAGATGATTTCCCTTATGATTTAATTGTAAATGGAGAAAATTATAAATTTAAAGAAGGACAATATAGGTATTTGTTTTATAAATATAAAGACTATGTTATCTGGGGAATCACAGCAGGAATATTAAAGAATTTTTTAGATGAATTGTCTTAAGAATTCAAACTTCAAAAATTCTAACTAAATTCTGAAAAATTTAATAAAGTTTTATTAAAATGAAGGATTAAGAAAAAACTTAGTCCTTTTTTTATGAAAAATTAATATAATAATCTAATCAAAGTTAATAATATCAATGAGATATTATAGAATAATTTTTAAATTTTAAATTAGAATAAATAAGTTAACTTGTTTTTATAAGACTTTTTTGTTAATATTTATTTAAAAAGTTGTTAATATTTTTATAATATATACGATAAATATATAGAAAACATTACTAAACTAGGACTGTATTTTAATTTGCAAAAATTATAATTTTAATTAAAGGGGGATTTTAAAATGGCATTTGAATGGAAAGAAAGATATAAACTAAATATCGATGAAATTGATAAGCAACATAGAAAGCTTATGGATATAGGGAAAAAAGCTTATGAAATTGCTGTAATAGACGATGGTTATGATAGATATGACGAAATATTAACAATAATTGATGAACTTTTAGAATATACAAAATATCATTTTGAATATGAAGAAAAAATGTTAAAAAAATATGATTATAAACATATTCATAGTCAAGAAGAGGAACATGCATTCTATGTATATAAAATAGATCAAGTGGCTTCTAGAGAAGATATAGATGATAATCAAAGAAAAGTTATACTAGAAATCATAGACTTTTTATCTCAATGGATTAGTACTCATATTATGATATCTGATAGAGAATATGCAGTATATTTAAAAGAACAAGGTGTAATATAATAGCTATCATTTAATTTAAGTAAGTTTATAAATTGTAAAGTAAATTTTAATTAATTTATAAAAGTTTTCTGTCTATAACTCTTATTATTATACTTATTTGTATAATGTTAAGAGTTACAGATGTTGCTAATAAATCAATTTTAAAATTATAAGCATATAATTATAAGATTATAAAATTTTTTAATGAACTATAATGATTATACTTGTTGAGCGATTATTCTACTTAACAAGTATTTTTTATTTTTAAATTTTGTACTTTTAATAACCTATAAAAGGTTTAGTGCATATATATTACACTATAATTTTCATATTAAAATATAGATTGATTTACATTGGGGGGATAATTAAATGAAAAACAAGAAAAATAGTAAACTTTCAAAAAAACTTATACCAATTATTATACTAATGATTATGATACCTGTGTGTATTGTTGGAATAATTTCTATTCAAAAATCACAAAACATATTAAAGCAAAACTTAAATATAACGAGTTCTCAAACTCTTAATGAAGTAGATAAAGGATTCTCTAAATATATGAATGTACTTACTAACCAGTTAGTTATGATTACATATAATGATGACATAAAAGATCTAAGTTCTTTAGAAAATGCACGTGAGGGAGATACTCATGAAGATATAGCTGAATATGTACAAGCTTTATTAAACTCAGTAAAAACAACAGCTCCAGAAGTTTTAAATGCATATTTTGCAGGAGAATACGGTGAATTAGTTTCAGATAGAGCTGTAGTTAATATAAATGACTTAGATTATAAGTCAAAAGAGTGGTATACAAAGGCTAAGGAGGCTGATGGTAAAACTGTTTATTTAGAACCATTTAAAGATAGTGTAACAGGAAAATTAGTTTTTACAATAGCTCAAGCAGCTAAAGGATATAACGGCGAATTTATAGGGGTAGTCGCTTTTGATATAACAGTAGACAATTTGGAAGAATATGTTAAAGATATAGGACTATTAAAAACCGGATATGTTATATTGGTTGATCAAGATGGAAATATAATAGTAAATAATGATAAGAATAATGTTATTAAAGAAAAACTTAGTGAATTAACAATTTGGAATAGTATATCTTCAGAAGAAAAAGGAAATTATGAATATAAAAATGGTGGAAAAACTGTTTATATTACGCATCAAAGCAATGAAAATACTGGATGGAAACTTGTTGGATTGATAGATAATGAAGAAATACTACAACATACAAGGATAATAAAAACAACAATATTTATTACAGTGTTACTGTGTATAGTTTTAGGAAGTATATCATCAATTTTTCTTATAAACATTTTACTTAATGAAATTAAAAAATTAAATACATCTATAGGAAAAGTGGCAAAAGGAGATTTTACAGAAAGAATAAATGTTACTATGAATAATGAACTTGGAGAACTCGGAGATAACTTCAATTTCATGTTAAATACAGTATGTGATCTTATGAAAGATGTTGAAAGTACATCATCTAATCTATTAAGTGCCTCTTCTAACATATTTAATATGTCTGAAGAAACAACCTCTTCAGTTTCAGAAGTTTCAAGTGCAATAGAAGAAGTTTCTGCAGGCGCTACTAGTCAAGCACAAGCAGCTCAAACAGTTTCTGAAAGTGTTGATAAATTAGATATAAAAATAGACGAAGTGGATAGTCGTACTAATACTATAAGTGTTTTATCTAACAAAGCTGAAAATTTAAGTTGCGAAGGATTAAAAATATTAAATGAATTAGTAACTAAATCTAAAAAAACAACTGAAAATTCTCTTAAGTCTACAGGAATTGTAAATGAAGTGACAGAAAGTATTGAAAGTATTAATTATATTTCAAATGTTATAGCAGGCATAACTGAACAGACAAATCTTTTAGCATTAAATGCAAGTATAGAAGCTGCTAGGGCTGGAGAGGCTGGAAAAGGCTTTGCAGTAGTTGCTGAAGAGATTAGAAAATTAGCTGAAGAATCTAAAAATTCTACTGATCAAATAAAATCTATTATTAATCAAATAAATAATAAAGCAGTTGCTGCTAGTGATGCTATGATGGAAAGTACTAAAATGCTTAAAGAGCAAGACGAATCTGTAGAAGAAACTAAACAAATATTTAATAATATAGTAGACTCTATAACAAATTTAACAGCAGGTATTAAACATATAAAAAATTTAAACGAAGAAATGAAGACTGATAAGGAAAAGGTTAAAGATCAAGTTGAAAGTATATCTGCGGTTTCAGAAGAAACAGCTTCAATATCAGAAGAAGTTACAGCTTCATCAGAAGAAGTTACTAGAACAATGGATGAATTAACGGAGTACGCTAATGTTCTACAAGATATAGCTAATCAATTAAAAGATAATATAGATAAATTTACATTAATCTAATATGAACAACTCCTTAAAATATAAATACATTTATATTAATGAAGTATTTTATTTTAAGGAGTATTTTATGCTTATTTTAAGTGATAGTGAACTATTATTATTATCAAATTTTATATATTTAAATTTGGATACTTTTAAAGAAAAAAGTGTAAAAAAAATAATAAATGATATCTTATATAAAGGTAAACTTAATCAAGCTATATTAACAAATGGTGAATGTAAAGAGGTAGTAAAAAAAAGTGAATGGATATCAATTATAAAACAAATTCATAGCAATTCTAATTTAATGAAACTAAAAATTGAATATATAGAAACAGATACTAATGGAGTAAAGACTGCTACTTTTATTTATAAAGATAGTATAACTGTAGTCTTTAGAGGTACAAAAACTTTATATGAATGGGGAGATAATGGACAGGGAGCTTATAAAATAGATACCTCTGAACAAATTAGAGCATTAAATTATATAAATAATATTCCATATAAGAATATAGTAGTTACAGGGCATTCAAAAGGTGGAAATAAAGCTAAATATGTAACACTTTTATCTGATAAAGTTAGTAAGTGTATTTCCTTTGATGGTCAAGGCTTTTCTAATGAATTTATTAATAAATATGAAAATAAAATAGAAAAGAACAAAAATAAAATAACATCCATTAGTGCAAAATATGATTATGTTAATTGCCTTCTTAATCCAGTTAGTGAAAGAAAGTTATATATAGATACAGAATTTCAAAAAAATCCATTTTACTATCACAAAGCAGGTATAATGCTAGATGGTAATGGAAATTTAAGAGAAGAGACAGGGCAATGTTTTTTTTCAAATATTATAAATGATTTTTCAACTTATGTAATTTCAGAATTACCAGAACCACATAAAAGCTTTGTTATAAATAGTTTAACTGTAATAGTAGAGTTATTTTTATGTGGAAATAGCATAAATAAAAATATACTAGAAATAGTAAAAGGAACATTATTATTATTTGATTATACAAAACATTATGAATTAAAAAATGAATTTTCTATAGCGTATAATTTACTTTTAAGTATTACATTCCCACTTATATTTTGGAATGATTTTATCAAAATAGAGGAAAGCAATTCTAAAGAAAACTTAGAAAATACATTATTAAAAATTAAGAACTATCAAGATAATATAATTTTTAAACTTAAAAAATTAGGCATAGAGGGAGAAAAAGTAGCAATTATTATTGAGAATGCTACTAATAAATTATTATACAAATTTAAAGATATTTAGTAATAAGTAAAGAATAATCCATATTTACCGATAATAATATGGATTATTTTTTATTTATTAGATTAATTTTACTTATTGAATTATATTTTTACATAGTTTAGATCAATTGTAAGATTAATACTAGCTAAATTTGCATTGAAAAATGAAAGGGGAACAATTATGCGAATAAGTTACAAAATTTATAGTGGAAGTACACGTGCTACTGTACTCTCGGTATTAAGTGGGATTTTTAAAGCAATAGCTTTAACATTTTTTATAGGAAGTATTGGAGTATTTTTTATAGATAGTGCTTCAAGTAATATGGAATTTTCAGATAAAATAATATTTATAGTTGTTACTATTGTATGTTTTATTTTAGGATTATTTTTAAGTAAAAAAGCTGAACAATTAGGAACAATTGATTTTGAAAAAAAAATTAAAAAAGATTTGAAGTTTGCAATATCTATGGGAAAGCAAAATCCTGAGAATGTAGAATTATATATGCAATTAAATTCAGAATATAATGAATACATGCAATCAAGAGGATTTAATATACAAAACTTTGTAGAAACTGAAACTCAAAAAACTAAAACTGCAAAAAAAAGATATGCACTATTTTTAGCAGTACTTTTTATAATATCAATCCCTGTTATTATATTTATTGGAAATAAGGAAGGTACAAACCCAGCTGGAGAAGAAGAAAAATATCAAGAATATGTAAAGTTAAATAATGATATATTATGGAGATTTGATGCTTCAGTTACTCCTTATGTAGAGCAATTTGGGAATGATGATAAGATTATAATTCCTAAAAATGAAATTTCAGGAATTACACCAGTAGTCGAAGGATTTTTTAGTGATTTAGATAAAGTAAAAAAGACAGCGACTAAAAAGCCTAAAACAGATGTTGATGAAAATGCTATAGCATTAGCTGATGAAACAAAAAAGACATATGATATTATTAATGAAGTTTGTAAATATTATAATGATAAAGAATATAAAAATGATAATCTATCAAGAGCACAGGAACTTCATGATAGATATATGGACCAAATAGAAGTATGGTATTATAAATATATGCAGTTTTCAGAAAAATTAGGGCCTATGGCTATTAAAATAATGAGTAAAGATTTAAATACATATAAAAAAAATGGACAAGATTTTGAATATTATACATTAAAACTATTAATTGATAGTGAAGCGCTTAAGAATTATATGAAAGACAATAAAATTGATGATACAAACGTACTCTCAAGTGATTTAACACAATATAAAAATTTATTAAATACTTTAAATGAAACTTATGATAAATATAAAGTTTACTCAAAGGATAAAAAGAATTCTATTCATTTAGAAGCTTTACAGAAAGATTCTGATTCTTTTGTTAGAAGTGCCAACAGAATACTTGAAGTAGTAGATAAACAAGATTTAAGTGCAGGAATTGTTCATACACCGGGAATTGTATATGCTGAATCAGAACCTTCACCAGTTGATGATTTAAGTTATTACTTAGATCGTATGATATCAGATTATAACAGTTCTATAAACTAATAGATATAAAAAATAAAACATAATTCATATACATAATAATTAAAATTAAAAAGAATCTTTACATATTATATGAAAGTTTATTTAAAATAATAATTGTGAGAATAAAAGGTGAGATAAAAATAATATCACCTTTTATTTTTTATCTAAATAACCAATAAATCTTATCTTTTGAAAATATAAAACCTAGTTTTTTTTGAAGGTTTTTTGAAGCTATGTTACCATCAATAACTTGTCCATAAATATATCTATTATCATCTAAAGCTTTATTTGTAGCTACACTTTGAAGCACTGAAGCAATTCCAATGCCCCTATACTCAGGTAAAACTTGTAACATACCTATTGAACCTTCTTCATGAGTACCTATAAATCCACACAATTTATTATCAATAAAAGCTCCAAACATAGTGTTGGATTTTAAACGTTCATATATGTAAGTTTCTTTTATAAGATTAATCTTAGAATAATTTTTAGTTATAATATCTTTATACTTTTCGCTAAGAGATTTAATTTTAATATTAGGATTAAAGATTTTTAGTTTTTCTTTTTTTATATAAACTGTATTATTACAAATCATTTTATTAGTAAAATTAAATTTTTTATAAACCAATTCCAGAGAGTCTTTTTGATGTACTACTAATATTTTTACATTATCAGGGATTTTATTAACTATTAAATTAGCAGTTTCATAATCTTCTGCATACATCATATGTATTTTAGATAACTTATCAAATATTAATACTCCAAAATTTGATGCAAAAATAATCTTAGCACTTTCTCTTCTTATACACTCAAGCATATCTACATTTAGTAGAAAGTTTCTTTCTAAATCTATTCTCCAATCTAGAAATTAATACATATACTTTATTTTATAATTATAGCATTTTTGAATTTGTGGAAAATATATGTACTAAACTTTATTAAAAGTATGATACTATAATTAATATAAAAATTATAGAGAAATAGAGGTATATTAATATGTCTGATTTAAATAAATTAGTAAAACCCAAATTAGTAAGTTTTCTAGAAAAAGATATAGATCTTCATGACTTAATTGTTAATGAAAAAGAGATTTTAAATAGTTCAATAAAAAATTGTTTATTAGATTCTATAAATGAAGAACGTGTAGAGATTAACGGGTGTATTTTCGAAAATGTTGTATTTGACCAGTGTTTGTTTAAACGTGTAGATTTATTAGATTGTGTATTTAAAAATTGTGATTTATCTAATATAGATTTTTCAGAAGGAAGTATATATAGGGTTGAATTTCAAAATTGTAAATTAACAGGAAGTAATTTTAGTGAATGTAACATACAAAATGTTCTTTTTAAGGAGTGTTTATGTACGTATTCTAATTTTTCATATTCAAAAATGAAGTTAATAAATTATGATAAATGTAACATGAATAATGTAAGTTTTTTTGAGTGTAATTTTAATAAAATAGCATTTAGTAGTTGCAATTTAGTGTTAGGGGATTTTACTAATACTCTACTAAAAGGAATAGATTTTACAGACAGTGATATTTCTTCAATTATACTGACAGGCAAAGAATTAAACGGTGCTATAGTATCACCAATACAGGCTATGGAACTCGCTAAAATATTAGGGGTTATTATTAAATAAAATAATAACTGTAATTGATCATAAAACTTTTAAAAGGAGAATTTAACATGCGAGAATTTAAAACAGGTAGATACAGACACTTTAAAGGAAAAGAATATGAAGTTATTGATATCGCAATTCATAGTGAAACTAGAGAAAGATTTGTGGTGTATAAGGCTCTATATGGAGATTTTAATACTTTTATTAGACCTTATGATATGTTTATGAGTAAAGTTGATAAGAATAAGTATCCAGGTATCACTCAAGAGTATAGATTTGAATATATTGATAAGTAATAATTAGATGTTTATCATGAAATATAATAGTGTAGTATAGCTTTGGAACTATATATTTTATACTAGCATTTATATATGTTTTCTTTTTCGAAAACTATTTAGTATTAATTATAATTTAAATATAATCATATGTTTTAGATTTATAACGTGTGTATATTATAAAAACTTTAGATAACTAATTAACAGAGTAGATAATTATATATAATATATAGATTTTATAATGTATAATTAAATCTGATATAATTAATATGGTAATATTTAAATAATATGTACATATGAATAAGTTAAACATAAGAAAGTTTAATGTTAAGTAAAAAAACTAAGGAGCTGATTTTTTTAATGAGTAAAGTTATTGTTATTGGAGCTGGACCAGCAGGAATGATGGCCGCAATAACAGCTGGGAAAAAACATGAAGTAATATTATTAGATAGTAATGAAAGAATAGGAAAAAAACTTTTTATAACTGGAAAAGGAAGATGTAATGTAACTAATGCAAAGGATATATCTGACTTTTTTGATTATATACCTGGAAATCCTCACTTTCTTTACAGCTCACTATATACTTTCACTAATGATGATACAATGAAATTTTTTGAAAATGAAGGTATCAAATTAAAGATTGAAAGAGGAGATAGAGTATTTCCTGAATCTGATAAATCTTCAGATATAATTAGAGGATTATCTAATGCATTAAGTAGATCTAATGTGAAAATTAAACTTAACTCAAAGGTAACAGATATAAAATATAAAAATAATAAAATAATATGTGTTGAAATAAATAATGAAGAAACAATTAAAGGGGATTACTTTATTATCGCAACTGGTGGAGCATCCTATCCTTTAACTGGTTCAAGAGGAGAAGGACAGGAATTTGCTAAAAAACTAGGACATAAAATAGTTAAATTAGTTCCATCATTGGTTCCAATAGAAATAAAAGATCATGTGACTAAAGAACTTATGGGATTATCTTTAAAAAATGTTGAAGTAACAATAAAAGAAAATGGTAAAAATGTATATACTAATTTTGGAGAGATGTTATTTACTCACTTTGGTTTATCTGGGCCACTTATATTAAGTGGAAGTAGATTTATAAAAAATAGTGATAAATCCTACAAAATTTATATTGATTTAAAACCAGCATTAAATATTGGAGAACTTGATAAAAGAATACAAAAAGATTTTAAAAAATATTTAAATAAAGATTTTAAAAATTCATTAGACGAATTATTACCTAAAAAGTTAATTCCTTTTATTATTAATTTAACAGGCATTTCTGAAGATAAAAAAGTAAATGAAATTACAAAAGAAGAAAGAAGAAAGTTAGTTGATACTATAAAAGGTATAGAATTAGAGATTAAAGATCTTAGACCAATTGCTGAAGCAATTGTTACAGCAGGCGGGGTAAGTACAAAAGAAATAGATCCTTCTACAATGAAATCTAAAATTATTGATAATCTTTCTTTTGCTGGGGAAGTTATAGATGTTGATGCCTTTACTGGAGGGTATAATGTTCAAATTGCATTATCAACAGGATATATAGCAGGTGACAATGTTTAATGATTAATTAAGAAAATATTACCTTGTTTGAGATAATAAAAAATTATATAATCGTATTAAAGGTTTTAAAATTAAAAATTTTATAAAAATTAGAAAAGAGGAACAGATTTTGAGAATATCAGTAGCAATAGATGGACCAGCAGGTGCAGGTAAAAGTACAATAGCTAAATTAGTAGGTAAAGAATTTAATCTTATGTACATAAATACTGGAGCAATGTATAGAGCAGTAGCATTAAAAGCTAACGAAAAAGGGCTGGTTTCAAGTGATGTTAATAAAATATGTGATTTAATAAGTACTATGGAAATGCATTTTGAAAATGATGATTTAATTTTGAATGGTGAAAACATTCAGGATAAAATAACTCTTCCTGAAATAAGCAATATAGTTTCTTCTTATGCATCAATATCAGAAGTAAGAGCTAAACTTGTTAAACTTCAAAGAGATATGTCTAATAAATTTGATGTTATAATGGATGGAAGAGATATAGGAACTGTTGTTCTGAAAAACGCAAACTTTAAATTTTTCTTAACAGCTACACCAGAAGAAAGAGCAAATAGAAGATATAAGGAATTACAACTTAGAAATATTGAGTGTTCATATGATGAGATATTAAAAGATATTATAGATAGGGATTATAAAGATACTCATAGAGAAGTAGATCCACTAAAAAAAGCAGATGATGCTATTGAAGTTGATACTACAGGGCTTAATATATCTGAAGTAACAGAAAAAATCAATTCTTATATAAGACAAAAAATCAAAGCATAAAAATGCTAAGGAGAATATATTAATGAGTGAAATAATTTTAGCAAAAAATGCTGGTTTTTGTTTTGGAGTACAAAGAGCCGTAGATGAAGCATTAAAAATACAAAAACAAGAAGGAAAAAAAATTTATACACTTGGCCCTTTAATACATAATAATGATGTAGTGGACTTATTAAAACAAAATAATATCTATTCTATAGAGTTAGAAAATATAAATAGTTTAAATCCTGATGATATCATTGTTATAAGATCTCATGGAGTATCAGAGGAAGTTATAAATTCTTTGAACAAACTTCAATTAAAAGTTGTAAATGCTACTTGTCCTTTTGTAACCAATATTCAAAAAAAAGTAAAGAAATATTCACAATTAGGGTATACTATAATAATACTTGGTGATTCTAATCATCCTGAGGTTGTAGGTATAAATGGTTGGTGTGAAAATAAAGCTATTATTTCTAAGAATGGTGAATTAGAAGGTGATATTCCTCACAAGGTTTGTGTGGTATCTCAAACAACTGAAAAAGTTGAAAATTGGGAAAGGTTAATTAAAAATCTTTCTACAAAAGTTAAAGAATTATTAGCCTTTAATACAATATGTGCTGCTACAGAAGTCAGACAAAGAAGTACAAATAAAGTCTCAAAAGAAGTAGATTGTATGATAGTTATTGGAGGTAAAGAAAGTTCAAATACAACTAAACTTTATCAAATTTCTAAAAATAATTGTGAAAATACAATACACATAGAAAATGCTAAAGAGTTACCTAAAGATTTTATAAAAAATAATATAAATAGAATAGGAATAACTGCTGGTGCATCTACACCAGATTGGATTATTAAGGAGGTAATTGAAATTATGAATAACGAACAAAATATTAACTGTGATGATCAATTATCATTAATGAATGAACTTGATAGAAGGTTTGTAATTGGTGATGAAGTAGAAGGGGAAATTCTTTCAAAAACTAATGATTCTATAATAGTTTCATTAGTAGGATATAAAATAGATGGGGTTATTCCTTTTAATGAATTAACATTAAAAGAGGAGCCTGCAAATATAGTGGAAAACCTTAATGTGGGAGATAAAATAAAAGCAAAAGTTATAAAATTACAAA
The DNA here is from genome assembly GCF_054768135.1 of Clostridium sp. CTA-5. Classification (NCBI taxonomy): domain Bacteria; kingdom Bacillati; phylum Bacillota; class Clostridia; order Eubacteriales; family Clostridiaceae; genus Clostridium; species Clostridium sp. CTA-5. Next base: position 859,993 of record NZ_BAAAAT010000001.1, on the reverse strand, counting down.
ATTCTGATGGATATGTTGTTTTATCAAGACTTGAATATGAAAAAGAAGAGGCTTATAAAGAACTTGAAGTTTTATTTAATGAAGGAAAAACTTTTAATGTAACTATTAAAGAGGCCAGAGAAAAAGGACTTGTTGCATATTATAATGGTGTAAGAATATTTATACCCGCTTCACAAATTGATACTAAATTTACTAAAGATAAAGAAGAATATGTTAATAAAACTTTAGAGGTTAAACTAATAGATTATTCTGTTGATAATCATACAAAAGTAATAGCCTCAAGAAGAGTTTTATTAGAAGGTGTTAGAGCAGAAGAAGAAGCTAAAGTATGGGAATCATTAAATATTGGAGATGTAGTTAAAGGTGAAGTTAAAAGATTTACTTCATTTGGAGCATTTTTAGATGTTAATGGTATAGATGGTTTATTACATTTATCACAAATATCATGGAATCATGTTAAAAACATTGAAGATATACTAACAAAAGGGCAAGTTATTGAAGTTAAAATTATTGATTTAGATAAAGAAAATAAAAAACTGTCTCTAAGCAGAAAAGAATTACTTCCAAAACCATGGGATAACGCAAAAGAAAAATATCCAGAAGGATCTATTGTATTAGGTAAAGTTGTAAGAATAAATGATTTTGGCGCATTTATAGAGTTAGAACCAGGAGTAGATGGTTTAGTTCATATTTCAAAAATTTCACATAATAGAATTCAACATCCATCAGAAGTTTTAACTGTAGGGCAAGAAGTTAAAGCTAAAATTTTAGAAGTAGATGAAGAAAATAAAAGAGTTAGTTTAAGTATAAAAGATATTTAAATTTTGTACTAAATGAAAAAGAACCTAAATATATTTATATAGAGGTTCTTTTTTGTTTAACTTGTAAATAAAAAACTTCTTTAGTATATTTGAAATTGACTATAATAAATAAAAATAATATACTTTACTTATTATAAAAGTGAGGAAATTTTTATGCTTATAATAGAAAAATTATCATTAATGAATATAAAACACTTAAAAAAACTACAAAAGCAAAGTGAAAATATATATAATAAAGATTTTTTTGAAGACTATAATACTCAATCATTTATTATTCAGTATCTAAAAAGAAAAGAAGTAAAGTTATTTAAATATAAGGACGAATATATAGGGTATATATGGATAGAGTCTCCTATAGATACAACAGCAAAAATTTTAGCACTTTATATAAATGACGCGTATATTAATATAGTAAAAGAAGAGATTATAGAAATCTTTAGAAATAAGCCATTAGTATTTGATGTAATGGATAATCATTTAAATTATGAAATAATGAAAAAATTAGGTTTTAAAGAATTGAAAATAACTTCATTGATGAAAATTAAAATATCAAATCAACATAAATCTTATTTAGGAAATAAATTTAACTTTAAAAATTTTACTAAAAAAGAAGATGAAAAACTAAGATGTTTTATTCAAAATTCTGTTTTTCATGAAAATGATAGAATTCCATTAGTTCCATATGATATAAAACTAGAAGAACAAGAAGATTACTACATAGATAATTTATGTGTGTTTGTAATGGAAGAAAATAAAGCAGTAGGATATGGTCAGGTTATTTTACGGAATGGATTATATACTATAGTTAATGTAGGCATATTAGAAGAATATAGAGGCAATGGTTATGGAGAAATGTTAATAAGGTACTTACTGTATTTATGTTATAATGAAAATATAAATGTAGTGGCTATAAATGTAGATTCTAACAATTATAATGCAATATCATTATACAAGAAAGTAGGATTTGATGAGTATGGGAAAATAACAACTTGGGGTAAATAGACTTAAAAAGATAAGCAATATTTAATTAGGGGGATACACTATTAATGGAAAGTAAAATAATTTGGGATAATAGTTCTAACGTAGTTTATGGAGAAAAAATTCATTTTAATAGTAAATTAGAATTTATTCAATATGTTAAACTTGAACACAAAAAAATTAATAAATACGATTGCTATGTAGATAACATAACATTACAAGTTTATATAATTACCAAGAACGGTATAACACCAAACAGTATTGTACCGATTTCAGATACCGATATAAAGATAGTAACTATGTATAGTGGAAACTTTGCAAGTATGGAAGGATTAAGTGGAAATTAATTGATAAATAATCTAAAAAATGCTTTGAATTTTAAAAATATCATTTAAACATAAAACTGAATATTAGTTTTTATCTAAACTAAAAATTAAAGAGTAGCAATTTATTATATGTATGTTTTGCTACTCTTTATGTATTTTTAAAAATTGTATGTTTTTTATTTACAAGATTATACAATATAAGATAATAAATGTTAAGACATTATGTAGAGTATGTTAAAAAAATAGACTGAAATGTAATACATTGAAAAAATATAAATAATTGTATAGGTTTACTAAAAGCGAAAAATTAGATATACTATACATGTAAACAGTTTCAAAAAACAGAAAAAGCATTATTATATTCTTAAGTTAAGAAAGGGTGAAAGCGCTATTGGGAAATTTAATAAAAATTGCTATGTATGCAGAAAGAAGAAATAGAAATGGCTTTATAAATAGAGAAATCTTAGAAGAACATATTTATAAATATAATAAATGGTTAAAACAAACTAATAGAGAGGATAAGATAGAAAGTTATGAATACTTCTTACAATCTCATTAATTATTTTTAAAAGTAGGTTAAACTTATTGTTTAATCTACTTTTAATTTTATAAAAATATAATTTATATAACTATTTAACAAAATAATTTATTAAAAACATAATGATTAACATTGATAAGCTTTAATTTATATAATATATTTGTTATAATACAACAAGATGAATTAAAAAATTGGAGGAACAAAAATGACTTTTAATATAAATGAAAAAAGTAAAATTAAAGACACTAAAAAAACCTTCTTTATTACTACATTCGGTTGTCAAATGAATGAAGAAGATTCAGAAAAACTTTCAGGAATGTTAAAGAGAATAGGATATACTAGTACTGAAGTTAGAGAAGAAGCCTCAATAATATTATTTAACACTTGTTGTGTTAGAGAAAATGCTGAAAATAAAGTATATGGTAACCTTGGAATGTTAAAAAAATTAAAAGAAAAGAATCCAGAATTAGTTATCGGAATATGTGGCTGTATGATGCAACAAAAAGGCATGGCTGATGAAATTCTAAAAAGATTTCCTTTCGTTGACATAATTTTTGGAACACATAACTCGCATAAATTTCCAGAATACTTGAATAGAGTACAAACTGAAGGAGTACAAGTTAAAGAAATTTTAAATAAAGAAGAAAAAATAGTAGAAGGTCTTCCTATAGATAGAAAGAGTAGTGTGAAAGCCTTTGTTACTATAATGTACGGTTGTAATAATTTTTGTACATATTGTATAGTCCCATATGTTAGAGGAAGAGAAAGAAGTAGAAATCCGGAAGATATAGAAAATGAAATTAAAGAATTAGTATCTAAAGGTTATAAAGAAGTAACTTTATTAGGTCAAAATGTCAACTCATATGGTAAGGGATTAGAAAATGAAATTACCTTTGCTGATCTTCTAAGAAGAATCAATAAAATTGAAGGGCTTGAAAGAATTAGATTTATGACATCGCATCCTAAAGATTTAACTTTAGATGTAATTATAGCTATTAAAGAATGTGATAAGATTTGCGAACAAATTCATCTGCCTGTACAAAGCGGATCGAATAGACTACTTAAAGAAATGAATAGAAATTATACAAGAGAACAATATTTAGAATTAGCTAAAACTATAAGAAACGAAATTCCAGATGTAACATTTTCAACTGATATAATAATTGGATTCCCAGGAGAAACAGAAGAAGATGTTGAAGAAACTATAGATTTAGTTAAAGAAATTCAATATGATGCAGCATTCACATATTTATATTCAAGAAGAAATCATACACCAGCAGATAAGATGGAAAATCAAATACCGGAAGAAGTTAAACATGAAAGATTCAACAAATTAGTTAAAGTAGTAAATGAATGTATTGCAAAAGGAAATAAGGCGGCAGAAGGTAAGATTTATGAAGTTCTAGTTGAAGGTGTAAGTAAAAATGATGAGAATAAATTAACAGGAAGAACTAGGAATGCAAGATTAGTAAATTTTGATGGATGTACAGAATTAGTAGGGAAGTTAGTTAATGTGAAAATTACTAAAGCTAATTCGTTCTCATTAATTGGAGAAATTGTAGAGTAGAGTAAATAAAAAATAAGATGGTATATTAAAAATTATATACTGTCTTATTTTTTAATTTTATTTTTATACTTGTTAAGAAAAATATTATATAAGATTAGCAATGTAAAATTACAAATATAAATCTACTAGAGCATAAATATTTACTTAATTATATCTTCAAAAGAACAATTTATAACTTTTTGAAGATCGTTGGGATTCATCTCAATTTGATGACCTATTTTACCACCACTAAATACTATTGTTTCAAAACATAAAGCTTCTTCTTGAACAAAAGTTTTGAATTGTTTTTTCATACCAAGTGGAGAACAGCCACCCCTTATATAACCTGTTATTTTATTTATATCTTTAACATGAATCATTTCTATATTTTTTTCACTGGCAACTTTACTAGCTTTTTTCATATCCAATTCTTCGGCAACTGGAATTACAAAAACATAAAATTCTTTGGAATGGCCTTGTGTTACTAAAGTTTTGAAAACTTGATTAACATCCTTATTTATTTTATGTGCAACTACGACACCATCTATTTTACCATCCTTATTTTCATAATTGTAAGTTTGATATGTTATATTATTAGTATCTAAAATTCTCATAGCATTAGTTTTTGTTTGAGCCATAAATTTTTCCTCCTTTGAATTAAAAAGTATTATAAATCATATTTTAGATTTAATTGATATTTTATTCTTCTTAAATAAATTATACATTATAATTGCTTTTTCAATCAAATTTTTGATTTTTTATGAATTTTATAGGTAAAAAGTATTTTCCATGTGTTTATATTTTGCAAATTTGTATATGTTTCAAAAGTAGTTTTATGTGCTTTTTTTAAAAGTTAAATTCAAAAATTCATCAAAATCGATATCGGTGTTTTGGAATAATTAGGGTTAATTTTTAGTAAACTTTAGGATATTATAAAAGTTTAAGTTATATAAGTTTTATTGATAATTCAAATCAAAACATCGTTTTAAAAGATATTTCAAAGTATATTTTGATGCAAAGTTATATATAGATTGTTAATATATAAAACTTAATCTTAAATTAATAAACAGTTAGAATAGATTGAAATTACAAAATAAAATATAATATAAATTAATTTACTATATAATAAAAAATAGTTAATTTTAATGAAGGTAATAATCAAGCTAAAAACAATTAAATAGTATAATTTATATAAAATTTGGATATAATATTAATAAAAAAGCGTAAAATTATTTCGGGAAATGTATATTTCCCGAAATAATTGATAAAAAATTCATTTATTGTTATAATATATTTAAATCTTGTAAATAATAATAAGATTTAAATATATTTCAATTATGGAGACAAAAAATGAATTATGATATTAATATGTTTAAAAACAATGATCTACCAGATTCAGTTATAGATTTCTTAAATTATTTAGAAACTATAAAAAACAAATCACAAAATACAATTAGTGCATACAAAAAAGATTTGACTATATTTTTTAGATTTATAATGTTGTATAAAGGAATGGTAAAAAATGAAAAACTAGATTTCGATGAAATAGATATAACATCAATTGACGATGAATTTTTAAAATCTATAAAGCTTAGAGATTTGTATGCTTTTATGTCTTTTGTTGAAAAATATAGAGAAAATAGCAGTTATGCTAGAGCTAGAAAGGTAGCTACGTTAAAATCTTTTTTTAAATTTCTTCAGGGAAAAGCAAAAATAATAACTGATAATCCAACTACTGAGCTTGAATCACCTAAAATAAATAAAAGACATCCTGTTTACCTTACATTAGAACAAAGCTTACATTTGCTTGAATCTTTGGATAAAAGCAATAAAAATTATGCTCGTGATTATTGCATTTTAACTTTATTTTTAAATTGTGGAATGCGTCTTTCAGAATTATGCAGTATAAAAACAGATAGGATTAGAAATGATACGTTAACTATTATAGGTAAAGGAAATAAAGAACGAACTGTTTATTTAAATGAAGCCTGTTTAAAAGCAATAAATAATTATAAACAAGTTAGAGATGATTCTAAAGCTTTATTAGAAAATAAAAAATTCTTATTTTTATCCTCAAGAAATACTCCTATAAATCAAAGAACTGTTGAAATAATGATAAAGAAACATATAACTAATGCCGGTTTAACAGATGCTAAATATACCCCACATAAATTAAGACACACTGCCGCTACCCTTATGTATAAATATGGACAAGTAGATATAAGAAGCCTTCAAAACATTTTAGGACATGAAAATATATCAACAACTCAAATTTATACTCACGTTGATGATGATACATTGAGAGAAGCTGTAAAATCAAATCCATTATCAAAATTATAGTGCTACTCTCCTACTATAACTTTGATAATATTATCTGCAGAAATAAAGCCTAATTTATTCCTGCAGATAATACTTTTTTAAAATTACTTTACATAATATTTATACTGTAATTAATTTTATACTTTATTTCATAAATATAGATTTTAAATAAAAAGTAATCTCATCTTTATACTATAAAAATAATCTTTCTTAATAAATAATTTATAGTACTATATTATTGGATTTCCATAAAGCTTTTTAAAATTCTCAACATATTTAGAATCATTTCCTTCGTATATTATAAGTGTATCCCCTTTTCTAAAATAATAAGGTTTAGTTTTAAAATTCATTGCTTTACCATTTATCGTCATACCATCTTTTGATATAGTTTTAATATCTGCATCTAGTTTATCACTAGAATCATATTCATAAACATAAACATAATCATTTCCAAGTTTGTATACTGTTTCATTTCCAGTAAAATAAGCTTTTTTCCCTTCAAGAGCTTCTTTGATTTCATAGCCAGCACTTACTATATCATCTTTGAAGTTAACTGCAGTATATTTGATATTTTCACCTACATTTTTAGCTCCTTCTTTTACATCTTCTCCAACTTTTTTAACATCTTCACTGGTTTTTTCTGCATTATTTTTAATATTATCTGTTGTTGAATTTTTACAACTAATAAATGTTGAAGATGATAACATAACTAGTAAAGCTAATGCCAAAACGGATTTTCTTTTCATATCAGCACCCCTTCTTTTAATTATAGTTCTATGATAGTTTGTGTTTAAAAATTATATATATACTTAGTTTGTTCTTAATATTCTTTTAATTATTTTACATAATATTTATACTGAAAACTAAAAGAAAATTTTGGAAAATAAAAAAGGTGAAATAAATTTAATTTATTTCACCTTTTTATCTATATATTTTAATAAATATTATTTTTTGCTTTTAAATCTTCTAACCCCTGGATATACTTCCTCAGTTAATTCATCTATACTTTCTTCATCAAATAAATCAGTATCATCTAAATATTCAATATGATCAAAAGCATCTTCATATTCCACTTCTTCATTTGTTTTAATTTCATTTACATTAAAATCCTTTGAATCAATAAATTTAGAATATAAAGCTTTTAAATCAACATTGCTTTCTTCAAATTCTTTTAATTGTTCATCATCTAAAGATGATTTCAAATTATTTAAAAATTCTTCTTCTAATATTTTATTTTCTTCTTTTGTTTTTGCAATATCTTCTATCTTTATCGCTTTAGTATCTATACCATCCATTTCTAAGCATTTACCACAATTATCACATAATTTATTTTGATATATATCACAATAATCATCGTCAGTATATTTATTTTTCATTTATAACACCTCTATTTCTATTCTGAAATCGTCATTATATTATATCAAAACCATTGATTTAACGCAAATTTTAGTTTATAAATTTAATACAGAACATAAGTTTGTTATATAAGAAAAGCTATGATATAATAGCTATAAGATAGAGAGGTGTAGCGTAACAATGATAGAGAGTAAAGATAGGCAATCAGAAATATACGAATTTTTAAAAACATATACAGAAAATAAAGGATATCCTCCTTCAGTAAGAGAAATATGTGAAGCTGTTTCATTGAAATCAACTTCAACTGTACATGGTCATCTTAAAAGATTAGAAAAAAAAGGACTTATTAAAAGGGATCCAACAAAACCAAGAGCATTAGAGATAGTAGAGCTTGCCAATTCAAAAAAAGAAATGATTAATATCCCTATCGTTGGGAAAATAACAGCTGGTATGCCAATACTTGCAACAGAAAATATAGAAGATTCTTTCCCTATACCACTTGATTATATAAAGCATAATAATGAATTGTTTATGTTAAGAGTATCTGGTGAAAGTATGGTTAATGCAGGCATTAGAAATAATGATCTTGCTATTATAGAAAGTTGTAATAGTGCATTAAATGGAGATATTGTAGTTGCATTAATAGATGAAGAAGCAACTATTAAAAGATTTTATAAAGAAATTGATCATATTAGATTGCAGCCTGAAAATGATTCAATGGCTCCAATCATAGTTGATGATTGTAAAATTCTTGGAAAATTAGTTGGAATATTTAGAGCATATTAATAAACTCACATAACTAGGCTATCTCAAAAACATCTTAGATTTGAGATAGCCCTATATTTATTATTTTACATCTAAAACTTTACTTAATCCTAATAAAACACCTATTTTACCATGATCAAAGTTTAATCCACCTTGGATATATGCAATATATGGTTCTCTTATTGGACCGTCAGCTGATAATTCTATTGTTGAACCTGAAATAAATGCACCAGCGGCCATGATTATTTCACTATCATATCCTGGCATTGCCCAAGGTTCGCATACTGCAAAAGCATCAATAGGTGATCCTGCTTGGATTCCATTACAAAATTGAATTAACTTTTTAGGATCGCCAAATTCGATAGCTTGTATAATATCTGTTCTTTTATCTGTTGAAGCTGGAAAGCCTTTAAATCCTGCAAGTTCCATTACTCTTGCACAAAATATAGCAGTTTTAACTGCTTCTATAGATACATGAGGTGCAGAGAATAAACCTTGATATAAACTTCTCATTAAGCCATAAGTTGCACCGTACTCCCCTCCTATTCCAGGAACAGTTAGTCTATAAGCGGCTTGGTCAACATAATCTTTTTTCCCAACTATATATCCACCGCCTGGTGCAATTCCACCACCTATATTTTTCATAAGTGAACCTGCCATAAGATCGGCTCCAACTTCTGTTGGTTCAATACTTTCTATGAATTCACCATAACAGTTATCAACAAATATTATTACATCTTCTCTAATTTCTCTTATATGTTTAATAACTTCCTCTATTTCTTCAACTAAAAATGATTTTCTTGAAGCATATCCTGTACTTCTTTGAATATGTATTAATTTTATAGTATTATCATTTTTTAATGTATTTTTTATTTCATCAAATTTAAATTTCCCTTGTTCATTTAATGCTATTACATCCGTTTGTATTCCATACTCATCTAAAGAACCTATATTTTTCTTATCAGTTAATCCTAGAACTCCAAGCAATGTATCATAAGGCATGCCAGAAACACATAGTATTTTGTCTCCTGGTCTAACATTTCCCATCATAGCTGCTCCAATAGCATGAGTACCACTAACGAAATGCGGTCTAACTAATCCAGCTTCAGCTTTAAAAATTCTAGCATATACTCTGTCTAATGCATCTCTTCCTAAATCATCAATTCCATAACCAGTTGTATTAGTAAAATGAGAATCACTTATTCTTTCATCTTGAAATGCTTTTAAAACCTTAAGTTGATTATACTCTCTTATTTGATCATATTCTATAAATATTTCTTCAGTATCCTTGATAGCTTGTTTATATAATTTGAACGCCTCTTCATTAACATTATAATTATTAATTAAGAATTCTTCTGTTTTCTTTAACATATGTCTTATTCTCCTCCTAGGTGTAAGTAACTATATTTTGTCAAAAAGAAATAGGCAAAATTATTGCCTATTTACTAACTTTCGTTATCTACAAATAAAATGGGTTTAGCTGGAGTTACTGTTGTTATTGCATGTTTATATATAAGCATTTGATTTCCATCTGAATCCAAAATAACAGTAAAACTGTCAAAGCCTTGTACAAACCCTTTTAGTTGAAATCCATTTGAAAGATATATTACAACAGGGATTTTATTTTTTCTTGCACCATTTAAAAAAATATCTTGTAAATTATTTTGTTGCTTATTCATCAAACTATAGTTACCTCCATTGCATTATTATTTTTCTTTAACAATATTATAACCCTACTTATTACTTATGTCATCAACAATTTTAGCTAATATTTCCTCATCTGATAACTTATCTTTATCTAAGAAAATACATCTTGGATCTCTTCTAAACCAAGTTAATTGTCTTTTAGCATAATTTCTAGAGCCTTGTTTTATTAAATTTATAGATTCTTCTAAAGATATTTTATCTTCTAGATAATAAAGTATTTCTTTATATCCAATTCCTTGCATAGATTGCATATCTGAAGTATATCCAAGTTTTTTAAGTTCTATGCACTCATCTATCAATCCTTGATTTATCATAATATCAACTCTTTGATTTATTCTATTATAAAGTTTTTCCCTATCCATTGTTAATACATAATAAAATACATCATAATCTGTTCTATAGAATTCATCTCCAGCATTATATGAACTAAATGGCTTTCCAGTAGTTTTAAAAACTTCTAACGCTCTTATAACTCTTTTTCTATTATTAGGATGAATAGAATTAAAACTTATAGGATCAATTTCTTTAAGCATAGCATGAATATAATTATTTCCATGCTCATTAGCTAGATTTTCTAAATGAGTTCTATATTCTTCATCTTTTTCAGATTCAGTAAATGTTACATTACAAGTTAAAGAGTTTATATAAAGTCCAGTTCCTCCAACTATCATTGGAAGCTTTCCTTTAGTTATAATTTCATTTAGTGATTTTTCTCCTAATTCTTTAAAATCAGCTACTGAAAACTCTTGTTCTGGAGAGATTATATCTATCATATGATGCTTAACATCTCTCATCTCTTCTTTTGTAACTTTAGCAGAACCTATATCCATTTGCTTATATATTTGCATCGAATCCGCTGATATAATTTCACCATTTAATTTCTCAGCAAGTTTTATAGAAAGTTCTGTTTTTCCTACAGCTGTAGGCCCTCCTAGAACTAGTATCTTCTGTTTCATTGAATCATTCCTTCTATAATTAATTATAAACTTTAAACTATACGCCTAAATTTTTTATCTATATCTGTACTAGTAAATTGAACTATCGTAGGTCTTCCATGTGGACAGTGAAATGGATCATCTATATATCGTAGTTCTTCAATTAATTTAGCCATTTCAAGCTCATCTAAAGAATCATTTCCTTTAACAGCTGACTTACAAGCCTTAGTTGCTATTGCATTATACTTAACTTCAGTTGTTTTTCCACTTCCTAAATTTTTAAGATTATCTATTATATCTAAAAATAAACTTTTAGGATTAAGCTTTCCTAAGAAATAAGGAACTTCTTTTAATGCAATAGATGTTCCACCAAACTCATCTATTGTAAACCCAGCACTTTTAAATACATCTTTGTTTTCTTCAAAATAAGAATAATCATCAATGCTTAAATCAATAAGTGTTGGAACCATTAATGGTTGTATTATAATTTCTCCAGCACTTATCTCCTTTAGATATTTTTCAAATAATATCTTTTCATGTGCCGCATGTTGATCAATCATATATAACGTTCCATTATGTTCTCCTAATACATAAGTTTTATTATATTGACCAATTATTCTTATTGCAGGAAATTTAGGAGTTCTTATTATATTATCAGATTTAGTTATATAACTATTTGTATTTTCCTCTACAAAATTTGGTGTATGATTTTCAGTATTTATATTATCACAATGCTTAGATATTGTATTATAAGTGCTTAATGTACTTTCTTTATTATCAGGTATTATTAAAGATTCTTCACTAATAAGTGTACTTTTTTGCACTTTAGAACACATGTTCCTTTTATTATTTTCTAATTCTAAATCATTATGGTCGTTTTTTAAGTCAATAGGAATATTACAAATGGTTTTTTCTTCATCTTCATGATAAATTTCTTTATTATTTTCTCTAATTGAGGTATTCACTATATCTAATGATGTTTTATTAGTAAAAGAACATTTGTTCGCTTGAACTTTTTCCTTCTCTTCTTCTATCTTAAAAGTTATCTCTTCAATAGTTAAATCATTTTTTTTAGTTTTAGTCTCATTTTCTTCTGGAATAGCAAATGTATCAAATATCTCTTCTTTTAACGCTTTATGCACTATACCAAATATTTTTTTGAAAATAAATCTTTCATCATTAAATTTAATTTCTGCTTTTGTTGGATGTATATTAACATCAATGTATTCTGGATATATCTCAACAAATAATATAAAGAACGGAAATTTATTTGAAGTTGAAAAAGATTTAAATGCTTGTTCTATAGCAATTCCAAGAGGCCTATTTTTTATATATCTATTATTTACAAAAATACTTTGATTATTTCTAGATCCTCTTGCTATCTCTTCTTTACCTACATATCCATATATCGTCACAAGATCAGAAGTATCTTCAAAATATACTATGTTATCAGATATACTTTTATTATATATTGTTCTTATAACATCTTTAAGATTTCCACTGCCATAAGTATGAAGTACCTTCTTACCATTATTAAATAATTTAAAACTTATATTAGGATGAGATAATGCTATCCTGGTTATAATATCTGTAATTAAAGAAGCTTCCTTTGAGGTTGTTTTTAAAAACTTCTTTCTCGCTGGTACATTAAAAAATAAATCGCTTACTTCAATTATTGTACCTTTATTGATTCCACATTCTGTTACTTCTGAAAAATTGCCACCTTCAATTGAAATTTCATATCCATATTCTTCAGTTTGTTGTTTTGATTTTAGATTAACCTTAGATACAGAAGCTATTGATGGAAGAGCCTCTCCCCTAAACCCTAAAGTACTTATACTATATATATCTTCTGATATTTTGATTTTGCTAGTAGCATGAGGTAAAAAAGCTTTAGATATATCATCTTTATAAATGCCATCTCCATCATCTACTATTCTTATAAGATTAATTCCACCTTCTTCTATTTCAATTAATATATTTTTAGAATTAGCATCTATAGAATTTTCAACTAATTCTTTTACAACTGAACACGGTCTTTCAACAACTTCACCTGCTGCAATTTTATTTGCAGTATCTTCATTTAAAATATTAATCCGTTTCATATAATTAACCTCCTTCCATTTATATTTTATACAATCTCTAAATACATTAGTTTATTTATATAAAATCTAAGATAAATTTTTATATTAAAACCTACAAGTTGTATACTAAAAAATTACTGCTATTTTGAAACTTAATTTAGAACGTTAATTATTAAGCTTCTTAGCTTCACCAACTAATTTATATAGTATATTCATAGCTTCCATTGGATTTAATGTTAATATATCAACGTTACTTAGCTCTTTAAGAAGTGCTTCTTTTTCCATAAATTCAAAGTCAAGTTGTATAGTATCTGAATTAGATTTCTTTTTATTCTTATTATTAAAATTATCTTTTGAATTTTCTAAGTGAATAAAATCTTCTTCCTTAATTGAATTTGAATTCTCTATTTTTTCATTTGTAATTGGAGTTATAACTTCTCTCTCATATACAGAATCACAAGCTATTTCTTTTTTATTAGTTTCTATTTCTGATATATTGTGTATATCAGAAATATCAAATGTATTTTCTTTTTCTAATCCACTAAGAATTTCTCTAGCTCTATATATAACCGTATCTGGAAGTCCTGCAAGTTTTGCAACCTCTATACCATAAGATTCATCTGCACCACCTTCAACAATCTTCCTTAAAAAGATCACACTATCTTTCATTTTCTTAACAGCGACAGAATAGTTCTTAACTCCTGGTATAACCCCTTCAAGCTTTGTTAATTCATGATAATGAGTTGCAAATAATGTTTTGCATTTTAAGTTTTTATTTCCTGTTATATATTCAATAACTGACCAAGCTATTGAAAGTCCATCATATGTTGAAGTTCCACGTCCTACTTCATCTAATAATACTAAACTTTTAGATGTTGCATTTTTTAAAATATTAGACACTTCCCACATCTCTACCATAAATGTTGATTTACCACCTGCTAAATCATCAGATGCACCTATTCTAGTAAATATTTTATCACATATTGATATATTAGCTGAAGAGGCTGGTACAAATGAACCTATTTGTGCCATTAGAGTAATAAGTGCAACCTGTCTCATATAAGTTGATTTACCTGCCATATTAGGACCAGTAATTAATAAAAGTTCTTTATCTGTTTGATTTAATGTAGTATTATTAGAAACAAACTCACCTTTTCCAATTACCTTTTCAACAACTGGATGACGTCCCTCTTGTATGTCAATTAATCCATCTTCATTAATTTCTGGTTTAACATAATCATTTTCAAGTGCCACTAATGCTAACGTAGAAATTCCATCTAAACTTGATATTATTCTAGCACTTTTTTTAAGTCTTGCAATTTCGTTTTCTACTTTATCACGAATTTCAGAAAATAAATCGTATTCTAAATTTATAAGTTTTTCTTCTGCACCTAAAATTTTATCTTCCATTACTTTTAGTTCTTCAGTTATATATCTTTCTGCATTAGCTAAAGTCTGCTTCCTTATATATCTTCCCTCAGGAATAGAACTGTAATTAGATTTTGAAATTTCAATGTAATATCCAAATACTTTGTTATATCCAACCTTTAATGATTTGATTCCCGTAAATTCTCGTTCTCTATTTTCAAGTGCTACAATCCATTCTTTACCATGAAGTTTACTTTGACGTAATTCATCAATAACTTCGTTATATCCATCTTTTATTATATTACCTTCTTTTATACTTAAAGAAGGATCTTCCTTAATAGAATTCTCTAATAAATCTTTGATATCAGATAACTCATCTAATTCATTAAAATATTCCTTTAAAAGTTCAGAATTAGCATATTTTAATAGTTCTTTAAGAGAAGGTATTCTTTCTAAAGAAGCTTTAAGAGAAAGCATATCCTTAGCATTTACATTTCTGTTAGATATTTTACCAACAATTCTTTCTATATCATATATTTCTTTAAGAGAACTCCTTAAATCTTCATTAAAACTTATTGAGTTAAATACCTCTTCAACCCCTGTTAATCTTTTTTCAATCTCAGATTTAATTATCAAAGGTTCTTCTATCCACTTTCTTAAAGTTCTTCCACCCATAGATGTTGCACTTTTATCAAGTACCCATAAAAGGGAACCTTTTTTACTTTTTTCCCTTATACTTTCAGTAAGTTCTAAGTTTCTTCTTGAATTACCATCTATACTCATGTAGTTTACTATTTCATATTGTTCTAATAAATTTATATTAGTTAAACTCATTTTTTGAGTTTCGTATATGTACTTAAGTAATACTCTACTAGTAATTTCTCTTTCTTCAGTTAATCCAACAACTTCCATATCAGAAAATTGTTCTATAAGTTCTTCTTTGCTAACTAAAAATTCCTTAAAATTTTTCTTTGATATAAGTGCAGAACTTACTGCTTTTATATCTTCAATAAATTCCTCACTTAAGGTTTCGTCTACTAAAATTTCTTTAGGGGCTACTTTTGAAATTTCATCTAATAAGCTTATCTTTATATTATCAAATGAAGTTACTTTAAATTCCCCAGTACTTATATCAGAAATAGCTATGCCTATTCTATCGTCATTTATATATAGAGACATTAAATAAGTATTATCATTTTCTAACGTACTATTAGCATCTATAAAAGTACCAGGTGTAACTATTTTAACAACTCCTCTTTTAACAATCCCTTTAGATTTCTTAGGATCTTCAAGTTGCTCACATATAGCGACTTTATATCCTTTATTTATAAGCCTTGGAATATAAGCAGCTGCAGCATGATGAGGTATTCCACACATAGGGGCCCTTTCTTCAAGTCCACAACTTTTCCCTGTAAGTACTAATTCAAGCTCACGAGAAACAGTAATAGCGTCTTCAAAGAACATTTCATAAAAATCACCTAATCTATAAAATAAAATACAATCACTATATTCTTCTTTAGTTTTCATGTATTCTACCATCATTGGCGTTAAAGCCATAATAAATTTCCTCCTTTAGTAATAATCTTACTTAACTAAATAAGATTATTTTAAAATTTTATAACGTATTTAATATAAAGAATTAATTATATTAGTTGTTCATTATAATATATAAATCGCTTTATTAATAATTAATTACTCTATTTAAATAAGAAATTCAGTTTTATTTTATCATAGGGGGAAGTAGTAAGCAAAACTAAGATTTTATTTAATCTTTTATAACAAAAATTTACTATATGAAAATCATCTCAAAAATCTAATTTAAACTAACATTTATTTAAAAGCTAAATAAAGGACTACCTCAAATAACTAAATACGTTTTTGAGATAGTCCTTTTCAAAGTCATAGAGGTTAATTAGTAATATAAATTACAGTAGGTTTTAAAACCCATTATATATTTTGAGTTCTTACAATAAATTATTCATTAGATTCATAATTTGTTACTTCTTTTATTGTATTATCATCTTTCATAAATACAACTTTAGGTTTATGTTTTTTAGCTTCTTCTTCATCCATTTGACAATACGCTATTATAATAACTTTATCTCCAGGTTGTACAAGTCTTGCAGCAGCTCCATTTAAACAAATAACTCCTGAATCTCTTTTTCCTGGAATTACATATGTTTCAAGTCTTGCTCCATTATTTATATCCACAATTTGAACTTTTTCATTTTCTAATATATTTGCTTGTTCCATTAAGGTTTTATCTATTGTAATACTTCCTACATAATTTAATTCTGCTTGTGTTATTGTTGCTCTGTGTATCTTTCCTTTTAACATTGTAAGTATCATATTTAAATTCCTTCCTTTATGTGCTTTTATATACTCTAAATATTAAATGTAAAATTATCTATTAATCTTGTTTTACCAATATAAACTGCTATTGGTATTAAAGCATTAGTATTTACTATTTCTAGATTCTCTAATGATTCACTGTCCACTATTTCAACATAGTCTATTTTAGCTAAAGGTTCTTTGTTTAATTCATTTATTATAATATCTTTAATTCTTTTAGAATTTCTTTCACCATGATTTAATTCTTCTTTAGCTAATGAAAGACTTCTATTTAATACTAATGCAGCTTTTCTTTCTTCCTTAGAAAGATATACATTTCTAGAGCTTTTAGCTAGTCCATCTTTTTCACGTACTATAGGACATGATACTATTTCTATATCTATATTTAAGTCTCTAACTATTCTCTTTACAACAGCTATTTGTTGAGCATCTTTTTCTCCAAAATAAGCTTTATCTGGAGTAATTATATTAAAAAACTTAGAGAGAACTAAACAAACCCCCTCAAAATGCCCAGGTCTTTTTGCTCCACAAAGTACATTTGTAAGTTTTGAAACAGAAACTGTTGTTGATTTATTATTAAAATACATTTCTTCTTTATTAGGATTAAATACTATACTTGCTCCAGATTTTTTACAAATCTCTAAGTCCTTATCTATATTTCTTGGATAACTTTCATAATCCTCATTAGGACCAAATTGTGTTGGGTTTACAAATACACTGACAACCACCTTATCATTTTCAGATACAGCTTTTTTAATTAAACTTTGATGACCTTCATGAAGAGATCCCATTGTCGGTACATAGCCTATCTTTAAACCATCCTTTTTCCAGTCTTTGATTATACTTCTAAGGTCTTTAATTTCTTTTAATAACATTGCATTTAACCACCTTTAATTAATATAATTTTTCTAATTCAGTTTCATTTATTTTAAAGCTATGTTTATCTTGTGGGAAAGAGCCTTCTTCAACTTCACTAATATAAACTCTTATTGCTTCTCTCATAGTATTTCCTACATTAGCATATTGCTTAACAAATTTAGGAACAAAATCATCAAACATTCCGAGCATATCTTGATAAACTAAAATTTGTCCATCACACTTATTGCCAGCACCTATCCCTATTGTTGGAATAGATATCTCTTTTGTTATAAGTTCTGCTACTTCTTTAGGAATACATTCAAGTACAATTGCAAATGCACCTGCTTTTTCAATCAATTTAGCATCTTCTATAAGTTTTCTTGCAGCACCTTCATTTTTTCCCTGTATCTTAAATCCACCAAAAGCATTAATTGATTGAGGAGTTAATCCTAAATGCCCCATAACTGGAATTTGAGCATCTACGATAGCTTTAATCTGATTTATTACATTTGCCCCTCCTTCAAGTTTAACTGCATTTGCCCCTCCTTCTTTAATCATTCTACCCGCATTTTCAACAGCTTTTTCATTTGAAATATGATAAGATAGAAAGGGCATATCACTTACTATCATTGCCTTTTTAGCACCTTTTTTTACTGCTTTTGTATGGTATATAATTTCATTAACAGTAACAGATAAAGTATCATCTTCACCTTTTATAACCATTCCCAGAGAATCCCCTACTAAAATTCCGTTAACACCACTTTCATCAATAATTTTTGCCATTGAATAATCATATGCAGTAAGCATACTTATTTTTTTGCCTTCATTTTTTAATTTTTGAAAAGTTGATATTGAGTTTTTCATTACTCTATTCCCCCTAAAACTTCATAAATGTCTTTGTGTTTTTTAGAATGACTAAATAAATTGTTTAATGTACTCTCTTCATAAAAATCTACTGAGTTATTTGTAGTAGAATAATCTCTACATTCTTTCAATGAAGTGAGTTTTAATAAATTTAGAGATAGTACTTTATAAATATCTTTATGTTCTTCTTTTATCATTAAGATATGATTTTTTACTGTCATAACATCCCCTCTTACCACAGGCCCTGTTAAAGATTTAACAAAGCCTTTATCAAAAATACTTTGAATATTACCTTTAACAAGAGGGTAAATAGCTTCTAATGCTTCTTTTTCGTTTAATCCTAAATTAATAAAGTATTCAGTACCTATTTCTAACAATGACAAAACCAAATTAGAAACTAAAACGTTTGCTAAGTGGTAAATTGATGAAGTGTCAGATGATCTAATAAAATATTTATTACCTAACTTAGTAAGAAGTTTAATAATTTCTGAATCCTTATTTGTTATTTCTCCTTCCACTGAAAAAAATATATTTCCTAACTCTTTTAAATCTGTATTTTTACTTGAAAATGCGAATATTGGGTGTATGGAATAGGTTAATGCACCAGAACATTTTGCATTAATTAATATATTTGATGATAATGAACCACTCGTGTGGCAAAAAGATTTGTTATTAAGATCAAATTTTGATAGCTGTTTATCTATAGTTGAAATGATGTCATCAGGTGTTGTAATAAATAATATGTCACTTTCTTTAACAAGATCTTCTAAATTATAATAAAGCTTTGATTTAGTAATATTAGCTGCTTCTTGTGTATTTAAAACATTCTTTCCATAAAAGCCAGTTAATTTTATCCCTTTATGAGTAAAGTAGCGCGCTAAAGATACACTTACCTTCCCAGGGCCAATAAATCCTACTCTAATAGTATCACCTCCATAGTGATACAACATCCTAATTTCAATCTCATTCCTATAGATATGAGTTGCTATATATTATTAATTATTAAAAATTTCTGGTGAGGTTCCATAAGATACCACCCAAAATTATTTTAACATCATATTATAAATTTAACAATTAGAATTTTTTATAAAAAAATAGAAATTATAAATTAATTATAATTTCTATTTTATGTCGATATAATCACTTATTTTTTACTAATACGTAGTATTTTCCGTATCTTTTAACTGGTTTTATTACCTCAAAACCATTAATAAATTCTCCAATTTCTTGATCTTTAGCAACTTCTATTAGAATATTATCTTTTTTATTTTTTTTTGTTCTATCTATGATGATCTTCTTTTTAATTGGCATATAATATAATACTCCTATAATATTAATAACTTCTTAAATATTATATTTAAAATATTTCTAAAATGTGCCATATAAACTTTATTATAAAAACATTTTTAATTTTTCTACATTATTTTCTTCAAACTCTTGTAATTGTTTCATTAAATTTAAGATATCTTTTTCAGCATCATTATATTTTCTAATATTTTTTATCGCATCTATAATCCCCATATTACTTCCTAGTATAAGCATTTCAGCAATATGAGATGGTGTCTTATTCGCTAAAGTTTGAATATTAATCATAATGTAAGTTCTTAACTTTTCAACCGTACCTATACCTTTTTCATGATAATCATTAAAATTAAGAAGTTCCTTAGCTTTTATATGTATTTCTTTATAAGTTTTTAATTCTTCATTTAAATGTTCTTTAAAACTTTTATCTTCAACTAACTCTATTAATTTGTTAATTGTATCTACTCCCATTTGTGAATTTTGATATATAAAGTTTAAAAGTTCTGCATTTCCATTCATAATTGTTACACTCCTTTTTAAAATAGTGTGTACAAAATATCTTATAACTATTCTTATTTATTAATCTAAAAAAGAGATTAATAAATAAAATGCTATCCTAAAAAGAAAAGACACCTACATTTCTGTAAGTGCCTCGCATAGCTTTTATTATTGACAAAAGTTTATATCATTTCTTCTACAGAACAAACTCCATCAATATTATGAAGAGATAATATATATTCCATATGATCCCACTTTTTAATAAGTTTCAATGTCATTATTAAACCAATAATTTTTTTATTTTCCTCATCAATTGTTTTTCTTAATTCAATATTTGATATCTTAGTTCCATCTTTTTTAACGGAAGAAATAAAATTAGCTACCCCACTAATATCTTCAAATTTCACATAGATATCCATAGTTTTAGAATGGGTTTGCATATAAGTGTCTAGTTTATGTAGGCCTGTTACTACTCCAAACAAATATATACATGATATAATTGCACCTTCATAAAAGCCTATTCCTATTGCTAACCCCATACAAGCACATGCCCAAAGTCCTGCTGCTGTTGTAAGACCTTTAACTTGATTTTTACCAACAACCATTATAGTTCCTGCACCTAAAAAACCTATTCCACTTATAACTTGAGCTCCCATTCTACTAGCGTCACCTGATAATTTAAGTATATCAGTCATATATTGACTTGTTATCATAATAATAGTTGCTCCAATACATACTAAAATGTGTGTTCTAAATCCAGCAGGTCTATTTTTTCTACCTCTTTCAGCACCAATGATTCCAGCACAAATTGTTGCTAATGTAAGTCTTAAAATAATTGATATAGTATTAATCTCTCTTAAATAGATCATTAATTCATGCATACTGTCACCCACCTTTAGTGATACTTTTAAATGTCTAATTAAACAAACTTAAAATTTCTTCTTCTTTCAATGTACTTATTAATGAACCTACACTTAAATCATCACTTAAAATTTTATCAATAAGTTCTCTTTTAACATCTTGAAGTTCAACTATTTTTTCTTCTATAGTTCCCTGAGATATAAGTTTTATAACTTCAACAGTATTTTGTTGACCTATTCTATGTGCTCTATCTGTAGCTTGATCTTCAACAGCTGGATTCCACCAAGGATCAAAGTGTATTACTATATCAGCACTAGTTAAATTAAGTCCTGTACCACCTGCTTTTAATGATACTAAAAATACTGAATTTTCTCCTTCATTAAATTCCTCTACCATTTTCATTCTATTAATAGATAAAACTGAACCATCTAAGTACGAAAATAAAATATTATTTTGCTTTAAGATGTTAGCTATATTTTTAAGCACAGAGGTGAATTGTGAGAATACCAATATTTTATGTCCTTCACCAATACTTTGATCTAATAATTCTATAAGTGCTTCTATTTTGCCACTTCCTCCTGAGTAATTTTCCATTACTATGGATGGATCTAAACATATTTGTCTTAGTTTTGTTATATAAGATAGTATTTCTATTTTGCTATTTTTAAACTCATCATCTTCTACTTTTTTTGATATTAAGTCTTTAGCATAATCAGAATAAGTTTTATAAACTAATTTTTGTTCGTCACTTAATGGTATTAATAAACGCTTTTCGATTTTATCTGGTAATTCTTTAATTACATTTTTCTTATATCTTCTTAATATAAATGGTTTTACAAGTCTATTAAGTTCTTCCAATATTTCTTTTTCTTCTTCAAGTCTTCTATAATATCTTGTTGTAAATCTCTTCTCATTAAAAAGATATCCTGGCATTATAAAATCAAATATTGACCAAAGCTCCATTAAAGAATTTTCTATTGGAGTACCTGTTAATGCAAATCTTCCATTAGCATTGATGGTTTTTACAGCTTTTGCACTTTGTGAAGAGGGATTTTTAATGTTTTGAGCTTCATCTAAAATACAATAACTAAATTCCATTGTATAAAGATCTAAATCCCTTTTTAAAAGATTATATGTTGTTATTATTACATCATAATCATTATAAGATTTAATTAAACTTTCTCTATCTTCTTTATTTCCATTTACTATACATACTTTTATAGAAGGAGCAAACTTTTTAAACTCATTAAACCAGTTATATATTAATGAAGTTGGTGCTACTATAAGTGAATGTGAATTGGATTTTGATAGTAAAAATGTTATTGCTTGAAGAGTTTTACCAAGTCCCATTTCATCTCCAAGTATTCCACCAAATCCTAAATAATCAAGTGTTCTGAACCAATTATATCCATCCTTTTGATACTCACGCAATGTAGCTTGAACACCATAAGGAGGTTGAAACGCCTTATTTTTAATATTTTTTAGTCTTTCTTTAAGTTCTTTTAATTCATCTCTTCCAGTTATGAACCTCAAATCTTTATCTTCTAAATATTGTTCTAAATAAACAGCTCTATTTTTATTAACCTCAATAAAATTATTATTTAAAGTTTCTTCTAAAAGCAAATTATCTAATAGTGTTAAAGCTTCTTTTAAATTTTGCTCTTCTAAATCCAAAAATTCTCCATTTTCAAGTTTATAATATTTTAAATTATCTCTAAAGCTTCGAAGTATATTTGATGTTTCTTCCTTAGAAATATCCCCTAAAACAAATTCAAAATTAAAATAATCATATTTTCCTTTTCTAATTTCTCCTTTGAAATCTGATTTAGATATATTCTTTATACCCTTAAAACGCTCAGAATAAAATACCTCACCATAATCTTGTAATTTTTCTACTTCATATCTAAAAAATTTAAATATACTATCATCATCTTTTAAAAAAATAAACTTGTTATCTATTTCTTCAAACCCTAGTCTCTTTATTAACCCATAAACTTCTTTTTCTTTTTGGGCATCTCTATATATAACTTTATCTTTAAATTCTTCAAAATGATTAAATTCATGTCCAGCATAAGATACTTTTAAAGTTAAATATACATTTTCCCTTTCCTTATCAAAATAAAATTTGAATGTAACAGGTGCTATTATTACTTTATTTTTGATTGATTTAGATAATATTAATCCATTTGTCAACTGCTGTATTGACGGTATTAATTCTTTTAATATTCTTTTTTCATCACTTTTATTAAATGTAATACCTGAAGTTGCATTAAATACTTTAAGATAAGGACTTAATCTTTCACATTGCTCTACAGATGGTATATAAATTGACGTACCATATAAAAATACATCTTCATTTTGAGTAAGCGCCTGCGGCATACCATTTGGTGCTTCTAATATAATATTATTATTCCTTTCTAAGAGCGAAAATGGAATAGGAATGTCCTCATATAATATTTCCGAATCAATTATTCTACAAAAAAATCCATCTCCAAGATAAATTCTATGGCTTTTTATTATTTCTAAAAAAGGTTTAACCAATATATCTGGAATCGTTAATGTTTTTCCACTAATTAATTTGTCTTGGCTTCTTCTAAAACTGCTTTGTAATCCTTCCATTTCATTAATTCTATATAGAAATTTAATTAATCTTCTATCCTCAAAAGAAAGATTTTGATTTCTTATATTAAAAATAAATTCTTTACCATACTTAATGGGCATTTTGTTATACATATAAGTTAAAAACTGATTTATATCTTTTAAAATATACATTTTATTGCTTTGATTTTTAAGCCCTATCTTAAATTCAGCTTGAAGTTTTGAAGACCAACTATTTCTATTTAATGTTACTTCAAACTTTACTTTTTCCTTATTAGAATCTAACAATAATGCTAAAGTATCCTGACCTTTATTAGTAGGTGAAGAAAATATTTCACCATCTTTATTACTTGTATCTTCTAAAAATATAAACTTTTTCTTTAAATCTTCATCATTATCTATTTTATTTAAAAGATAATAAAACGAAGCAACTAAATGCTTACAACAGTAATTGTCCTTAGAAAATTCTTTTTTTTCAAAGTCTAAGCAACTACAATAAGTACCTATAACTTCTTTTGTCTTACTATCAATTTCTATTTTACATGAATATTCACTAAAAAGACTTTCTGAGATAACAGAAGATACTATATCTATCATATGTTTATCAACATTTACATTAATATCTTTTATCAAGTCATTTTTTAATATGTTTTCCGCTTTTAATCTATTTCTACCACTTATACTCTTATTAAATCCTTCTAGTAAAATTTGTTTTATCAATGATATCACCTACAATAAAATATAATAATTTACAGTACCTAATAAATTTTATAATTTAAACATTTATCAAGTACTGTATACTACTTATTAATTTAGTTATTTACTTCCTTAAACCTAATTACTAAAGAAGTATCTATATATTCTGACTTTGAAAATCCTTTTCTAAAATATCTAACTTGTTTATACTTTTTACCTTGAAGTTCTATATCTAAAACGTCTATTCTATCACCTTTAAATATTGTAGGTTCTTTTTTACCTTTTAAATACATATGTAACTCCATAATTTTATCCTCCTAAATTGTTAAAAGTTTACTTAAATAAATAACTTTAAATTTATTTATTTTTATTTAAGTTATATTCCTCAATAGCTGCTGCTATTTCATTTAAATATTCCCAACGTTCATATTTATGATCTAATTCTTGTTGAATTTTTTCTTTCTCTTTAATTAATTCATTAAGCTTTCCATAATTAGTAGCATTTTTTTCTAGGTCTTTTTCAACATCTTCCATATTTTGTTCAAGATTAGCAATATCATCATCTATAGTTTCAAATTCTTTTTGTTCCTTAAATGTAAACTTTGGTCTATCATCTTTATTTTTAATTCTTTCTTTCCCTTGATTTTTGGAACCATTACTTGATTTATCAGATGTTGTATTTTTATTTAAATCTTCAAGCTTTTCAATTTCTTTTGCAATTAAGAAATCACTATAATTTCCGTTATATTCTTTAATCTTTCCATTCCCTTCATAAGAGAATATTTTATTACAAATTCTATCTAAAAAATATCTATCATGTGATACAACAATTACAACGCCAATAAAATCATCTAAAAATGCTTCTAAAATTTTTAATGTTTCAATATCTAAATCATTAGTGGGCTCATCTAAAATTAAAAAGTTTGGAGATTCCATTAAAACTCTTAAAAGATGAAGTCTTCTTCTTTCTCCACCAGATAATTTTTCAATCGGTGTATATTGCATTGTACTATCAAATAAAAATCTTTCACACATTGAAGATGCTGTTATTTTAGTCCCATCTTCAGTTGGAATGTATTCTCCACCTTCTTTAACATAGTCAATAACTCTTAAACTATGATCCATATTAGAATTATCTTGAGCAAAGCAACCTATTTTAACAGTATCACCTATTTCTATTGTTCCGCTATCTAAAGGTAATACCCCTCTAATTAAATTCACTAATGTAGTTTTACCTGCACCATTCTCTCCAATTATTCCGATTCTGTCATCTCTTAAAAATATATAATTAAAATCTTTAATAATTTCTTTTTCACCAAAAGATTTACATACATCATATAATTCAACTACTTTTTTACCAAGTCTTGTTCCAACAAAAGACATATGCACATCTTCCTGTCTCTCAATATTTTTAGTATTTACAAGTTCGTCAAATCTTTGAAGTCTAGCTTTTTGTTTAGTTGTTCTAGCTTTAGCTCCTCTTCTTACCCACTTTAATTCATTTCTTATTAAAGCTTCTCTTTTTTCTTCTTGAACTTGCTCTGTTTCAAGTCTTTCAACTTTTTTCTCTAAAAAAGCTGTATAGTTTCCTGGATATGAATAAAGGTCTCCTCTATCTAATTCTATTATTCTGTTAGCCACTCTATCCAAAAAATATCTATCATGAGTAATCATTAAAAGAGCGCCTTTTCTTGCATTCAGAAATTCTTCAAGCCACTCTATAGATTTTGCATCTAAATGATTTGTAGGCTCATCTAATATAAGTAATTCACATGGGGTTATTAATGCAGATGCAAGCGCAACCCTCTTTTTTTGTCCACCTGATAAATTATCAATTTTTTCATTATAATTAGATATGCCAAGTTTATTTAAAATACTTTTAGCTTCACTTTCTAAATCCCACAGATTAAGAGAATCAATTTCTCCTTGAAGTTTTATAAGCTTATTATTTAAGTCTTCAAAATCCTCACTATTGCAAGAATTTATTTTTTCTAATAAATCTTCATATTCCATAAGAAGTTTCATTTCTCTTGTGTCGCCTCTAAAAATTTGCTCTAATACAGTAGCTCCACTTTTAAACTCTGGATTTTGTGAAAGATATTCTATTCTTACATTTTTTCCTTTTGTTATATTTCCATCAAAAAATTCATCTTTCCCAGCAACAACTTTTAAAAAGGTTGATTTTCCTGTACCATTAATTCCTATAAGTCCAATTTTATCACCCTCATTAATACCTAATGATATATTATTAAGTAGTATCTTTTCACTATAACTTTTATGTATATTCTCTAATGTAATTATATTCATTAAAATTAAAACTCCTTTATGTATTTCTTCATAATAATAATCTACCTATTATTTTAACACATTTTTAAAATTAGTACCTTATAAAAGAAAAATCGTATATAATTTAACATATTATATATAAATAATCACTACAAAAAATAGAGTATATGCTTCTTTTATAATGAGCATTTACTCTATTTTTAAGTTTACAGTTATTTAATTCTTATTTTTGTATTAATTTTAATTTTCTCTGTCTGCTATAGTAAAATAAAATTTCTTTCCACCCTCAATATATTTTAATAAATAAATATATCGTTTTAAAACAGAAGCTACAACATTCGTTCTATAATCTCCTTTTTGATTTGTTTTAAGTATTTGTAACTCCCCCATATATCTCATATAATTTTCATTGTCTATTGTAATATCTCCACATTTTTTATCTACAGTATTAAACGCTTTTATTTTCTCATCTTTAATAATTAATCTACTTTCACTGGCTCTTATAGCATCTCGTGCCTCATCTATTCTTTGAGTATACGTTTCTTTTAATAATCTAAAAGTTATATCACTATAATCTTTTAGTTTTATTAAAAGTTCTATCGCATCTGGTTTTAATGATGATAAATCTTTTAGTTCCTTTTCACTTGGAAGAGAATCTCCTATAAATACGCATTGATTGCCTAATGCAAATAAATGATTTGCAGCCTCTCTTACATCCATACTTCTGTGATCTTCTAATGTTGGTAATCCATCTTTTAATGGTCCTCTTTTTTTATTATTTGATTGTACAAAAGCAGAAACTTTAATTCCCCTTTGATTTAAAATAGCATTTTTCTCTTTCATGCATTTTTCTGAAATTCCTGTACCTACTCTTGGATAAAAATTATGTAGGGCATCTATATTATTGTAATTAGGTGAATATTTATCTAGTTTTTTTAAAAATTCTTCAGTTGTTGTTGATGCATTTAACTGAATTTTAATTCCATAAATATTTTTACTCATTTTAGCTATTTCTTCTTCTGTATACCCAAAATCTATTCTTATAGTCTTAACCCCTATATTACTTAAACCTTTTAAATCCATATTATCTAATCCTAAAAATTTAAAAGTATTAGGAGAAATATCACTTATTATATCCATATTGTATTCTTTAGCTATTTTAAAAAACTCCTTGATCTCTGACTTTAATATATCATAATTAGCTTCTGGTATATGAAGTGAAGTAAATATTCTTGTAAACTTAAGCTTATATGCTTCTTTTAATAACTTTATATTTTCCTCTCTTGTATTATCTAAACCAAAATAAACTGAAAAACCATAACACATAAAAAACATCATCCTTTAAATTATTAATATATATTATTAATATATATTATTAATAAGACCCAAACGGGTCTTTTTAATTTTTTATTCTACTGGATCTTGAAAACCTAATATATTAGTAAATAAATATCCACTTATATATGATGCTAACACACCTATTAAAAATACTACCATTTTACAATTTGCGATTAGTAACGCTAAAGGTAATCCTGATACACCTAAAGCAACTGCTCCTACCTTTAATATTGCCATTACCGCTCCACCTACTGCCGCTCCAAGGCAAGCTCCAAGAAAAGGTTTTCCAAGAGGCAGTGTTACTCCATATATTAACGGTTCTCCTATTCCTAAAAATCCTGGTACTAATCCATTTTTACAAACTTTCTTTAATCTTTCATTTTTAGTTTTTCTTAATACTGCTATAGTTGCGCCTACTTGTGCCATTCCCGCTGTTGCTAATATAGGAAGTAATACAGTATATCCAACATTAGTTATTAAATCTGCATGTATTGGTGTTAATGCTTGATGCATTCCTGTCATAACTAGTGGTAAAAATAAACCTCCTGATACAGCTCCTGATACAACTGATATTATCATATTGTCTGATGCTATTGTTTGTGCTACTACTACTCCTATACTATCTGAAATAAATCCTCCTATTGGTTGAAGTATAAATAATGCTGCTAAAGCTGAAAGTGTAAGTGTAACTAATGGTGTGATAAATAAATCTAATACCTCTGGCACAAATTTCCTACAAACCTTTTCAATAAAACAAGCTAAAACTACTACTAATATTACTGAAATAATTCCTCCACGTCCTGGAGTTAATTCTTTTCCAAAAAGAGTTATTTTTGCAAGTGTTGCTGATGAAAGAATTCCACCTAATACACCACCAAGCATAGGCATTTGTGAGCCAAATTCTTTTGCTGCATTTACACCAACTAAAACTGATAAAATAGAGAATACTCCATTACCTATAAGTCCTATTATTTGACTTGATATTGTTGTTTTATATATATCTCCCCAATATACCCCTGCTATATTATTAACTGCTAATACTAGTCCACAAGCTACAAATAACGGTATAAGTGGAATAAATATATTTCCTAATTTTTTAAGTATATTTTTAAATTTAGTATCATTTTTTTCTTGTAATCTAGCCTTAGTTTCTGATACTGCTTCTTCTCCTATAACTATATTTATATCTACTATTTTATTTACTTCTTCAGTTACTTTATTTACTTTTCCTGGACCATAAATAACCTGTAATTGCCCTTCAGCTTTAACTACTCCTATAGCTGCTTCAGATTTTTTAATTTCCTCTATTTTAACCTTTGAAAAATCATTTAATTCTAATCTACAACGAGTCATACAATTAGTAACAGATTTTATATTATTTTTTCCACCTACTAACTCTACTAAATTTTGAGCAATTTCTTTATTTGTCATAATGTTCCCCTCCATACATTTTTCAAATTTTCTTTAGTGCTTCAGCTATATATCCTTTATTATCAGCTAATTTAATTTTTGCCTCTTCTTTATTAAGTTTTGACAATATCATAAATATTGATAACTTAACATCAAAGTCTGTTTCATTTAATATCTTTGTTGCTTCTTCCATAGTTATTCCTGTTGCTTCACAAACTATTCCTTTAGCTCTTTCAACTAATTTTTCATTTGTTGATTTTAAATCTACCATGAGATTTCCATATACTTTACCTAGTTTTATCATAACTCCTGTTGATATCATATTTAAGACTAATTTTTGAGCTGTTCCTGATTTCAATCTAGTTGAACCTGTTATAGCTTCTGGTCCAACTACTGGTGCTATTGATATTTTGGCTTCCTTTGCAACTTCTGAATTAGCATTGCAAGTAACTGAAATTGTTAATGCCCCTATTTTATTTGCATATTCTATCCCTCCTATAACATATGGAGTTCTTCCTGATGCTGCAAGTCCTACTATTGTATCATTCTCTGTTATATTCTTATTTTTTAAATCTTCTACTGCTAATTCTTTTGAATCTTCTGCACCTTCCTTTGCTCTAAATATAGCTTCTTTCCCGCCAGCTATAATAGCTTGTACTAATTCTTCTGAAACTCCATATGTAGGTGGACATTCTGATGCATCTAAGATTCCAAGTCTTCCTGATGTTCCTGCACCTATATAAATTAAACGTCCTCCTTTATGCATTTTTTGAACTATAAAATCTATGGCTTCTGCTATTTGAGGAAGTTCTTTCTGCACAGCTTCTGCTACTTTCTTATCTTCATTATTTATTTTTTTTACCATTTCTAAGGTTGATACTTTATCTATATCCTTAGTATGTTCATTTCTACTTTCAGTTATTAAATTTTTCAATTTTAATTTATTCATATCTTTCTCCTCCATATCAACTTTTCTTTTGATTACGTTTTCATTCCATGTATTAATATTAACATTCATGAAATAATATTTCAATATTAATTTTAAAAAATTAAATTTTATTTCAATAGTCGTTTTTATTTTATATGGAATAGTAGTTAAATATTTATAGATTTAAAATTCTATAAAAACTTATATTCTCAAGTTAATAACTTATTTTATTTAATTTAAATATTTAAACAAAATTAAAGACTTATAATCAGTTAATTATAAGTCTTTAATTTATATTAATTTTTATAATTCATTTAACTTTAATAAGATACTTTCTTATTCCTCTGAATTTTCTTCATTTTGAAGTACACTGTTTTTTCTTCCATAAATAAAGTATACTAAAAGGCCTATAATAAGCCAAACTGAAAAACCTATCCAAGTTTTTAATTTTAATCTACTTAATAAAGCTATACAACATATTATAGATATTATTGGAGTAAATGGTACTCCAGGAGTTCTAAATATTCTTTTAAAATTCGGCATAGTTTTTCTAAGCACTATAACAGCAGCAGATACTACTGTAAAACCTAATAATGTTCCTATACTTAAAAATTCTACAATAAAATCTAGTGGTAAGAATCCAGCTATAATTGCTGCTATACTTCCTGTTATTATAGTTGATAGGTATGGCGTTTTATGTGTAGGATGTACTTTTGAAAATAAATTTGGTAAAAGTCCATCTCTTGACATAACCATAAATATTCTAACTTGACCATAAAGCATAACCATTAAAGTAGAAATCATTCCAAGAACTGCTCCTGTTCCTACTAATGCTGCACCCCAATTTATACCTACACTTGCTAAAGCACCTGGTACTGCATTTTCTGATATTATTTCTTTATATGGAATCATTCCTGTAAGTACGAACGCAACTGAAACATAAAGTATTGTAACTACTACTAAGCAGATTATAAGTCCTAATGGGATATCTCTATTAGGATTTTCAGCTTCTTCTGCAGCTGTTGATATTGCATCAAAACCTATATAAGAGAAAAATATAGTAGCTGTTGCAGCAAAAATACCTTTAACTCCAAGTGGAACAAAAGGAGTATAGTTAGAGAAATTTATATGAGATACTCCAAGAAGCACAAATATAATAATTATAGCTATTTTTATTCCTACAATTATATTATTAATTTTTGCACTTTCTTTCATACCATAATATAAAATAAAAGTTATTAATACTATTATTAATATAGCTGGTAAATCTACTATTCCACCTTTACTTGGAGATGCAGTAAATTCTATTGGCAGTGTTATCCCTATAGATTTTAATATTCCAACAAATGTGCCTGACCATCCTGATGCAATGGCACTACAAGCAACTAAGTATTCTGCTGTTAGGCACCATCCAATTATCATTGCAACTATTTCACCAAATACTATATACGCATAAGAATATGTACTTCCTGCAACTGGAAACATAGTTGAAAGTTCACAATAACATAATCCACAAAGACAAGCTACTATACCTGCTATAATAAATGAAATTATTACCGCTGGTCCTGCTAAATGTGCACCTTCCCCTGTAGCAACAAATATTCCTACACCTACTACAGCACCAATACCAAATGCCGCAATATCTTTAGCTCTAAGATTCTTTTTAAGACCAGTCTTATGTATACCTTCCAGTATTTGATTTACTGATTTTTTCTTGAAAATGTTCATATTATTCCTCCTGTTTGTTTAATCTATTCGTCAAAAATCTTGTTTTAACACACTTTTTTTAATTATATGAGTATATTTCCCGATTAATTATCAAAATATAACAAATTAATAAATATTTTAATAATATGTTTTTACTCCGTTAAACTGAGTAAGTTGTCCTTGGTTTAACGCAACTCAATTGTTATTGCTTAAAAAAACCTTAATATTATTGCAATATTATAAAATAAACAAAAAAATATGTTATTATTAATATAATTCGTTACTTTTAGTGCAAACTTTAATTAATTTGATAAAAAATTATAAATTTATATATAAAAATAAAAAAAGGCGGTATGAAACATAATGTTAACTAACAAAAGGAAAAATACAATATATGAAAAAGTGCAAAAAGCAATAATAAAAACATTAAAAATTATATTTTTGCTACTTATTCTTATATGTATTGGATTTACATTATTATATTATTTTCATAAAGATGATAATATAAAATTAAATTATACAGAAATGAAACGTTATATAAATTCAGCTGATAATGTGAGTAAAGGGAAATTACAAGTTAATTGGAAATATCTAGTCGCAATTGACTATGTTAGATATGATAAAAATATTTCAAAGACAACTGATCAAGATGTGATAAAATTAGGACAAACATTCTTAGAAAAAGATAGTAAAGGAAATAAATATAAACTCATAAGTTTAGAAAATATGCTCAAGAACTTATCATTTACTGATTCTCAAAAAAAGCAAACTTATAAATATCTAGAACAATTGAAATCTATAGGATTAGTACCTAATAATTTAAACAAGGATTCATCTTCTAGAAAGTTTATTGATGAACTTTCCCCAAAAGCTATTGAATTGTATAATAAGTATGGAATTCTTCCGTCAATTACAATATCCCAAGCAATTTTAGAATCCAATTGGGGAAAATCAGATCTTAGTATTGAAGCAAATAATTTATTTGGAATAAAAGCTGATAGTAGTTGGAAAGGAAAAAGTATAACTATGACTACATCCGAATATTATGACTCCGTTATAAAAGATACTTTTAGAAGCTATCAAAATAAAACAGACTCTTTAGATGATTATGGTAAATTTATTTTAAATAATAAACGTTATAAAGAACATGGTGTTTTTAACTCTTCTCAGTATATAGAACAAGCTGAGTCAATTAAGAATGCAGGATACAGTACAAAGCAAGATAAAAACGGAAATAATATATATGCTGATTTATTAACTGATATAATAAGAGAAAATGATTTACAACTTATTGATAGTAATGTGCAAAGTCAAAAATAAAACTTTACTATATCTAAATCTAAAAGCTAATAATACTATTGATATTATTAGCTTTTAGATTTTAGCTTATAGTATTAAACTATCATTAATATTTTAATACTATAATTAAGATATTATTTTTGATTATGTAGTCCAATTCCAGTTATTATTAATACTGACCAATCGGTTTCTGAGTTTTCAATCCACTTACATTCAATATCAAGAAATTTAAGCCAAGCGTTAAGTCCATGACTTTTTTTACTAACATTAGGCGATTTTCTTCCATGTTTTTCTTTTATAAATTCTAATAATTCTATTTGTTCATTCTTACCTAAATTTTCATCTAATAATTCCCTTATTTTTTCACAACATTCATTATAAGCTATTGAATCTTCTGAATATAATTCATCTGCATATACTTGTCTTTCCTTATTTAAAAGATCTGAAATTTCATTAATTTCGTCTACATTTGATAAATAATGTTTAACTCTTCTTAGTGCCTCAATATCAGCATCTAGTTTATTTATTGTTTTTTCTAGTTTTTCAAATTTCATTTGCTCTTCTCACTTTTCCTATTTTATTTAGTAATTACATCTTATTAAGATACTTTATTATAACATTAATTTTTAAACCTTCAAATTAAATAATACTATTTATTATATAGATGAGTCATAATTGATTTTCTATTACTATAAAATTTTCATATAACATATAATAGTTTTGAAATTAAAAATTTTTAATAATTTCTATTCATTGTTTAAAGAATATACCTGTGATAAAATTTTTATATTAACACAGATTACTAATTAAAGGAGTGATAAGAATGAATGAAATATTACAAAATATTTTAACTAGAAGAAGCGTTAGGAAGTTTAAAGATCAACAAATAACAGATGTTGAAATAGATCAAATACTACAAGCTGGCATATATGCTCCAAGTGGAATGAACTTACAAAGCTGGCAGTTTACCGTAGTCCAAAATAAAGATAAAATTGAAAATTTAGCTAAAGTAGTTAGGACTGCTTTAAATAAAGATGAAAATTATAACTTTTATAATCCACCTACTCTTATAATGCTATCTAATGATAAAGATAATACTAATGGTTTAGCTGATTGTTCATGTGCATTAGAGAACATTTTTTTAATGGCTAATGCTCTTGGAATAGGTTCATGCTGGATTAATCAATTAAAATCAATATGTGATGAAAAAGAAGTTAGAGAAGTGTTAAATGAATTTGGTATTCCAAAAAATCATATTGTCTGGGGAATGGCTTCTCTTGGTTATCCTGTTGATAAAATAAAAGCTAATCCTAGAAAAGAAGGAATTGTTAAATTTGTAAAATAAAATAGATTTACTTAAACAGTGACCTTCTTAAAATGTCTAAAAAAGAATAGCTTAAAAATATCTCTATCAACCTATTAATATTAACTATGTTTCAAAGTAGTGTTATACTTTAATATAAAACGTCTATCCATTAATTGAAGTCAAACTTCAGCTAGGAGATAGACGTTTATTTGTTTAAAGTATCATTATTCTATTAAATTATCTTTTTTTAATAAGTTAAATAATGTTGGATTAAATTTAAACTCATTTATTAAATTCTTAACCTGATCTAAAGATTGTTCTCTTTTATCCTTAGATATTTTAGCTTTTGATGCTCTAATTAATATATTTTTAGGTGAATGTGCTATGTCTATAAATTCTAGAAGTTGCGTTTTATATCCCACACATTCTAAAAGATTTGCACGAACTGAATCAGTCATAAGTGCTGCTATTCTTTCTTGAACTATTCCATAATTTGTTAATATGGATAACTTTTCAGATTTCATTTGACTATTAAATTCATGTTGACAACAAGGAACTGAAAAAATCATTTTAGTGTTCCACTTTATTGCATTATATAAAGCATAATCTGTTGCTGTATCACATGCATGTAATGTAATTACCATGTCAACTTTATTATTATATTTGAATCCATTTATATCCCCTAGTTCAAAATGTAAGTTTTCATAATTATATCTTTTAGCTATTTCATTACATTTTCTAATGACATCTGATTTAAGATCTAAACCTATCATTTTTACATTAATTTTTTTAATTTCTACAAAATAATAATATAATACAAATGTTAAATATGATTTTCCACATCCAAAATCTAATATAGTCAGTTCTTTATATTCATTTTTTTTGATTTCATCATCTATAATCTCTACAAATCTATTAATCTGTTTATACTTATCATATTTTGAATTAATAACCTTACCTTCTTTACTGAAGACACCTAAATCAATAAGAGGTTGAATTAGCATACCCTCTTTAAGAATATAATTTTTTTCTTTATTATGGTTTTTATTAACAAGCTTTGCATTATCACTCTTCTTTTTACCTAAATGAACTTTACCTTTTTTAGATATTTTGAGCTCAAAAGTATATGTATCTGACCATGCTGAAACTTGTTTATAATTAGAACCTACATAGTCTAAAAGTTTATTTTCAAACATATTTATATCAATATTTTCATGAAATACTTGTTTATCAGTATACTTCTCTATTTGGTAATATTCTTTCTTACTATTTTCCTTTAATGTAAATGTTATTTTATTATATTCAACACCTTTATTAAATTTATTGCTAATTACTAGCTTTATTATCTTTTGCTCTGCAATTTCATTAATTGATTTTTTTAACTCTTCCATTTCTTCACACCTTATCATTTATTTTAAAAGCTAATTTATATAATAGTTAACACCAAAATTGCTTTTTGAAATTTATATAAATTTAGTTCACTGTATATAAGAAGTTTATATTATAAATTTTAAATAAACTAAAAATTTATTATCTGAATCTAAAAAACATGTTTATATACAATAACAATATTATATATTGTTAAGTAATTAATTCAAACTTTTTTTACAAGAATTTATAGATAATATCCTTTATTTTATAATATTAATTCTAAAATTCTTATTATCTTTAATATATAGTCTCTACTTTCAAAACACATATTCAATGTTTGTTTGGATAAACTATATGTACATATAGTTTTAAATGGTGGTGATGAAGATAATGATAAAAAAATTAAATATTTTTATAATATGCTTTTTAGTTATTTTCAATATATCTGTTATATCAAATGCAGATGATAATAAAAATTATCTTACAGAAATGAAACAAGATGTTTTAACTCTTATGTTAGCTTATCCAGAAGATATAGTAGGAGTAGAAAAGAAGGATAATGATAAAGTATATATAATTATGAAATCTGGTAAGAAAA
Source organism: Clostridium sp. CTA-5 (assembly GCF_054768135.1). Taxonomy (NCBI): domain Bacteria; kingdom Bacillati; phylum Bacillota; class Clostridia; order Eubacteriales; family Clostridiaceae; genus Clostridium; species Clostridium sp. CTA-5. The sequence continues at coordinate 822,978 of NZ_BAAAAT010000001.1, read as the reverse complement.
TCTTATATGATGATAAATTAAATAAAACCCACGAACAAAAATTAGAAAATCCAGATCTTCAAGATATGTTAGAACAATATTATCCTCTTGAAAAAAATACTCATGTTATGGAAAAAACTTTTGATCCAGGAAGAGCTAGAAATTATGAACTTTTGGGTGAGATTTATGGAAGCTCTAGAAAGTCTATAGAAGAAAATTTAACTCGTCTAAAATATGGATATACTAATTATCAATTTAATAAAAAAAATAATGCTAATGCATCTTTAGAAGAGGTATTTAAAGAACTTATACCACTTTCGAAAAGTAGAGGTGATGTAGCCGCAATACTCTATCCTGCCAGTGGAACCTATAATTATAGAGTTATTGCTGGTACTGGAAGGTTAAGTCCACATTCTTATGGTATCGCAATTGATTTAAAGAGTGATAGAAAAGATTATTGGAAATGGTGTTCTCAAGAAGAAGGTTCAAAAAGAGTCTCAGAATATCCTAAAGAATTAGTAAATGCATTTGAAAAAAATAATTTTGTTTGGGGTGGTAAATGGGGACATTTTGATATTTTACATTTTGAATATAGACCAGAAATAATATTAAAAGCTAGATATTTTACCAATTCAAATAATGATAGTAAGTGGTATGAAGGTGCTCCTATTCAAGAGGAATCCACTAAAAATTATATTGATATTATTGAAAAAGCATTAAATTAAAAATAATATTCGTTTAGAAAGAGGTAGTAATTATGTGGTTATTTAAATTAAAAAGAGCCTCAGTAATAACTATACGTATTGTTATACTTATAATAATATGTTTATGTACTAATACTTACAGTTGTAAAAAAGTTTCAGCCTATACAATTAGTGATGATGAAATTAAAAATTATGTAGAAAATGTTTTTAAAATTAAAAGTAAAGCAATATTAACACAAGATTTAGAATGTCTAAAAAATATATATAATACTGATGGAAAATTGGGTCAATGGGCTTATGAGTATGAAGAAAGAAAAATAAAGTATATAAATAATTGGGCTGAAAAACAAGGTGTTAAATTCATAAATATAATACCTAAAACTAAAATTACAAAGTCTAGAGTTGGTGAAAACATATCATCTTTTAACATACTTTGTAGTACAGAGTATAAATATATTTATCCAGATCAACCTGATTTAATTAATACTTCAAAAATAGGAACATATCACTGCTTACAAGTAATTAATAAAAATGATGAATTGAAAATAATAAAAGAATGGTATACAGACCCTTTTGCAGATTCTTTAAACTTAGAAAATATTAAAGTAGATGATATAAAAGAATTTATCAGATTACAACCTAGTAGGGACTTTTCGAATATTAGTGAACGAAGAAAAAATGCATTAGAATATGCTGAAAATTTCTGTGGTTTATCAAACAATGAAGAAAATGAATTTAAATATAATAAAAAATATAAAAATTTTAATTGTGAAGGAGGCGATTGTGCAAATTTTGCTTCACAAATATTACATGAAGGTGGAAAATTTAAAAAAAATTCTGCTTGGAATTATGAAAAAGGTAGTGCTACAGGATCATGGGTAAATGCAGATAAATTTACTCACTATATTTTGAATAGTGGAAGGGCTTCTGTTATAGCAAGAGGAAGTTATGAGAAAGTATATAAATTATCTTATAAACTTCTTCCAGGTGATATTGTAGCTTATGAGAAAAAAGGAGATATAACACATATTTCTGTTGTTACCGGAGCTGATTCAAAAGGATATACTTTAGTCACTTGTCATAATACTGATAGAAATAACGTTCCTTGGGATTTAGGATGGAGTAATAAAAAAATTAAATTTTGGTTAATAAGAGTACATTATTAGTTATAATTTTTTATAAAAATGAAATCATTAAAATATTTACATTAATATTTTAATGATTTCATTATTATTTTTTCCTAAATTAAGTTAACAAATTAAATCTTTCATATGAAATTGTTTATGTTTTAATTTATTTTGAATATAAAGTCACTGCCCCAAAACTATTATATATTATGTCTTAAGCAAAGCAATAAATTTTGTGGCAGATCATTTATAATATAATTTATATTATACTTTTAAATTTCATCTACAGCTAAAATGCTTAAAGTAGCATTTGTTATACTAAGACCTGCTGCAACTCCTACAAATGAATTTGAAGAAACTTGAACAGTATAAGTGAATTTTCCTGGATTAGAATTCCCCTCATAGAATTGAAATGCAAATGTTTCTGCTTCTAATATTTCTGCTATTGATGAAAATACCCAAGAGCCTCCAACTGTTTGTTCTGATCCATTTTCTACATACTTTTTAACAGTAAACACTAAGTTAACATTAAGTTCTGCTGTCATATTTATTTGTGAAGTAAAAGTTAAAAGTACTGAAGGATCTTTTAGCTTTGAAGTATCTATAGTAACACTTGCTACTGGTAAATCTTTTATTAATGGTGTTGTTAATACTGGTAATGGACCTACTCCACCAGTATTAGCGCTTAAAACAATATTATTTTCTTTTGCTCTACATCTTCTTTCATTAGAAGGTGATTCATTCATAATTTCCTGTAAACATCTTTCAAAGTCTCTTTCTTTTTGATTTCTTCCACAACATAAAGAGCTCAAATTTGTTCATCCTCCTTTTTATCTTTTGCTTTATTTAAATAAATATATTTTTTTAATCTAATCTTGATCTACTGCCAAGACGCTTAAAGTAGCATTGCTTATAGTTAATCCTGCTGCAACTCCTATAAATGAATTTGAAGAAATTTGAACAGTATAAGTGAATTTCCCTGGATTAGCAGCTATATCATAGAATTGGAATGCAAATGTTTCTGCTTCAAATACTTCTGCTATTGATGAAAATACCCAAGAACCTCCAACTGTTTGTTCTGATCCATTTTCTACATACTTTTTAACAGTAAACACTAAATTAACATTAAGTTCTGCTGTCATATTTATTTGTGAAGTAAAAGTTAAAAGTACTGAAGGATCGCTCAACTTTGAAGTATCTATAGTAACGCTTGTTACTGGTAAATCCTTTATTAATTGTGTTGTTAACACTGGTAATGGACCTACCCCACCTGTATTAGCTTTTAAAATTGCTTTTCCCATTAATGTTTTCCTCCTTTTTATCATTTGTGTCATTATAATATATTCTAATAAAATCTATATTGTTACAATACAGATTTACAGCTTTAGTATATTTTGATAAAGTAAAAAAAGATAACTTCTATTTTTATAGAAGTTATCTTTTTATTTAAATAAAACTATTTTAGTCTAATTGATAACATATTTTGTTTATTACAAGTGAAGGATCATTAACAAGATTAATTTTAATTCCTATTCTATTTTTATCACTACTATCTAGTATTTTTATAGTTGGTCTTAATGGGAGATTTGGTGTATTTTCCTCTACTATTGCTGTATCATCATTACTAAGAGTAACTAGTGTCCCTTTGGTAAATGGAACTACTATTTTACAAAAAATATTCACCATATCATAATCAAATATGATTCCAGCATTAGACATTAAATACTCTAAAACATCACTTGGAACCATAGCTCTTCTATTAGGACTATCCGTTGATAAGTAATCATATGTATTTGCAATGCTTACAATTTTACTTAAAGTATTTAATTTATCACCTGATAAGTTATCAGGATACCCTTTTCCATCTACTCTTTCATGATGTTGAAGTACTATCATTTTACTATTTGCACTTAAATTATAAGAATCAGATAAATATCTATAACCTAAATTACTATGTTTTTTTATAACCTCAATTTCTTCTAATGTAAATTTATCATTTTTATTTAAAATTTCTTTTGGAATAAATGATTTTCCAATATCATGCAATAAGGCCCCCATACAAAGCGCTTTTAATTTACTTTTAGGAAGTTTTAACTTTATTCCAAGAATAAGTGATATTATAGCAACATTTACTGAATGAGCATAAATATAATTATCCATACTTCTTATATCTACTAAAGATAAAGTTACTTCTTTATTATTTAATATTTCATCAATTAAATCTTCTGTCATATTGCCGATATTTTCATAATACTTTTCCTCTTTTTTGGAATACTTATCCGCAACTGTAAATTTATTTATATCTGAAAAAGCTTTTTTTATAGTTATAATTGCTTTTTGTCTTAATTCTGGTTTAATAATATCTTCGATTTCATCTGAACTGTATTCATCAATTATATATAATGATAAGATATTAAGTTCTCTTATTTTTGAAATAACTCTTTCCCCTAACATTACCCCTGATTTTAATAAAACTCTACCTTCTAGATCATATAATGTTTTTCCTAGCATTGTATTTGGTCTTACACATTCAATTGGAACTAATCTCATATTTTTCTATCTCCTAAAATTATTAATTTTTATCCAATAGTTAGCATTCATAACGTTTTTACATGATTTTTATTTCTACAATTTATAGATTCTCCTTAGTTAAAATATTAAATTATGTTTAATATTTTAACACTTGCTTATCTTATAGAAAATTTAAATAATATATAATTTTTAAATTATAATTCTATTATAACAAAAACTTGCATTAATTTGAAATATTATGTCATAAAATAAATATATGTGTTATAAATTTTGTTATATTTTATTTTATTGTGTGATTTTTTTGTTATTTCTTTTTTGTGCTTTTTTGTGTGTTTATTTTTAAGGTATGCTACACTAACGTTTATTGTTTTTATTGATAATCTATAAAAATATACAATATATCAAATATACTAATTGTTATATTAATAATTTATTTAATTTTTTCTTATATATTTTATATTTTTTTATATTAATTGGTATTAATTTATCTTAAAAACATATACTTTTTTACAAATTAATGTTATAATATTTTAAAATTATCAACAGGAAAATAAAGTATTTTTTGTATTGATATAACAATCAAAACTTGAGGTAATTAAAATGAATTAAATTATAGAATTCTAATTTGCTATAATTTTTATTTTATAAATTTAATATAAAAACTAATTAGGGGGCTATTTTATGAAAAAAAGAATATTATCACTTATTTTATCAGCACTACTATCTGCTACTTTTCTTGTTGGATGTGGTGGACAAACTTCAAATTCTCAAAGTTCAACTGGTAACAAAACATTTATTTTTGCGCAAGGGGCAGATCCTAGGGGCCTTGATCCTGCTTTTGTTGATGATGGTGAATCTGCTAAAGTTATATGTAATATTTATGAAGGATTAGTTAAATACGGAGATAATAATACAAATATTGAACCTTGTTTAGCAGAAAGTTGGGATATCAGTGATGATGGTACTCAATATACCTTTCATCTAAGGAAAGGTGTCAAATTTCATGATCAAACTGACTTCAATGCTGATTCTGTAGTTAAATCAGTAACTCGTCAATTACCTCCAAATAGAACCGACGATATGCCATATGCATCATTTACATTTGCAGGAGTTAATAAAGTTGAAGCACTAGATGAAAATACTGTTAAATTCACACTTAATGAACCTAATACTCCATTCTTATCAAATCTTGCTATGGCACTTGCTGCACCGATTGTAAGTCCTAAAGCACTTGAAGATAATAATGGTAATTTAAATCAAAATCCTGTTGGCACAGGTCCTTTCAAATTTGTTTCTTGGGAAAAGGGTGAAAAAGTTACACTTGAAAGAAATAATGATTACTGGGGAGATAAAGCAAAGTTAGATAAGGTAGTAATAAAAATAACAAAAGAAAATTCAGTGAGAGCCAGTGAACTTATGACTGGTTCAATAGATGCTATGGATGGGTTAGATCCAAATGATGTTACTAAATTACAAGAAAAAAATTTAAATATAATTAATGAACCTGGCATGAATATAAATTATATGGCATTCAATTGTGAAAGAGCACCTTTTAATAATGCTAAATTAAGAGAAGCTTTATCATATGCTATTAATCGCAATGAATTAGTTGAGCATCTTTACCAAGGATATGCAGACGTTGCAAAAACTCAACTTCCAAGTTTCATACCTGGATTTAAAAATATAGATGCATATGAATATAATCCTGATAAAGCTGTTACTATGCTTAAAGAATTAGGACAAGAAAATCTTAATATAAAAATGATTACTTATTCAAACCCAAGACCATATAATTCAGTTGGTGGACAAAAGCTTGCTGAAGCAATTCAAAATTATTTAAGTAAAGTTGGTATTAATGCTACTATTGACGTATATCAATGGACTGAATATAAAAGTAAAACTCAGCAAGGTGAGGGTGATATAGTATTTTATGGCTGGAATGGTGATAACGGTGATGCTGATAACTTTATGTCATTACTTGATAGTAAAGAAATTGCTGGTAGTTTAAATGTTGCTAGATATTCAAATCCTAAAGTTGATGAATTTTTATTAAAAGCTAAGAAAACTCCAAATGGTGATCAACGAAATTCTATTTATGGTGAACTTCAAGATTTACTTGCTAAAGATGCTCCATGGGTTCCTATTTCTTATGCAAAACAAATGGCTGCTTCTTCTTCAAAAATAAAAAATTTTAGTATTCATCCAACAGGTACTGTATTCTTCAAAAACGTAGATAAACAATAAAATTTTAACAATATTTCTAAGGGTTCCACATAAAATAGGAACCCTATAATTTAACATTTAAAAGAGGTGAATTTATGATTAAATATATATTTAAAAGAATATTGCTGCTTATACCGGTGCTTTTTGGAGTTTCTTTATTAGTATTTTTAGTAATGCATGTTTTTAGTTCTGATCCTACATCAATTATTTTAGGACAACATGCCTCTCAAGAACAAATTTTGGCTTTAAGAAAACAATTAGGATTAGACAATGCTTTATATATTCAATACCTTGATTTTATGAAAGGACTAATACAAGGAAATTTGGGTGATTCTCTTATTACTAAAACATCAGTTTCAAAAGAAATCTTTTCTAGATTTCCAGCTACTATTGAACTCGCTATTGTTTCAATAATTGTAGCTTCATTAATTGGGATAACACTTGGAATTTTTTCTGCTGTAAAGCAAAACTCAATTCTAGATTATATTTGTATGGGTGGTTCTTTAATTGGTGTTTCAATGCCTATATTCTGGCTTGGCTTAATTTTAATAGTGATATTTTCTGTAAATTTACACTTACTACCTGTTTCTGGGCGTGCTACTATCGGAATAGAACCTACAAGGATTACAGGCTTATATCTCCTAGATAGTCTAATAACAGGCAATATAAATTCATTTTTAGATTCTTTAAAGCACATGATGCTTCCTGTAATAGCACTCTCTTCATACTCAACAGCTATAATTGCCCGTATGACTCGTTCTACTATGCTTGAAGTCTTAGGACAAGACTATATAAGAACTGCACGATCTAAAGGGCTTATTGAAAATATAGTTATTATACGTCATGGACTTAGAAATGCCTTGATTCCAATTTCTACTGTAATAGGATTGCAACTTGGTTCCCTTCTTGGTGGTGCAGTTTTAACAGAAACAGTATTTTCATGGCCTGGAATAGGAAGTTATACAATTGATGCTATCTTAAAAGCTGATTATCCAGTTGTACAAGGAGCTGTAATTATAATGGCAATAATATTTGTTCTTGTAAATCTATTAGTTGATTTGCTTTATTCTTATATCGATCCCCGTATAAAATATTCTTAGAAGGAGGTTAAATTGTTATGGATAATAATTTAGCACAACAAAACTCTACTCCTTTAGCCGAAGTAGAGTTGGTAAAAAATACTAATTTTAATAGATTTAAAAATTTTATAGCACTCCTTATCTCTAATCGTGCTGCTCTTGCGGGACTAATTTTTATTATCTTAATAATTTTTATTGCTATATTCGGCAAACTTTTAATGCCATATAATCCTTATAATGGGGAAATATCAAATTCACTTCAAGCACCGTCACTTTCTCACTTTTTCGGCACTGATGAACAAGGAAGAGATATTTTTAGCAGAGTAATTGATGGAACTAAAATTTCATTAAAAGTAGGTCTTATCTCAGTCTCTATAGCATTATCTATTGGAATACTCGTTGGATCAATTTGCGGCTATTTTGGTGGAAAAATTGATATGATTCTAATGAGAATAATGGATATAATACTTGCCTTCCCTTCTCTACTTTTAGCAATTGCTTTTATGAGTGCTTTAGGTAAAGGTCTCGAAAAGGCTATTATTGCAATAAGTATAGTTACTATTCCTGAATATGCACGTATAATTAGAGGATGTGTTTTATCTGTACGTAATAGTGAATACGTGCAAGCAGCTAAAGCTATAGGAAATAATGATTTTATTATAATTTTTAAACACATACTTCCTAATATTTTATCTCCAATAATTGTTCGTGCTACACTAGGTATTTCTACTGCAATATTAGAAACATCTGCACTTGGATTCCTTGGACTTGGTGTTGAACCTCCCCTTGCCGAATGGGGAACAATGCTAGGTGCTGGTAGAAGTTATTTTTATAATGCTCCTCATATAATTTTATTTCCTGGTCTTGCAATAACTTTTACAGTTCTTGCATTTAATTTATTTGGTGATGGATTAAGAGATGCTCTAGATCCTAAGCTAAATTCATAGGGAGGATTGATTTAAATGTTACTTGATATAAAGAATTTAAAGACAGAATTTATAACAAAAAAAGGAACTGTAGTTGCAGTAGATGGTGTTGATTTTAATATAGATAAAGGAGAAGTGGTTGCTATAGTTGGGGAATCTGGTAGTGGTAAAAGCGTCACTTCCCTTTCTATAATGGGACTTCATTCTAAAAATGCTAAAATAAAAATTTCTGGTGAAATACTCTTTAAATCTGAAAATTTATTAAAAAAATCTGAAAAACAACTCCAAAGTTTACGTGGAAAACAAATATCTATGATATTTCAAGAACCTATGACATCTTTAAATCCTGTTTTTACAATTGGGAAACAAATTACTGAAGCAATTATTAGACATGAGAAATGTACTAAAAAACAAGCTAGAGAAAGAGCTATTGAAATGCTTAATCTTGTTGGTATTCCATCACCTGAAACAAGAATTAATAATTATCCTCATCAGTTAAGTGGTGGCATGAGACAGAGGGTTATGATAGCTATGGCATTAAGTTGTAATCCTGAACTTTTAATTGCAGATGAACCTACAACAGCACTAGATGTTACAATACAAGCTCAAATTTTAGAATTGATGATAAAATTAAAAGAAAAACTTGGCACTTCAATATTGCTTATAACACATGACTTAGGTGTTGTTGCCGAAATTGCTGATAAGGTGGTTGTTATGTACTGTGGAAAAGTCGTTGAAACAGCTTCAGTAAAGAATATCTTTAAAGATCCAAAGCATCCTTATACAAAAGGACTGCTGAACTCTATTCCTAAAATAGATGATGATGTTGAAAGATTGTTTATTATACCTGGCACTGTTCCTAATCCCCTAGAGCTTCCAACTGGATGTAGTTTTAGAGATAGATGTCCAAATTGTTTTGATAAATGTACTCATATAGAACCACCTTTAATCTCATTAGAAGATAGAAAAGTTCGTTGCTTATTATATAAAAAGAAGGAGGAAAAAGCCAATGGATAAATTAATGGAAATTAAAAACTTAAAAAAGTTTTTTCCTATTGCTTCTTCAGGATTTTTTCAAAATCCACAATATGTTAAGGCCGTAGATGATGTATCATTTGATATATATAAAGGTGAAACTTTAGGAATAGTTGGGGAATCTGGATGTGGTAAGTCTACTATGGGAAGACTTCTTGTTAACTTATTAGATTCTACTTCTGGAGAAATATTATTCGAAGGAAAAGATATCAATGAAATAAGAAAAAAGAATAGAAAAGATATAAGCAAAAATATTCAAATAATATTTCAAGATCCATATGCATCATTGAATCCAAGAATGAAAATTGGAGATATAATAAAAGAACCTATGAAAGTCAATAATATTGCAAATGGTCAAGAACTTGAAAAAAGAGTTAATGAACTTCTAGAATATGTTGGGCTTGCTCCATATCATAAAGATAGATATCCTCATGAATTTAGTGGTGGACAAAGGCAAAGGGTTGGAATTGCTCGTGCTATTTCTGTTAATCCAAAACTTATAGTTTGTGATGAAGCCGTTTCTGCATTAGATGTTTCTATTCAAGCACAAATATTAAATCTATTATCTGATTTGCAACATAAATTAGGATTCACGTATTTATTCATAGCACATGGATTAAATGTAGTTAAACACATTAGTAATAGAGTTGGAGTCATGTATCTTGGTAAATTGGTTGAGATTGGAGATGTAAATTCTCTTTATTCTACTCCTCTTCATCCATATACTAAAGCACTCTTATCAGCTATACCAATTCCTAATCCTGAAATAAAAAAAGAAAGAATTATATTATCTGGTGATGTTCCAAGTCCTATAAATCCACCAAATGGATGTAGATTTCACACACGATGTCCAAAATGTATGAATATTTGCAAAGAATGCGAACCTAAATTTATTGAGTTAGACAATGTTCATAAAGTTGCTTGCCATTTATATGATGAAAATAATAAAAATTAAGCTAAACGACTTTCTAATTTCTAATTGGAAAGTCGTTTAGCTTATATAATCTATTTTCACCTTTATTAAACCTAATTAAATGTTTAAGTTAACCTTAAATAATATAATTTAAGATACTATTTTTATAAAATTTTAGTATAATATACTAGAAAAATATATAAATAGATTTGAGGTATTATTAATGAGTTGTTTAGGAAATATTATTTGGTTTATTTTTGGAGGCTTTATTAATGCTATTGGATGGTTCTTTACAGGAATCATTTGGTGCATAACTATAGTAGGTATTCCTATTGGTCTTCAATGTTTTAAAATGGCTGGATTACAGCTTGCTCCTTTTGGAAAAGAAATTGTAGAAATAGATAATAGTGCTACAAGTTTTCTGTTAAATATATTATGGATTATATTTGGAGGACTAGCCCTTTGTATAGCTAATCTTATAAGTGCATTTTTCTTATGTATTACAATAATCGGAATACCATTTGCTGCTCAATCTTTAAAACTTGCTAAATTATCACTAATGCCATTTGGAAAAGAAGTTCGATAAACAAATAAGTGTATAAAAGTACAATATAAATTTGCACTTTTATACACTTATTCTATTAAACTTTTAATTTCATTTACAATTGTATTTATATTTTTTGATGTAGTATCTAATTTGATTGTATTCATTTTAGAATATAACATTAATCTCTCTAAACTTCTATTGATACTATCTTTTTCCCTTTTTCCATCTAATATATCTAACCCAACTCTTCTTATAAGTTCATTCTTAGAACATATCAAAGTTATTTTGTATAGGTAAAATGATTTGCTAACCAAATTGTCTAATATTAATTTCATAATTTCATCAGTATCAATAACCCAGTTAAACACTATATATTGAATAGATGAATTTGCTAAAAAACTATTTAACATATAAGATATATTTTTTATAACCATTTCTTTATTTTCTTCATTTACAGTAAAAGGATTAATCATCCAACACCAATCCCCATCAAGCCAAGCTGAATTAGGCAAAGCTTTATATAAACTTTTACTTACAGTAGTTTTTCCAACTCCCATAGTTCCATTTATTATTATAAGTTTCTTAATCATAATCACCCACTCTCACATTAACCTACTCTAATTTAAATATATAAAAAATAGGTTATGTTTTAGAATATGTATTTAATTTTTAATTTATTATAAATATATTTTATTTTTTATTCTATAGAATGTAAAGTTAAGATTAAAAGTTATTTTTAAAATATATATTATTGACGTTTAAAAATATATAAAAAACTTAGTTAATATTTTTGTAACAATTTTTTATAAAATTACTACTATAATTATATAGAGAAATTACATTATATTATTTGAATATAATTATATGGCACTATAGCCAAGCGGTAAGGCAGAGGTCTGCAAAACCTTTATTCCCCAGTTCAAATCTGGGTGGTGCCTCCACAATAAAAGTTAGTAAACTTGGGAAATTGATCTTGCTTACTAACTTTTTTGATTTTTATATAATACAATCATTAATTGAATATATTTAATAAACAACTAGTCCTATTATAAAAAGAATTTTAATTTGATATTCTCTAGCTCTCTTGTTCTTTTATAGATTTTGAGTATTTAAGAAAACCATCTTCAATATTAAGTTCTAAATACCCTCTTTCATTTAAATATTCAACATATGATTTAAGCATCCTTTCCAATATAAAATACTTATATTGTGTTCTTACTGGAATATTAAATTTTTTAACTACTGTTTTAAAAATTTCTTCAAATGTCATTTTTCCATATATAAGTTTGTATATACTTTTTGCTCTATTTTCATAAAAATCTATATTATCACTTATAAGTTTTTTAACTTTATTATGTTTATATATTCCTTTATGTGATACTATGTAATCATTACATTTAAGCTTATAAAGTTTTTCTTTACTTTTTAAATCCTCGCTTAATATAAGCGCATATGGCATTTTTGCACTTTTCATAACTTCGTAACTTATAAGCGCATCTCCTAAATACGCTACATTATCAGGAGTTATAATACATATATGTTCTGGACTATGACCTGGAGTATGAATAATTTTAAATTTAACATCATTAATACAAATTTCATTCATTTCATTAGAAATTGTAATATCAGTTTTACAAACCATATGTCCAAAATGTTTCTCCGCTTTTAGTAATGTTGGACTATTATAATAAAGCTTTAAATTAACATTAGACGTACATACAAGAGCTTCATATGCTGGCATAGAAATAATGCAATTGTATTTTTCTTTTAAATATGCATTATTACCTATATGATCAATATGAGCATGAGTACATAATATACTCTCCACTTTAAAATTGTTTTCACTCAAAATTTCATCAATACCTTCTCTTTCTTTTATCCATCCTGAGTCTAACATAATTATCTTCTCTTCAGTAATTTTGTAAAAAGGAATATTTGTCATTCCTGTATCTATACAAAATGTATTTCCTTTTACTTTTTTTATATTCATAAATTATCTTTAGTATTTCATATCTAAATAAAACTAAAATACTAAATACTCCTTTCTTAAATATATTACAAGATAAATTTATATCAAATTTAGTTTATAAGTATAATTATAACTTAATTACTAAAAAAAGTACTATATTAACTACTCATATGTATTAACAAATAAATTATTTATACTAAAAAAATTATAATTTAACTTATTAAAAAGATAATACGTTATTTAAATTCTGCTCTATATCCACACTAAAAAAGCTAGTAAGCTTAAGAATCTACTCTTGCTTACTAGCTGTACATTATATATTTTTGAAATTAAGATATTTCTTCTTTTAATGTTAAATTTTCAGACTCGTTTCTGTGATACCATAATATTGATATTATTGCACATACACCCATTAGATAAGGATAAAATAAATATTGCATTATAGCAAAAGGTGATATTGCTGCTAAGCCTGCAGCTGAAATTAATTGAGCTCCATATGGAATTATTCCTTGAAAAACACAAGAAAACATATCCATTATTCCTGCAACTCTTTTAGGTTCTAAATCAAATTCATCCGAAATATTTTTAGCTATTGGTCCTACAGTTACTATTGCTATAGTATTGTTTGCAGTACATATATCTACTAAACTTACTAAGGTAGCTATGCCAAACTCTGCACTTCTTTTATTTTTAAATCTCTTTAATCCCTTTGTCAATATATATTCTATTCCACCATTTTCTTTAATTAAAGCTATTGTTCCTGCTATTAATAAAGATATAATTATTAATTCACTCATTCCAGATATCCCTGTAGAAATTGATCTACAAAATTCTATAACGTCAAAACTACCATAAACAAATCCAATAGTTCCCGCAATAAATATTCCACCAAATAATACAATCATAACATTTAGTCCCATTAATGATGATGTTATAACTGCAATGTATGGTATAATTTTAATTATACTATAATCTAATTTTTCTACATCAATAACTGATGCACTTCTTGTTACTATTCCAAAAAGTATCGCCGTTACTATTGCCGCTGGAAGTACAATTCTAAAATTCATTTTAAACTTGTCCTTCATTTCACATCCTTGGGTTCTTGTTGCAGCTATAGTAGTATCAGAAATTATTGATAGATTATCTCCAAACATAGCTCCACTAACAACAGCTCCTACTGCAATTGCTACTGTTACCCCAGTTTTATCTGCTATACCAACAGCAATTGGAACTAATGCAACTATAGTTCCCATAGAAGTTCCAACTGAAAGCGCTATAAAACATGCAATTAAAAATAATCCAACAATTAATAAATTGCTTGGTAATATTGATAATCCTAGATTTACAGTTGAATCTACCGCGCCCATATCTTTTGCAACCTGAGCAAATGCTCCCGCGAGTATGAATATTAATATCATTAGAATAACATTATTATCTCCTGCACCTTTACAAAATATCTCTAATTTCTCATTTAAGTTCTTTCCTTTATTCATCATTAATGCTGTTATTGCTGATGCTAGAAAAGGAATTATTACTGATACTGCATACATATCTCCAGCTAACAAAGATACTCCAACATACACTATTAAAAATACCAATAATGGTAATAGTGCTTTTATACTTACTTCTTTTTTCATCGACACTCTCCCTATATTATTAATTTTAAGCAAAAAAGAAAAGCCTCAACCCATAGTGAAGCTTTATTTATATATTTATATATTCATATATTATATTAAACTTCTTATCTAACAGGATTTGGCACCACGCTTTTAATTTAAATAATTTTAAACATAAAAATGATAATTATTACTAAACTAGCAATAATTAAATTTAACTACTAAATTAAAGTAGGTTGCTGGGCTTCATAGGGCCAGTCCCTCCACCACTCTTGATAAGCTATTCTTTTTTAATAATTTTAACAATATAATTAAACAATGTCAATATAAACTTATACTAATTATAGAATATAAGTAAATTTAATAAAAATACCACAAAATTATCTCTAAATTTGTGGTATTTAAAATATATTATTTTCTAGAAAATTAAATTTTGTATTTTTCTAAATCATTTTTAAATGTTTCAGTAATTCCTTTAAAATCATATATATTATCTATAAGTTTCTTTATTTCATTAGTATAATTTATTACATTAGCACTTACTTCTTCCGAAGATGCTGAATTCTCTTGAGCAATAGCAGCGAGTGACTCTATACTATCATAAACATTAGATATAGAATGTGCTTCAGTATTTAACTTATTTATAGTTTCTATCATAGAAATAGCTACACTTTGCACAGATTTATTTGCTTCAAAACTTATGTTTCTGACAATACCTAAACTATCTGTTTGTTTTTCTAATAAATTATATTGAACTTCTATATCTTCTACTAAGGATTTGATTTCTTCTACAAATTGTTTTAAATTAGAGTTTATTTCTTCTACTGCATCTTTTGACTGTTCAGCTAACTTTCTTATTGATTCAGCTACAACAGCAAACCCCTTTCCCTGTTCTCCTGCTCTTGCTGCTTCAATAGAAGCATTTAAAGCAAGTAAATTCGTTTGTTCGGATATTCCTGAAACTATAGAAACTATACTAGTTATATTTTTTGCTTTTCCTTCAAGACGTGTACCTTTGTCTTTAACTTCGTTAAATGTATCTAAAGACTTTAAAATACTTTTACTAGTATTCTCTACATTTTCATAACTATTATTTATCTTTTCCATTGCATCTTCAAGTTGCGATTTATTAGTATTTTCATTTTCTACTATAAGTTTTAACGCTTGAATATTTCCATTAAGTGCTTGTACTGCATTATCTGTATTTTGTGCTTGCATAACAGCACCATTTGCAACCTGTTCAACAACTCCTCCTATTTCATTAGATGTATGATTCATTGAGTCAGAAATTATATTTATATTATTTACAAAAGTGTTCATTTCATCTGTAACACCTTTAAATCCAACAAAATCTGCTTGTATAACTTTTTTGTGACTTTTAAGTAAACTATATATATCTTCAAAAAAATCATTTGTTGTAACTTGTCCATCAATATTGTATTGATTATTTATAATTCTACTAATTTCTTCTTTTATTAAATTAGTAGGAGACATCATTAGTGAAACACCACAAAATGTTCCTATACCAGATACAATACTTCCAATTAATGCTTTAAATATATTATCTATACCTAACATAGGTATCATAACTATTGCTGATATTAAAAACGTAAATATTCCTGCTTTTAATCCAAAATTTTTAATAAATCCAAAGGAAAGTAAATTATTAAAAAAGTATTTTTTATTATAATATATATCTTTCTCAAAAGTAAGCTTAATCTTTAGTTCAGTATTGGTTCTTAATAATTCTTCTTTTTCTACTTTTTCACCAAAATACTGGCAAGATCCTTCTAGCATCCCAAGAAAATAATCAAACATTCCCCTAGAAGAACTATAACTAAATATAGCTTCCTTATTTGATATAGGCTCAATTAAAACTAAAGGTGGTTTTGCTCCCTTAAATTTTTTTGTCATTACTACATGAACATCAAACATAGATTTTAAAAATGAATATACATTATCATGTCTAAAAAATGCTGGATAATCTTTACTAAATGATTGTATATTGTCTTGTCCTATTTTTCTCCAAAGCATACCAACTTCCATATTTTGTTCCTTAGCTATATATGATATTATTTTTTTTACTTCTTGATCATTAATGTTTTCAATAGGTGAAAATATTTTATTACTTCCCCATCCAACATGATCCATTGCTTTATCAACAGTTGAATCTCCAAATAGTTTTCTATTAGTTCTCATCCATGTTGCAACAACTGTTCCTTTCATCACTAAATACCTCCTAATCTATTTACAAAGTAATAATTATTATTTCATTGTAACCTATATTAATTATACATCTTAATTATACAATAATATAGTTTTATTAGTAAGATAATATGATTATTTATAATTATATTATCTTACTAATAAAAAACTACAAACTCAAAGATATAAGCGTTAATGTTTATACATCTAATTTTTAAAATCTAATTAATAAAAATCTAACACAATAATGTATTTTTATAGTTAAATATTGATTTATAAAATTATACTATAACTATTTTGTTTTTTAACTTTTAGATATATTTTGTATTCTTTAAAATATATCTAAATTTTACTTTGTTACTTATTTATCTTTTATAATATTATACAAAAGTGTTTTAACTTTATATATTGTTTTGTGATATGTTATTGATAGTTATTGCTTTTTTTATTGTGTTTTTTAGTTTATAAAGGTATTGCACACTAACGTTTATATTTAAACAAAAATTAAAATCTTTAATAACAATTGTTTTAATACATACTAAGTTAAACCACATTTAAATTTTATTATCACATTCATTTTTACATTATTCCCATAGGAATTTAAATGGCTTATAATCAGAAATCCTTTCAAGTTTCCTCCACTTTTCTTATCCTAATACTATTATAATTATCTTAATTAGTAGTTAAATAGTATCTAATAAAAATATTACTAGGAAATTAATGAAGTTTAAAAAATAAATAATAAAAAAGAGTAAAACAACAGAGATTACGAATCGCAATCTCTGTTGTTTTTTAATAATTTAACATTTGTTTTGCTTCTTTGAAATAATACTTATTAATATCATCATAATTCCAACTAGTACATATACAAGTTTCCCAATTAGTACATTTTTAGGTAGTGAAAAAGCTGGCTCCACTATATCTAAAGATACTGGATAATTAGAATAGAAATTTCCTCCAAATAAATCAACTGCATATGGTAGTGAAACATAGTTTATAAGTATCATAACTACCATTAGTACAAAAATTATTCCTTGATGATATCTCCCACCAATCGTTCCTAATCCAAATACAAACAACATTGCTGGTAGCAGTGTTATAATTGTTGGAAATATAAAACTTCCAAAGTTAGTAAAATGAAAATTTATTTTGTAAAACCAAAGACTATATCCAATCGGTACAAGAGAAATTAAAATAAAAGCTATAATAATAGTTCCATAGCGTAACATTTGAAACTTAAATGGATCAATAGGAGTTGCTTTAGTTAAAACTTGTACTTTTTTTTCTTGTTTTGAATAAAGAAAAGATATAAAAAAGAGCTATGCAATAAGTAAAATTGGTAATATTTTACCAAGGTATACTCCATAGCTCCATCCAGAAAATGGTGCAGTATTTGCAACTCCAAGAATAATATCTCCACACATAACTTGATGACTGTATAAAGCAGAGATAATTAATATTCCTAAAAAAAATTTATTTAAAAGCAATCGTTTAAGTTCATATTTAAATAAGCTCATCAACATTCAAATCCTCCTCTTTAAGGCCACAAGCATCTAAAAAATCTTGCCATGCAATACTCTCTTTTTCTATTTTCTTATATAGATTAGCTAAAATTTTATCTAAATTATCTTCACCCCCAACCAATTGAGATGCTTTCAAAATTTGAAGTGGCTTTTTAGAGTATTGATCTATAACTCTATCACCCTTTAAAATCTCGGTGGCATATTTTTCTGGTAGTATGTCTAAATATTCAGGATGTCTAATATAAAAATTACTATTTTGGTCTTTTATATGCTTCTTCCATTGATCCACATAATTTTTTTGAACATATTCTTCCCCATATTTTTCTTTCATCACTCGATAAGTAGTATATACAGTAAGTGCTTCTCCAGAATCTCTACATTTTGGTCCCCACCATTGATGAGTAATTTCATGAGACAGCACTTCACCTCTAGATGCTCCCTTTGATTTATCACTTAGATTTTCATCACTAAAATAAGTTTCTGACATAGTACTAAAATTTGGTAACGCCATTCCACCATTAAAGAATGCTGTGTTTTGTACTATTTTAAGTGGGCTAGTTTCAGAAGTATTATAAAGTTTACCATAATGAGCAGTACAATAATCAACTGTATCTTTCATCATCTTTTCAGCATTCATATTTTTCATATTATTCTCAAATTTACTGCTATAGTAGAATTCTATTGGCATATATTGGTTTCCCAACTTCTTCATGACATAATCCCCAGCCATTAAAGAAAAAGATGTACCATCAACATGAATAAACCATGTTTTATTATTTCCATCCTCAGAGAGTAGCTTCACTGTATCACCAGTTTTATTTGCTACTAGATCGTCATTTACCTTTTGAGCTGGGTCCACAACTGGTATAAGACCATCAGGCATAGTAATCTTAGCTGTGATCTGAGTATTATCCTTGCTTTTTGCAACTCTGAGTCCTGGAAAAAGTTTATAACTAGGCAAATCTATATATTTATCACTGATATTAGTAGTATCAACTAGCTTATCACTGAACTCTTTATCAATTTTAGGCATACCTTCATATTCTATAAAAACTTTAATTTCCTTATCATCGGGTAAGATAAACGTAATATCCCTCGCATCACTAATATTTGAATCTTTAAATAAAACCTTTTTCCCATTTACTATAATAGTATGAAGAGTATATCCTTGCCTCATTCTAAGTTTGCATTCTTGCTCACTACTACTTAGATTTTGAAGAGAGTAAGTTGCCTTTCCTGAAAGGCTCCCTTTACTAGTATCAAATGAAATTTCAGCATCAGTATTTGATAATTCGAGTTGTCTATTTATCCACTCTGAATCATCAACTTCAGAGTCTTCATAATAAACATATGGTTGATTTTTGTAAGCATAACATCCATTGCTGATTAGTGTCACAGCTAAGAATGGAATATAAACTTTTCTTAAATTACGTATAATTGACCACAATAATCCTTTTCCATACTGGCGAACACACAGTAACCCAATTAACCAAAATCCACCCAATAACAAAAACCAAAATAAACGATTATGTTGCATTAACCGAAATACCATTGCATTACTGAAATCATCTGAAAGTTCTGGTACAGATGGTTTTATCCAATGTAAAATGTTGTTCTCATCAAACCATTTACTGAAACTTATAAACATAAAAGTAATAAATGCTACCATACTAAGATCTACACGATAAAAAATTTGATAAAATGCAGAAGCTACTAAAATTGATAGAAGAATTGAAGGTAACATCAATAAAAAAAAACTATTAAAGTAAGTATATGAACTAAAAATATTCCTCATTTTCAAAAATGTATATGGAAAATATGCTATTGTTGTAACAGTAACACTAACAATAGCGACTATTGCTAGTGAAATTAATCTTACTATATTCATAATTAAAGGTGATGCAATGCTATCCATTAACACTCCAATCTGATGCTTGCGTACACGATTAAATTCTAATAAGGTTAAAAATGCAAATAAAATTCCCCCTTCAAGTGCTCCAGCAACACATGGATTTCCAATTAAATCACCAGATAAAGTTGAAAATTCTGTAGTTTTATATATCTTATATCCTGACATTGGGCAAATCATAGTAAGTAAAATAATTAATTTAACAGTTTTTGAGTGAAAAATACGATTCAATTCAACCTTTAAATAAAGACAAAATCCCATGATTATTTCACCTCATCCATCATAATAAGATACATATAAGCATCTTCAAGAGTAGGTTCTACAACTTGTACAAAAGCTGGTAAAATTTTTGCTACAATACGGCAGGTAATTCCTCGAGATGTATTAACTCTAGCTGTGACCTTATATTCATGATTAGTAGTTTTTTCTGCTTTCTCCTTAAAATAAGTGCTTACTGTTATTTTTTCTTCAAATACCCCAACATGATTATGAGCTAGAGCAATTAATTCCTCTGGTGTACCTGTAAATAGAATATGACCATGATTAATAACAATCAATTTATCACAAACTGATTGTACATCTTCAATTATATGAGTAGATAATAAGACAATCTTATCCTGTGCAGTTTTAGAAAATAAATTACGGAAATTGATACGTTCTTCTGGATCAAGTCCAACGGTTGGTTCATCAAAAATTAATACTTCTGGATTTCCTATAAATGCTTGAGCAATACCTACACGTTGTCTTTGACCACCAGATAAAGTAGAAATACGTGCTTTCCTTTTTTCTATCAGATTAGTTTTTTTAATTACATCATTAATAATCTTTTTTCTATTCTTTATTCCTTTAAGTGCTGCTATATAATCAAGGAATTGCCATACTGTAAGCTCGTCATAAAGTCCAAATGATTGAGGCAAATATCCTAAGCGTGTCTTTAACTTTTTTTCATTTTTAAGCAAAGGTACATTATCTATAAGAATCTCTCCACTAGTTGGTATTAGTCCTGCTACAAGTAGTTTCATAAGAGTTGATTTTCCTGCTCCATTAGGACCCAAAAGACCAATAAGGCTTGGCCTTTCCATTTCTAAAGAAATATCCTGCAATACCTTTTTACTTGTTTGGTAAGTCATATTTAAATTTTTAAATGAAATTTTCATAATTCTATTATCCTTTCAATTTAATATCTAGTACAAAAACATATATCTTAGTAAAATGCTAAATTAATAATTTTTAATCTTTTATATTTATTGTTTTTAATTATTAATTCTCATATGATAAATAAGCTTATATATTATTGATTATGTGGTTAAAATATAATAACAAATATAGTAATTATCCCCTTATAAGTTGCACTTTTATAATACACAATATTTTATAAGAAAATTATAATAAAAGTAATGGCAATCCTAAAAGCTTTCTAAAGATTTTCTAAAGACTACTTTTTTGTAATTCATAATATAGAATAAATTCCAAAATAAAAACAAAAAAAATACCTGAACTAATCCAGGTATTTTAATTTAGAATTATCTTTAATAAGATAATTTAAAATTTAACAATTGTTTTCCTTATCTTATTCTTTTAATTATTTATTTCTTAAATTCAATTATTACTTTAAATAAATCACCATCAACATTAATATCAAAACTTCCACCTTGAATTTCAACAAAACTTTTTGCTATTGCAAGACCGAGTCCTGATCCATCTGTATTACGTGATTTATCTCCTCTTACAAATCTTTCAGATATATCTTTTGCATTAAAATCAATTTCTACAGAAGACATATTCTTTAATATAATTTCTACACTATCTTCTTTTTCTAAAATATCTATATATACTCTAGAATTTTTCATCGCATATTTAATTATATTGTTTATAAGATTCTCAAAAATCCTAAATGTTTTTTGACTATCTAGATTTAATATAACTTTATTTTCCGGAAAATTATTTCTAAAAATCAATTCAGATTTCTTTATTTTATCTTCTAATTCAATCTCTGTTTGTCTCATTAGTTCTACTATATCTACATTAACTAAATTTAAGTTAATATTTCCACTTGTTGCTTTACTTACCTCAAATAAATCTTCAATTAAAAATTTTAATCTTTGTGATTTTTTATCTAATGTATTAATATAAGATTGCCTATCCTCTTCAGCTATATTTTTATTTTTTAATAAATCAATATAAGTTATTATTGATGTAAGAGGTGTTTTTAAATCATGAGATACATTTGATATAAGATCAGTTTTCATCTTTTGACTTTTAACTTCTTCATCAACAGCCTTTTTAAATCCCTGTTGTATTTTTTCTATTTGTTGTTTGAAAGGATTAAAGAAGCCTAAATCTTCATTTATTTCAATATCCAAGTTTCCTTCTGCAATTTTATTCGCAGCACCCAGAAGTACTCCATATTTCCTCTTAATATTGTCTAAATATTTTCTAAATATAAAAAATAATATTAAAGTATATATAATACACGGTACTATTCCAAATATCCACATAGAACAACTCACCAAAAGTATAATAAAATTAACTCCAAGTATTTTAATAATAAATTTATTTGATTTATCAGTTAAATCTATATTTTCTATACCTTCAATAAAATTATTTATTCTATTCTTTAATACTTTGAAAGCCTTAATAATAAATAAATTTTCTTTAAAATATTTTACTATTCCAATATTTAATATGTGTTTTAAAAGCATGCAATCTATAAATATAAAATAGATTATAAGTGACCATACAATTATGTTTACTATAATTCTTAAAAACCAATCAAATTCCGAGCTTATCTCTGATATCATCCACCCTCTACAAAGAGTACCTTGCAATGTTTGCAAAATAATAGCGCTTGAATAAAAAACTGAAATTACACCAGCCCATCCCAATATAAAAAGATTAATTTCAAATGGAATTTTAAAAAATATTTTAATTCCAAATACATCTTTACCTTTTTTATAAGGAATTAATAATGCTATTGCTAAAATAAAACTTAATATTATTTTTGAAATTGATACTAGTTTTTCCCACTCTAGATTTGCTGCACATCCTCTTATTAAACTTATATTATCTTTATATTCTAGCTCCTTAGGTATTCCATAAACAAAAATAGTATTCTTTATTGTATTAAATTGAATATCATTTGAATAATTAAAATAAGATTTAAAATTAAAATTTGAAAATATCTTTTTTATTTCAAATTCATCAATTCCATAAACTTTTTTTATTGTTAATAATCCATCATTATTGAATTGTATAATAATATAAAAATCATATTTGTTCTCCAAAGCTTTAATATCATCATTTTTTAAATTTTCATTTAATAATATAGTTAAATCATTTTTCGTATTTGTTCTTATAATATTTTCTTCTTTATCCAACACTAAATAATCTAAATTTTTAAGAGCTTCATTTAAATATTCATCCCAAGATCCTAATTCAGAATTTATCTCGTTAATTACTTTGTCATAATTATCAGTTTTATTAGATTTAAGATATGCTGTTCCATAACTTAAATTTTCTCCTTGTTCTCTTTCTAAAACATCTTTATACAATACAAAGTTACCTTGATACATACCAGTTAAAAGACCTTCATTTTCATAAGGAGAAGATATACCTCTACTACAAATATTTTTTATTTTTGGATAAGTAGATATTATTATTGTGGAAGTTATAATTAATATTATTATTGCTATTATATTTATAAAATAAGGTTTTTTATAGTTTTTCAATTTTGTATCCAACACCCCACACCACCTTTAAATATTTGGGATTTTTAGGATCTAGTTCTATTTTTTCTCTTATATTTCTTACATGTACCATAACAGTATCAGTATTAATAGCATTTTCATTCCAAACTTGCTCATATATTTCTTCTGCCGGAAAAACTCTTCCAGGATTTTTTATAAGTAAATGTAATATTTTAAATTCTATAGGAGTGAATTTCAATAAATTTCCATCCACCATAACTTCTTTAGTTTCAGTATTTAATTCAAGTCCACCTAT
Source organism: Clostridium sp. CTA-5 (assembly GCF_054768135.1). Classification (NCBI taxonomy): domain Bacteria; kingdom Bacillati; phylum Bacillota; class Clostridia; order Eubacteriales; family Clostridiaceae; genus Clostridium; species Clostridium sp. CTA-5. The sequence goes on along the minus strand of NZ_BAAAAT010000001.1, from coordinate 798,686 downwards.
TATAAACGTATTATTATTTTCAGATTTATTTATAAGATTCAAATATTTAGAATACCTTCTAAGTTGAGAATTAACTCTTGCTAAAAGTTCCATTGGATTAAATGGCTTTGCAACATAATCATCTGCCCCTATATTAAGTCCCATTATTTTATCAATTTCTTCTGATTTTGCTGAAAGCATGATAACTGGGAAATCATAGTTTTCTCTAAGCTTCATAGTCATCTTAATTCCATCCATTTTTGGCATCATTATGTCTACAATTGCTAAATGTAGTTCCTCTTTATCTATAATTTCTAAACCTTCTATACCATTGTGTGCTTTAAAAACGTTGTATCCTTGATTATTTAAATATATTTCAATAGCATCTGCTATCTCTTTTTCATCTTCTACAATTAAAATATTATATAAATTCATTATTATTTAAACACCCTTACTTAATTTTTATAATTTATAATACCTAATTAAAGTGTAATAATTTATAAATTATTTGTATGCAAAATTCTTTTGCAACCATCTTTTGTATTTAATATATCTTTTTTCTTTCTCTATTTTTACAACAAACCTCCTTTTAATAATATCAATACCATTCAATCTTAATATTATAAATACCCAACATATACTGTATGAATATCTAGATTGTGACTCAATAATTGAATAAAGAAATCCATACCCACAAAATATTATATAAAATAAATTTATCTCTTTATTTTAATTGCCACAATACTCTAAGTATAAATTTAATAACTAAAATTAACAATACTACCTTATTTAAACCCATATTTATATTTATTACTTTATAACCAATAAATAGTGATACAATCACTACAATGAAGAAAACTACTACACTAATATTAAAACTAATTAACTGTACAAATATCATTCCAAAACTAACTATAAAAATAATACCAAACAAAACTTTAAATGATGAATGTACAAAATTTGTAAATATATCGCTAAATCTATTCATATATATCTTATTTATAGAGTCCATATATAAATAAAGTAATTTTATATAATGTATTTAATTTATTTGGTTATTAAATGTATTACTTCTTTGACTATAGTAAAATTATATATTTACTAATTAAAAATAAGCTTCAAAAAAATCGAAAGATTTTCTAAAGAAAAATATAAAATTCTATAAATTGACATAAAAAGTTTACAATGTGATAATTAAATCTAAAAGTTAAAATTTTTATAATATTTAAAAATAAAAAAAGTTAACTTAAAAGACATTAAAAGTCATATCAAGTTAACTCTTTTATAAACTAAAAATATAATAATTATTTTAAAATCCTCTCCATTACATCATTAAGTTTTGTAATAGAGTCCTGATTATTATCTCTAACTAATTGCTCTATACAATTTGACATATGAGATTTTAGTATTATCTTGCCAGTATTATTTAATAGTGATTTAAATGATTCTATTTTTATTAACGTTTTATTATCCATATCTTCTTTACAATAGATATTTTCTAATATCTCAGCATGTCTTATTATAATTAATATCATTTTTATAATATAAGTTTCACTATAAATAATATTCTCTTCCAAATTACCTCCTATTAATTGTTTACAAAAAATTTAGTTTTTTAACTATATTACTATATTATATATTGTTAGATAAAGTATAGTGATAATTAATTTCTTACTTATTGAAGTAATTGTATAAATAACCATTTTAATAATTAAAATTTTGATAATACTATAAGTATATTAAATTTTAAGGAGATGATGGTTTTGCATAGTCAAAATAAGAAGGTATATTCAGAAAAAAATTATTTAAAAAATGGTAACAAAACACAAGGACAAACAGCTAAAAGTAGCTTTAATACTACTTTAGAAAAACCTGCATTAAATGAAAGTGGAATTGATGCTAAAAAGAAAGGGTTTTAAATAATAAAATATTAATATCACTATAATAATCTAAATAGGACTATCTTAAAATTATCAAAGTTATTTTTAAAGATAGTCCTTATCTTATTACCCCTTTTTATGTTTGTGTAATATTTATTAAATATTATTATGTTTTTTAGTAATACTTATTTTTAATAAAGTATTTACAGTTATATAAAAATCTATTAATAAATATATTATTAAAATTGGAATTATAACATAAAAAATATTATTATAACTATTATATATATTATTAATAAATGGTTCAAAATATTTCAATCCAAAAAACGTTAAAAAAGCCCAATATATTGAAAATCTTATACTTATTAATCCATTTAAATTGTATTTAAGATTAGAATAATCCCAATATTTTTTATTAAAAATAGACTGCAAAATATCTCCACTGATATATTCTACAATTGATGGAATTAATAAACATAATATTAATATAATTATACTATTATTGTGAAAATAATTTTTAAATATCACCAAAATACTTACAGCTATTCCATACATAGGTTTAAAAGGGCCTATTAAGAATCCATCTTCCTTGAATTTATGTTTTTTATAAAAACAATAAACTTCTTCAATAATCCAGCCTAAAAAAGAATAAATAACAAAACTAAATAATGTGTAATAGATTAAATCCAAAACTTTCACCATTCTTTCAATATTCTTTTTGTTTAAAACTTTAAAAGTTATCAAACTAATACTAGTATTGGCATAAATTATTAAATTTATTTATTAAATTACTTACTTTATTGTTATTAACTGATATAATATTTTTAAGATATTAGTAAATATAAAGATATATTTAAAATAGTATTTATAAACAAATATCAAAACTGAATTAAACCACAGCCAAATAATATAATTCAATCCGTTTAACATAAACTACACGGATATCTTTAGGAGAAATAACAATGGAAAAACTATTTTATGAAAATCAATATTTAAAAACTTTTACAGCAGAAATTGCAGAAATTAAAGAATTGAATGGTAAATTTCATGTTGTTTTAGATAAAACAGCTTTCTTCCCTGGTGGTGGAGGTCAATATTGTGATTTAGGAAAAATCGAAGAAATTGAAGTTTTAGATGTATATGAAAAAGATGGACTTATATATCATGTATTAGAAAAGAAACCTATAAAAATACATAAAGTTAAATGCTCTTTAGATTGGAAAAGAAGATCTAATGGTATGAATCAGCATTTAGCACAACACATTTTATCAGCATGCATCTTTAAGCTTTTTAATATAAACACTATTGCTGTACATCATGGAAGTGAAATTAGTACTATAGACTTCAATGCACGTTTAACAGAAGAACAAATTAAAGAGTGTGAAAAATTTGCTAATAATGTGATATCTGAAGCTTTAAAAGTTGAATTTTTAACTCCAACAAAAAGAGAACTAAAAAATATGAATCTTAGAAGAAAATTACCTAATACAAATGAAGAAATCAGAGTCGTAAAAATTGGTGATTTGGATATGGTCGCTTGTTGTGGAGTTCATCCAAGTTCTACATTAGATTTACGACTTATAAAAATAAAAAAATATGAAAAACATAAACAAGGTACTAGAATTGAGTTTTTAGCTGGTGAAAAAGCTGTACAGGATTCCTTCTTAAAAGATGAATTTACAAATTCAATATGTAAATATTTAAATCGTAATGAATACGAAGCAATAAATGGAATAAAAAATTTAAGTAATAAGCTAAAAGAAACCAATGAAGAAAATAAAAAATTAAGAATTGAATTGTCTACATATGAAATTAAAGATATGATTGAAAATGCTTATAAAATTGGAGAGATTAAAATTATAAAATCCATTTATACTAACCAAAATATTAAATATGTAAACAATCTAGTATCTAAGCTCACTGAATTTGAAAATATAATTACTCTTATTGCTATACATTCTAATGAAAAAGTAAACCTTATATTTTCATGTTCTAAAAATTTAAATACTTTAAATATGGGTGAAATATTAAAAGATGCAATAAGCCTTATAGATGGCAAAGGTGGCGGAAGTCAGACTTTAGCACAAGGGGCTGGAAAAAACAATTCTAATTTAGATGGTACATTAGATTATGCATTTAATAAAGTAAAAAATAACTTTCTTTAATAAAAAAGTGTCTTTCTGTTTTATTAACTTATATTCAAATATAAGTTATACTAATATTTAATTTTAAAGAAGAATATTATAAAAAATCAACCACTATCTCTACAACTCTAAAGGTTGATTTTTTTAATTCTTTTTCATTATATATAATTATAAGTTTATCTTATAATAATGTTTGAATTAATTCTTTTGCTGGAGATGGTAATACCACTGTACCTATGATATCTCCACTTTCTACAAGTTTAGTTTCAGCTGCTTCTACTGCGGCCTTAACTGCTGATACCTCTCCTGTAAGTATTGTATAGCCTTTTCCACCAAGACCTCTTGCTATCCTTATTTCTAACAATTCCACATTTGCTGCTTTTAAAGCTGTATCTCCTGCAATTACAGACGCAACAGCAGATATAGTTTCTATAATACCTATTGAAGATATTTGATTTAGATCAGATGTAGCTGTTATTGCTGGGAATACTTTTTCATGTACACTTGCTATAATATAATCGCTTATAAGATAATTATGTCCAACTTCTCTACCAACATTTACAGCATTTGTTACATCACCTACATCACCTGCTATTATTACTATATATTTTCCAGGGCACATTGGGGTTGATAATGTCAATTCAACATTTGCTGATTTAACCATTTCGTCGGCTGCTTGAATTCCTTTTGCTATACTTTTAAATTCTAGTAATCCAATAGATCTTTTCATCATTCTTTCTCCTTCCCATTAAATCTTACCTAGATATAACAATACTATCATCTGTAATTTCTTTTATTATTCCACTTATACTAGCATGGATTTTAGCTCCTAATTTATCACTAGCAATATCTCCAATAAGATCTCCTTTTTCTACCTTATCTCCAACCTTAACAACTGGTTCCGTCTTAGCCCCTATATGTTGTGATCTTAAAATTACAACCTCTGAAAAGTCATATTCACTTTCTTGAATAGGCGCTTCAGCATCGTATTGTTCAATATTTAATCTTTGTTTAAGTTTATGAACTGGAAATTTTCTATACTCTCTAAAATCATCTGATTTTTCTGGTGCATTATGGTTAGGGTTTTTTATTCCATTTTTAGCTAATTCGCCTTTAAAAAAGCTATTTAATTTCCATGGTTGAAGTCCCATAACACATACCTGTTCACAAAGTCCACATTCACTACATAAAAAAGCTGTAGTTGGCAATATATCTTTGCTACATGTTCCTCCATAGCTTGCAATTCTCATCATTTTGTCTGGTTCCATTTTATGTCCTAGTAAGTGTCTTGGACATACTTCCGTACACATAGAACAATGACAACATGCTGCTCTTGCTTGCTTTAACATAGACTGAATATTTTTCTTCTTTGATAATACTATATTATGATTTTTAGGTATTACTATTAAACCTTTTGTATTTTTCTTTATAGGTCTATCTATGTTTTCTATTAATTTGCCCATCATAGGACCACCATCAATAATTTCAAAATCATCTATTAAAGTTCCTCCAGCTAAATCAAGAGCTTGTCTTACAGAAATTCCTATAGGTACTTTTACTGTAATAGGATTTTTAACTTCGCCAGTTATAGTTAAATATTTATCTGTAACAGGTTTTCCTTTAAGTGCGTTATATACATTAAGTAATGTTTCAACATTAATAACTATAACTCCAACATTTAATGGAATACCACCCTCAGGTACAACCCTTTTAGTAACTTCATAAACGGTGACTTGTTCATCACCTGCTGGATAGAAATTACCAAGTTCAAACAGCTCTAATTTTGGATATTCTCCAATTTTTTCACTTAAATGCTTTATAGCAGCTTTATATTTTCCTTTTAAGGCAACGACCCCTTTTTTCGCCTCAGTTTCATCTACTATTTTATTTAATGCATATAAAAGTTCACTTGCTTTTTGATCCATTAACTGTTGATCCACTTTAAGTAACGGTTCACATTCTGCACCATTAACAATAACATACTCTACTTTAGCATTTAATTTCACATGAGTTGGAAAACCTGCACCACCGGCGCCAATTAACCCACCATCTTTTATTAAATCTAAAAAGCTTTTTTCCACAAACCTCATCTCCAATTCTATTTAATAGAGAAATTATCTACCATTACACATCTTCTTTTTCTTGTAAATGTTTTTGCAGATGTTAAGCCTTCACCTGTTGGTCCTGCAATAGTAAATGTTCCATGTCCTTCTGCACCGTAACCAATTCCTGCATACGAAGGTGCATTTTTAACAAATATAGTTGTTTGTACAGCTTTAGCAAATTTACTTAAGTTATCTATATGCTTTGAGTGCATTATAGCTGTATGCCTGTTTCCATGTTCAAGTTTAACGCCTAAATCTATCGCTTCATCTATATTTCTGACTCTAATTATAGGAAGTATTGGCATCATAAGCTCTTCAACTGCAAATGGATGATCTTTATCAACTTCTGCAAAAACTACTCTTATGCTTGGATCTATATTAATACCTAAATGACTCATAATATAATCAGCATTTTTTCCAACAAATTTCTTATTAACAGTTCCATTTTCAGTTAATACTAATTTTTCTAATTGTTTAATTACATTTTTATCAGTTATTTCAACAGCACAGTATTTTGACATACATATCTTTAAGTAATCAGCTACTTTATCAACTACTATTACTTCTTTTTCACAAATACATGGTAAATTATTATCAAAACTGCAACCATCTATTATATCAACAGCTGCTTTTTCTATATCAGCAGTTTCATCTACTACTACTGGAGGATTACCAGCACCTGCACCTATAGCTTTTTTACCACTTGACAATGCTATTTTAACTATACCAGGACCACCAGTAGCACAAATCATATTAATCTTTGGATGGCTAAGCATTATATTTGTACTCTCAATACTTGGCTTTTTAACAGTAACAATAAGATTTTTAGGTCCATTTACTTTTTCTATTGCTTTATTAATAAGTTGAATAATAAATACTGAAACATCTTTTGCTCCTGGATGTGGTGAAAATACAACCGTATTTCCAGCTGCAAGCATAGATATACCATTATTTATTATTGTTTCTGTTGGGTTTGTTGATGGTGCAATAGCGCCTATAACTCCAAATGGAGACATTTCATAAAGAGTTAATCCTCCATCACCAGTTTTAACACCTGCTTCAAGATCTTCTACTCCAGGAGTTTTATCCAAGGCAAGGTTGTTTTTAAGTACTTTATCTTCATATCTTCCCATACCAGTTTCTTCAAATGTTCTTCTAGATATTTCTTCTACATTTTTTCTAACTTCATCTTTAAACGCTTGAATTATTTGAGTTCTCCTATCCAACCCAACTTTTCTGTACTCTTGTTCTGCTAACCATGCATGCTCAATAGCATCATTCATATCATCAAATACACCAAACTCTCCTTCTGAAGTCATATTCAAATTTGCAATGTCCATTATTTTCTTTTCTATATCTGCAATTGGATTTTTAGCTGTAGATTCTGTTCCAACTGACGTAGCAACTTGAGTATTTCCTGTAAGTTCTTTGACAACATTTTTAACTATACTTTCTATATCAATCATATTAAAATCATTCATTAAATCGTTCCCCCTACTTTTCTATTTATTAATTATTTGCCTCAACGCTATCTACGATAGCTACAATTGCCTTATCTATAGGCGTATCTTGATTATTAAACACCTGACGTGCTGATCCACCGCTTGTTACCAATACAACTTCTCCACAACCTGCTCCAACAGAGTCTATTGCTACTTCACTCTCTCCTACTGGATCATAATCTGTATTTAACGGTTGTACCACTAATATCTTTTTACCTATTAGTCCTTCATTTTTAGTTGTAGCAACAACTACTCCAACTACTTTTGCTAAATACATATTTTTGTACCTACCTTTTTATAATTTGTATTCCAAGTTCATCAATTAACTCTTTTGCAAGTGCTGTAATTATTGCATTACTTGGAACTACAATATTTTTACTTTCTGAATTTGAAACAATATCCTCTCTAGAAATAACTTTTTTACTTATTTTACATTCAAAAGATGTTTCTTGTGCATCAGTACACTGAGACTTATATATATAATTATTAATTGATATTTTATTATCAACCTCATCACTTTCTAAAATATTTCTTACAGATTCATTATTAATTACAAAATTAAACAAATCTTTTGAATTTAATAATTCTATTCCATATGATTCAATCATCTCTAAATATCTTTTAATCATATTTATATATGAGATTGGTACTTTTCCATTTATATTTAACATTTTTAAATCAATTGCATCTTTCGAAATTATAATTTGGGTTCCATTTAAAATACATTTTGATATAAGCGCTGTAGGTAAAGTATCTCCAATGCCATTTGATATTTTAGCTAAAGAATTTATGCTTAAGTTTGCCCCTATTAATAATTCAAAATCTTCTTCATATAATTTTTTATTGTTACTATGATTTCCATCAATATATATATTCCCTTCACCAAAAATATCATTTATGATATTCATATCAAGTATATTTAATGCTGCGTCTGATAAAACCGCCTTGAAACTTATACCTTGATATTTAAGTTTTTTTATTTGAATAATACTTTCTTCTATTCCAATAGAAGTACCTGTAAAAAATACAATTGCTTTTTTACTATTTTTATAAGTAGCTTTATCACCTATTTGATTCATTACTTCATTTAAAACTACCTTAACAAGTTCATCAAAATTCAAATTTTTCACCTCACTTAATGCAGCTAACAGCAATACCTAAAGGTGTAACTAACAAAGGTCTACTTGATTTTATTGTTTTAATACCTATAACTTTTTTAAATACATTTTCAAATTCACTAAAGCTACAAGCACCTCCAACAACATATATTTTTTTAACATCATATCCTTCTAAATGCCTTTTAACTATATGAGCCATCTTTTCTATAACAGGCTTTACAAGCAAGAAATTATCCTTTTCTCTATTAGGATCCTTTTTAATTTTTTCTGCTTCTTCAAAAGATATATTATAATTTCCTGCAATAACTAAACTCATATGAGTTCCTCCAGTAGGCTCATCAGCAGTATATAGTACCTTACCATCTTTTAAAATACTTACTCCCGTTGTTCCCCCACCAACATCAACAACTGCACCATCAGTAATTCCAAGAACTGCAGCTGCTGCTGTTGGTTCATCAACTATACTAACTACTTCTATATCTGCTGCCTCTAAGACATTTGCTATTGCCTTTACATTACCATTTAAAGTACCTGGTGGAATAGCTGTTGAAGCATACTTTATTTCTTTACCTAAAATTTTCTCTACTTTAGATTTTAAATTTCTAACAATCTCTATTGCACCAATGTAATCTACTACTAGACCATCTTTTACAACAGATGCTGAATATGATGCACCTGCAACTGGATTATCAAATTCATCAACTACAGAAAGTACAATATTTGCTGTACCTAAATCGACTCCAACTTTTATATTATTGTTATATTCACGGAATTGCTCATCCTTTATTAAATTATAGAAAACATCTAACTTCTCATTTTTATCAAATAAACTCATAGCTAAACCCCTTCAACTTTGGTTATTTTTATTCTGTCTCCATTTTTTAATCCTGAAGCATTTGCTTCTTCAATATCAATGTGCATCTCAGGAACAAAATCATCCGAAACTCTAATTACTACATTGTGAAAAGTTAACTTTCTTGGACCATAACTTGTTACACTTACCATCTCTCCATCTCTATATCCATACTTATTTGCATACTCTGAAGATAAATGAATATGTCTTGAAGCAACAATTACACCACTATCTATTTTAATTTCACCTTTAGGACCTCTTAATAATATTCCTGGAGTACCTTCAAGTTTTCCTGATTGTCTTATTGGAGCATCTATTCCCAGCTTGATCTCATCAGATATTGAAACTTCTAATTGAGTAGATTCTCTTAATGGTCCAAGTACTCTTATTCTTTCAAAATATCCTTTTGGCCCAATTGCTTCAACTGTTTCATCATAAGCATATTGTCCTGGTTGTTTTAATTCTTTCTTTATACTAGGTTTATATCCCTTTCCAAATAACTCCTCGAGTTCTCTTAGACCAAGATGAATATGTTTATTTGAGATTCCTACGGGTATTAAGCTATCATCATATTTATTCAATTCTTTTAGTACTGCATTTGTAACAGCTAGTACAATTTTTTCTATATCTACTTGAACCATGTGAAACCTCTACCCCTTTCTTATATTAAGCATTAGCTTGTGGTAAAATTTTCTCTGTATCCATGTGTGGTCTTGGTATTACATGAATTGACACCACTTCTCCAACTTTTTGTGCTGCTGCTGCTCCTGCGTCTGTTGCTGCTTTTACTGCTCCGACATCTCCTCTTACCATTACTGTAACTAATCCTGAACCTATTTTTTCATATCCTACTAATGTTACATTTGCACTTTTCACCATTGCATCTGCTGCTTCTATAGCCCCTACCAATCCTTTTGTTTCAACCATTCCTAATGCATCTCTCATATAAAAATCCTCCTTATTTATTAATAATTTTTAGTGTTTACTTTCTATTATTAACTAATGACTTATTAAAATATTTTAAAATTATCTTTAAGATTTACTAAAGAATAAGTTATTTATAAAATATTATCTTGAATCGGGAAAATTAATCTTTTGATTTGATAATTAATTACTCAACATTTACTTTAGGTATTAATTTTTCTGTATCCATATGTGGTCTTGGTATTACATGAATTGATACTACTTCTCCAACTTTTTGTGCTGCTGCTGCTCCTGCGTCTGTTGCTGCTTTTACTGCTCCAACATCGCCTCTTACCATTACTGTAACTAATCCTGAACCTATTTTTTCATATCCTACTAATGTTACATTTGCACTTTTCACCATTGCATCTGCTGCTTCTATAGCCCCTACCAATCCTTTTGTTTCAACCATTCCTAATGCATCATGCATAATAATATCCTCCTCTTATTTTTTAATATCATTAAAATGTATACAAGAATTCCTTGGCTCTCCTTTTTTTCTTGAGCACTTTGGATCCATACACAAATTACACGTTATTTTATTTTTTTCTTTAATTAATTCTATTTTTTGATAATCATACTCTGAAGTTCTTATTTCTTCCGTCTTATTAGTTTTTTCTTCTTTGTATTCTTTTCTAGAATCTGTTTCTAAAATTATTTTTTTTGAATTTTTATTATCTAAATTTTTATTATTTTTTTCTTTTAATGAATTTAATCCAACATTATCATAATTAAATATCATCTTTTCAAGTTGATTATTAGGTCTAGGAATAATAGATGTCCCTAAGACTTTATTTACCATTTTTGCTGAAGTACAAGCTGATTCAACAGCAGCTTTTACTGCACCAACATCTCCTCTAACTTTAACCACAACTGTTCCACCTTTTGAATTTTCATATCCAATAAGTTCTACATTAGATGATTTAACAGCTATATCAGCAGCCTCTATCCCTGCTACAAGTCCAACAGTTTCAATAAGTCCCAAAGCAAAACTTTCCAGATTCATCACCCCCTTTAATTACGTTAGAACTTTAATTATTTACGATTAATATTTATTTTAATAAGTATAATTTAAAGCTTATAAATTTACCTATATAACTTTTATAAATTAATCTAAGCTTATAATTTTAGGTTCTAAATAAGTGTATTAAATATATGGATCTGTTTGTGAAATAGGTATACTTCCCATTTTAGATAAAAGTTTAACTCCTATTTCCCTTGCAGATATCATAGCTTGCTTAACAGCTTCTGAATCTCCATAAATAGTTGTAACACATTCGTTAGTATGACTAGTTTTATATGATGGTGACCAGTATTCTAATATTTCAACATTTGATGATTTTAAAGCTGTATCACTAATTAAAAGTCCTATTGCAGCTGGAGCTCCTACAATTATTCCAAATGCTTTTCCAATAGGTGCTTTAAATGCTTTATGGCATGCATAACTTGCTCTTGCAGTATATTGAAATTCTAAATGTCCACATTCATTCATATAAAGATTTCCAAAAGTCCTATTTAAATCATTTAAAGTTATTTCAACTGCTTGTCTTACATCAGAAATATCGTCTGAACCAAATAAAATTAAAATTCCATGTCCAGCTCCACCTTTTGTATCTCTTGCAAGTTCTATATTTATAACTTCTACATTAGTACCTTTAACTGCCTCATCAGCTGAAATTATTTGTGCACCTGCACCTGTTCTTGCTCCTATTATTCCAATTGATTTATATTTCTTTTCAATATTCATTTTGTTAAGTAAAGAACAATCAATATTTGCTATAACAAGTCCTATAGTATCACCTAGGGCAGTTCCTACAAACTCAGTGATCTGATTGTCAATTTTAAATTTATTATTTTTTATATTTTCTGAAGAATTACTTTTAATTTTATTGTTTGATTCTACTCTAGTATTTTCAAATATTTTATTATCAACTGTATTTTTTTCACTTTTTAATGCTTCTGACATAATCATGTTCATTAACTGGTCATTCAAATTTTATCTCCTCCTTAGAATTTATCCTATAATTATTACCTGCATAATAAATACATCTTTTCTTGGATAAAAATTTCTAAGTTTCAGATGGTTTAAAAATTCCATCTAAGACTAAGAACTCAGTTTATCATTTAAGTTGATAATTAATAAATGCTTTAGTATATGTAACTAGGAATTTAAATAAAATTAACAGCTAATAATTTCTCTTTTAGTATTAGTGATTTTATACTTGATTAATTTAACAATATATTTAGCTTGTACATTAATAATTTAAAGCTACGCTATATTTTGTTAAAAAAAGAACAATTGATTTAAATATAAATATATAAATTTTTTTGAAAAATATTTGAATAATAATTTTTCAGCACATATTGTTTATATTTGTTAGAATTTTTAACAATATATTGAATAAAAAATATCTTTTTATACTTTATAGTAATTAACATGGCATTATAATCACTTTATTACTGTTAATTATTTAACAAATATTTTCAAAAAAAATTATATTGCTTAGTAATAAATAATATTATTTTCCATAGAAAGCTTTTATTAAAACATTTTCTAATCCTTTTTCACTTGCTAATCTAGGATTTCCTGTTGTACAAATATCCTTCATTGCAGTTTCACACATTGATTTTAGTTCAGATTTAAAAGCATATTCTTCAACACCTAAATCTTTTATAGCTATTGGTATATCTACAGATTGTAACAATGCTTTTAATGCTTTTACAAACATAATTACTCCTTCTTTAAAATCAGAATGCGGTAAATTTAAAAGTCTTGCTATCTCACTATACCTTTTAGCAGTCTTAAAATCATAGTATTCATTTTCATCAAATAAACAAGAATTATATTCTACAACATATGGTAGTAGTATTGCATTAGCTCTACCATGAGTTATTTTAAATGTTGCTCCTAATGCATGTGCTATACTGTGATTTACTCCAAGTCCTGCATTTTCAAATGCAATTCCTGCCATACAAGAAGCATTATGAATTTTAATTCTACTTTCTTGATCCAATCCATTTTTATATACCTTTTCTCCATATTCAAATATAGTTTCTATTGCACTTTTAGCTAAAGCATCTGTATAATCAGAAGCTCCTACTGATACATATGCCTCAAGTGCATGAGTTAATACATCTAATGCTGTATCTGCAGTTACTGTAGGTGGTACAGTTTTAGTAAAGTTCCAATCAAGCAGTGCTATATCCGCATACATTTCATTACTCTTTAATGGTATTTTAGTATGAGTTTCAGCATCAGTTATAACTGCATATGATGTAACCTCTGAGCCTGTCCCACTTGTTGTTGGAATAGCTATAAAAAATGGCTTTGGTTGATTAGTATTAGGAGATTTTTGTCTTAAAACATTCAAAAAATATATCATAGCTTTCGAAGCATCTATTACTGACCCTCCTCCAACTGCAATTATTGTATCTCCCCCGTAATCTAGAAATCTTTTAAATCCATGTGTGACTACTTCCATTGTAGGTTCTGGTTGCACTTCTGTAAAAATTTCATATTTTATAGAATTTTCTTTAAGTATATTAGTTACATTATCTGTAACTCCAAGATCATACATAATTTTATCAGTAACTATAAATACTCCTTTTGATCTTAATTCTTTTAAATATTGTATTGCATCATCATCATACAATATTTCTGCTGGAATTTTAAAATTTTTCATCTACTATATACCCCCATATTATTTTAGAGAATATATTGCTTGTTAATATAATAACATTCCTAATTATTTTGATTTTACCATAATAAACAAAAATTTCAAGTATATTTTTTGAAAATTTAGAAAACATCTTTAAAATATTCGTTTTTAATCTTTTTTTAACCTATTTTTGTGGTATTTTCCATCTTCTAAGTTAATTATATCAAAAGTCTGAAAATTTGTACAATTATTTTTTTATTTTTATGTTAATATTTTAACTTAGTTTTGCATGTTTTTAATATGAATTAATAAATTATAACAATTGAATCACTAATATTTATAATTGGTTTAATATAAATTATGCTATCACAAATTTTATTATTCCTGTGATAGCATTAAAATTAAATATTTATTATATATATTCTAATCTAGTTAATACATTTATAATCTAGATTTTAATTTATCATAAAGATAAATTATATGTTCGATATTTACCCCTTCATCTTTTAACTTATCTATTCTTGTTTTTATCATAATTAAAACATCTTTTGCTTCTCTAAAATCTTTATCTTTTATGCAATTACTTGCATACGTTATTAAATAATCTATTTTCAACACATCTTCTGCCAATTTTTCTTTATCTTCATTTACTAAATCAACTAACAATGTATAAATCTTAGGACTTGTTGTTCCTTTAGTATCTTTTAATAAATCATTATTCCTACTATTTTTCTTTGCCATTTATAACACCTCTTTATATATATCGTATAGAATACACTAAACGTATTTTTAGCTTTCGTTTTATGTCTTTACAGAATTGTAAATATTTTATGATGAGCTTTATGCTACAATATAAAGCTCATCATAAAATTATATATGTAAATATATTAGATTTCTTTTCCTTCTATTTTAGCTAAAGATCTAACTTTGTTCATTAATATTTTAAATTCATCCGGTTTAATTGACTGTTGTCCATCACTTAATGCATTTTTAGGATCATTATGAACTTCTATCATAAGTCCATCTGCACCTGCTATAACCGAAGCCTTAGCCATAGGTTCTACTAAGTAAGCATATCCACCAGCATGACTTGGATCAATAATAATAGGTAGATGAGATAACTTTTTAATAACAGGAATAGCTTGTAAATCTAACGTATTTCTAGTGTAAGTCTCAAATGTTCTAATTCCTCTTTCACAAAGAATTACATTTTCATTTCCTTCAGACATTATATATTCAGCTGACATAAGCCATTCTTCTATTGTTGCAGATAATCCCCTTTTTAATAAAATAGGTGTCTTAGTTCTTCCAACCTGTTTTAATAAGTCAAAATTTTGCATATTTCTAGCTCCTATTTGTATAACATCTACATCCTCAACAAACTTATCTATGTAATCTGTAGACATAAGTTCAGTCACTATTGGAAGGCCTGTTTCCTGTTTTGCAGTTTTTAATAATTTTAATCCATCAAGTTCTAATCCTTGGAAGCTATACGGTGAAGTTCTAGGCTTAAATGCTCCTCCTCTTAAGAGATTTGCTCCTGCATTTTTTACCTTCTTTGCAATTTCAACGATTTGTTCTTCACTTTCAACAGAACATGGACCTGCTATTATTCCTAAATTTTTTCCTCCAATAATTGAATTTCGAACTTTTATCACAGTATTTTCTGCCCTAAATAATTTATTAGCCTTCTTAAAAGGTTCTTGAATTTTTATTACTTTATCTACTCCTGAAAAAGCTAGTATTTTTTTAGTATCTATTATCGATGTATCTCCTATTATTCCTAATACATATTTTGTTCTACCTTTAGATAAATTACTTTTTAATCCGATTTTTTCAATTAATGATTTTACTTTTTTTACTTCTTCTTCTGTAACTTCTGATTTCATAACAATTATCATCTTACTATTTTCTCCTATATAAAAATAACCAAAAAGCGTATTGATCTATTAAATTTTTCATATATTTTTCTTTTAAAACCTACATAAAAATATTCTAATAGTCAAATAATATGTTTTCTTTTGTTTCTAACCATTGACCAAGTTATAGTATACCATTATTATAAACAATTTTTCACTCTTTTGTTTCATTTCCTATTTGAGTTTTATGCTTAATATAATATTTTTAACTAAACTTAAACTTTTATAAAATTCTAATACTTAATTTAAATTTTATAACTAATTTAAATAATAAAAAGTATTTCATCCTAAACAGAACAAAATACTTAAACTTAATTATTATATTAGTTAAAAAGTGGTATCACTCCCAATATAGCATGCTATTCTTCTATCCAAAAATACCTCTTGAAGACTTTCCATTTTTTCTTGAGTGGTTATCTCTTGTTTACTGTAAGCATACTTTTCCCCAAGTTGATTCCACTTTGAATCTCCCATTCTATGGAATGGTAATAAGTTGATTTCATAAATTCCTAGTTTATTCATAAAATCTGCTGTAGCTATAGCATTCTCTTCATTATCATTAAACTTGTAGATTATAGGAGTTCTAAGAACTAATCTTCCATTCCACTTTGAATTAACTAAAGCTTCTATATTTTTAAGAATTAAATCATTATATGCACCTGTTTTTTCTTTATGTTTCTTTCTATCCATATGTTTAATGTCTATAAACGCAAAGTCCACATATTTCATTCCTTCTAAAAAAATATCAGTATCTACAAAAGCTGTAGTTTCAATAGCTGTGTTTATATATGCTTCCTTACACTGTTTTAACATTGAAATTAAAAACTCACTTTGATAAAAAGGTTCACCACCGCTAAACGTAACGCCCCCATTTTCACCCCAAAATCCTCTATCTCTATTTAAAATTTTTAATAACGAATCTACAGTATAATATTTTCCACAAATTCTTAATGCTTCATTATAACATACATTTGCACATTCAAATGTAGTACAGTTTCTGCAAACTTCCCAATTTATATTTATTTTTCCATCTTTATTAAAACTAATTGATTTACTATTGCATGCTTTTTCACATCTATTGCATCCTTGATCATGCTTACATTTTCCTTCTGCAAACATAATCTTTTCTTTATCAGTCCAACTTTCTGGATTTGCACACCACTCACATTTTAAAAAGCATCCATTCATAAAACAAGTAGTTCTACAACCCGGTCCATCATGAACTGAATAACTTTGAATATCAAAAATAAGTCCTTTATTTTTCATTATAAAATATTGGGGCCATCTCAAAAAATATTATATATAAATATTAATTTAAAACTTATCTTTTTTTATTTTGAGACAGTCCCATCCTCCCTTCTTTGCTTATGCAATAAATACTCCTATTTTATTATTTGCCTTTAGCTGAAAGTGGTAATAAAATTGCAATGATAGCTGAAAATACAAATGAACATCCCGCAAATATTATAGAATTAAAATAACTTCCTGATAAATCATATAAATACGCTCCCATAAAACTTCCTACTGCTGGCCCTATAGCCATTACAATTAATGTTGAAAGTCCCCATATTTTTCCTAAAGTTTTATTTCCATATATAGAACCTGCATAACCAGCTACTCCACCTGGTTCTATTGCCCAATATATAGCAAAAAGAATACATGCAAGCACACCAAATATAATAGATTTTTTACTCATAAGTAAGAATATACAAGCTAGAATACCAATAACAGGGGCAAATATAAGCATAACTTTTCTAGCTTTAGCTTCGTTATTATTGTACTTTCCAACCATTTTATCTGCTATTCTACCCATAATAGGCATTGTAAATATTCCTGCAATACCTATAACTATATAAAGATTAGTTGCAGTACTTAATGACATTTTCACATCTACATTCCAATACTTAACAACTTGAGTCCATATTAAAAATTCTCCAAGCATACTTCCTAAGAATGTTAAAATAGCCCCCCAAATAGGAAATATACTAAATGCTTCTTTTACTGACCATATCTTTCCAGAATCTTTTTTTCCACTTGTTTTAACTGATTCTAATCCAAAAGGCTCTAAATCGTAGTTTTCTGGATTCTTTTTTGCTACAGTTGCAGCAATTACAAGTGCAATAAGAACAACAACTGCAAGTCCTCTCATAGCAACTCTCCAGTCAGTAGTTTTAAGCACTTGTTTAACAAGTAGACTTAAAACTACTTGTGCCATTGGAGCTCCCATAAATGCAATGCCCCACATACTACCGTAAGACTTTCCAACGTACCACTTACGAACAGATACTGTTGAAGAAACCCAAAGCATACCAGTACCAATACCTGCAAAAATTGCATAAGGAATCAAATATCCTAAATAACTTTGTGCAAAACTTGTCACAAAAAATCCAAGACATGCACATACAGATCCTATTGCATATGCTGGTTTTGTTCCCCATTTATCAATTATCATTCCACTAAAGTAAGCAGTAATTGCATATACAGTCATCATTAAAGAATATCCAAGAGTTAATTGTGATGATTGCCACCCTAGGCTCTTTGACATAGGTACTTGTAAAATGGAAAAAGTTGATCTAAAACCAAATAAACAAAATACAGCTAACCAAGAGGCTAGCACGACCATATGACCTAAATGTTTTGCATTTTTTTCTTGCATACTTCTTAACCCCTTTAAATTAATAAGAGAGTATGTTATTTAAATTAGCATACCCTCTTTGATTTTCAAATTCTATTTACTCATCTTTAAATTGTTATTTTATATCAGATTTTTTATTTGACTTATATCCTTCACAAGTAACTGCACTTAAATCTCCAAATGTCCAAGATTCAATTTTTAAACCTGTACAAGTTCCCATGTTATCCTTATCTACATTTTTAAAATTCAAACAATTTTTACACTTATAGGCCTCATTAAAATTATTGCAAACTGGTGTGTCGGTAAAAATCATTTTATTTGATAATCTACAAATTCCCTTTGCAACATCTATTGAACAAAAATTTTTACAATCATTGTGTTTTATATTTTCATTTGCCATTTTATTACACCCCTTCATACTCAGTTCTTGAAATAACTTCATCTTGTATTGGCTTACCAATTTCACACCAATATTGTGTGAATCCAGCAACACGTACCATTAAATCTCTATAATTTTCTGGTTTTACTTGTGCATCCTTCAATACTTTAGAGTCCACAACGTTATATTGAATGTGATATCCACCCTTCCTCATATAAGAACGTGTTAAATCTAAAAGTTTTTTAGAACCTTCTATACCTTTAATTGCACTAGGATGAACTTTTAAATTCATTTGAGAATTTTGAGACATACTATGATCCCAAACGGTAGCTGATGTAAACAATGCATATGGTCCATTCTTATCTGTTCCAGGATAAGCTGACATTGATCCATCTGCATAAGTTGTTCCTGCTAAACGTCCATCGGCAGTTGCTAATGTTGCTGCCCCTTGTGCTCCATGAGTTGAAACAGAAATTTGACAAGCATACATCTTCTTACCATATAATGATTCATAGTTATAGCACATATTACAGAACCATTCTTCATAATCTTTTAAAATACTATCAACATATGGATCGTCATTTCCATATTTAGGTGCCAATAGGCAATCTCCATAAATATCATCATATTTAGAATTAGTGTCTGCCTTTTCTTGGTCAGCTAATGAATAACTTCCTATTTCGTCTGCCTTTTTAAATCCAAAATTATTAAGCATTGCTTCTTTTATTTGATCAATAGTATATTTCTTTTCATCATATACAAGTTTCTTTAGTGAAGCTAAACTATTTATTGTGTTAATAGTTCCACAACTTTCTATATTAAATGTTGCATTATACTTATAACCTAAATTTCCAATATGTTGTCCTACATCTAGGCAATTAGGTTTCAATAATGAATTCATAATAGACATATTTTTCTTACGCCAAATATCATGTTGTATATTATTTGTTTTTGCAAGAACATCACAAGTTAATTCATAATATTTTTTAAACTGATCAACTAATTCTTCAAAAGTTTCAAGTTTTTTGTTATGCTCTGGGAATACTTGTAGGTTATTTCTGTAATCCTTTCCATTAGTAAGGACAAGTTCTAATATTTTCGGATTTGCAATAAAATGAACCCCAACAGATGTAGGTTGTCCTGCTCCACCTGGAATATCATATTTTTCTCCATTTAAAGAGAGTTCCTTCCAAGTACATGGTGATGTTTCAAGACATCCACCTATTGCCACTGCTCTTGCTTCATTAATAGTCATTCCTTCATCGCCATATTGATTCATCATAAATTCTATTGCTCCACGATTATTCATCCAAGCAGGATATCCTGAGCCTGTCTTATCACATTCAATACATTTTAATAAAAATTCCTCTTCTAATTTTTCATCATAAAAACATGATAATGTAGGTTGTGGTGTAGAACATGTTATACCAGCTTCAACTATTAGATATTCTAATCTATTTGCTGCTGAGCTTCCATCTTTTTTAAGTCCTCCAAGAGTTAAGTTATTAAATGTATTACCTGAAAGAACTCCTCCTACAACTCCTGTTGAAGCGAAACAGTCTATACATGTAAATTTAACTCTATGAAGTTCAAGAAGTTCTAGTACTTCTTTTTCTGTTGTCCTTCCTGCCTCAATATCTTGTTTAAACCATGGATATAATACTTGTCCTACTCTTCCTGGTGATAAACCAGAAATGGCATCTTCATTAAGTACTGATATATGAATTATATAACTTAGTTGAAGCGCTTCTCTAAATGTACGTGGTTGTTTATGTGCAATCCACTCAAGACATTCAGCTATTTCAATATATTCATTCTTTTGCTTTTCATCCTTTTCATTTTCTGCTAATTCTCTTGCATATTTTTCATAATTTAAAATCCAATTTTGAATTCCCTCTAATGTAACTTTAACTGCTTCATAAAAATATAGACGGTCCATTCCTATAAGCCCATCTCCATCAGCATTTCCAGCTACTTTTTTCTTACATTCTATAGCCATATCTATTAAAGCATCAAAACCATATTGTAGAGGATAGTAATAATTTATTACTTCTCTTCCTTGTGGTAATGTAAATCCTGAATCAAACATACAAATTAAAGATTTCATTATATTTTCTTTTATTTGGTATCCTGGTACCATTTGTTCATATTTATGCCCTAGATCATCTACAGATTTATTGACCCACTCTTTTGCAAGTTTGACCAATACTGGTATTTCTTCCTGTCTCATTCCGAATTTACCTGCTATAGAAACTACATTACCAAAACTTTTAGTAACATTTCCACCACCAGTACCAAATTTACTTAATTCTCCTGAACTTGCACTTCCTCTATTTAATGCTTCCTTGTATAATTCATCTTCCTTTGCTACAAAGAAACCTTCTGAAAGCCAAGGCATTGGAAAAGATCCTCTATAATAATTAGTTTTTTGCATAACTAATTTTTCACCAGGTATAATATTAGGGGTTAAATGTGAAAAAGCACATTTAAGAGCTTCTGCTCTTCTAATAATATCAACTTCACCTTCTAATTCGTTCCACCTTCTGTTATACCAGTAAGGGAATTCTGTATTTGCAGTAGATAATGTATCATAATAAATCTCTCTTAATCTTTTAGCTCTAGGTGTTGGTTCCTTTTCTATTTCACGTGCAATCATTTCTTCTGGAGCTTTTCCACCAAATTGAAAATTAATTGGTAATCCCTTTTCAGCCAAAATATCAGCTAACTTTGTTTTTGCATCCATCTAATAACACTCCTCCTTTTTTATATACGTAATAATTGTTCTTTTATATTAAAATGTATGTAACTTACCAATAAGATATAATTAATCTAAAGTTGTAATTAAGACCTATAAAATAAGAATGTGTACAACTTTGGTTGTACACATTCTTATTTTATTAGATACAATTTTAAAAGATAAATTATAAAATCAAAAATCATAAAGTTATTTAAGACATTTTTTATTTACTTTTTGATTATAGTTTATACTATTAATAAATCGTTCATCTTCTAAAACTTGTTTTATAGCATTTAAGACTTCTTTACTCCAATATCCCATTTCACATTCTTTAGTTAGTTCATTTATACTAAATTCTTCATTCTTAAACTTTTCCAAAAGCTGTAGAAATCTATTTACTGTAATTAGAATTTTTAACTCTAATGACATTTGATTTGAAATCAAGCCATCTGGGAACCCCTGTCCATTCATTTTTTCATGATGGTTTCTAATTAAAATTTTTAACCATTCATACATATTTAATGTAGAAAGAATCTCTTCCCCTATTTCTACATGTTCAAAAGATACTGTTGAAAAAATTTTCCCTATATCATGTAAATATGCTCCAATTAATAAATGTTTCATTTCTTCATCTGTTAAAAATAAAATTTTTCCAACTTTTTCACAATAGTTCTTTACCTTATATGAATGTATATATAAATCTTTATCTTTTAACTTTATAATTTTTAATAAACTTTGAGTTACACTGTCTACCTCCTCCATATTATTCAGTAACTTTTTAAAATTCACTGCCCATTCTACTCTGTTTTTTAATTCTTGATAAACAATAGGTTTAGATAAAAACACATCTGCACCAACATTAAATCCTCTTATTTTATCTTCAACTTCATTTAATACTGTTAACATTATAATAGGAATGTTTTGAGTTATATGATTTTCTTTTAGTTTTTTACAAGTTTCAAATCCATTCATTCCTGGTAACATAACATCTAAAAGAATTACATCTGGCCTAATATCACAGGCTACTTTAAATCCTTTAAATCCTTCAAAAGCTACATATACATCATATCCCCATGTAGATACTAAGTCTTTAATTATTTCACAATTTTGTTTATTGTCATCTACAATTAATACCTTGTCCATATTTTCATCCCCATAAATCAAATAATTTTAATATTAGTTATTATATGAAAACTTCATTATAACCCAAAAGTAAATTTATAACGGTTTAATTTTTCTTATTTATTTTTTCCACTATATTAATCGGTAATGTAACTATAACTTTTGTTCCTTTATTTATCTCACTTATTAAGAATATTTCACCTCCATGCATTTCAACTATTTTTTTTGTTAATGGTAATCCAAGTCCAGTTCCTCCATATTGTCTTTCATAAGAATTATCTACCTGCTCAAATTCATTGAATATTCTCTTTTGATCCTCTTTTTTTATTCCAATTCCATTATCCTTAACTATAAGATTCATATATTCTGTATTTTTAATTAACTCTACTTCTACTTCCCCGTTTTCTGAAGTAAATTTAATAGCATTAGATAATAAATTATATAATATTTGTTTTAATTTATTTGCATCAACTTTAATCTTAAAATTATTAGGTTTAATATTTATACTTACATTGATATTTTTACGATAAGCTAAAGTTTTTAGAATCGAAAAGCTTTCCATCACTACATCTGAAATAGAATACTCTCCTAGAGTAAGCGTCATTTGACCTGCTTCAATTTTTGATATGTCTAATACGTCATTAATTAACTGTAATAAATGATTACCACTATTTAAAATATTTATTATATGTCTCTCTTGTTTTTCATTTAATGAACCAAAAATTCCTTCTTTTAATATTTCAGAACATGTAATTATTGCACTTAAAGGTGTCCTTAACTCATGACTCATATTTGCTAAAAAAAGAGATTTAACTTTGTCAGCTTTTTTTAAACTAATTATCGCTTCACGTAAATTCTCAGTACGTAATTTTACTTTTTCCTCTAGACTTTCATTTAAAACATATAATTGTCTAGATAACTTTTGTTGTTCAACTTGCTTACTTTTTAGCTTATTCAAATATTTTATTCTTATATTTTCAGCATTTTTCAAATCATCTGCCATTTTATTAAAAGCTTTTAATAAAATTGTTGTTTCACTATTATCATTTTCTAAAAACTTCTCATCTATAATTACTTCATTATTTCCTTGTGATATTTGATTAGCTAACTCTGTTGCCTTAATAATTGGTATAGTAATTTCTCTTGAAGCATATCTACAAATAATTAACATAATAATTAGGCAAGATATACTTACTAAAATAATAATATTAGTTTGTGTATTCATAATAATTGAAAATTTATATTCTGGTATTCCAACACCCAAAATAGCAACATTATTTCCATCACAATTTAATATCGGTTTATCTAAAAACATATGAACTTCTCCACCAATTTCTTTCTTACCATAATATGCTTTTTTCTCTCCTTCTAAAGCCTTTGTAGATATAGGTATTGAAGTCCCAACATAATTTTCTTTTTCAGGACTACGTATACTTGAAGCTATTCTAATCCCATCAATTGAAATAGACAAATATGAATTTTGAATACTTTTTGAATATATTTTAGGAAAATATTCATTATTATTTATTACAGCTCCTAAAATTATAAAACCTATAGATTGATTATTTTCATTATTATAAATAGGAGAAACAGTGATAGATACTAAACACTTTGTTAAGTATTCACTTTTATTATCTTTTTCTCCAATTAATATTTTTAATTTATTATATTCTTCAGAATTAATATCAAACAAATCAGAAATTTCAAAAACCTCTTCTGATGTAATAGTATTATGAGTACTCTCTGCTTTATTGATCAACTCATTTAATCTATTAATTTCATGATTTTTAATATCAGGCTCACTTATTAGTATCCTTTTATTAGCATTAAAAATCATATAAAAATCTATATAATCGTATACATTTCTTATATCATTGATATTACTATTTATAATATCAATATCTTCTTTTTTTATCTCTTCTTGAAATTCTAAAGATTTAGTAGTTTTAACTGCTATCTTTTCCATTTCGTTTAACTGATTAATCATTTGATTGTGCGCAATTATAAAAGCATTTTCTAAATATCCTTGAGCAGATTTTTCTATTTGATGATTTAAAATAATATTTGATAATAATAATATTAAAATCATAGGTACAATTACTACTATAGATACAAAAATTAAACACTTCTTACGAATAGACATGCCATTCCTCCAGTTATTTTATACTATTATTTTTACAAAAAATAACTATTTCTAGTCTGTCCTTCATTTTTAATTTTCTTAAAATATTAGTAACATGGGTCTTTACTGTTTTTTCACTTATATTTAACTTCATACAGATTTCTTTATTTGTCATTCCTAAATTAATTAGTTTAACAACTTCAATTTCTCTTAATGTTAACTTTTTTTCTAAGAAAAATAGTTCTTGATTAAACTCTTCTTTTTTTTCACTTCCTGAAATATCCAAATCCTTCTTTATATTTATAAGATTAAATACATTTTCCAATAATGTTATAATATCATTCAACTTAGATTCACTTATTATAGGAATATCCTTAATCACTTCCCCTTTTAACAAATGCTTATTTTCTTCTAAGTAAACTCCTCCCCCAAAACAAATAGCAACCAATTCATTATTGTAAAATATAGGACATGCAAAATATGTGATTTTCATATAACATGTATATTTAATAGTTTCATGCTTTTTTAAAACATAATCTATCATATGCTTTTTTTCTTGATTACATCGTTCATTATTGTTTTTTATAATATAATTACAAAACAATGATGAATTAGACCAAACTGTCAACGATTTTCCATCTAAAGAAACTATTCCTAAACTGATGTCAAATAAATCAGCATAAGAGTCTTGAAAAGATTGAATTTTTCTTTTTCCATTTATTTTAATCCATTTTTCACCTTTTAAGCTATTAACTTGATTCATTTTTACACACTCCAAACATGTCCAAAAGTAAAATAAATTATGTTAAATTAATTACACTAATAATACCATATTATACAAATAATAGTAAAGGATAAGATGGTAATAAAAAAAATTAGCTTAATTAAAAAGCAAGAACTAAAAATAAGTTCTTGCTTTCACTTCTATATCACAATTAAAAATTGCTTCCATTCCACCCCCAATTTTCAACCTCCTCATATTTAACATATATTTTATTCTTAGGTATTTGTAATTCTTCCTCATATATATTACTAATTTCTCTAGTTAGCATTGCAAAAGTTTCTTTACTTGCCTTTCCAAATACTTTCACTTCTATAAATGCACCCTTTTCTAATTTTTCTCCTCCAAAATAAAGTGAATAATTATCTTCAAACCCAATCATTAAAAATCTTTCACTTTTCCCTGGAACTAGTTCAATTGTTTCACCTAATCTTTTCTTTATTTTTTCTTCTTTTTCTTTTGAAATTTTCATAGTTATTTTAGAACCTATAAATGGCATATAATAATCCCCTTTCCAACTATAATCTTACTTATTATTCTGTAATATTATTATATAGTATCAGTATTTTAGGAACAACATCAAAATTATTATGCTTTAAAATATGAATTAATATATATTCTAATTAAGTTAATACATTTATAATCTTTTATACAATTTTTATAGAAAATTACATCGTTAATTAACAATATATAGTTAGAAACATATATATCATAAATTTTTTATATAAATTCCTCACTATAGTGTTCAGTTATAACATTTATAACTATTTTAAGATTCATATTAATGCGCAAGCTTTATTAAAACTTATATATTTCAATTTGGTATCATAACCTCAACATTTTTTATAAATATGTAACAATTTTTAAATTCTCTTAATATAATAAATATAATAAATATATTTAAATAAGAAAATTTTTAAAACTTAAGATAAATTTTATAAAATAAATATAATATATTTATTTTATTATAGAGGTGAATAGCAATGAATAAGATTCGTAAGCTATTAAAATCATTAAAAAAAATTGCTTTAATCGATAGATGTCTTATAATATTTATGACTATTCTTATGTTGCAATTAATATATAACTTATTTTCAAATGAAGTGATTTCGAAAAATACTAATAATATTGATGTAGTTATTAGAACAACAGCAGCAGCTATTTTTGGATATTTTTTAAGTGCTAACTTTATAAAAAAATCTGAAAATAACAAAAATTCAACTCTTAAAAATGATACAACTTCTAATGAAGCTACTCCAAATTTAAATAATACAAATTCCCCCAATTTACTAAATATACCTCAAAACGGCATAGAATTCACATCTAACAATATAGAATCATCTAATGAAATTAAAGATAAAATAGATCTTAAAAATTCTTTAAATGAAAATTTAACAGAGCAAGAAACTAGTAATCAACAAATTATAATCGCTACTATAATAGGTGTGATTTCATTAATTGTAATAATAATAGCAAGAAATTTTACTGATCTAAATCAAATTTCTTTAGCAAGTTTAACTCAAATGAGAGACTTCGTTTCAGGATGTGTTGGATTTCTTTTAGGTACTCCAAATAAAAAAGATAATTAAAATAAAAAGTCATGTATTAGTTTCTATACTATTACATGACTTTTGGTTTTTATTTTAATTATTAAAATTCTACTAACTCTTAATAATTATTTTTAAATTTACAATATAAATCAACCTCTATACTAAAATAGAAAATTTAACTTACATCGATTTTACTTATGTACAATTTTTAAATTATAAAAATATCTTTCCTATAAATACTATGATTGCTGCAATAAATGCTGTTATTGGAATTGTTAAAACCCATGCCCAAACTATATTCTTAGCAATTCCCCATTTTACTGATTTCATTCTTTTAGATGCGCCAACACCCATTATTGTTGTTGAAATTATATGTGTTGTACTTACTGGTGCATGAAACAAAGTAGCAGATAATATTACTGCCGCAGCACCTGTTTGAGCTGCAAAACCATTTACTGGTGTTAACTTTGCCATTCCACTTCCCATAGTTTTTATAATCTTTTTTCCACCTAGTGAAGTTCCAAGTGTCATAGCTAATGCACAAGCCACTATAACCCATGTAGGAACATCAAAAGTACTAATAAATCCACCACTTAATAAAGACATAGTTATTATTCCCATAGATTTTTGAGCATCGTTTCCACCATGATTTAATGCCATAAATGCTCCTGCAACGATTTGAAGTTTTAAAAATAGTTTATTTACTACATGAAGTTTAAATGGTCTTAAAATTTTATTAAGTAACATCATTATTATATAACCTACTACAAAACCTATAACTGGAGAAATGAATAACCATAATATTACACTATGAAATAAATTATACCAGTTAACTACATCCAATGTACAGGTATAAGCTATCCCTCCACCCACTAACGCTCCTATTAATGCATGTGATGAACTACTTGGAATACCGAAATACCATGTAATTAAATTCCATATTATAGCTGAAAGTAATACACCCATTATAACCCATTGAGGTATAGAAGTATGACTTACAATATTATCTCCTACAGTTTTAGCAACTGCTGTTCCTGTAAATGCACCTATAAAATTAAATATAGCACATATTAGTATAGCATTTTTAGGTGTAAGTGCTCTTGTACTAATTGATGTTGCAACTGCTGTAGCTGTATCATGGAATCCATTTATAAAATCAAATATTAATACCAAAATTACTATAAATATTGTTATAGCCATAGTACTATGCATTCTTCATGACAACTCCCTCTATAATGTTTCCAACTCTTTCACATGTATCAATAGTATTTTCTAAAATTTGATATATTTCTTTCCATTTCATAACAGTCAAAGCATCTGTTTCATCTTTAAATAATTTTTCTACTGTTTTTCTAAATAAAATATCAGCTTCATCTTCAATTTCATCTATTCTTTTTAATCTTTTATTTATACTATTTGATTTATTTCCTATTAAAGTAAGTTCTTGTATTAACCCTAAAATTTCTTCAGTGGCCTGTACTATCTTATCAGCTAAATATTTGCACGCTTCTGTGCCTTCATTAATATTAAACATTACAAATCTATGTATAGTTGAGTTAATTGAATCTAATATATTATCCATTTCCTTAACGATTGCATATATATCTTCCCTATCTATAGGCGTTATAAATGCTTCATTTAATTCTTTAATTATATCATGTACTAATTGATCTCCTTTATGCTCTAAATCTTCAATTTTTTTTACATGAGTGTCTTTATCATGTAAAGCCTCTAAGCTTTCTCTTAAAAGTATCCCTCCATTATTTGTGTATTTACCCATTTTTGAGAGTAAAACGTAAAATTTATCTTCTTTTTTGTTAAAGTTAAACATTTTATAGCATCTCCTTATAAAATATAAACATACTTTGTATTTCATGTTAAACTAAAAAATTACAGTTTAAGTATATTCTATTTATATAAAAATTTAAACTATTTTTAAAAAACTTAACATAAAATTAACTTAAATATACTAAAGAAAAAATTTAGAGAGTCTAATTTAACCCTCTAAATTCTAGATTTCTTTTCAGTATGAATATAAAATATAGTTTTACATTCAAATAAAACTAACTTCAATTCTACCAGCAATATAATTTAAATGTTTCGAAGTAGTAATTTTACTCTAACATTCACATTATTCTTCTTATTAAGATATAATCTTTTAAATTCAAATCCTCTAAAACATTCTAAATAAAAGTTAAACTTACTTTCCGTAAATTTCATTAATTCTTTTTTCATCAACACCAAATAAATATGTTAATATAAATCCACCTACATATGCCCCAACCATAGCAATAATATAATAAAGTTGAGTTCCTGGTACAACTATTAACAATCCAAATAATCCAGACACACCTTGTGATACTGTGCCTAAATGAAATAAAGAAGCTAATATTCCGCCCACTCCTGCACCTAAGCATGCGGTAACAAATGGTTTTCCAAGTGGAAGTGTTACTGCATACATCATTGGTTCACCAATTCCTAATATTCCAACTGGTAATGAATCTCTAGTTAATTGTTTTAAACGTTTATTCTTTGTTTTCAAATATAATGCAAATCCTGCACCTACTTGACCTCCTCCAGCCATCATAAGTATAGGTAATAAATAATTTATTCCTTGTGTAGCTCCATTAGGGTCATTTAACATTGCATGTATTGGAGTCAATGCTTGATGTAATCCAACTGCTACTAATGGTAAAAATCCTGCTGATAATATATACCCACCAATTACACCTAATTTTTCATATATAAAATTCAATCCTCCAAAAATTCCCACTGTTAATCCTGCACCTACTGGTTGTAAGACTAATAATGTTACTATGCCACCAAAAATAACTGTTAATAATGGTGTAAGGAATGTTTCAAGTATATCTGGTATTATTTTTCGAATTTTACGTTCTAAAAATGCAAAAAACATACCACTAATAAGAGCTGCTAATAGTCCACCTGCTGATGGATTAAATACTGATTTTGTAAAAGGAAGAATCACTTGGTTATCTCCATATTTAGCTAATAAAGGCATAGCTGCATTTGAAATAGACATAGCTCCTGCTATTGCTCCTAATACTGCTGAGCCTTTAAATTCTTTAGCTGCATTCATTCCAACAAGAACAGGCAAATAGAAAAAAAGCGCCCATCCCATAGTTCGTATACATTCATACCACCATTGTCCACTTAATGATCCATGAGTAGAAACATTTATAACATTTGTAATTCCATTTATTAAACCTGCAGCAATTATTCCTGGAAGTAAAGGTACAAAAATATTTGCAATTTTTCTTAAAAATACTTGTAATGGATGTGTTTGCTTTGACTTATTTGATGATTTGTTTACTTTGGCAAGATCTTCTGCTTTTATTTCATCCGAAATTCCTAACATAATACCTGTTAATTCAGAAAATTCTGTCCCCACTTTTGTTACTTTTCCTGGACCAAATACTACTTGTAAATTATCTGATTCGACGATCCCCATAACCCCTTCTATTTTCTTAATACTTTCAAAATCGACCTTCGAATAATCTTTAATACTAATGCGAAGTCTTGTCATGCAAGTTGCATTACTCAAAACATTCTCTCTTCCACCTACAGCAATTAAAACTTCCTTTGCAATTCTTTTATAATTCATAAATAACTCCTTTCTATATAGTAATATCCATAAATTTCATACCAAAATTTTGTATTATCTTTAACAATTTTCAATTACTTATCTAATACATTTTTATTAAAAGTTTTTTAATATATGTCATTAATATTTCACTTTCAACTATTTTATTTTGAAATATTATTTCAATTAATTTTGTCTTAATATAATAAAGCTATTGATTTAAATCAATAGCTTTATTATATTAATAGAAATTATAGATATTATCATTAGTAAGGAATCCTTAGGTAAAATATTTATTTTTAAGTTGTATTTTATTTTTTACACGTTTAATTATGTTATATGTTTTATAATATGTATCACTTATAAACTTTTATATAACAGATATAGTTACTTCTTTGAAAAAATTTCCCAATCCAATTCTATCAATAAAAAAACCTAATTTTTCTCCAGCATCTGCATGTTTTTTATAATATGTAAAAATATTATCTACTAACTCTAATGCTTGCTTCTCTGTTAAATCTCTAGCAATAATATCTGCCATTCTCGGATTATATCCAGCTGATCCTCCAGCTGTTACAATAAATCCAGTTTTATCTGCAATCACTCCAACATCTTTGCTATACACACTTCCACAAGCATTTCTACAACCTGCCACTCCTATCTTAGTTCTGCAAGGCATTTCTTTCCACTTATATTTATTTAAAAGTTTCATTCCAGTACTAATCGTATTATATTTTGATCTTTTACAAAAGCCAGCTGGACACATCTCAACATTCTTTACTGAATTTTGACTTTTTACTGCTGGTTCCATATCAAGTTCCCCCCATATGTTGGGCAAATCTTCTTCTTTAAGATTTGTTATTAATATTCTTTGTCCGGATGTTATCTTTATTACTCCATTAAATTTTTTGGCTACATCAACAATCTTCTGCATAGCATCTGTAGTAATAAATCCACCTGGAATATATGGTGTTATTGCATATTTCCTTTTTCCGTTTGTTATTTTTTGAAGATTTCCAAAATCCATTTTCTTTCCTCCTATTAAACATTACATATTAGCATTAATATCTGTTTATTATAAAATCATTTTTTAAATTATATATATTTACTTTATATAAAATACATTTTAATATAAGTTATCCAGTTATTTAAATTTTTATAATTCTCTAAATAATACAAAAATTCATCACTAAAAAGTGATGAATTTTTAAAATATAAATTCTAATTAAATTTAAACTTAAATTATTGTTTATTATTCTTTTTTGCAAGATAAGGCATAATTAACCCCAAACTAATTAATATAAATGGTGTTACAATATTAAGTAATAATTTAAACAAATCAGTAGAATACATACCACCAATACATGCAAAAGCAGTAAATGCAAAACACCATGCACCTAGAATAATACCTAGCATATCATTTTTTACAAAATAATATTCTCTATTAAACTTTTGTCCTGCTTTTTTAAGTGCAATATATGCGGCAAACACCCATAAATAACGAAGAGGCATACATACAGCATTTAATTTTACTAACCACTTTACTAGTTCATCTACACTTCCGATTCCAAAAGCTGGTATTATTATTAAAATTGAAACAATAATTAAAATAAGTTTATTCCCATTTGTATATGATCCATATTTATTTTTTATAAACATTTTTTCAGGAATAAAACGTTTATCCGCACTATCAAGTAACATACGTAAAGGTGCATCAATTGATATAATTAAAACTGAAAATTGCCCTATAAGGTTTGTAATTGCATATATAATTACAAATAAATTTCCTAAATGATAATATTCACCTAACTTTTGAAATGCATAATATGCACCATTTGTCATTAAATCTTTAGGTACATTATTTGAATCAAACATCATTCCAAGTGAAACTGTACCTAAAATTGCACATACAGCAACCATAATTGCTAAGGCAATCATTCCTTTTGAAAAACCTTTTTCTGGATTTTCCATCTGATTAACATAAGGTGATATTTTTTCACATCCTCCAACTGCAAATACTAAAATAGCTAAACTAGTAAAAAATTTCGTATCAAAGGTTGGCATAAATGTTTTAACAGACCAATCAATAGAATTTAAATGTGCATCTGTAATTGCTGGTGCTGCTATCATTAAAACAATAAATAAAATAGACATTACAAACATTGACGTGCCTGCAAACGTTGCCAGTTTTTTCAATGGATTTAAGCCCTTTGACGCAATATAAAGTCCAACTAAAAAAATTATTAAGCAAATTAATTGCATAATTTTAGGATTCATTGAACTAATCCTTTTATCTTGAAAAATAGCCCAACTTGTTGCTATCATGACATTTGAAGGTTTTTGTGAAATATAAGGCATATGAACTACCCAATATGTCCATCCAGCATAATATGCAAGTTTAGGTCCTATAGTCTCATGAATCCATGAACTTACTCCACCACCATGATCTTTAAATGCTGATCCTAATTCTCCTACCATTAAAGCATAAGGTACAAAATAAATGGCAAAAATTATGATCCAAGAAACAATTGCTTTAAGACCATTATATTCTGAAAAACCATTAACAACATTACCAAAACCCCAGACTGCTGAAAAAGCCATAAAAGCTAGAGTATACCAAACAATCTTTTTATCTTTATTCTCTGACATAACATTCCCCTTCCATATTTTTTAATATTTTCCTTTAAATAATAACGTATATGCTTGTCTTTGTATATGTGTTCGACAAAATAGGTATTGCTTTTTTTATTTTTCATATTTTATTTTATATTTAAATATAACAATAAAAATATATAACACATTTTTTATATATAAAATAAATTTCAACATTATCACTAGTGAAATACATATTATCTTATATGTATTTTTCATACAAGATAATATGTATAAATTTTAGTATTTTATTAACTTTTATAATTCAGTATATTTTTTCATGTTCCCTTTAGACTTTTCAATTGGATATTTCTTTTCGTTTTTATTCATTTTACTATTTATAATTTTTTCTAAATCAACATTTAAATAATTTGCCATATATATACAGTAAATCATAACATCAGCTAGTTCTTCTAATACATTTTCTTTATCATAATCTACTTCATTCTATAAAAAATTTTCTAAAATTTCAGAAGATTCAATCGAAATTGCTTTAGAAAGATTAGCTAATGAGTGGAATTGTTTCCATTCTCTATCATCTCTAAACTTTTTAATTCGTTCTATTGTTTCTTTCATATTTCATTTCACTCTTTCTCTTTTTATTTTCACTATAATATAAGTTCTAATCAAGCTAATACATCTATATCTTTAATTAACAATATCTGGTTAATTATATATACATTATAGATTTTCTATATAACTTTCTCACTCTACTGGTGAATTATAAGATTTATAAGATTTATAATATTTTAAGATTTATATTAATACACAAACTTTATTTGAACTTATATAATATAAATTTATCTATATATTAACATAATTTTAAGTTTATTTTATTTTTTTTATTAACAATATGTGATAAAATCACCTATTTTTATGTTAAAAATATGATAAGATTAATGTATTGGTCTATCTTTTAATCAACTTTGTACTATAATATAAATACTATTTTAAAGTATAGCCAATAATAAAAATAATTTTATAAGGAGCGATTTTTATGACACGTCCGTCAGAATATCTTAGTCAAGGATATAATTGTGCAGAATCTTTAATAAAATCATATAATGAAAACTTTAATGAAAATATTCCACTTGGACTAGGTAGTGGTATGGGAGCTGGATTAACAGTAGGAAGTCTTTGTGGTGCTATAAATGCTGGAATTTTAGTAATAGGTTATTTAAAAGGTAGAAACAGTAATAATGAAAATAACATGGCTAGGAATTATTCTAAAGAATTTATAACAAAAATTAAAGAAAACTATACTACTGAAATATGTAAGGAATTAAAAGCAAATAAAATTAGTTGTGCCGAAATAGTAGATTTTTCTTATAATACATTAGTAAGTGTATTAGAAAAATAAAATTTATTTTTTATAATTTTATAAAAAAAATATAGGTGGAGACCCCACCTATATTTTTAAATATTCTTTAATTTCAAATAAATTTCCAAAACTTCTATTACAATATTTCTTTATTTCTTCATCAGATTTTTTTAAATCTTCCACATGTAAACCAACCATATTAGCATTATAAGCTGCCTTTATCCCTGCAGGTGAATCTTCTATAACAATACATTTTTTAGGACTTACAGAAAGTTTTTGGGCCGCATCTAAAAATATCTCTGGATCTGGTTTTGCATTTGTTACGTCATCTCCACAAACTATTGCATCAAATATATCTTTAATATCACCAATTTTCAATTGTTTATCTAATCTATTTCTTTTAGCTGAAGTTGCAAGAGCTACCTTATATCCATTTTCCTTTAAAGACTTGATTATTTCAATAGCACCAGGTTTTATAGGGACTTCTCCTGCATCTATAATTTGTAATAATAATTCATCTTTTTCATCATACATTTTCATTATTGGCAAGTCATTCCCATATATATCTATAAAAGTCTTAATAACATTTTCACGCCCTCTTCCCATTACAGTTACATAAACATCTTTAGTCATTTTATACCCATATTTATTAAAAACACTTGTCCAAATTTCCAAATAAATCCTTTCTGTATCAAATATAACTCCATCCATATCAAACAACACCGCTTCTATTTTTTTCATATTTTTCCTCCGTAAACTTAAATCTTTATCACATCTTTAATAATATATAGTTTTTTTATCCTGTTTAAAATTAAATTAATAAATTATACATATTTATCATTATAATACAAAGTCATTTAATATAGTATACTTTATAATTTTTATCATATAGTGCTTATTCTTATAACTTAATTAAGTATTATAATATAATTACAATATTTTATTTTTTAATTTAATCAATAAATATATGAATCTAGTTTACTTTTCAATTTTTATAAATCAATTTTATACTGCAACATCAAAACTATTTTAAAATATAAAAT
Organism: Clostridium sp. CTA-5; assembly: GCF_054768135.1. NCBI lineage: Bacteria > Bacillati > Bacillota > Clostridia > Eubacteriales > Clostridiaceae > Clostridium > Clostridium sp. CTA-5. Next base: position 762,621 of record NZ_BAAAAT010000001.1, on the reverse strand, counting down.
GTATTTTTTAAATTATGATTTATATTATTTTATGGTACATTTACCTCTTCAATATAATATTTTACAGTATAGATATATTTTAATATTAAGCTAAGTAATTTTTATAAAATTTCTAGATAAATTATATGAAGAGGTGTTTTATGAAAACTTTGAAATTAATACTCGGAACCCTTTCTCTCATATTTGTTATAATTATTGCATTTCAATCATGTGCCATAGGACTTGAAGATACTTTTAATGGTACTAATGGAGGTGTTGAATTTGTCCTTGCCTTATTTATGCTAATAGGAGGAATAATTGGTATTATAGATAGAAAATCTAAATCTTTCTCTATTGCGTCTGCTTGCTTTTATATTATTGGTGGTGTTATAGGATGCTTAAATTCTCCTTTACATTCTGATTTAAGAATATGGTCACTTATTTCTCTTATCTTTGCCTTCCTTTTTATTAGTATAGCAACTAAGCAAAAAAATTAAAATTATTTACTAAATAAAAAATATAGAATAAATAGTATATTTAAATATTACACTATTTATTCTATATCCTTGATTGTTTTTTTAATCAATAATAAATTAATCTTATTTTATATATGCCCCATTTGAACCTAGTACATAACCATCTACAATAGTGCTTTTAACCATTTCTCCATGAGTATTTAAATAATACCAAGTATTATCTTTATCTTTTAACCATCCTATTTTCATCGCTCCTAATGAACTCATGTAATACCAAACTCCATTATCATTTAACCATCCTATTTTCATTGCTCCTGATGATTGTAGATAATACCAAGTATTATTATATTTTAACCATCCTGTTCTCATTTCACCATTTTCATCAAAATAATACCAAATTCCGTTTATATACTTCCAACCTTTTTCCATAATACCATCATCACCAAAGTGATACCAATTATTATTATATAACCATCCTTTAGTAGCAGTACCGTCATTCCCAAAGTAATACCAATTTTCATTTGAATTTGTTTTTTCAATATACCAATCATTCATAATAAGTTTTCCATTTGAATCATATCTATAAAGATTTCCATCCTCATTAAACCATTGATTATATTTAGGTTGTACATTTAAAATATATGTATTTCTACGATTAATATTTTTAGAATCTTGAACTTCTATTTCTATTTCTTTCAGTTCTGAATCTAAAGAAATTTTTCTTTCAAATGTTGGTTCTATTATAACACCATTTATTCTTACTATATCTTTAACATTTTCTGGTTCCACTTTAATTGAAATATTTTTAATAGAGTTATCTAAATCTAAATAATAGTAATTATCTTTTTTATTTTTATCTAATTCAAATTCAATATCCCCATCGTTTAAAATAATATTTTTCAACTTAATATCTTCAGTTTTGTTAAGTTTTATATCATCTTTCTGATATATAACAGCTTTATAATTATTTACAGTGCCATTCTTATTTTCAAATCTTATATTAAATACATTTTTGCTTTTACCTAAAGTAACTTGTTTTTCATATATCTCATTTTTAATACTGTTTTCTGTTATTGTTTGTCCATCAATTGTGATCTTTGAATTTTCTTTATTAGATGTACATTTAAGTGTAACTTTACTTAATGATTTACTTACAGTTATAATATATAAATTTCTATCACTAAAGCTTTGACTAAGAAATATATTAAGCTCTTGTGCCATATTTCCATCTATAAAAAACGGCTCTTTTAATCCAAGTGAAATATCATTATCTATTTCACTTGCATATACTGTCTTAGTATGTATTAAATTAGAATAGCTTCGTGGCATAAATATATTAAATGTATTAACTATAATTATTGATGCAATTATACGTTTAGTATTTTTATTCATAATTATTCCTCCAAATAATATATATTATTTTACCATTTAATAAAATAATTGTGAATTCATATAGGCTTAATAATTTCTTAATTATTTATTTAGTTTTAATATTACTGGAAATTTTAATTTCCAGTAATATTTTTTATATTAAACACTACTAATAATGTTTCTATAAAACTTCTTCTAATTCTCTCTAGATTAAACATTTAATTTATCAACCATATTTTTCATAGATTCAAATTCACCCATGTCAAGCCATGCACCATCAGTTACTGGATATATTCCCACCTTATCATTTTTTGATAAAGATTTATCTATAAGTTCTGTCATATTACAATAACTGTTTTCATCAATATATTGAAGAATTTCTGGCTCTAATATATACATTCCTGTATTCACTAAAAATTCATAATTAGGTTTTTCATCTAAAGATTTAATACTTCCATCATCATTTAAATTAAAAACACCATATGGTATAACATAATTCTTTAATGCCGTGATTACAGTAATTTTATTTTCACATTTTTTATGAAACTTTAATATGTCAGAATAATTTGCATCAACCAATATATCACAATTACTTACAAAAAAAGTATCTTTTATAGTATCTTTTAATAAAAATAAACTTCCAGCTGTACCTAGTGGTTTATTTTCTTCGATAAATGATATATTATAAGAAACCTCTTTGCTAAAATATGCTTTAATTATATCTTTTTTATAATTAATTGTTATATAAAAATTGTTAAAATTAAAACCTAAAAATTTCTCTATTATTCTTTCTATAATAGGAATATCTCCTATTGGTAATAGCATTTTAGGAATAATTTTTGTATAAGGTTGTAATCTAGTTCCTTTCCCTCCTGCCATTATAATTACTGGAATATTATTAGTTTTAAAATAACTAAACTGATTTTCATAAAGATCATTCCAAAATATTATATCAACAACTTCATTCTCATTATTTATTATAGGAATTGCTTCAATTTTGTACTGTTTCATTAATTTTTCAACACTATTTTTGTTTTCTATTGATAAATACTTTGGCGACTTATTCATTATATTATCTATTGATATTGATACATCCCCATTTTTTAATATCCATCTTCTAATATCACCATCTGTTACTACACCAATTAACTTCTTATCTTCGACAACTACTATAATTTTTTTACCTGTTTTATCTAATGTGTTAATACCTTGTCTTATTGATATATTTTTATTTACTAAAAGATTACTTATATCCATAAGAACTCCCCTTCTTCAATTAAAATGTTATTTATATAGAGAAAAAAGAAACTGATTATCAGTTCCTTTTTATACTATATTTCTATAAAGACTTTCTTACTTTCTAAACTTTTTATCTGGTTATTTTCAAAAATCTTTATTTTATAGTAATGATTTATATCAAATATAGGAAAACAAAATTCACCAAAACTATTTGTTGTACTACTAATACAATAAAAATCACCTTTATTTTGCGATTTATAATTCGTATATATTGTTTCTTTTTTTGATAACACTGTTTCTAATATTACTAAGGCATCTATAACAGGTGTCATATCTTCATAGTACACACACCCTCTAAGTAACACATTTGGACAACAATTAAATTCTCTCATAATAACCTCATATTCTTAGAACATATTATAATTAATCTTTAATTATTGGTTCATATACATCTAATATATAATCAATTTTATAATTCGATGGTAATAAAACAGCATATTCTCCATTAGTATTTGTAATTATATATCCATATGAGTTAATTAATGGCGGATAATATCTATTATTTATTTCTTTAATAGATATTACAGCATTAACTATGGGGCTTTTTAATCTATCTAATACCGTTCCCATTACAAGAACATCTGTAGATTTTTTTATAATAATTCTTTTATTTAATATTGTGCTATTTTTTAATTCCATTGGACTTATTAATATTTCTTTATATGAACTCAAATATTTCACCCTCTATAAACTATATAAAGGAGAATATATAGAAAATTCATAATACATTCCATAAATTGGTCTTAATAAAAATGCATATTCTCCTTTATTGTTAGTAAAAAAATATCCTAGTATTCTATACTTTTTAATGTATGGATTGAATTCCTTTGTCTCAATAACTGCCCCAACTGCTGGTTCATGCTTTTCATTATATATAATTCCTTTAACAATACTTGCTTTTCTATTTGTAATAACTATATCAATATTTAAATTTTCTTCACACATTAACTCATAGCCATACAAAACTATTGAAGTTTTATTTTTCATTATATTAAATCCACTACTTATTGTTCTAATTCTTTAGGAGTTTCAATATCTGGTTCCGCTTCTATAGTTACGTGTAATTCACTTTTACCTGCAAGTTGATCAGCTGATAATACAAATCCACATTGCTCTTTACCATCAACTATTAAATTTTTAATTTTCATTTCCTTATAGATTTCACCATCTATTTTTATCTCTGCCATATACTGTTCCTCCTCTATTTAAATACTTCTCTAATATTATCATATGAATTTATTCAAATTTTGAAACTTCATTTTGTATTATTTTTTTTGCTTCTATAAGCATTTCATTCATTCTTTTAAAATAATTTAAAAATACTTTACCTTGATATTTCATATTTGAAGTTAATTTATCATAATCTTTTGCAAGCATAGAAAAGCTCTCTCTTTTTATAGCAAACATAAATTTGTTAAAATAACCGCCTAAATAGAAGCTTTCTAAAGATGATTCAAAAGTTTCTACTATATCTAATATAAATAAAAATCTTTGAAAATCTATATCATTTTCATCAATATTAACTAAAGATTTTTCCTCTTTAATATTTGCTAAAATACTACATTGTTCAATACCTTGTTCTGACTTTTCAATAAAAGTATCTACATACTCTATTATAGAGCTAATCACCTTCTCATAATCTAAATCAATACATTTATTTGGTTTTAATTTTTTCTTTTTTTTCTTAAAAATATCCATATTAAAGACTTCTAATAGTTCCTTATGAGGAGCCCCCTTTATATCCGCACCATAAGATGCATTTATAAATTCTACATCTCTAACATTTTTATATTGTTCAATATGATATTCCATACTATCTTTAAAAACACAAAGAGTTGTTGTTGTTCTAACCTTATCTCCAAAAACATCATCCACAAATTTATCAGCCCATTTATTATTAATAACATCATCTACATTAAAAGTTGCTTTATCAGAATGATGTTTATCATAAGTGTAAGCTAAATCTTGTCCAACAAGTATTATGGGATTACAGCCTAACAAATTAGCCATAGCTAAACAAGTATGTGCTACTGATCCGCCTTGAGATAATCCACTAAATCTATTCATTTCTTGAATTATCTTTGAAAAAAGATTAGAAACATATATTTTTTCACCTTGGTATTTTTTTGTCAAATGCCTATTAGTATATTCATAATATACTAGCGGAACATCTTCATTTAGACATTCCTTCATCATGTCATACATTGCATCTGCTGGGTCTATAACTACAACTAAATCTGGTTTTATTCCATTTTTAATTAATGCTGAAAATGTTCTATTATTTGCTATAACAAAACATTTCTTTATCTTATCTTTATTTATAATCATATCTTGTATATTTTTATCTAATGAAGGTCCAGCAGATACTACAATTGCAGGTATATTTTTATTGATTTCTACATAAGAATTTAAAGGACTTGAATCTTTGATAATCTTAAGATTTTGAAGCGAATTTCTCATAAACGACTCCTTACATCTATAGGCCAAAGTTATATTCCCACTTATAGAGTAAAATATTGAATCTATTGAATCAGTTAATTTTTTATATTCGTCTTTATATATTTCTTTATAATTACCAAAAGCATGAACATATAAATTATCAAAATTATCTCCATTAATTACAGTAGAAAGAATAGCTGATATGATTTTTTCATCAAATAAAATTATACTTATATTATCATTTAATATAATATTTTTGTTTTTATTAAAAATATATTCATTAGGTTCAAAAATAATTACCTTATTTTTCTCACATAATACACGTTCTAACTCTTTTAAATATTCTCCACTATCTAATCCAAAAAGAATTATAAATGAATCAAATTTAAGACCGTTTAAATTATCAATTAATTTATCAATATCTTTTTTATAATTTATATTATCTGCTAAATAATATTCAATACAATCTTTTTTAACTGTATATAAATTATATCCATCTAATGACTTACTTTTTTTCATCTATACCCCCCTAAATTTACAGAAAGATACAGTATGATCATACTGTATCTTCCCTTTTATATTACATTAAACTATTTTTATCCATGTGCATAGAATTTAAATGTTACTGGTTTTCCAGTATTAACAGTTATACCATATCTACCAGCTGCTCCTGCAAAGCCGTGTATTGCAGCATTTCCTTCTGAGCCTGCAACATTTGAATACCATCCTAAAACAGCTGCATTTGATAATACAATAGTTGCTGAAACTTTTGCTGAACCTACTATTTGAATGCTTTTGGCTATTGCTGTACCATAAATAAATGCTAGATTCCAAGCAGTAGCACCAAGTGTTTCTCTTAAAGTAGCTCCATTAGCATTAAAAATAGCATTAGATGTTACTGTTGTTGCTAGTGGTTTATAAGTTGCCATATACAAATCCTCCTTAAATTTTATTCTTTGGTATTGCTTAATGCTAATTAAATTAACTATTTAGAGTTATTTAAATTTATTAAACCTAATAACGAATTAAATATTTAATTCGTTATTATCTAATATATTATATGATTTACCCTTATATAAGTTACTCAACATTTTTGAATTTAAAAGTATATTATTCATATATAGAACCATATGCTTTAAATTCATATGAAACCTCCGAATTTCTTGAGATTGATACTCCATAATTACCATATTCGTCACTAAAGGTTATACCTACATACTTTTTTTCTGCTGGAGAGCATCTATCATCAATTGAAAATACAGTTATTGCTGCATTACATAAAGGTTCCTTAGATGGGCTAATAACTTTTCCAGTAATTAATATATAGTCACTTTTAGGTAAAGTAACATCCATATTTATAACTTCACAACATATAAGTTTTTGTCCTGATATTATTTTTTTTAAACAGCACACATTTTTAACCTCCTAGTTTAATCTTCTAAGAAAATGAATATTCAAACTTAATCATACTTGTAATGCTATCTGTTGGTTCAAAATATATTACTCTTTTTTCTTCTGTTTCTTTTAATCCGTTTCTTAATATGCATTTTTTAGATTTAATATTATTTTCTAAAATCCAAGCTTCTATTTTTTTTATTGTTTTATAATTTTTAATGCAATATTCAATTAATAATTTTACAATTTTATTCCCTAGACCTTGTCCCATAAATTTGGATGAAATTGCATAAGAAATTTCTGTACTATCCTTTTTCAAATCAATATATCCATATCCTACTGCAATATCATCCTTAAAGTCTCTTGCAATAAATATCTGTCTGTTCTTATTCTTCAATTGATCTAAACACCATTTATAGAACTTTTTTTCATCTGGTTTATTAATATAGTTTGTCCAATATATATTTTCCTTTTCACACTTTATTGAATATAATTCTTTAAAATTTTCCATATTAAAATTATTTAAATATATTCTCACTTTTTTATTTTCCTCCAGTTCTTCTCACTATTTTAAGTACTCCCATCTAATAGAAAACACCTTTGTTTAAATGTTTAGTATTTTAAAATTCAACTTTAACCATAAATAATAAAAAATCTTAGGTTGATTTTTCACATCTTATATTGAAGAAAAAGTTTAGCCTTTTTCCCATTGATATTTTCCCATTTATTTATTAAGCAATTGTAGATTTCTTTGTTATGAATTCTTTTACCAATATAAAAATCAGCTGTATTTTTACAAAAGCTTTTCTTAAATTTATATAAATTATCAGTTAAACTATCAGTTAGTCCACCGCCAAAATGAAATTTACAAAATCCATTACTCTTTGCATACTTTATGGCTGTCCATAATAAAAAATTATTAGGTGAATATTTTAAATATTCTTTTAAACTACCCGATAAATGATAATGAAAATTTTGATATCCTTTTAAAAACACAGCACTAGCTATTGTAACATTTTCTAACTTAACATTAAGACATACATTATTTAATCTACTTAAAGCACTAAAGTACTCTTCACTAAAATAATACTGAGAACTAGCATTTACATTATCCATAGTTATTTTATATAACTTTTTAAAACTATTTAAATCAGTATCAAAATTCACCTTAAGTGCTGATTTTTCTGCTTTTCTTATAACATTTCTATTTTTTGAAGTAATATCACTTGTCCAAATTTTCTCGATATCTTTGCTTAAATCTATATAACTTGTAATTCGATTATGAGACACTTTAATATTATCCATAAATATTTTATAATTATTTAAAAAGGGATGAAATCTTATAAACTCTGCTATAATATTATTTTGAGAACAAAATTCTTTAAAAGCTCTTTCAAAATTTCCAACAAAATTGCTATCACTGGTATTTACTACTGGTCCTCCATATCCGTAAGCTGTTTCTATATCATAATATGAATCATTTAATTCATATCCACTTATAACATTTATTAAAAATGGATATATTGCTAAATTCTCTTTATCTTTATAAACAAATAATTTTCCAAAACCATTTCCATTAGCTTCATAAAGTTTATAATATTCACTTGTAAAATATATATCTCTAAATTGTGGTGGCAACTTATTAATATAGCTATTCCATTTATTACTTGAAGTGTCTAAAACCTCTATCAATATGAACTCACCTCATCATTTATTTAATTCTAACTTTGTTTTCTCTTAAAATAGCCTTTAAAGTTCTAACTAAATAATCCATATTTTCTATTCCATATCTCCAATCAATTGGTAAACTCAATATATTTTTAGATATATTTAAAGAAGTTTTAATATTATTTATCCATTTTTCTTCTCTTAAATCCCAATGAATAGGAGCATATATATGATTTTTCATAAGTTCTTTTCTTACATAATCACGATTCATCAAAAAAATTGGAAAAGCTAAAGGTATACTATTATTTAAGTCTTCATTATCATATATAAACTCAATATCTGATATATTTTTAAGATTACTAAATAGATAGTTATAATTTTCTTTTCTTTTTTGAATTAGTTTTTCTACTGGAATATGATTTAAAAACTCCTTATATCTCCGATTCATTCCATATACCTTTTTTCTTTTATAGTATTCTCTGTGTGCTCTATCAAAAAGCTTTAAAAAATCCTGTTCTTCACCAGCACTTTCCGATATAAATTTTCTTTTCTTTTCCCTTGCTTGTTCTACAATATTAAAATAATTATCTTCAACCGATTGTAACTCTATATTTTTATTACATAAAACTATAGAACCATCTATTGGTAAGAACTTTCTGTAGCTATTGAAAATATAATTTCCTATAAATCTCTGTTGTCTTTTAATCCAAAAGCTTTGAACTGCATCTTCAATTAATATTATTTTTTGTGATTTTAAACTATTTAAAAAACTACGTACATTCTCTTTTTGATAAAAGCCAAAATAATCTATGAAAAATACAGCTCTTACATTAAATTTTATAATCAATTCTTTTAAAGTTTCTATTTCCAATTCTAATTTTTCATTTACCACATAAAACTCATAGCTTATTCCAATATTTTCTATAAATCCTATAATAGTTGGACATAAATATGATGGAAGTGCAAGTATTTCATTTTCTTTAAAATTAATATCATTTAATATAAACTCAATTGCACTCTTACCACCACTTAATAGAACGCCTTCATTACTGATATCATTATTAATATTTTTATTCTGCAATTTATCTTCAAACCAAAGTTCTCCTCCTATAGGTAAATTTAACTTGTTCATAAATTTCTTTTGCTCTCAAAAAATTCTTTAAACTAAATTATTTGAAAAGCTATTTTTTAGCTCCTTTCTACATTTATTTCTTTAAAATCCATTATTGCTTCAACAATTTTAAAGTCTATCTCTGTATCTATATCTATGGAACATTCTCTGTCCATAATATATCCAGTTAAATTCTCTACTTCGAATGTTTTTTCTTTCTTTAATATTTCAGTTTTTACTAAAAAAATAGCACCATTATATCTATAAATTTTAGGTAAATCTTGTCTTCTTGTAATTCTTTCTCCCTCTTTAATAAAATACTCAAGCTTTTCTTCTTTAAAAATATTAGTCCAATAAGGATTAACTTCAGCCTCACATATAGAAGCAATTCCATCAAAGTTACTTTTTAATAGTTTTTCTATAGCTTCATCAATATGTTTTTCATTTCTTAATGGCGACGTACATTGAAGTAATAAAATATAATCTGGATAATATCCTTGTTTTTTTTCAAGATAATCAATCATTTGCAAAATACTATCAACAGTAGGAGAGTTATCTGTTGCTAATTTATTAGGTCTTAAACAAGGTATTTCCGCACCATATATTTTAGAAATTTCAGCAATTTCCTTATCTTCAGTACTTACAACAACACGTTTAATATATTTACTCTTTAAAGCTGATAGAATAGTATATCCTATTAAATGTATCCCTTTTAATTTTCTTAAATTTTTTCTATATACGCCTTTTGATCCACCTCTAGCTGGAATAATAACTAATATTTCTTTATCCATAACCTCACCTTCGCAAGAACTTAATTTTTTCTTATAATATTGCTTCCATCATTTAAGCATTTAACTACAATATCAATATCTTTCTTTTCTAAATTAGTACTACATGGAATATTTATAACTTTATTTATATAATCTTTAGCCTTTTCTACTTTATATATTTCACATTTTTGATAAGGTTTTTGATTTTGTATAAGTCTCCAAATAGGTCTAGTTTGAATTCCTCTTTCTAATAAAAATACAATTAATTCATCTATTTTTAATTTATATTTAGTATTATCTATTAATAAAGAATAAAACCAATAATTTGGTGACACATTTTTTCTAAAATCCATTAAATATAAACTTTCAATGTTACTTATTTTAGATTTATATAATTCATAATTTTCTTTTTTTATCTTTATAAACTTATCTAATTGTTCTAGTTGCGCTATCCCTAATGCTGCTTGCAAATTAGTCATTCTATAGTTATATCCTATTTCATTATGAATATAGTATAGTGAATCATCTTTTGCTTGAGTAGATAAATATCTAGCTTTTGATAAAAGCTTCTTATTATTAGAAACTATCATTCCACCTCCACCAGTAGTTATTATCTTATTACCATTAAATGAATATACACCAAAATCTCCTATTGTACCTGCATATTTTCCTACATATTTTCCCTTTATAAACATAGATCCTAATGCTTCTGTAGCATCTTCAATAACTTTTAGATTATACTTAGTTGCTATATTCATTATCTTTTCCATATTAGCAATATTACCAAAAACATGAACTACAACAATAGCTTTAATATGTTTTTTAGATTTACTATTAATTAATTTTCCTTCTATTAAATTACATTCTTCTCTGCAAAACCTTTCAAGCTTGTCTGCATCCATAGTTAACATATCATCACAATCCATAAATATTGGCTCTGCTCCAATATATTTAACTGGATTTACTGCTGCAATAAAAGTTAATGTTGGCACAATTACCTCGTCACCATTACTAACTCCACTTAATATAAGTGATAAATGTATGCCTGCTGTTCCACTTTGACATGCCACTGCATCGCTAACATTTAAATATTTAGCTATATCTTCTTCAAATTTTTTTATATATGTTCCTCCCGTTGATACCCATTCCTTATTTATTGCATCTAAAACATACTTTTTCTCATTACCTTTTAAATTCGGTACTGATAAAGGTATAAAATTCTTCATATCTCCAATCCTTTCAAGCTATATATTATATATGTTAGATTTATATTTCATTAAATTTTCTGGTATCTTAAACCACTCAATAGTTTCTTTAATTCCTTCTTCAAATGTATAATCAGGTTTCCAATTAGTTAATCTTTTTATTTTTTTATTAGAACCTAACAATCTATTAACTTCACTTTTCTCTGGTCTTAACCGTTGTTCATCAGATATAATTTTTGCATCTTTATTTATTTGACTAATTAATTCATCAGCTAATTGTTTTATTGAAATTTCCTTCTCACTTGCTATATTAATCTCTTCTCCTATAGTTTTTTTAGACTTAGAAATTTCAATAAACCCTTTAGCTGTATCTTTTACATAATTGAAATCTCTAGTTGGAGTTAATGAGCCTAATTTAATTTCTTTTTTACCACATAATAATTGAGTTATTATTGTAGGAATAATAGCTCTAGCAGATTGTCTAGGTCCATAAGTATTAAATGGTCTTACTATTGTCATTGGTAAATTAAAACTTCTATAGAAAGATTCAGCAATTCTGTCAGCTCCTATTTTAGTTGCGGAATATGGAGATTGTCCTTGAAAAGGATGCTCCTCATCTATAGGCACATATTTAGCTGTTCCATAAACTTCGGATGTTGAGGTAACTAATATCCTTTTAATTTCTAAATATCTTGCCGCCTGTAATACATTTAATGTTCCTTTAATATTTGTATCTACATATGAATCTGGTGAATAATAACTAAAAGGAATGGCTATTAAAGCAGCTAAATGAAATACCTCCTCTATGCCTTTCATAGACTCTTTAACTCCATTTGGATCTCTTATATCACCTGTAAAAATTTCTATTTCATTTTGTTTATTTTTATCTAAAGCATCTAACCATCCCCATGAGTTAAAAGAGTTATAATGTATAAATGCCTTAACCTTATATCCCTCTTCTAATAATAACTCACATAAATGACTTCCAATAAATCCATCAGCACCTGTAACCAATACTTTTTTTGTCATAAAAACTCCCTACCTTCTATTTATTTACAAAAAATCCATTTCTCAAACTGTATGTTTCTACGTTCCATTCAGGTTGTCTACAAATTTAATTGTATTATAAAAAATTTCACTTTAATAATATCCTTATAAATAAGATATTCATTTAAGTATTATACAGTTCTTAAAATCTATTTAAGTATTTTACTAATTAAATAAATTTAATTTATAGAACTTCTTTCAGAATTTACATATACTATCTTATAAGCAATTTTAAAAAGTGATAGTATGAGATATGTTTTAAATATAAAAGAATGTGAATTTTTAGGTAGCGGCCATGAAGGAACCGTTTATTTGACTCCTGAAGGATTTGCATTAAAAGTCTTTTATAAAAAAAAGAATGCTGATGCTGAGGTTAAAATCTTGGAAAAAGTTAAAGATAGTAGATTCTTTCCAAAAGTTTTATTTATTGCAGGAACTATGGTTTTAAGAGAATATGTAGAAGGTGAAAACCTTCATGGATTTTTAAAAGAGCATGGATTATCTTATGATGTATCTTGTGAAATAATAGACCTTATAGAAGATTTTAAAAAATTAGGGTTTAAGCGATTGAATATCAGAAATGCTCATATCTTTGTATGTAAAAATAATAAGATACAAATTATAGATCCTAGAGAACCATATAAAAAAAGTACTCCTTATCCTAAAGATATTATTAAAATTTTAGTTAAATTAAACCTTTTTGATGATTTTCTAAAACATCTTCTATCATATAAACCTAGTCTCCTCTCTTATTGGATTTCTGGATACAACTACTTTATAAATTTTTCTAAAAAAAGACGTCACACACATAAACGTATTTGTTAAAATAGCTAAAAAAATAACAGCAAGAAATCTAAACAACTTCTTTGCTGTTATTTTTATTTTAGTTATATTTTAAAGCAATATTTATATTACATTCTTAATCTTCATCTATAATTTAACATATTATAATGAATATATGTCTGAAAACTCTACATTACATCTTTCTATTTTAGCTTCTAAAAGTCTATTCGATATATTATTTTTTCCAAATAATTTAGTCAATTTGATTGGCATATTAAATATAATTTCTGCTCCTTTAGTTGCATTGTTTTTTGCCATGATTGTACCACCATGCATTTCTACTAATGATTTTACTAAAGCTAATCCTATTCCACTCCCTTCGCATCTTCTTGTGAATATATTTTCTGATTGTTTAAAACGTTCAAAAATTGTTTCAAGATTCTTTTCAGGTATACCTATTCCATCGTCTTTTACACTTATAATAACTTTTTCATTTTTCCTGTCAGCTTTTACATTTACTTCTATGGTTCCATTAGTATCCGTATATTTTATTGCATTTGATAATAAATTTAAGATTATAGTTTCAATTTTATCTGGATCTATAGCAAGTATAATTTCCTCTTCATTTGTATCGAAAACTATCTTTCGTCCTTTGCCTCCAATATATTCGGTAACAGATGATATTATCTCTTCAATTAAAGTAACTATATTATAATTTTCTAAATTTAAAGTATAATATCCTCCATCGATTTTTGTGATATCTATTAAATTATTTACAAGTCTTAATAATCTATATGCATTTTGTTTAATTCCATGAATATATTTATTAGAAACACTACTATATTTATTATCAATTATATTTATATCCTTATTACTCATCAATTGAACTGTAGCTAAAATTATATTTAATGGTGTTTTAAATTCATGTGATACATTTGCAAAAAAATCATTTTTAAAGTTTTCTACTTCTATAGCCTTTTCTAACTTTTTTTTCTCTTCTTCTAATCTTTTTTTCTCATTTATGTCTTTTCCAACTATATAAACTAATTTTTCTTTTTCTATACAACTCCAATTCCATTGAAATAATTTATATTCTCCATTTTTACAAAGGATTCTAACAGTTAAATATTCTCCTTTTCCAGATTCATTTGAATAATCTATTAATTTTATTGCTTTTTCTCTATCGTCTGGATGCACTATATTAAATGCATTCATATTTAACAATTCTTCCTTACTCCATCCAAGATTCTCTATGCAATTTTGAGATACATCTTTTAATTTCTGATCTATTCCTAAAATCCCCCATAAATCTGTTGCTATTTCTAAAAAGGATTTCAATTCTTTTTCACTTTTTTTACGTTTAGCCAGTTCTTTTTTCAATGCTTTGGAAAAAATTCTATTTTTAATTATCATGCCAAATTTTTCACATGTAAATTTAATAAAATCATCTTGCTTATATTTAGGTATATTTTCATCATTATAAAATATATTTAATACTCCTAATAACTCATTCTCATATTTTATAGGATACACTCTTATATATCCATAGTAACTATCATCATATTTAAATTTATTGGATTTTTCCCACTTTATAAAGCTATCACTTTCTCTAATATTTCTTACTTTACTATATATATCTGTTGAAAGTAATTCTTGTTTAACTTTTTCATCTATATATAATGTATATTTATCTTCTATAATCATAGCAGTACCACATTTTAATTTTAATGTTAATTTATTAGAGTATTTATCTTTCAAAAATACTGAAATTCCATCACATTCTAATCTTTTTTTTAAATCATTAATTATTTTATTTAATCCATTATCATTTTCAAAATCATCTTCTTTTTTATTATAGTTACAACTTAATAAATTAGATGTATTCTTACCAATTTCATACATCATATTTTTATCTAAGGTTACTTCTCTAGAGATACCCATAATAGAATTTATATTTTTTTTACCTTCTTTATATAATCTAGAAAGATATGTTTCAAAGAACCTATTTTCTCCTCTTAAAACTATATCCTCTTCTATTAATATTCCAGTTTTACTATTTAAAATTTCACTGTCTCTTTTTTTTAAATAATCAGTTACTTCCTTTGAAAAATATTCAGAACTTTCCTTATTTATGATTTCCTCTTTATTCAAAGATAATACATTTTCAAAAGCTTTATTAACATACTTAAGCCTTCCATCTTCTCCTTTAATCCATACTTTATATGGTATATTATCCAATAACATTTCTAAATCTTCTAAGCTATAATATTTATCCTTATTAATAAATTCGTTTTCATTTTCCATAATTTTATTCCCCCACTAATAACTTCTTTAAATTAAAGAAGATTTTTATGTCATATAAATATTTTTATTTTTAGCTATATTTAAAAATATATTTATTTTGAAAAATAACCCATTTATTCCTTTAATTAAGTATATAATATTTATTTTTACAATACAACATAATATTACAATTTATATTTGCTTTGTATTTAATTTAATAAAAAAAACACTAATAATCAAAATTTTAATTAACTATTAGCGAATTTCGTATTATTTTATAATTTATTATTTATTTTTATCAAACTTCTGTTTAGCTAAAAAAACTATCTTAAATAATTATTTAAATTACTTTAAGATAGTTTATAGTTTAATTTATATTATTAAATTTTTATTTTGCTAATTATATTAAAATTAAGATTACTTCATTTCTTCAAAGATTTTATTAATAATCTCTACCCTTTCTTCTCCTAATATATTAGCTAACTTTACAGGCATATGTCCATTTTTATATACACTATCGCCATTTGCTTTAATTATTTTAGATACTTTACTTTCAAAGTTATCATAAGATATAAGTTCCTCTAAGTATGTATCTACAAGATCCTTTAAACAAGTTGCTAATTCTCCTGGATTTTTATAAACAGCTCTCATTTGTTTTCCTCCATACTAAATTTAAAAAATATTTCATATTGTATTATATAATAATATTATATATTTTCATATACTAAAAGGCTTGTATACGTTAAAATTTTAAAAATTAATATGAAAAATTTTTAAATAATTATCTATTTATCTAATTTTATTTGAAATTTCCATCATTTTATCATATAATTTTAATTGATTTTTATTAAATTTAGGGGGATTTTTTTATGATTAAAAAACGAAGTGTAGGAATATCGATACTTCTATCTTTTATCACTTGTGGTATTTACAGTTTATTTTGGATGGCATTTTTAAGCAATGAAACATCTGAATACTTACAAGAACAGCAATCTGGTGTAACTGAAGTAATTCTTGGAATAATAACATGTGGACTTTACTTGATATACTGGAATTATAAAATGGGTAAAAAAATGTATGAGATACAACAACGTGCTGGAATTTTAGCTGCTGATAATAGTCTTCTATACTTAATTATTAGCTTATTTGGATTTAGTATGATTCCTGTATGGATTATTCAAAGTGATTTTAATAAACTTTTACCAGATGCATAAAATATATTAATGAACACTTTTAAAATCTATTTAAGAAATTTTTTTATTATGATTCTTATTGGAATTATTGTTATACTGATAAGTAAATATACAAATAAACCTGCTTGCCTATTTTATAACTATATTGGTATACCCTGTCCTACATGTGGTATTACAAGAGCATTTA
This sequence comes from Clostridium sp. CTA-5, assembly GCF_054768135.1. Lineage (NCBI taxonomy): Bacteria > Bacillati > Bacillota > Clostridia > Eubacteriales > Clostridiaceae > Clostridium > Clostridium sp. CTA-5. Next base: position 745,415 of record NZ_BAAAAT010000001.1, on the reverse strand, counting down.
AGTATTTAATAAAAGGAGATTTAAATAAAGCTTTTTATTTCCATCCATTATTTCCTTTGGTGCTATTATTTCCAATGTTTTGTACTAAATATTCAAAAAAGTTTATTTATATACTCAGTACAACTTTTATAGGTGTATGGATAATACGATTATATTTATTATTTCCTACTACACCACCAATGAACATAAATAATGATTCTATTTTATTTAAAATATTATCATTATTCAAATAAAAAGTAGTATACATAAGATTTAAAGGCCATATTTTTAGAATTATAAATCTAAAAATATGGCCTTTTTAATAAAAACAAATTTCAATACTAATTACTCCTTATAGTAACAATATCAGGATTTGTTTAAAACATAATTAACTAAAGTATTATATTATCATTTTAAGCAATGCATATGATTTTTAGCATCTTTCCACTCTACTATATATCCTTGACCTTTTGAGCAAAATATTGAACTTGATGTATACTTCCTATCAGAATTTTTGTTATATGCTATCTTGTTTATTATTTCTTCAGTATTATGACAAATATAATATCCATCAAAGATTAGATTAATATTTCCTAATCCATGTGTAAATGCTATTAACTCTAGTGGATAATTCATAAATGTTGATACTGGTCCTTTTCCTATTATTATATTTTTATCATCTAATAGCTCAGGAGTTTCAAACGTGCCATTTAATCTTTGAATATCAGATAAAACTTTACCTATATACTCTGTTGAAACAGTTATCTTAAATTTATAAAATGGTTCTAATAATATGTTATTTGCTTGTTCTAACCCATACCTTAATGCTCTATAAGTAGCTTCTCTAAAATCTCCACCACTTGTATGCTTTAGATGAGCTCTTCCATTTATTAAAGTAATTTTTAAATCAGTCAATTTAGAACCTGTCAAAATCCCTTTATGTTCTTTTTCAAATATATGTGACTTAATAAGATTTTGATATGATATAGCTAAATTATCCACATGACATTCATTTTTAAAAGTTATACCACTATTTTTTTCACCAGGTTCTATTTTTAAAATTACTTCTGCATAGTGTCTTAAAGGCTCAAAATGTCCATAACCATTAACAACATTTGAAATCGTCTCTTTATATAAAACTTCACATTCTCCAAATTCAATATCAAACTTAAACCTTTCTTTTATTATATCCTTTAAGACTTCTAATTGAATTTTACCCATTATATTTACATTTATTGTTTGCAAATCTTCATCTAAACTTACATTTAATCCTGGATCCTCTTCTTCTAGTATCTGAAAAAATGATAAAATCTCTTTTTTGCTAAGAGAATTATCAAATATAACTTTTGCTTTTAATGTAGGTACTATTTTATAGTCAATTTTTTTCTGCAAGCCTCCTAAACCATCACCTACCTTAAATTTAGTTAATCCAGTTACTCCAAAAATATCTCCTGCAAAAGCTTCCTCCTGTAGAATAAATTTATTTCCATTATATATTCTTATTTGATTAATCTTTTCATTCCTCTCCTCTTCATGAAAATAATGTAATAAATTCTCTTTAACTTTTATACTTCCAGCTAATGCCTTTATATAAGTTACTTTTTCACCTTTTTCATCATATCTTATCTTATATATTCTTCCTAAAAAATTTTGCTTCTCATCATAGTTAGTATAAGTTAATAAATCTAATTCATTTATAAACTCTTTTATTCCTATATCTTTAAGGGCAGATCCACAAAAACAAGGGAATATTTCATTATTTTTAATTTGTCTTTTCATTGAGTTAATCCATGAATCAATATCAAAATTATTTTCTAGATATTTATCTAATAGTATTTCATCTCTTTCTGCAATAAATTCTATTAGTTCACTACTCATATTATCTTTAGAAAATGATTCATCAATATAACAACTAGATTTGGTTAATTTTAATGAAATATCTCTTAAAATTTTCTCTACACTTCCCCCTTCTCTATCGATTTTATTAATAAAGAAAACTGTAGGTATCTTATACTTTCTAAGAAGTTCCCAAACAGTTTCAGTATGTGCTTGCACGCCTTCAACTGCACTTATTATAAGTATCCCATAATCCATCACTTCTATTGCTCTCTCCATTTCAGTAGAAAAATCTACATGTCCTGGTGTATCTATAAGATAATATGTTGAACCATTATAATTAAATATTGCTTGATCAGAAAATACAGTAATTCCTCTATCTTTCTCTATGTTATGACTATCTAAAAAAGCATTTTTATGATCAACTCTTCCTCTCTGTCTAATACTCTCTGTATGATATAATATTTGTTCTGCAAATGTTGTTTTTCCAGCATCTACATGAGCTAAAACACCTATTGTTTTTTTCATTATTTACTCTCTCCTAAATCTTATATAAAAGAACTTCTATTTCTTATAAATAATTTAATATATCTATAATTTTTCTATTTTATTTTTATATTAAACTATAATGCTCTTATTTGTAAAATAAAATGAACTATTTCAAAAAACTTTAAAATAGTCCATTTAATTCATATATAAATTGTTTTAACATTATTATAGTTTTTAATTTAAATTGTCATTATAAAAATTAAAAACTTGATTTAAATAAGATTTTAAAACACTATCCTTTTCTCTGTATATTTCATGTTTTGATCCAACACTTAATACAGTTTTACAGTTTTTTGCATTCTGAGCAAATATATTTTGTCCTCTTGGTTTTACGTATGTGTCCTTTTCAGCTTGAAATAATAGTACTGGTATTTCTACTTTAGACGCATTTTCTTTTTCTATTATTTCTTTTGTAGCATTTAATGATGTTCTAAGCCAATTGTAAGAAGCTCCACCTCTTTGAAAATCTTTATTGTTAGATACAATATCATAATAATATTGGTATCTAGCATCAGAGCTTGTACAAGATTTTTCTAAATTATTTTCTGAGTTATATGCCCCTTGGGTAGCTGCATATTTATTTCCTAAAGAAAATGTTGTATATATCCACGAAATAGATTTAGCTATAAATTCTGGAACATTTCCTGTATCTATTTCTAGCATTGGTGCATTTAATATTGCTGCATCAAAATAATCAGGATAATCTTCTAAAAATTTACTTCCAATAGCTCCTCCCATTGAGTGAGCAAATAAAAACATTTTTTCTTTGCCAGCTTCAGGTTTAACAATATCATTTAAAAATTTTTTTAAATCTGAAACATAACAATTAAAATCTTTTATATTTATCTGAGATTTATCCGCTATACCTAATGATCCTGATCTTCCATGACCTCTATCCTCAAGTCCATATACAGAATAACCTTCATTTAAAAAATAATAAATAATTTCGCGATATTTTTCTAAAGACTCACCAAAGCCATGATTTATAACAATCGTTGCCTTTGAATTCTCTACTTTGTACTTTTGATAATATAATTTTGTATTTTCATCTATCTCCAAATAGCCTTCTTCTCTTTTATCATTTAGATAAGGTTCTACTACTTCCTTCATGCCTTTTTCATAATCATCTTCTGCTATAAATATTTTATTAAATTCTACTTTCTCGTTTTCGGCTGAATAAGCTGTAACTGTTGATTTATTAAAAATACATATAAGCTGTAAACAGAAGATAATTAAAAGAATTAAACTTTTTATCTGTAATTTAAATCTTTTATTATTTATTTCCATATAATATCCCCCTATTTTTCATTTGTACTATAAAATTATAACAAGTAAAATTCCACCTTATTTTATATATTATATAAATTCTATTCTAATATATCTATAATCCACTTGTTACATGCAGTACATTTATAAATTCTTATAACAAATAAATCTAATTTTAAATTATCAATTACTGTAGATGTTTGTTCTAATTCTTCCTTAGTAATAAACTCATCATCTGCATTTATATATCCATGTATTTCTATAAAATCATTTTCTTTAGTATCTTCACAGCATTCGTTTGACCCTGCTACTTCTATTCTTTCATAATTTAAAGAAGGACTTAGTTCCTTTATTATAGGTAATAAATCTTCAAACTCTTGTATATTATCTAAAAATTCTTCCTTATAAAATACTAAATCCTTTATTCTAAAAAGCTCTTTCATAATTGTTTTATTCTCCTTTTCTTATGTGTTAAAAGTATATTCCTAGTTGCCTTTAAAACTATTATTTAATTACTAATTCAACTGGACAATGATCTGATCCCATTATTTCTGTATGTATAGTTGCAGATACTAATCTATCTTCTAATTTCTTAGACACTAAAAAATAGTCTATTCTCCATCCTGCATTATTTTCTCTCGCATTAAATCTATAAGACCACCAAGAATATACCCCTTCTTTATCTGGATAAAAATATCTATACGTATCTATAAATCCTGACTCTAAAAGTTTACTTATTTTTTCTCGTTCTTGATCACTAAATCCTGCATTATTTCTATTACTCTTGGGATTCTTTAAATCTATTTCATTATGTGCTACATTTAAATCTCCACATAATATTACTGGTTTTCTATTTTCTAATTCTTTTAAATATTCTCTAAATGCTTCTTCCCATTTCATTCTATAATCAATTCTAGCTAATTTTTGTTGGGAATTTGGAGTATAAACATTAACCATATAAAAATCTTCATATTCTAATGTGATTACTCTTCCTTCTTTATCATGTTCTTCTATTCCAATCCCTAATTTTACATCTAAAGCCTTTTCTTTAGTAAAAATTGCAGTACCTGAATATCCTTTTTTTTCTGCATAATTCCAATAATCATAATATCCATCTAACTTTAAGTCTATTTGTCCTTCTTGAAGCTTACTTTCTTGAATACAAAATATATCAGCATCACTTTCTTTTAAAACATCTAAAAAGCCTTTTTTGACACAAGCTCTTAATCCATTCACATTCCATGAAATTAACTTCTTCATAGGTTATCTCCTTTACTTTAGGCACATGAAAATAAATAACAAATCAAAAGTTGCGATGTATATTTTTCATCAGGCAAGGATAAGAATTTTCCTCATAGTGTTGCCCATTAGGTCAATTTGAAAAGGCAGCATGATGGAAAATAGGCTAGCAAGTGGACTTGTTATTTTTTTGATTGTGCCTTATTAATATAATAATCAATATAGATATAATACCATAAAAATTAACTTATAGGAAAAATTTATTACCCAAAATAAAAGAACTCTAATCTTTTAGAGTCCTTTTATTTTTATTATTATATGATATTAATCATTTAATTTTACTGCACTAAGGTGCTCAGGTGAAATTCTTTTTTTACTTTTGTACAAATTATAATCATTTGAAATATATATTCTCAAACTTTCATCATTTTCTTCTGCATTGACTTGATACATTGTATTTTCAACATATCCATGGATGAAATCATCTTTACTAAAGGATAGACTAATTTCTGTCCCAATTTGAGTAATTACACCAATTATATGTTGTAAATCTTTAGATTCTTTTGTAAATACAATGTCTCCAGTCTCTGCGACACAAAATTCAACCTTCATAGTTTTCATCCCCTTCCTATATAATAATTATATATAAATTTAAAATATTTTTCCACATTATCTAATATTCACGAATTAATTTCTTATATTTTTGTAAGTATTTTAAATATTATCTTTATCATCTTTATAATCTTTAAAAATACGTTCAGCATTTTTATCAGCTCTGCTAAAAGTTTTACTTAATGATAGTATAAAAATTATTGTTATAATTACTACTAATATAATAACTGTTTTTATCATTTTTATATTCCTTTACTTAATAACGCATATATTTTTCAAAATTATACCATATTTTATTTGTTGTATCAATTATTCAATATAAATTATATTATAACCATTCTAAATGCTAAAAACAAAGACATATTTTAATATTGTACAATATATTCTTAAAAAGTTACCAAATAAACTTTCAATTATCCATTTTTAAATCATAAATCTTTTCTAAAATATATGAATAATATTATATACATTACTACAATTTAAAGAGATTACCTCAAATATATAAAGATGCTTTTTGAGATAATCTCTTTAAAATAAAAATTCTTATAATACTATTTTTAAAATTCTACTTAGATAATAAGTTATTTACTATCTCTTCTGCATTTTCTAAACAAGCTCCACATCCAGTACCAATATTAGTAGCCTCTTGGACTTCCTCAAATGATTTGGCTCCATTTTTTATAGCATCCTCTACATCTTTAAGAGTAACATTAAAACATGTACAAATAACATCATCTTTATTCATATATATTCCTCCTTTATTTACTTTTATAAATTTTATTATTTCATATTTTTAATATTTTGATACATCTATATAAAAAATTACAGCTATTAAATAAAAACAATATTATAATATTACAATAAAAACTTATATATCTAATAAAGTTTAAATATATTCTTTGATTTTGAACATACTATATTTATAGTTTTTATGAAGGGAGATATTTTATATGGAAAGAGATCATTATATTGTTAATGGCCTAGCTAATGAAAATATTAAAACTCAAGTAAAAAATGCACTTGAAAATATTGAAGGGGTAAATAAAGTTTGTGTTGATCTTGGACGTAGTAGTATTGAAGTAGCTTACAATAATCCCGCTACATCTGAGCAAATTAAAAACTGTATTGAAAGTACAGGAAATACTATTCAATATTAAAATCTTATTATATATAATTCTTCAAACTAACTTTAAGTCTATAAATTTTTAACATCTGACTTTTAAAATACCAATAATAAAATTCTTATTGGTAATATAATAAAAGCTGCTCTTGCTTGATTTTTATACCAAACTAAAGCAGCTTTTTATTATATACTAAATTTATCTACTTCTTTATTTAACTCTTCTATTAGTTCTATTAACCTTTCTGAAACTGTATTAATATCTTTGCTAGATACATTAAATTCTTCTGCTGTTGCATCTACTTCTTCAGTACTAGCAGCTAATTGTTGTGATATAGCTGTAACAGATTGTATTACTTCTAAAATATGATCTTTTTTAGTATTGTTATTACTAGATATTTCTGATATTTGTTGAATTTTAGGTGTAACTTCTCTTAAAAGATTTAAAATACTATTAAATGATTTTATTGTATTATTAATTTTATCTTTTTGATTAGAAACCTCTAAATTCATATCATTAGTTGAATAAATAATATTTTTACATTCATTAAGAACATTTTTAACAATTATACCAATCTCATTTACTGATTCCTTACTTTGCTCTGCAAGCTTCCTTATTTCATCTGCAACAACACTAAATCCCTTACCTGCATCGCCTGCTCTAGCAGCCTCAATAGCCGCATTTAAGGCTAATAGATTAGTTTGCTCTGCTATTGAATTAATTGTTGTAGTAATATTTTCAATAGATGCTATTTTACCATTCATATTAGTAATATCATTATTAAAATTATTAAAACTACTATCAAAATTATCTAATGAACTATTTAATTCATACATATTATCACTACTTTTAACTAATTGTGATTCTATGTTAGAAGACATTTCAGCAACATTTTCAATATGATTATTCATATAATCTATATTTTCTCCAAATTCTCTCATTTCATCATTTATTTTTAATATTTCACCTGATTGATTTGTATTCGCTTTTGCTGATTCATGCATAGCAAGAGAAATATTTTTAGCTCCATATGTTATTTGAGTAGAAGTATTTTCTAACAATTGTGATTGATTATTTAAAACTATAACATCATCTTTTACCTGCTTAATCATATTCCTTATAGATTCTCTAGTTTTACTTAATGATCTATTGATATCTCCAATTTCATCATTTCTACTAAGTTCTTTTGAATCTATTGTCTGATTAAATATACCATTTGATAATACCTCTATATTTCCCTTTAGTTTTTTAAGTCTTCTACCTAGTAATTCACCTATCACAAAGATTATACATATAAGTACACTTATTCCTACTATTGATACTATAATAAATAATGTTATAATTACATCTTTTTCTTTGTTTACATCATTAGCGCTTACTTCTAATGCTATTGACCACCCTTCTGTTCCAGGTAATTGAGTGTATGCAATATACTTTTCTTCTCCATCTTTAAAATTTTCTACTTGTGTTTCTCCATTAATCATTCTTTGATGTATTGATGCTAATTCTTTTAAACCTTCATTTTCCTTTGATTCTTTTAATATATTTTTTTGATTGTGTACATCCTCTAATTTTTCTGAAGCAATTATAGTTCCATTTTTGTCTAGAATATAAGAATTGCCTGTCATTTTAAAATATTTTAAATTGTTTAAATCCATTGATAAAAAATTGCTTTCAAATGTACATGTCAAAACACCTACTATATCTTGTCCATTTTTTAAAGGCACAGCAACAAAAATTATTTGTTCATTTGTTCCTTTAACAAATGACGGAGAACTTATATATGTTTCATTATTTATAGCTTTTTTAAAATAATCCCTATTAGATATATTTTCTGAATAATTATCAGTTGTAACTAATTTTCCATCAATTGTGGCTATTCCTATAGATCTTATATTTAAGCTTCCAACATATTTATTTAAAACTTCACTTTTCTGATCTAATGTTAAGTTCATATCAGAAACTATACTATCAGCTGCTACTGAACGCGCCATAACAAGTTTAGTATTTAATTTCTGTTGAATAATAGTTGCCGCATCATTCATAATCCTTATCATGCTCTCTTCTTTTATTTGAGTTAAATTCTTTTGAACCACTAAAAAAGTTCCTAAAAACGCAATTCCAAATATAAGCACAAATCCTAACGATAAATTTTTAATTAAATTCATTTTTATACTTTTACTTTTTTTCATATTTACCCCCTTAAATTAAAATAACTAATATATAAGTTCTAATAAAGTTTGTTCATTAATATAAATCTTAAAATATTTATAAATAACATAACTTCTCAGTATAGTTAGAAACTTATAGAAAATAACCAAAACAACTTTTAATCGTCAATTTTTAATTATCAACTTCTTAAAATACATGTAATAAAAAATCTAAAACTTTAATTTATACTGTTATTTAACAATATGCAATCGGTTACCTATTTTTGTATTTATAACTATATTATACATAATTATATTCTATATTTATATATATAAAAATAACTTTATTACATAAATTTAATATAATGTAATAAAGTTATCTTAATATAAATATCAGTTATTTTCGCCTTTTTGCTTTGTTCTTTAATGACTTATCTTTTTGTTTTTTATTATTTTTACTTTTCTCTTGTAAATTACCATAAGACTTATCTTTATTTACATACTTTTTATTAGCATTATCATTGTTTTTAGAAGATTTGTTTCTAAAACCTTGATTTTTATTATATTGTGATTTATTAGTATTATATTTATCAACTATAAGACACTTAGGACCATTTCCAATTAAATCTGTCCTATTTGACTCTGTTAATGCTTCATATACCAATGTATAATACTTAGGATTTTTATACTGAAGAAGTGCTCTTTGCATTGCTTTTTCATGCTTAGTTTTTGGTACATATACTTCTTTCATTGTTAAAGGATCTAATCCAGTATAATACATAGTAGTAGCCAAAGTCCCTGGCGTAGGATAAAAATCTTGAACTTGTTCTGGTTGATAATTTATATCCCTTAAATATTCAGCAAGCTCTATTGCACTTTTTAATGTACTTCCTGGATGACTAGACATAAGGTACGGAACTATAAATTGCTTTTTACCTAACTTTTTAGTTATTTTATAAAATTTTTCTGTAAATTTATTATAAGTTTCTCCTGATGGCTTCCCCATATACTTTAAAGCTTCTTTAGATACATGTTCTGGTGCAACTTTTAATTTTCCACTTACATGATGCTCCACTAACTCTTTGAAAAATGTATCGTCTTTGTCAGCCATTATATAATCGTATCTAAGTCCCGAACGTACAAATGCTTTTTTAACTTTAGGAATTTTTCTTATAGATCTTAGTAAATCTAAATATTCACTATGATCTACCTCCATATTTTTACACGGAGATGGGTATAAACATTCTTTTGCCTTACATGCTCCAAATGCTAATTGATTGCTACAAGCCGGTTTTCTAAAATTAGCTGTAGGCCCACCAACATCATGTATATATCCTTTAAAATCTGGAAGATTAGTTATTTCCTCTACCTCTTTTAATATTGATTCCTTACTTCTACTTTGAACAATCCTTCCTTGATGAAAAGTTATAGCACAAAAATTACAGTTTCCAAAGCATCCCCTTGAACTTACTGTACTAAATTTAACCTCTTCGATTGCTGCAATTCCTCCTAATCCTTCATAAATAGGATGATAGTTTTTCATATAAGGCAAATCATAAACTTCATCTAGTTCTTCTCTATTTAGTGGAAGCTGTGGTTTATTTTGAACTAAATATTTATTAGCATGTTTTTGTACAATAATTTTTCCCCTTACAGGATCTTGTTCCAGATATTGAACTTTACTTGCTTCAGCATATTTTTTCTTGTCCGCACACACATCTTTATAAGAAGGTATTTCAATATAGTCTTGTAAATTATCTAAAGTTTCAGTGACATAACAAGTACCATTTAAATATGTAATATCTTTTGCTCTCACACCATTTTTCAAGCTTTCAGCAACTTCAACAACTTGCTTTTCTCCCATGCCATATATAAGTAAATCTGCTCCACTATCTATAAGCATAGATTTCCTAACTTTATCACTCCAATAATCATAATGTGCAAATCTTCTAAGACTGGCTTCAATTCCACCAATTACTATATCAATATCTTTATACGCTTCTCTTATTTTATTACAATAAACTATAGTTGATCTATCAGGTCTTAATCCCATCTTTCCACCTGGAGAATAAAAATCCTTTTCTCTAAGTTTTTTACTTACAGTATAATGATTAACCATTGAGTCCATATTTCCTGCATTAACTAAGAAAGCATATTTAGGTCTTCCTAACCTTTGAAAATCATAAAGTGTCTTCCAATCAGGTTGAGCTATTATTCCTACTTTATATCCTTCATGTTCTAAAACTCTTGATATAATAGCAGTACCAAAACTATGATGATCTATATATGCATCGGCTGTCACAATTATAAAATCTAATTCATCCCAACCTCTTTCTTTCATATCTTTCTTGCTTATTGGTAAAAACTTTTTTTCTGTTGTTTCCATTCTTTCACCTACTTAATCTTATCTTTAAGTTTCATAATCCTCATACTAGTTTATATTCTTTAAGTAATACCGTCAAGATTTATCCGTTCCATAGCTTTATTAAGAACAAAAAAATCACTAAGCGACTGTGGCGCGTCGATTTTTTTTAGCCATGCACCTTTTCCAAACGTAGTGCAGGAATAATGGTGCCGCATATGATTATTTTTTATTCTTTAGGGATACTTATCATAACTCTAAAACAAGATATTCTAAAAGTCATTCTTATATTCTTTAATAATATAATTTTCTAAAGAATAAAAAATGCTTTTAACCCTTATAAATATCTATTTCTACTTTATGGAAATAATATACTATTATTGGTATACTAAACTTATATATCTACTACTTTTGATATTTATTAAATCTTATATTTATATTTAATTTTTGTAATATCTTAAGTTTTAAATTATTTATAATTTAAAATAGTTATTATTTTTTATATATGTAAATTTTTATTATAAATAGTATCTATCAAAATAAAAGGAGAACCTTATGAGAAAAATAACTTTTTTAATTCTTTCTTTGTTAATTAGCTGTATTTTTATTTCTTGTAATAAAAATACAATCTTTTCATCAAACCAATTGTCTCCTTATACTTTAAACAAAAAAGAAGAAACCATTGCTAAACTTATTTCTGGACAAGATCAATATGCTATTTTTCATTTTAATATTGACAAAAAAATAAAAAACCTATCAATTTGGATTGAAGGATATAATAATGGTGAGAAATTAAATTTAAATAATTATTCATGTTTTTCATTAAACAATCCCACTGGGAAGATATCAATAAATACTAATACATCAGATAATTATCAATGGAATTTTTCATTTGCTGATGATGAAAATATAGCTAATTACTCTTTCAAAACTAATAATCAATTCGAAATTGATTCAAAATATTCAAAAGGATACACTAAACTTTTAGATCCTGTTAAAATTAGTACTGATAAAGAAATACTTCTTCAAGCATACCTATTTAAAGATACTGGTAGTATGTCAATATATTCTACTAATGAATATTTAGATAATCCTGAAATTTTAACCGAATTTAATTATGTTTATTTAGTTAAATGTAAATTTTCAGATAAAGATTCCGCTTTAAAATAGAATTAATATATTTATAAAAAAGGGGGCATATTTATGAATTCTACTTTTCTCAAAAAATTTATTATCTTTATTATTACTTCAATACTGTGCGGCTTGGTTATTATGTTTATTGGATATTTAATCTCTCTTTTTACTACTTTTTTATTAAAAGATATTCTTTTTGTTGAGGGAATACTTGTAATTATATTAGTAATTTTAATGTCTATAAGTGGTAAACCTCTTGGGCTTTCAATGCAAGCTTTTGGAACTAATAATGCTCAATATGTTGGAACAGCAAATTTAAAAGTAACTGAAAAAGAAAATGAACTATTGAAAAATAAAGATTCCTTTAATATTAATTTTGATTTTAATTCTATATCTATAATACTTGGGGCTATATTCATATTAATAATATCTTATTTTATTTAAACAATCTTATAATCCTATCTATTATTAATACTTTCAATTAGACACATGAAATAAAATAATAGACTAAAGAAACGTTGTATATTCTGTGTCAAACAAAGAAACAAGTTCAGTTAATAACAAGTTATTAGCTAAATTTGCTGATGCAAAATAGCCGAGCATACTGGTCTATTATTTTTTGAATGTACCTTAAACTAAAAATATCAAATTATAAAATCTAAGAAAGCCAATAATACCCTAATATAGTATTATTGGCTTTTAATAATAGAATATGTTTTAAAGTAGATTCCTCTTTCCATGAACTTTATACTACAATATTAACACAATTTCAAAACATAATTTAGTTCTTAAATGAATGTATTGGAGCAGGAATTCTTCCACCTCTTTTTGAAAATAACTCTGATGAATTATTATTTACTTTCATTACAGGAGCTGTACCTAAAAGTCCACCAAATTCAACCATGTCTCCTACTTTACATCCTGGAGCTGGAATAATTCTTACTGCCGTGGTCTTATTATTTATAACACCAATTGCTGCTTCATCTGCAATCATAGCTGAAATCGTTGAAGCTGGAGTATCCCCTGGAATTGCAATCATATCAAGACCAACAGAACATACACATGTCATTCCTTCTAATTTTTCTAAGTTTAATGAACCTTTAAGAACAGCATCGATCATTCCTGCATCTTCTGAAACTGGTATGAATGCTCCACTCAATCCTCCAACATGACTACAAGCCATTACTCCACCTTTTTTAACTGCATCATTAAGCATTGCTAAAGCTGCTATTGTACCATGAGTTCCTACTGTTTCAAGACCTATTTCTTCTAAAATTTCTGCAACTGAATCTCCAACTGCTGGTGTTGGAGCAAGAGATAAATCTACTATACCAAAAGGTACATCTAACCTTTTTGATGCTTCTCTAGCTACCAACTCTCCCATTCTAGTTATTTTAAAAGCAGTCTTTTTAATTGTTTCAGCTACAACATCAAAAGATTCTCCTCTAACTTTTTCAAGAGCTCTTTTAACAACCCCAGGACCACTTACTCCAACATTTATAATCCTTTCCGCTTCTCCAACACCATGAAAAGCACCCGCCATAAATGGATTATCTTCAACTGCATTTGCAAATACAACTAACTTAGCACATCCAAATCCTTTAGCATCTTTAGTTAATTCTGCAGTTTGTTTTATAATTTCTCCCATATCTCTAACAGCATTCATATTTATACCAGATTTAGTGCATCCAACATTAACAGATGCACACACCTTTTTTGTAGTAGCTAATGCTTCAGGAATTGAACTAATTAAAATTTTATCTCCCTTTGTACATCCTTTTTGTACTAAAGCTGAAAAACCACCTAAAAAATCTATACCTAATGTTTGTGCTGCTCTATCTAAAGTTTGAGCAAATTTTACATAACTTGTATCTCCACTTGCTCCTGCAATTATAGACATTGGTGTTATTGATACTCTCTTATTAACAATAGGAATTCCAAATTCTGCTTCTATTTGTCTTCCTACTTCTACTAAATGTTCTGCTGATTTTGTAATTTTATCATATATTTTAATTCTAGCTTTTTCTCCATCAGGATCTATACAATCTAACAATGAAATTCCCATTGTTATAGTTCTTACATCTAATTTTTCTTCTTCAATCATCTTTATTGTTTCAAGTATTTTATTAGTATTCATACGTTTTCCCCCAAAAATTATAATGAATGCATTGATTTAAAGATTTCTTCTCTTTGAATCTTAACTTCTACACCTAGTTCAGTTCCTTTTAAACTTAATGCTTTGTGCACTTCTTCAAATTGTGCATTCATTTTTTCACAATCTAATATCATCATCATTGTAAAAAATCCTTGCATTATAGTTTGATTAACATCTAATATGTTAATATCAAATTCTTTTAACGTTGTGCTAACCCCAGAAATTATACCTACTTTGTCTTCCCCAATTACTGTTAATATTGCTTTCATGCTTATCTTCTCCATTCATAATTTAATATTAATTTTAAAGTTATATTTTAAGTTATATCAATATTGTAATATAAACAAATCTTTTATCCTTATATAAAGTATTTCTCTAATTTTAAGATTAGAAATCGTTATCTAAAAAAATATAATCTTTATTAACTCTAGGATACTATCTATTCAATAAAATGCTTGAAACAAGAATTTTCGTTCTTATGCTACAATATCAAAACTGTTTTAAAATACAACCAAGTTTAATTTATAAATTTCCTAAAATAATACTTTAATTCTATAATTTATAACAGTGTTTGTCAATTTAATATGAACATTTCAATTTATTTTTTCCTTCTTTTTCGTGTTATTTTTATATTCATTTATATTTTTTCTTCTA
Source organism: Clostridium sp. CTA-5 (assembly GCF_054768135.1). NCBI lineage: Bacteria > Bacillati > Bacillota > Clostridia > Eubacteriales > Clostridiaceae > Clostridium > Clostridium sp. CTA-5. The sequence continues at coordinate 730,358 of NZ_BAAAAT010000001.1, read as the reverse complement.
AATTTAAATTATCTTTTATTATTTATTTTCTCTTTGTCTTTATAATATATATGTTCTAATTAAGTTATTACATTTATAATCTTTTATATAATTTTTATATAAAATTATATCTTTATATCTTTAATTAACAATATCTAGTTAGAATCATATATAGCATAAATTTTCTATATAAGTTCCTCACTATATATAGTAAGTAGTATCATTTATAAATATTTTAAGATTTATATTAATGAACAAACTTTATTGGAAGTTATGTATTATTAATTGAAATGATCTCTTGTATTTTTTTCTATATCATCTTTTTCATAAGAATTTGTATTTTCAAAAATAATTCTTTTATTTAAATTGTTTTTATTTTGTACTAGTCGTTTGCCTTTTGATAAAGATTTGTATTTTAAATAATATAGAATACCGGATATTACTCCAAATATTAAAAATAATACCATAATGATCAAAATACCTTTATCTTTATCTTTTAATAAAGCTACCTTACTATAAGTTGGTGCCTCAATATCTTTTTTTATCTTATATGTTTTTATATTACCATATTCATCTATTACTACAGAATCTCCATTCAATTCATAAATTTTACTCGCTGAACTTAAGTATTGTAACGAATCTCTCAATATTTTTTCATTTGGAGAAGTTATCATAAGCATAGCTTTTTGAGAATTATATGGAGATACATCTAATTGAAATATCGAAATCTTACTTGAGAATGGATCAGTTAAAACTAATTTTTCATTTGATAAAAATTTTGAGTATGTATCGTTAAATTTAAACCATAAATAATTATTTAAATTTTTTATAATTATATTATTTTCAGGTGTTCCATAAATTATTATATTGTTTTCTTTTTCTTCACCTTTTAAATTTGAATTTCTTATAGCTTTTAAATTCCCATTATTATAATGTACATCTTTTCCTAAATAACTAAAAACTTTTCCTATTTCAGTTAAGTCTTCAGATGTTAGATTATCTGGTAATATTATTAATGCATCATTATACATTCTATCTTTAATAAATGGAGTACCATAAGTAGAAAAGTAATAGTTTGTAATATTATTTAATCCTGTATATAAATAAGAATCACCATTCACTAATGCCCATGGTATTTCACCTTGTCTTTTTTCACAATATGAATTAAACATTTCTAAATCGAAAGCTATTTTTAAATTCATATAATTACTTTCTTTAATATCGTCTGGTATAATTAATTCCAATTCATCATTATTACATTTTTCTTTTTCAAGTTTTTTACTCCCTATAGGTGTTTCATTTATATAAATTGTCACTAGAGCCCTATCAAAATCTAGGTTTTGAGAATACCTCATAAAGATTTTCACTTTATCACCCGAACTTAATTTTCTATTTTTAGGTAAACTATAATTTAAAGTAGCACTTCTTCTAAACTCTCCTTTTAAATTAATTTCATTAACACCCATATCTTTAAAGGTTATTTTTTCACTTTCGTCTAAAATCTTATCTTGTTCTTCTAAACTTTTATTAACTATAAAAAAATCATTATTTAATTGATAAATTAACTCTTTATTCATAAGAGTTTTAATACCCTTTGTAAGATTATCATTATTATTACATATTACTAATAACATCTTCATATTTTGCTTATTAGTATATGGTGAATTTAAGACTTTTATGGTACAACTATCTTTATCATCACTTGATAAACTTATTTCTTTTGGAATATTATCATAATTTCCAATATAAACTCCATTATATATTCCCTCATTAATAAAATCATTATACTTATATATCTTCCCATTAAAGTCACCATTGTCATATATTTTCCCAAAATAAGAGTTTAAAAGTAATGCAGCACTTAGTTCCCCATCAGTATATTCATTAGGTATAACTATACACGTAGATGAACTATCTTCATTATTGTCTTTTAAATAAGGATATGGAAAATTAGATATTTTATTATCTGATATAATATTATTAAAATTTACACTTATATTAGAATCTCCTTTTATGGTAATCCAATTAGCTGTATTAACATCATCGACACATGGTAAATCTGAAATTCTTGAATAACTCTCAACCTTTAATTCATTGCTTCCATAAACAATCATATCTTTAGGAATATTAACTTTAATATTTTGAATTTCATTTTTGTCATCATAATATATTTTTTGAGAATAAAATGGACTATTATTAGCTGAAATTACTATGTATGCGTCTCTATCTTTATCCAATAATTGATTTACTGAAAGCTTAATTTCTGCATAGACTGAATTTATATTCCACCATTTATTAATCTTAAAATACCAATTATGACTTGAAAATACCCCTTTAAAAGATACATCATTACCAAGATTATACGTTTTAATATTAAGTTCTTTTTCTATATTATCTGAATTTTTAATAGTGTCTGCTTTTATTCTTAAAGGTATAATGTTTATAATAACTATAATCAATAAAATTAAAACAAGTTTTATTTTATATGTACTTTTTCCTTGATTACTCATTTTAATATCACCTCATTAGAACCTTTCAGTCTTATACCACTTTGTTTCTTTTTTTAATACTAAATCTTTTATATAATTGTAAAATCCCATTACTGCAACAATAGCCCATAATTTACAGTAAGTAAAATACATTATTGATATAACAAATATGTTTTTAAAATTCAACTCTCCTTTTTCTGTAGATATTGCTATCATTATAGAAAGATTAAATACTAGATATGCCATAATCCATAATATAAAGCCATATCCGCTAATATTTATATGAATTATTTGTCCAATACCTAATATAAATAGCCCATCAGAGATAACACTAGCTGATAAAAAAAAGAAATAAATCATCGTGTAATATAAAATATCAAACTTTGTAACACCAAAACCATTCTTAAATAAATATTTAAAATTTTTAATAACAACATAAGTATTTCCTTTTGCCCATCTATTTCTTTGCTTAAACCATACATTTAATGTTTCTGGTTCTTGTTCATATGTCACTGCAAGAGGCATAAATTTTATTTTATATCCCATCATATAAATTCTAAAACTTACTTCTGTATCTTCTGTTATTGCCTTTGTATCCCAGCCTCCCATACTTTCCATTATATTTCTTCTAACAACAAAGTTAGTTCCTGGAATAGTACATAAATTAAATAAATTCCATCTTCCTGCTTGTGCCATCCATTGATATGTTAGTGTTTCTATATTTATAAAACTAGTTAATAAGTTTCTATTTTTATTTCTACATCTAAATTTACCAATAACTGCACCTAAGCTTTCATCTTCTAGTAATGTTTCTACTAAATACTTTACTGCTTTAGAATCAGGAGTATTATCAGCATCATAAATTGCTAGTATCTCCCCCTTACTTTTACTAAGACCAATATTAAGAGCATTGGATTTTCCTTTTCCTCCAACTATATTATCTGTATTTATTATTATCAAATTTCTATCTGGAACACTCTCTTTAATATTTTGTAAAATTTCAGCTGAATTATCACTTGAATTATCATTTATTATTATAATTTCATATTTATCATGAGGATAATCTAAATGTAATAATGATTCTACTGTTTTTCTTATAACAATAGCTTCATTATGTGCAGGCACCATAATAGATACAAATGGATAATAGCTTAATTTTTCCTTCATATATTTATTATGTATTTTAGAATAATAAACATATCCAGCTATAACTAAAATAATATTTATAAAAATTATTATCCATATTACAATAAGTGAATATATTGCCATATAATCAAATACGTTCATGTTTCTTTCTCCTACTTGAAGAATTTTCTCTTATCAATTTTGATACTAATTAAAACAATTATCATAAAAGTTATTGCTACAATAAATGTAATTATTTCTAATATCTTATTAGTTAAGCTTAAATTTATATTTGTTTTATTAGTATTTTCATTTTGTTCTCCAAATATATCATATATGTATTCTTTATTACTAATAAAACGTGATTGCGTAACATTTTTATTATTTAAAAACATTCCTTGTTGATTACTTGTAATACTTATATTTTCAATCTTTATATTACTGTTTATACTATATGTACTTTTAAAATCTATATTCTTATTTTTTAACATACTTACACTTTTTTTAAAATCATCAAATGACAATCTACTACTTACACTTATTGCTACATTGTTACTTGATTCATTTAAAAATACATTTTTATCATTATCAAAACTAACTTTTTGAATTATATTTTTATAATCTGAAATTGAATAGCTATCAAAATCTAAAACTTTTAAATCACTACTTGAAGATAATAATAATGTATTACTACTTTCTAATAACGGTTTTAAATCTTCTCTATATAACCAATAATCATGTACACTAAATGCTATTGGATAAACCAAATAGTCTATATAAGTTAAAAATCCCTCTTCAATCTTTTTTGTTATTATATTTCCTTCAATATTCTGTTTATCTAAATATGGAATAGTTAAAATAATTTCCCCTCCATTTACCTGTGCATATCTTAAAACCTCCACAAATCTATTCATAGCAGGTAGTTTTTTATTTTTAAATACTGGAGTTACTTGTATGAAGAATGGTATCCCCCATTCCTTCAAATAATTTATTTCCTCTATTAAAACGTTTAAATCATTAAAAGGAGTAACTTCATCTAAGCAAAAATACATTTTGTTTTTGGAATAATCTTCTTCTTTAAAAGAATTATAAATTAAATTATATAGTGTTCTATAGTTCTCTTCACTAAACTCTAAATTATCTATATATTTTATACTGTTATTTTTAAAGAAATTAATTTCTGAATTTTCTCCAAACCAAAAAATTTGTTTATTATAATTGTATAAATTGTTCTTTATAGAATTATTAAGATTGTTTTTAGTTGAACGTAAAATAAATATTCCTTCATACTCTGATAAGTCTTTTCCTCTATAAGCATTTAATTTAATAATATCAACTTCCATACCAGTAGATAAGGCCATTTTAGTTATATCATTCAAAACATTTTCTTTCTTTCCATATTGCTTGTATGAATCATACAAAATTAATATTTTACCTTTATATTCATCACTATAAACTAAATTTGTAAAACATAAACTATTTATTGATATAAAAACTAATGTTAAAATCAGTACTGTACATTTTAATAGATTATTCTTGTATATCATATTCAACTTCCCTCTCTACAAGTCTCAATAATGTCATAGAATCAGTAACAGATTCATTTAATGTATATGAACCTATCTGAATATCTAATTTTATATTCTTATATAATGAATAATCTACAAATTCCATTTGATTTATATTTTCTCTAAATCTATTCTTAACAATTTTAGCTCCATTTTCATCAGTAATTGTTATAAAAACTAATGTGCTTTCATTTATTATATATTTAACATCTTCTTCTCTTAATCCCTTAGTAAGAACATTACATGCCTTAACCATTAATTCCATATATCCTTTTCTACCTAAAATTCTTTTTAATTTATCTGCAAATTTAATTTTAACCATAATCAATGTTAAAGGTAATTTATATCTCTTGCTTATATTTATATAAATCGGTAATTCTGTCATCAAAGCTCTATAGTTTCTTATTCCTGTATATTGATCAATCATTACAAGTCTTGAATTTTCTTCTTCTAAAGTTTGCGCTTTATCTTGTAATAATAATATGTTTCTTGAAAGCAATGAAACTATTAACGCTGTAATGGGAATTATTATAACCCAATAATATGTGATAAATTCAATGGTAATATTGCTTGAAACACTTAAATATAGCTTAAAACTCATATAAATAAAATCAATTATTAATGTAAATATTAGTGAAAGTGTAACATTAACATAATAACTTATTACTGCAATTATCATTACAACTGTAAGCATAATATAATTTTCAGAACTCTCATTGATTTGAAATACCTTAAAACTAATACAAATTATAAAAAAATATGCTATTAAAATTGTTATTAAAAAATCCACTTTTTTTCTTACATTTACTTCATTCATTTTTAAACCACCTTATGACTCTCTGTTTTATTTTCCAAAAACAAACTAAACATATATATAAAAATCAAATCAAAAGCCATATTATACATAAATACATGTTTTGCTAAATCTGCATCTCCAGCCCCTATGACTGAAATAATTATTTGAGATAAACCTGTTAAAAATATATAAAAATAAGCTTCTTCTTTAAAAACTAACTTTTTATTATTAGCTTTCCGTCCTTTTATGAGTCTTGATATAGAAATATATAAGTAAATACTTATTGTAGTAATCGTAACTAATATATTTTTAGGTATAAATTTTTCTTTAAATGTACTCCAAAATGCAAAAAAATAAGATTTTTCTCCAAAAGCTTTATTTTGGGATTTTTCATAATTTCCAATAACTTGAGGTCTAATTGAATATGAATTGTTAAATCCAAATTGTAACATTTTAAAGAATGCTTTTGGATTAGTTATATAATATGTTAAAACTTTATCTAATGAAAATTTGTTATAATAATCATCTGTTAAAAACTCATCATATGGATTTATTAACCTTATCTCTTCAAAAAAATTAGTTTCTTTTAATAAAGAATATTGTGGATTTATATTAAATCTTTTTAAAATATCTTCCGCATTATCTTCATTTAATAAAATTCCTCTATTCATTGAATGGTAATTATTTATATATTTAAAATCCCCAGTAATCTTTCGATAAAACATAACAGAACTTATTATAAATATAGCTGATAAAGTAACACTTAATATTTTTATTCCAGTATTATTTTTATAACTTGCTATTATAATAAATATAAATGATATTAATATGCCCATAGGGGCTAATTGTTGTTTAGCTCCAAAAAATAAAAATGATGAAATAGCAAAAAATATTATATTATACCAAGTAAATTTATTAAATTCTATCATATACATAAGAAGTCCTATACTTAATAAAAAACAACATATATTTACGCCTTCACCATAAAAAGAATTATAATATGACATATATCCTGTATCACAAAATATTAAAATTACAACTAATGTAATAATTAATTTATCTTTAGGATTACCTAACTTATTAACTAATGTTTTTACTAATAAATAAACTGCTATCGATTCAATTATTAAAAATATAGCTGACATAAATCTAATATCAAAAATATAATTTCTAGTAAAAATTTTATCTAAAAAAATTGCCATTTTTATAAATATTGATTGAGTTGATGTTAATAAATTTTCATAATCATTATTGTACTTATATATACCATAATTTTTTATAAAATATCCTAAATATATTTCATTATCATTTTTATTTAAATTATACAAACCATTTTGATTTATAATTCTATAAAAATCTCCATTATCAGCCATACCTATGATAGGATTTATAAATAGTGTTAAAATTCCTATAATTAAAACTAATACTAATGCTAAAATAGGAAAATTTATATTCATTAATTTATTATGTAATATACGTTTTTTCACTATATTTTACACCTTCTTTGAAAATACATTAGACACATGAAGTAAAATAATAGACCCGAGAAGCGTTGTATATTCTGTGTCAGACAAGGAATCAAGTTCAGTTAATAAGACGCTATTAACTAAATTTGCTGACTCAGTATCACTCAAAACAGGCTAGAATACTGGTCTATTATTTTTTCAAATGCCGCCTGTATACGTTTTAAATAATATTTTCTTTAATAGTTTTGAGTGTGTTATAATAATGCTATTTTATGTATATTATTATCTAAAATTAATTTTATATAACTTTAATTCTGATTTTTATAATAATAAAAAAGAGTGCATCAGAATGATAAACCATTCTATAATACACCCCCATTTGATAATATTACGAAACTTCTCTCAATATATATTCTATACGTTGAACAAATAATTCTTTATTTAAAATTAATTCTTCCTCTTTTAATAGCTTTAAGTTTTTAAAAACTATTTCTATATTTCTTAAAGGTATTTCTATTTCTCCATGATACTTTTCTTTTAATTCATTAAAATTTTCATTAATATATTCTAGTGTTTCTAGCATATCTTTAATAGAATATTTTTCTTGATATATTTTAGCTTTTAAATCTAAAAAATATTTTTCTTTAAAATTAGATAAATTTTTTAAAAGATAATTTTTATTTTCTTTTTGCCACAATTCATAATCTTCAATACATACATCTTGTTTTAATATACTTATTGGTATATTAATTAATTTTTCAAATTCTTCTTTATCAATATCCCATATTGTATTTCTAATTTCAGCAACTAACCATCTTATTGTTTGTAAATCATAATCTCCACTAATAAATTCCCGTTTAATATTATTAAATCTTTTTTTAGTTAACAAATTCATATAATCACCTCAATATAAGTATATTACGTTTTATAAATTGATTATTTATTATTTCTTCTTTATTATTGTTTGTATTATACATTTTTTTATTACTACTATTTATTTTTTCTAAAACAAATAGTAGTAATATGTTTTAATATATATATATTCTAATTAAGTTAATACATTTATAAATATTATAAGATTTATATTAATGAACAAACTTTATTGGGACTTATATATCTTTCTCAATTTATAATACTCAATTCTCATATATTTTGATAATAAAAATAGCTCTTAAGTGAGAGTTAAAAGGTAATAATTGAAATTTTATATCTGATTTTTGGAACTTCCCCAAAGGACATTTTATATTTTATTTTTCGAATTTACTCAACGAATATATTATTCTAGTTTTCTTTTATTAAGCTTCCTGTACCACTAATAAACTTTTATATTTATTGTTTATTAACTTAAATACTGGTATACCTAATATAGTTACAACAACGAATTCTCCTATCGCTACTTCTCCTATTGATAACAGTAATGGGATTTGAAATAGATGATTAAGCATAAAACCTATAATTAAACCATTAAATATAGTTGGCCATAATGATGCTATAATTAATGAAATTTTATTATTTTTAATATATACAGATGTTAAAGAAACTGATATAACACTAATAAATGTTGCTAAAGTTCCAAATATAACGTCAAGCATTCCATTAGGTCCTAGTATATTAGAAATAAAACATCCAAGTGTAAGGCCCACAATGTAAAAAGGATCAAAAAATGCTAATAGTACCATAATTTCAGATATTCTAAATTGCAAACTTCCATAGCTTATAGGTGCTAAAGCAATAGTTAATGTTGCGTAAAGTGCTGCTATAATTGCTGTTCTAACCAGTCTTTTTGTTGTTTTATCATTTTTCATTAAAAATTCCTCCTAAAATTATTCATTACAATCAGTTTTCTCAAAAACACTACTTTAAATAAACAAAACTATGTTTCAAGTATATGTAAATATACTTTCTTTTTTATTCATTAGGTTATATATTTTTTATCTCAAACTATATTTTGATATGATTCTTTATAATTCCCTAAAGAAAAAAATCGTAGGATAAAAATCCTACGATAATAAAACACAACAAACATAAGAGTTTTTATAAATTTATATAAAAAACTCTTGATTATTTATTATTTATTAACCGTAGTTTTATTTAAAGTCAGGAGGCTTTCGAACTGACTATATTAAATTTAATCCGTTAAAATTATATCAAACATTGCTATTAATTGCAAGATATGTTATTTTTCATATCCATCTTTATTATTTTTATGCCACATCCATGCATCTTCTATTATTTTAGTTATATTAGTCCTAGTTGGATTCCAACCTAATACTTTTCTAGCTTTATCTGATGATGCAACTAATTTACTTGGATCTCCCGCTCTTCTTTCTCCAATCTTAGCTGGAATAGGATGATTTGTTACTTTTCTTGCTGCTTCTATTATTTCTTTTACTGAAAATCCTTGACTACTTCCCAAATTAAAAATATTGCTTTCTCCACCAGCTATTAAATACTTCATAGCTAAAATATGAGCTTCAATTAAATCTTCAACATGTATATAATCTCTTACACATGTACCATCTTCAGTATCATAATCATCACCATATATAGTTATAAACTCTCTTTTCCCTAATGCTACTTGAAGTACTATTGGAATTAAGTGTGTTTCAGGATTATGATCTTCTCCAATATATCCACCTTCTATTGCCCCTGCAACATTAAAGTAACGAAGCGATACATATTTTGTTCCATATGCTTTATCACACCACTTCATTATTTTCTCCATAGTAAGCTTTGTTTCACCATATGGATTTGTTGGACAAGTTTCCATATCTTCAGTTATTGGAACTTTTTTAGGTTCTCCATAAGTTGCTGCTGTTGATGAAAATACTATATTTTTAACATCAAATTCATTCATAACTTGAAGTAATATTTGTGTTCCATATACATTATTATTAAAATACTTAATTGGTTCTGTCATAGATTCTCCAACTAAAGAATTTGCAGCAAAATGAATAACCGCTTCAAACTTTTCTCTTCTAAAAACATCTCTTAAAAATTCGATATCTCTTATATCTCCTTTATAAAATCTTGCTTTTTTATTAATAGCATCTTCATGTCCAGTTAATAAATTATCTACAACTACAACATCATATTCTTTATCAATTAATTGGCTTACTGCATGAGATCCTATATATCCTGCACCACCTAAAACTAAAATACTCATAAAAAAACCTCATTTCTTTTACTTTATCTATAATTTTATATTTTTATCTTTTATAAGTTTCATTAATTATATAAGTTTTGAAACCAAGTATAATTATACCATATATTTTTTAGTTCAAATAATGTTAAGATATTTTTAATTTATTTTACACTATATTTTAAATAAATTATAATTTTTCTACTTCTTTTTGTATTTCTTGCATTTTTAAATCTGTTGCAGCTATAACGTCTGCACATTCTTTAAGATCTTCCCTTATATGTTTAGGTGTTATTTCACCTTTTTTGTAATACAATTTATGTTCTAGGCTTGCCCAAAAATCCATTGCAATAGTTCTTATTTGAACTTCTACTTTAACATATTCTACATGGTCTGAAAAATATATAGGTACCTCTAAAACTAAATGTAAACTTCTATAACCATTCGGTTTTGGATTTTTAATATAATCTTTTTCTTGAATAAGTTTAATATCATCTTGACCTTTTAACATATCTGCAAGTTCATATATATCACTAACAAATGAGCACACTACTCTTACTCCTGCTATATCATTTAAATTGTCTCTTGCTGATTTAATATTTACATCAAGTTCCATACGTCTAAGTTTTTCTAATATACTTTTTGGAGATTTAACTCTAGACTTCATATATTCTATAGGATTTCTTTTTCTTCTAGTTTTAAATTCATAATCCAAAATATCAAGTTTAGTCTTAATTTCTTTTATTGCAGAACTATAAATCATTAAAATTTCTTGTACTTCATCCAATTTTTCCTCAATATTTTCTGTAGGTATACTTATGTGCTCACCATCAAAAAATATTTTGTCACTATCTCTTACTTCGCTCATCATATCACCTTCACAAACGGTAGTTTTTCCAATTCTTTCTCCAATTGCTATGTTAACATATACATTATAAAAATCAATAGCTTGTCATTATTTTTATTCAATTATTATTTTATCATAAATCCATTTATTATGTAAAAGTAATGAAACTAATATATAATAAAAATAGTCTATTTCAAATACATAAATGTGTTTTTGAAATAGGCTATTTTAAAATTTATTTAATTACTTCTTTTTTACTGGAAAGTATATCTCTGTAATAATATTACCTCCGTCCATCGGTCCTTTTATATATTTTTCATATGGAGGATCAATAAATTCATATCCATTTTTATCAATCCATTCAGTTAATTTTCCATAAGCTTCTGGAAGTTTAGAATATGCTCCAACAAGAGTTGCCATAGCACAAAGTCCACCATTTAAAATTCTAGTAAATTCATTGCTTTCTTTTATAGGAAGTGCTACTTCTGTATCATTATTTTCTGGATCAAACTCACTATCATGATATATTGACATAGGACATCCTACCACTTTAAAGCGTTTAGAATATACCATCTCAAATAGTTTGCCAATATAATAACAATATTCTTCTACATTCATTCTTTGTCTAGAATTAAGAATATTAATATCCTCAGTTTCAACTAATTTAACTTCAATATTATCTATAAATGACATAACATCCAATCCCTTCTTTAAATTTGTTATATCTTTTGTTATCTGCTTTTCTATATATTTAAATTGCTCAATTGTATTTTTTATTTCTAATCTCTTATCAGTTATTTTATTAAGTATAAATTTTTTATCATTAGTTGAAATAATTTCCTTGATCTCTTCAAGAGAAAAATTATATTCTTTAAGTCTAGTAATAAGAAGCATGTCTCTAATTTGAGATATATCATACAACCTATATCCATTTTCCTCATTAATCATTTTAGGTTTTATTAAATCTACATTGTCATAATGTCTTAATGTTCTTGTAGTAACTGAACATATTCTTGAGAATTCTCCTATGTTAAGCAAACTTACCCCTCCAAATCATTAGTTTGTTTTGCTAGCTTAATTTAAGTATAATCTTTTACGTTACGTTAAAGTCAATAAGAAATTTTAAATTTATATTATAAATTTAAAAGAAAATAATATTTCAAAGATATTCCTTATATAGATTCTGATTAGCAAGGGACCATCTCAATTTCAAACGTCCACTTTAAATAAAATATAATAAATAATTAAATGTTATAAGTGTAAATATTGTATTATTCTATATAAATTAATCCATACTAATTATAAATTAAAAGAATATCTTTTTATTAGATTTAGTTGGAGGTATATTAATGAATAGTAAATATTCTGATTTATTTGATACATTAGTTCAATCATATTATCATGGAGATTTTGATGAAACACTTAAGCGTATAATGGTTTGTCATAAAACATCTCCACAAGAAACATTTGCAATTATAACATCACTATGTGGAGTTGATATAAAATTTGATAATAACTATGTTTATAATTTAAAGAAAGCAATAACACAATATACAGTTAATAAAAGAATAATTGAAAAACTTGAATGTTGCAATTCTAATTGTAATCCTGATAAAAATAAAAAATTTACTTGTCAATTAGCATGTCCTTTTAATGCTATATATTATGATACTAAAAACAAATCAACTTGTATTGATGAAGATCGTTGTATACATTGTGGAATTTGCGTAGATGCATGTAAAAATGGAAGAATTCTAGACAAAGTTGAATTTATTCCTGTAATGAATTTAATAAATGAACATGAAACTGTTATTGCTGCTGTAGCACCTGCCATTTCTGGACAATTTGGGGATGATGTTAGTATTGATCAATTAAGAGCTGCTTTTATAAAGTTAGGGTTTACTGATATGATTGAAGTAGCTTTTGCTGCTGATATTCTTACAATAAAAGAATCTGTAGAATTTGATAAGCATGTCAATGGTCCTAATGATTTAATGATTACTTCATGTTGTTGCCCTATGTGGGTAGGAATGCTTAGAAAAGTTTATAAAGATCTTGTTCCTAATCTTTCCCCTTCAGTATCTCCAATGATTGCTGCAGGAAGAATTATTAAAAAATTAAATAAAGACGCTAAAGTAGTTTTTATTGGACCATGCATTGCAAAAAAAGCCGAAGCAAAAGAAAAAGATTTAGCTGGAATAATAGATTTTGTATTAACGTTCCAAGAAGTTGATCAAATATTTAAAGCATTAGATATTAACCCTAGTGAGCTTGAAGGAATTCCTTCTATTGAATATGCATCACGTGGTGGACGTTTATATGCAAGAACTGGTGGTGTTTCAACTGCTGTTTCTGAAACTATAGAAGAACTTTATCCTGAAAAATTTAAATATTTCAAACCTATTAAGGTTGATGGAGTTAAAGATTGTAAGGAAATTCTTGAAAAAGCTCTCAAACATGAAGTTGATGCTAATTTTATAGAAGGTATGGGCTGTCCTGGTGGATGTGTAGGTGGACCTAAAGCTATTATACCTCCTACACAGGGCAAAACGGCAGTTGATGAATTTGCTTATGATTCATCTATTAAAGTCCCTCTTCATAGTCAGACTATTGATGATGTTTTAGAAAAACTTGATATATCTTCAATAGATGATTTTAAAGATGAAGAAAAAGTAGCTATATTTGAACGTAAATTTTAAAATTCTTATAAATAGACTATCTCAAAATTATTTATATATTTGAGATAGTCTTTATTAATTTTTTATATAAATTCATAAGTTTATGCATATTCAAAGAAGCAATAGACTGATATACTCATCCATTTTGAATAATATTGTGTCAATAAATTTAACTTATATCTCGATTAAATAAAGTAATTCCTTATCTTATATAGAATATACAACGCTTTTGAGTCTATTATTTTATATTCCTTATTAGAATTTATACACTTATTTTTAGTAGAAGTATTCTTATAATAATGTTAATATAATATTAACTAAATTTTGTAATTTTTCTCAAACCTCATTTTTTAATTTTATTAACTATTTGTAAGAAAGGAGTTTGTCAATGAAACTAAAAAAATTTACAAGTTTTATTTTAACCTTAACGCTAATATTTTCTATGAGTTTTACTAAAGCATTTGCAACGGAAAATGATAGCAAAAATCTTGAACAAGCTATCGAAAAAGCTAAAAGTATAGTAAACATTCCTGAAAGTTATACAACCTTTTCTCATTCTATAATCCACGATGATACAACAACTAAATTATTAGAACTTAATTGGGCTGAAAAAGGAGGAAAGCAAGGAAATATCTCAGTATCAATTGACGAAAATGGTAATTTATATAATTATTATAAATCTTGTAATGAAGATACTCTTACAGGCATTTCACAAATTACTAAAGAAAAAGCTCAACATTCAGCAGAAGAATTTCTATTAAAAGCACTCCCTTCATATGCAAATTCTATGAAAAAAATTAATACACATGATAATGATACATTAAATAATAATTATTCATTCACATATAAACAATTTGCAAATGATTTACCAACTGATTTTATTTTTGTTAATATAAACGTAAATAAATACACTAATGAAGTTACACTATTTAATTTCTCAAAACCTGATAAAAGCAATTTTGAATATCCTTCTGTAGATAATATTATTAATTATGAACAAGCAAAAAAAGATTATATTGAAAAAATAGGTCTTAATTTAAAATATCATTCTTATTATGATTATAAACAAAATAAACTAAATATATTTCCAGCATATTCTATAGATAATACAAATAACTTAGCGATTAATGCAAAGTCTGGAGACATTATTTATAAAAATAATATTAATCCACTTTATAGAGAAGGGAAAGCAAATAATATTAATGAAACTTTAGATACTTTGACAAAAGAAGAAAATGATGCTATAAAAGATATTTCGGGAATTATTACAAAAGAGGACGCTGAAAATATCTTAAAAAAATATTTACCTAATATAAACTTAACTAATAGCTATTTAAATAAGAACAATATATCTAATCAATATGTATGGCAAATGATGTCTGACAATGCTTATGGTGAAATAGATGCAAAATCTGGTGAATTATTAGCTTTTAATTCATATTATAATGACAATTTGCAAAACAAAAATTTATCAAAGTATGAAGCTAGAAATATTGCAGAAAAGTTTTTAAAAGAAGTAGCTACTAATAAATTTTCTGAAACAGAATATGATACCAATACAGATTTAAGATTAGATAATATATCTAATGATATTAAGCAATATTCTTTTGATTTTATTCGCCAAGTAAATGGAATTGCTTTTGTAGATAATTTTTTAAGAGTTGTAATTGATAAAAATTCAGGTAATATTATCCATTATAACAACGTCTGGTATGATAATGTCACTTTTCCTGATATTAATAATGCTATAAATAAAGAAGTAGCTTTTAATAAGGTTAATGCTAATCAAAATTTCGGATTAAAATACATTATTAATAATAATGATGAGATTTATTTAGCATATGATTTTATAGATTTAAATGGATTTTATCTTATTGATCCTATAAACGGAAACAGATTAGATTTTAATGGTGAGATATATAAAGATTTTAAAATCCCACAATATACAGATATAAATGGACATTGGTGTGAGAAAACAATAAAACACCTTTTAGACAATGGGTATTATCTAAAAGGAGAAAAATTTAATCCTGATAATAACATCACACAAATTAATTTTTTAAGATATTTATATTCACCTACTCAGAATTTTTATAATGATGATGAATTTTATGATATGTTAATTAACACTAATATACTTAAAGAAGAAGAAAAATCTCCAAACAGCTTACTTACAAATCAAGAAATAGCTAAATTAATAGTAAGATATTTAAAATACGAAAAAATAGCACTACATTCAAAAGTATTTGTTAATCCATTTAAAGATGAGATTGATGAAAACTTTAAAGGCTATGCTGCTATATGTTTTGCACTTAATATAATGAATGGAGATAATGAAGGCAAGTTTAATCCTAAAAATAATGTTACCAATGCAGAAGCAGCACAAATTATTTATAATTTACTAATACAAAATTAATTATACTATATAAGTTCCACTAATGTTTGTTCATTAATATAAATAAACATCACTTTCCAGTATAGTTATGAACTTATATACTATGTTTTAAAGTAATTTTTATAGTTTATAATTAAAAAAAGCTATCTCAAAAAACATGTTTATATTATTTGAGATAGCTTTATATTTATTGTATTTTAATATAGTAAATTTATTTTAATACATATAAGTTTTAAATATTAATTGCTTGACCACTTGAATTTTAACTTTGATATAAACCTAACAACAGTAGATGATAACATAATTCCAAATGCAATTGCACCTCCTATTGATAATGTAAGTATACCTTTATTTAAAGCATCATTAAAATTATTCTCAACAATATAACTTATAGTACTATATGCTGTTATACCTGGCACTAATGGAAATATACCTGGTATATAAAACATTGATGCTGGGGTCTTTTTTTTACGAGCCATAAATTCACTATATATATTTACAGCAAAAGCTCCCCAAAATGAACTTATTACCTGACTCCCTGTTTTCTGGAAAACAATACTATAAACTATCCATCCAAAAGCACCAGCAATTCCTGTCCATATTATTTTTCTTCTATCAATATTAAATAATATAACTGGAAATACACTACCTAAAAATGCAAGTATGGTCATTTTTATCAACATATAAATTACATTCCTTTCAAATAAATAATTAATGATGTACCTATTCCTGCACTCACTGCTATAATAACAATAATCGCTTCAAAAAATTTTGCAACACCAGATGAAAAGTCACCATAAAGAATATCTTTTATTCCATTTGTTAAAACAACACCTGGAAGAAGTATCATTATTGCACCTGTAATTACATTATGTTTATTAATTGAACTAATAAGCATTTCGGATAATATACTCCCCCCTCCTATTAGTAATCCTGCCAAATAAAACTCCAAGAATTGAAAAAATCCCAATTCTGAAATCTTTTCAAGTATTACGTATGTAATTAAACATATTATTATAGATGAGATTCCATCTAATAAAGACCCATTAAAGAAGAGTGTATAAATAAATCCCGTCATACATACTGCCATTATTCTTACAGGTAAAGTAAAAGTAGGAGCCTTTTTAATATTATCTAATATCTTTTTAGCTTCCTCATATGATAATGACTTTTCACAAATTTGTCTTGAAAATGAATTTATTAGTTCTATTCTATACAAATCTACATGCTTTTTGTTTACTTTTTTCATTGAAGTAAGCTTATTAACTCCTGATTGTTCTACTGATAACAAAAGACCATTTGACATTGATAGACATTCTCCTGTAAAACCATAAGCTTCACATATTTTTACCACTGTCTCTTCTATTCTATATGTTTCAGCACCATTAGCTAACAATATTTCTCCTGCTGTAAGTGCAATATCAATTACATTTTTTAATTCCATAAGAAGCTCCTTAATTATAGTAATATAAATTTTATACTTCCCTATAATAATATAGTAATTAAGATACTTATATCAAGAATTATTTATTATAAATATTTAAGATAAAAAATAACTACACCACTCTATAATTATGTATTTAAAATATCCCTAATATAGATTCTTTCTAATCTTTAAATCTATAAATTCTATATAATAAAAATCACTTATTTTAAAACGTAAAATTAGGATAAGGCATTGTATTTTCTACAATGCCTTATCCTAAAAATCAAGCCATATAATACTACATTACTTCTATAACTTTTGATACCCACTTGCAAAGATTTGCTGAAGCTTTTTGAGCTGTTTCTACAACTCTTTGGTGTGAATGTTTAACTTTTTGTATTCCTGTTGCCATATTAGTTATACATGCTATTCCTAACACATCAATTCCTAAATAATTAGCTACTATTGTTTCTGGTACCGTTGACATACCAACAGCATCTGCTCCATGTTTTCCTATCATTCTAACTTCAGCAGCAGTTTCATAATATGGCCCCATAAATCCTGCATAAACGCCTTCTTTATATTTTATATCTAATTCGTCTGCAACCTTCTTAGCCTTATTGATAAGATCTATTTTATATGGTTCTGACATATCTGGGAATCTTGTTCCTAATCTTTCATCATTTGCTCCTATTAAAGGGTTTGTTCCAAAAAGGTTTATAAAATCGTTTATAATCATTAATGTTCCTGGTTCAAAATCTGTATTTATTCCACCACAAGCATTTGTTACAATAATCTTTTCGATTCCTAATTTTTTCATTACATATATAGGATATGTTACTTCTTTCATTGTATATCCTTCATAGTAATGAAATCTTCCTTGCATTAATAACACTTCTACGCCATTAATTTTACCAAATGCTAACTTTCCTTCATGACCTTTTACTGTAGATACAGGAAAATTAGGAATATCTTCATAAGATATATATTCAGTATCTTCAACTACATTAACTAAATCACCTAAACCTGAACCTAATATTACTGCAATTTTAGGCTCTCTATTTACTTTGCTCTTTATGTAATCTACAGATTCCATTATTTTATCGTACATAAAATTCCCTCCATTTTTTATATTTAATTATAAGTTGATTTTATAGTTCAAAGTTAATATCTATTATAAAATAGTATATATAATTCTATATATAAAAATCATAATTAAAGATAACATTTAAACTATAAATTAATTACATATATATTACAATATATCCAAAAATAAATCTATATTATGCTTTGATTAATAACTAATAGATATCTATACTATATATAATCTTATAATCTGTAAAATAATATACTATAACTTTATTATTTTAACAAACCTCTTTTTACCAATTTTAATTATATCTTCGTTTTCTATTTGTGAATTATCAAAATCAGTTACCTTTTTGTTATTGATTTGAACACCACCTTGATTTACTAATCTTCTAAATTCATTATTAGAAGCTACTATTCTATTTTTTACAAGAATCGTTCCAGCATCCTTTAATGTATTACATTCTGACGATACTGTTACTTCCGGTACTATTTGAGGTAAACTTCCTTGTTTAAAAACTTGTTCATAGTATTCAATAGCATATTTAGTTTCTTTATCTGTATGATATAAGTTGGTAATAATTTTTGCTAATTCAAACTTAATATCTCTTGGATTTTTGCCTTCTTCTAATTCTTTTTTTATTTCTTCAATTCTATCTGGGTGTTCATCTGTTGCTAATTCAAAATATTTTATAATAAGATTATCTGGAACTTCCATTACCTTTTTAAACATTACCTCAGCTTTTTCATCTACACCAATATAATTACCTAAACTTTTACTCATCTTTTCAACCCCATCTAAACCTTCTAGTATTGGCATAAATATTGCTATTTGCTGCTCCATTCCTATATTTTTTTGAAGGGTTCTTCCCATAAGAATATTAAATGTTTGATCTGTTCCTCCTAATTCTATATCAGCCTTTAACTTAATAGAATCATATCCTTGCATTAGTGGATAAAAAAATTCATGGATTCCAATAGGTGCATTATTACTGTAACGGTTTTTAAAATCATCTCTTTCCAACATTCTAGCAACAGTTGTTGTTGCAGCTAACTTTAATACTTCTTCAAAACTTAACTTTGATAACCATTCACTATTAAATCTAATTTCAGTTTTTTCTTTATCCAATACTTTTAAAATTTGTTTTTGATAAGTTAATGCATTTTCTAAAACTTGTTCTTGAGTCAACGGTTTTCTTGTTTTTGATTTACCTGTTGGATCTCCAATTTTACCTGTAAAATCCCCAATTAAAATAACAGCCTTATGACCTAAATCTTGCATTTGTTTTATTTTTCTTAAAACAACAGCATGACCTAAATGTATATCCGGAGCACTTGGATCTAATCCTAGCTTAATTATTAATGGTTTATTTTCTTTTTCTGATTTTATAAGTTTTTCTTTCAATTCATCAACACTTATAATATCTGCTGCTCCTTTTGATATAATTTTAATTTGTTCATCAATTGTTTTTTTCATATCTTTTAACTCCTTATATTTTAAATTTTATATAAGCAAGTTCTATAAGATTCAATATGCAATAAAAAATCGCTAAGTGACTATGGAATGTCAATTTTTTAGCCATGCACCCTTTCCAAACATATTGCAGGAAGAATGGTGCGGCATATGATTATTTTTTATTCTTTAGGAATACTTATCATAACTCTAAAATATTCTAGAAGTTATCCTCATATTATTTAGTAATATAATTTCTTAAAGAATAAAAAAACTCTCATCCTTTATATATAAAGGACGAGAGCATATCTCGTGTTACCACCCTAATTCATTAATCACTCACATAATTAACCTCTTCAAGTACGCCACATCTGGTTATACTTTAGCACTATAACGGGTGCAGGGAACCGTCATCACCTACTTAGAAAAATTTCTTTTCAGCTTGAAGCTCTAAGATGTATTCAAAATCAGTATCCATGCACCTCTCATCAACCGGTAACTTTCTGTTTGGTTTAACTAATCTCTACTTGTTCTTTTCATTGCTTTTATTGAAAATCTCATACTCCGAAATATAATAAATTATAAATCTTAGTTATGCGATATATATTAAATTATTTATAATTATAGTTAAGTAACATTTTTTTGTCAAGTAAAAGTTATTATTTCCCATGTATTATTTATAATATATATTTAAAATAATACATCATATACTGTAGATTAACATTATTCTAAAATACAATCTTGAAGTATTTTACGGCTAATTTACTATATACTTGATAGTTAATTTAAATGCAAAAAAACAACTACCCTAAAATTGAATATAGTAATCCCGTAAAAGGATTAACTTATAATCAACTATTAAGGTAGTTGGTAGAAACGTTCAACCTATTATGAACTTATATAAGTTAATATTACACATTTTAATGATTATATTTAGTCTTTCTCGCTACCGCCAAATTTGTTTTATTTATTATTAATAATGTTAAATCGTACTATAAAAACTTAATATAAATATTATATTTAATAAATACATGATTTTAAACTATAATTTTAATAACTTAAGTTTCTCATCTTTTATTCTATTTACATTATAATAAACTTTTTCCATATCTATGTTAGTAAAAATACCATTTTTATATACAACATTACCATCTATCATTGATAAACATATATCACTTGCTTGTGCAGAATAAAATATGTTTGCTAATACATCAAATGCTGGTTGCATATGAGGTTTATCAAAATCATATATAATAATATCTGCTCTATTGCCAACCTTAATGCATCCACAATCTTCTCTACCTTGTGATACTGCACCATTTAAGCAAGAAATTTTTAATATATCTTTTTGTCCTAAAAATAATGGATCATTATTAGCTCCTTTGTGTAATAATGCTGCAAGATTAACTTCCTCTAACATATTAAGATTATTATTACTTGCTGCACCATCTGTTCCAATAGTAACATTAATATCATGCTCTAACATTGTTTTTATTGGTGCTATACCACTTCCAAGTTTTAAATTACTTGTTGGACAATGTGATACTGTAACTCCATTTTCTTTAAGTATATTAAAATCATCACCTTCTAAGAAAACACAATGAGCTGCTGTTGTTTTACTTTTAAATGTTCCACATTTAAAGAAATATTCTGCTGGTGTTAAACCATGTCTTTCTTTACAAGCTTGTTGTTCTTTTGCTGTTTCTGAAAGATGAATATGCATATTCATATTAGCTTCATTACAATATTCAGAAATCTGTCTAACTACTTTTTCTGTTGAAGTATACTCAGCATGAATAGAAACATCTCCTCGGATACGATCATGCACAGATGTTTTTACATAATTTCTAATAAATTCAGTATCTTTATATGATCTATCCTTAAAATAATCTTCGTTATCATCAAATTTAAGATATGAATTTGAAATATTAGCTTTTATACCTGTTTCTTCAATAGCTTGTACTAAAGTTTCAAGACGAGAATACATATCAGTAAATGATACAACTCCACTTTTAATCATTTCACTAATTCCTAATAAAGTTCCCCAATAACAATCTTCATCAGTAAGTAAAGCTTCAAATGGAAATATTTTCTCTTGTAGCCAACGTTGTAATGGCAACCCTTCTCCATATCCTCTAAGTAATGTCATAGGAACATGGCAATGAGTGTTAAAAAAACCTGGCATTGCTACTTTATTTTTTCCATCGTATATCTCACCATTATAATCTTTAGGTATTTCTGATCCAATATACTTAACCTGATTTCCTTCAACTAATACATTGGTATCTTTAATAACATCATAATTTTCATTAACAATTGTAATATTTTTAAATAACATAATAAGTACCCTCATTTCTTTTTTATTTGCGGTAGCGGCTACTTATAATTTTAATTATATTAACAAAAAAAATTGAATATTTCAATAGCAATTTTTTGTTATTTTAAATTTATACTTTTAAATTAAGACATATTCAGAAAATAATATACTCGTATGCTCATCTATTTTGCGTTAGCAAATTTAGCCAATAGTCTGCTATTAACTGAGCTTCTTTCCTTATCTTACGCAAAATATACACCCATTCTTTAAACTATTATTTTGTTTCATATGCCTAATTTTATTATTGCTCTTTTAAAAGTTTTTTAAGTTTATTTTGAACTAACCATAACTTCTTTTGTTTTCTGTTGTAAGCAACCATTCTATTCTTATTATTTTTATTTTCATCTAATAATCTTATATATTCTTCATCTGCAATTCTTAATGCATCTTCAATAACTAAAAGTTCATCCTTAGTGAACATATTATCTCCTCCTTTTAATCATTATGTTAAATTTACTTGAACATTATAACATAAATTATATTTTAAGGCACATTAAAGAAATTAATATATATAATACATCTATATTATATATGTTAAATTTACTTAAAATATATACATATAACTTAAGACTTTGCCCTTATTGTGGACATTAAAATTATACAGAGTATAATTAATATATAAATTATACTTAAAGGAGGGGTTGTATATGTTTTACTCTGACTACCATATGCATTGTCATTATTCAGCAGATTCAACTACACCCATGATAGACATGATAAAAAAATCAATAGAATTAGGACTTAAAGAAATTTGTTTTACCGATCACATAGATTATGATGTGCTTGGAAATCCTAATGTAAAAATTGATTATGACAAATATTTAGAGGAATTAGAATTCTATAAAAATAAATATTCCAATAAAATTTCTATAAAAAAGGGTATCGAAATGGGACTTCAAAGTCATATTTTAGAACAATGTTCTAAAGAAATTCGTGAACACGACTTAGACTTTGTTATTGGCTCAATACATACAATAGATAGATTTGAATTATGTACTGGAGATTTTCATAAAGGTAAAACTCAATTTGAAGTATATGAAGGATATTATAAAACTCTATTAAATATTGTTAATTCTTTTACAGACTACTCAGTTTTAGGACATGTTGATTTAATTAAAAGATATGGAAATTATGATACTATTTTAGATGATAGTTTATTTAACGACTATTTAGAATCAATATTAAAAAAGGTTATTGAAAATGGTAAAGGTATTGAACTTAATACCTCTTCATTTAAATACAAATTACCTGATTTAACACCTTCTACAAACATACTTAAAATGTACAAGCATTTAGGTGGAGAAATCATTACTGTTGGATCTGATTCTCATATTACTTCTCAAATTGCAACTGAATTTCCATATGTTCATGATGTTCTTAGAGAAATTGGATTTAAATATGTCTGTAGATTTAATAAAATGAAACCTGAATTTATAAAACTATAATATTCCCTATTAGTTTTACAAAACAACATAAATCTATAATTTTAAAAAATATCTTTTAAATTACTTTTTCTAAATTTAAAAGATATTTTTTTATATCTATTCCTCCTGAATATCCAACTAATTTACCATTTGCTCCAATTACTCTATGACAAGGAATGAAAATAGGAATTGGATTTCTATTATTTGCAAGTCCTACTGCTCTTGATGCCTTTTCATTACCAATAGATTTTGCGACTTCTCCATATGTACAAGTCTCACCATATGGGATGAGAGTTAGTGAACTCCAAACCTTCATCATAAAATCAGTTCCTTCAAGTTGAAGTGGTAATGCGAAGTCTTTTCTATCTCCTAAAAGATAACTTTTCAATTGAGAGTATGCTTCTTTTATAAGTTTCGTTTCACTTAAGTTAAAATTATCTTTTAAATCTATTCTTTCAAAATATAGATTTGTGATAGCATTGCCATTTTCAGCAATCCCTATTTCACCAATATCTGTTTGATAAAAAAATATGTTTTTCATCCTATCATCCCCTTTATAACATATAGAAAAATCTTTTTTAATATTTATATATATTTTAAACTATTATTTATTCTTGGCTTAAAACACATATACAACCTAAGAATAAATCAAACTTTATTAAGTGTCAATTTATATATTTATTTGAGTGCATATCTTAAGATATACCTATGAAAAGCTTGTGAAAACGAGTATATAATGATTAGCTATTTTTCATATTTACCCTAAAAAATACATAAAAATATGTGAAGCAGATACATTTGATTTTAAAATTTATATTTTAATGCAATCTCTTCACATATTTTTTATTTAATTATTTTAAATTATTTTTCTTCATAACTTTTTGTATCAACAAGTACATAAGATGTGTTTGCTGGCACAATTATTTTTCCACCTTCTATTTTACCTAGCTCTTCTATTCCTGCTTTATCTTTATTCACTACAATTGTCCAATTATTATCTGGTAAGTTTACTTTAACTGGTTTTGAATTTGAATTAAATATAACCGCAATGTTTTCCCATTTATCTTCTACCGCTTTACCATCTAAAGTATATGCAACAACATTATCTTCTTCAAAATCTTTTCCTTTTTCTAAAAACTTAAGATTTTGTTGAATATCTTCAGTTTTACCCATTCTAAATGCCTTATGTGATGCTCTTAATTCAATTAAACCTTTATAATATTCATATAAATTTCTATATTTTTCAATTCTATTCCAATCTAATTTATTAATATCATCTGAAGAAGTATAACTATTTTTATTAAGACTTCCATCTTCATTAACTTTTGTTCTAGCAAATTCTTCTCCTGCTTGAATAAATGGAATACCTTGTGATGTAAACACTACTGCTGCTGCTATCTTATTCATATTTTGTAATTCTTTATCTGATTTATTAGGTTCAACAGTTTGTAATCTATCCCATAAAGTTAAGTCATCATGACATGATACATAATTTATTGCTTGATAAGGTTCATTTGCCCATGGCTTTTTTGAATATCTCACTTTACTATAATCTATATCATCATGTCTAGTAGAACCAACTATTCCAAATTTCACCCATTCTTCAAACCCTGGTTGTCCATTAACAAATGCTGGTTCAGTATCATTAAATACATTTCCTTTTAATCCATCTCTTATATCATCACTAAACATACCTATTTGCATTTTCCCAAATTCAGATGCATTAATTTTTAATGCTTGTTTCTCCTCTGGTAATGCACATGGACCAGCAGCCCAACCTTCACCATATATTAATATATTTTTATCAATCTTGTCCAATTCTTGTCTTATTTGTTTCATTGTTTCAATATCATGATTTGCCATCAAGTCAAATCTAAATCCATCAATATGATATTCTTTTACCCAATATTTAACTGAATCGATAATAAGTTTTCTAGCCATTGAACGATCTGATGCCACCTCACTACGACAACCAGAACCATTAGAAAAATTTCCTTCTGAATCTTGACGATAATAGTAATCTGGTACAGCTAAATTAAGTACTGAATTTTGGCTCGAATCAGTATGATTATAAACCACATCCATAATAACTCTTATACCTTGTTTATGAAGTTCATTTACCATTTCTTTAAACTCTTTTATTCTAATTCTACCATCATAAGGATTAGATGAATATGAACCCTCTGGAACATTATAATTCTGTGGGTCATACCCCCAATTAAATTGTGGTATATTAAGCTTAGTTTCATCTACTGATGTATAATCAAAACTTGGCATTAATTGAACAGTATTCACTCCTAATTCTTTTAAATGAGCAACTCCTGTTTTAATATCTCCATCTGGAATTGTTGTTCCATCTTGCCAAACCCCTTTATATTTACCTCTATATTCTAAATTAATTCCTGAATTTTCATCTATAGATAAATCTCTGATATGCATTTCATAAATTGTAGCATCTGTTGGATTTTTAAGTTCTGGTCTTCTATCCTTTTCCCATCCTGATGGATTTGTTGACCCTAAGTTAATTACCATTCCTCTATTTCCATTCACTCCAACTGCTTTTGCATAAGGATCTGTAACCTCATTTTCTTTTCCATTGATAGTTACTAAATAATTATAATAAACACCATCTAAATCTCCACTTTCTTTAGCTGTCCAAATTCCATTTTCACCTTTAACCATATCTAATGTTTTTTCAGCAGGCGAATAATATAAATTTCCATCTTTTCCGTAAAAGACTACTTTTACATCACTTGCTGTTGGTGCCCATAAAATAAAATTTGTTTCGTCATTATTATAAATTGCTCCTAAATTTCCATCATATGAATATAAACTTTCAAATTCATTACTTCCATATACTTTTCTTAAATCAGCATTTTTCATCCCATAACCAGGAATCTCCAAAGAATATATCTTTTTTAAATCTATATTTTTTTTGAGTTTAATGCTACCTTTTAATCCACTTTTATCAAGATCAGCAGAATATAAATCCTTACTGATAACGATACCATTTTCTTTTAAAATAAAATCATCAGTATTAAAATTTTCAGCATTTAATTTAAAATTAATCTCATTAATTGAATCAATTTTTAAAGAAGTTATTCTATTTCTAGTTTGATCATCAATACTCATATAAACATTTTCATCACCTTCAATGATATATGCATTTATCTCTCCCTTATTATTTGCATATGCAAGATCTATACTTCTATCTTTATCTATATCCTTAGCTTGCCATTCATCTCCACCTTTTCTGATTATAAAAGATATCTCCTTTTTATTATTTTCATTTGATTTATTAATTTTTGCTACTTTACCATACTCATCTTCTTTAGTAAATTCATAGCCTTTTGCATCATTTTCATCACACCAAGACCATACATCCCATGAATCATAATTTTTATCATTTCTACAATAATGTAAATTTAATTTTATATTTTTATAATGTCTGTTAAGTTCTTTATCTTCTCTATTAACTCCTTTTTTTTGTTGATTTATAATAATTTCTCTATCACCATTATTTAAATCTATCACCTCATCGCCAGTAGCTTTATCATCCCAATTGCCTTTTCTAATAATAAAAAACAATTGATTCATTTTTTTATTAGCTTTTATAACTGCAAATTTTCCATCAATGTCTTCTCCACTAAAACTAGCCATTTTCCCTTCTTTGTCTTTTTCCCAATACCATACATTCCAGTCATTATAATCTCTATCCACTCTGTTATATCTTATCTTTAGATAAACTGTGTCATCTGTTTCACTAGCTTGTACTTTGTTAATTGGTATTTGAATCATTGTAAACATGAACATTATTACCAATATACTTGCTATAAAATTCTTATTTCTATTCATATACATACCCCTCCCTTGTAAATATTTACATTTAAATTGTACCATTTTTTATAATTTTTAAATATTGTAATTTTTTACAAAATTTAAAGTAGTGTTATGAATATTTAAAATTGAATATAAATTATAGTTATAAACTTTAAATTAAAATGTATCAAATTAAAAGCTATCTCAAATACATAATTAATATGTTTTTTGAGATAGCTCTTTTACTATTTTAAATATATAAGTTTTATCAAAATTTGTTCATTCATATAAATATAGCATAGAACTTATATATAAAAATTTTACTATATATGAGAATTATTTTAATTTTACTAATAATTCTCCTGTTTTAACTTGTTGACCTTCTTTTACTAAGATACTTTCAACAGTAGTATTAGCAGTAGCTACAATATTGGTTTCCATTTTCATAGCTTCTATAATAACTAAACTTTCACCTTCTTTAACTTCTTGGCCTTCTTTAACAAGTATCTTAATAATATTACCTGGTATACTTGCACCTATATCTAATTTATTTGAAGGATCAGCCATTTTAGATGCACTATCTAAACTTAAAGCACTTGTAGCTCTTTCAGTCTTATCTTTTATTTTAATTTCTCTTCTATTTCCATTTATTTCAAAATCTAAAGTTCTGTATCCTTCATTGTCTAACTTACCTATTTCTATTAATTGGACAATCATTGTTTTACCTTCAGCAACTTCAATTTCACTTGTTTCACCTTCTGATAATCCATGGAAGAATACATCACTTCCTACACGGCTTACATCTCCATATTCTAATACAAAGTTTATAAATTCTTCAAATACTTCTGGATATAGAGCATAGCTTAATAAATCTTTCTTTGATGGAGTATATTTGTATTTTTCCTTTAAATACTTTTCAATCTTATCAAAATCTTCTGATGGTAATAATTCTCCAGGTCTAACAGTTATAGGTTCTTCCCCTTTTAAAACAAGTTTTTGAAGTTTTTCAGGAAATCCACCTTCTGGTTGACCCATCATACCTTTAAAATATGATACTATTGAATCTGGGAAAGCCAAACTTTGCGCTTTTTCGTATATATTTTCTGGTGTTAAATCATTTTGCACCATGAATATAGCCATATCCCCAACCATCTTTGATGAAGGAGTAACTTTTATTATATCTCCAAGCATGTCATTTACTTTTTTATACATCTTTTTAACATCATTGAATCTATGTCCAAGTCCAAAACTTTCAACTTGTGGTTTTAAATTTGAATATTGTCCACCTGGTATTTCAAATTTATAAATTTCAGCACTTCCTGATTTTAAATCTGATTCAAATTGGCTATAAACTGGTCTTACAGCATCCCAATAATCAGATAATCTTTGAATTCCGCCTAAATCAATACCAGTATCTCTATCTGTATTTCCAAGAGCAGCAACAATTGAATTTAAAGCTGGTTGACTTGTAAGTCCTGACATACTATTAAAAGTTGTATCAATAATATCAACACCTGCATCTGCTGCCATTAATACTGTTGCCACACCATTACCAGTAGTATCATGTGTATGAAGATGAATTGGTATTGAAATTTCATCTTTTAAAGCTTTTATAAGCTTTTTAGCTGCATAAGGTTTAAGTAATGCTGACATATCTTTTATAGCTAAAATATGAGCACCCATCTTTTCAATTTCTTTAGCCTTATCTACATAATATTTAAGTGTATATTTATCTCTATTAGTATCTAAAATATCTCCTGTATAGCATAAAGCAACCTCTGCTACTTTATTGCACTTTAATACCTCATCTAATGATACTTCTATTCCCTTTAGCCAATTAAGTGAATCAAATATTCTAAATATATCTATTCCACTATTTGCAGATTCTTTTATAAATTCTCTTATAACATTATCTGGATAATTTTTATATCCTACAGCATTTGCTCCTCTAATAAGCATTTGGAACATAACATTAGGTATTCTTTTTCTTAATTCTTCAAGCCTCTTCCATGGACATTCTTTTAAAAATCTATATGAAGTGTCAAATGTAGCTCCACCCCACATTTCAAGTGAGAATAAATCATTTCCATATTTAGCTGTTGCTTTTGCAATATTTATCATATCTCTACTTCTAACACGAGTTGCCATTAAAGATTGTTGTGCATCTCTCATAGTAGTGTCAGTAAGTAATAACTTATTTTGCTTTTTAATCCATTTCACAACGCCTTCTGGACCTTCTGAATCTAATATTTGTTTTGTTCCAAATAATCCGTCTAATGTTTCTATTTTAGGAATTACAGGAACATCATATTCTTTTTTTATTCCCTTAGTTTCATTTACTATTTTCTCTCCAGTAAATTTTAAAATTCTATATTCTGAATCAGTTCTTGGACTTATATCAAACAATTGAGGATTTTCTGATATAAAATTAGTATCACATTCACCTTTTTTAAATTGTTCATTATTTAATACATTTATTAAAAAATCTACATTTGTTTTAACTCCTGTAATAGTTGTCTCTTTAATAGCACGTATAGATTTTCTAACTGCATCTTCAAAAGTTCTAGAATATGAAGTTGTTTTAACAAGTAAGCTATCATAATATGGACTAATTATAGCTCCACTAAATCCATTTCCTCCATCAAGTCTTATTCCAAATCCAGATGAAGTTCTATACACATCTATCTTTCCTGTATCTGGAGAAAAATTATTTGATGGGTCTTCAGTTGTTATTCTGCATTGAATAGCGTACCCTCTTGGCTTTATATCTTCTTGAGAATATATTCCTATTTCTTTAGAATTTAATTCATATCCTTGTGCTATTAAAATTTGACTTTGAACTATATCTATTCCAGTAGTCATTTCAGTAATTGTATGTTCTACTTGTACCCTTGGATTCATTTCTATAAAGTAATGATTTCCATGCATATCTACTAGAAATTCTAAAGTTCCTGCATTTCTATAATTTACATGTTTAGCTATTTTTAATGCATCTTGACATATTTCTTCTCTTTTTTCTTGTGTTAAAGATAAAGCAGGACTAATTTCTATAACCTTTTGATGTCTTCTTTGAATAGAACAATCTCTTTCATAAAGATGAACTATGTTTCCATGTTTATCTCCGAGAATTTGAATTTCAATATGTTTTGGTCCTTCTATGTACTTTTCTATAAACATATCATCTATACCAAAAGCTTTTTTAGCTTCATTTTTAGCATTTTTAAAAGCTTCAATAAGTTCTTCTTCTTTTCTTACAATTCTCATTCCTCTACCACCACCACCAGCAGCAGCTTTTATCATAACAGGATAACCACACATATTTGCAACATTTTTTGCTTCTTCCTCACATGTTATTGGTTTTTCAATTCCTGGTATTACTGGAACTCCAACATTTTTAGCTACTATTTTTGATTTAATCTTATCTCCTAGTTGCTCCATCATGTCTGATGTTGGCCCTATAAACTCTATACCTGCCTGTTCACATCTTCTTGCGAATTCAGCATTTTCTGATAAAAAACCATACCCTGGATGTATTGCATCAACATTTTTCTTTAATGCAAGACTTATAATTTCATCAATATTTAAATAAGCCTCAACAGGACCTTTGTTTTTACCAATTTGATAAGCTTCGTGAGCTTTAGTTCTAAAAAGAGCACGTTTGTCTTCTTCTGAATATATTGCTACTGTTCTTATTCCAAGTTCATGACAAGCCCTAAAAATTCTTATCGCAATTTCTCCTCTATTAGCAACTAACACTCTTTTAAATTTTTTCCCCAATAAAATACACTCCTTTAACGCTTTTTAATTTAGTTATCCATATAATTTATAATTAAAAATAAACTAAATATAAAAATTATAGTTTAAATCATTATTAAACCAATATTATGTTTAATTAAATAATAATATACAAATTATAGCACATTCCAAGCAATTTAACACTTAATATTCGTTATTTATAATATTATTTATGTAATTTTATAGATAATTATATATTATTTAATACTTATTATATCAATACTTTAATATAAAATATATATTTAGATATCTAATCTAAATATATTGTAGAATCATTTTTTATTTTTTAATAAAGTTCGTAATATTATATAAATAAAATTACAATTACATCTAAAACTTATTTTCTGTATTAATCTTAATTAATATACTTAATTACTGCTTATTATCACTATAAACAATATTTTAAAATAGTGAAACAACGAATAATAATAGTAAAATTATTTTATTAATGGAATTAAATTGATATAATTAAATAAACTCAAAATTTCTTATATAAGGAGATCCCCTATGAAAAATTTTAAAAAGTATAGTATATTTATATTAATAATTATTTCAACAATTTTTTTACTATATTACTTTCATCCTAAAAACATAACTCTTGATAATATTTTCTCTGTTCATTGTCATAAAGAAAATATAAACAAACTTTATATTAGAGGTATTAATTCTAGAACTGAAAATTATATTGAAGATAAAAATAAGATAGAAGGTATTTTATCTCATCTTTCAAATGTAGAACTTATTGAATATTCTGGAGATACATCAAAAAATAGAACTAAAGGTTCTTATGAAATATGTATTTATGAAAGTGGTAAAAATAATTTATCTATTTATACGCTTGGTAAAGAATACTTAATTATTTATAATGATAGTGATTTTTATAAAACATATAAAGTGCTTAATAATAGTTTTAATCGTGAATATATGGAAAAAATAACTTTAGAATAATAAAAAATATTCAACTTAAAAAGAACATAAACACAGTTTTATTAAGTTTTATAAATATAATGGAGGTGCATTATAAATGAATAAAAATAATGATCCTAAGCATTGGAAATTAGGAATTTTCTATTATAATCCAGATAATCCTTCTGCATCTGTAGATAAACGAAATGGTATTGGAACTACTGTTAATTTTGCAAGTAAACTAGGGCGGTGGATAATAGCACTATTATTTGCACCTGCTATCATAATAATCATGTTATTGAGTATTACTGGATTTTTAAAGTAAATGATAAAGTTTATTATAAATAAAAGGTTTCTAAGTTCAAGTTAAAGAGAAAACTTTAATTAAAACTTAGAAACCTTTTTATACTAAAATATTACTATTCTATTTAAAACACAATTTTTCTTTATCATATAAGTTTATACATCAACAATGTTTCTAACCCATTTTTTCTGTTTATATCTTTTAGTTCCTAAAACAAATTTATATATTTCTTCTGCTAAAACTAATACATATACCCAATATATAGGTAATCCAAATACTATTCCACCTAAATATGTTAATGGTATACCTATAAACCATACTCCTGTAAAATCTAAAAATAATGCAGCTTTAGTATCTCCCCCACTTCTTAAAATTCCTGTTATATTTACTAAATTAAACATTTTAAATGGTAAATAAAGTATGAATACTATTAAACATTTACTTATATCTATTGCTACTAAATCACTGACAGTAAACAATTTGATTAATGGCCATCTACTAAAAAAGCATATTATTCCTACCATTATTGTAAACATAAATTGTAATGTAATAAGGTATTTTGCATGCTTTTCAGCTTTTTCTAATTTATTTGCACCTAATTCATTTCCCAATATAACCGCTGTAGCCGCACTAATCCCTTGGAACATAACAACTGTTATTTGTTCAACTGTTTGTGTAATAGTAATAGCTGCAACTGCTCCATCTCCCATTCTTCCATATACTAGAGAATACATAGTAACACCCAATCCCCATATAAATTCGTTTGCAATTACTGGAGATACAGTAATAAAGAACATCTTTACAAATTGTTTATTAAATGCTATAAGTTCTTTTAACTTAGCAGCAGCTGGTCCATTATTTAAATAAACTACTAATAAAATAGATATACATTCAAAAATTCTAGCAATTAATGTTGCAATTGCGGCACCTCTAACACCTAAGGCTGATACTCCAAAATGTCCAAATATTAACGTATAATTTAATATTACATTAATACTAATTGAAAATAAACTTATTACAACTGGTGCTTTCACTTTGTTTACAGCTCTTAAAAGTGATATATACGCATTTGTTACTGCTGTTAAAGGATAACTAAGTGCAACAATTGATAAATATGCAGCTCCTGTCTCTATTGTAGATCCACTTGGTGTAAAAATTCTCATAACCATTTCTGGACATATTAAACTAGGAACAACAAATATAATTGAACCTACTAATCCAATAATTAAAGACATCCCTAAAACTCTTCTTATATTTACTATGTCTTTTTTTCCCCAATATTGAGCTGTTAATATTGAAGATCCGCTTACAATTCCAAATAATAATAATGTAAATACAAAAAACACTTTATTTGCAAGTCCTACAGCTGCAATAGTACTTTCCCCTAATTGCCCAATCATCATAGTATCCACAAGATTTAAAGTTGTATTAAGTAAAGCTTGTAACATTACTGGAATTGCAATTGCTATAGTTTTACTAATAAAAGCTTTATCTTTTATCATACTGTTAAAATACTTTGTAGTTGTCATTATTCCTCCCCCTTATCCTGTGTAGTTAAATTTTAATTCCTTTAATTCCAAGTAACATACTATCATAAAATAGTTACTTTTTCTAATTTAATATATATTTTCTAATTAAGTTAATATGTTTTATTATTTTTATTTAAGATATATTCAAAAAAATATAAACAATTATGTTCATCTATTACTTTATTCTATTTGCCTAATTTTTTAGAAAATAAATATCTGTATTAAGGTTAGCAGATTAAAATTGTTTTTAAACTAATTTTCTTATGTCATTTAAATTAAAAATTCACTGTAATTAAAACATAATTTATAACTTTTCTAAGGCACATAAAAATAAATAACACGTCAAAAACTGCCATGAATATTTTTCATCAGGCAAGCAAGTGAAGTGCCATTATAGCGGGCCTATTATGGCATTTTACTGACGCAGGATGATGGAAAATAGGCTGGCAGATGGACTTGTTATTTTTTTGATTGTGCTTAAACTCATCGTATAATAAAAAGAAACTATCTCAATAACATATTTATGAATTTGAGATAGTCTTCTGTGTTTATATATTTTTTATTTATGTACTTTATCTAACAATAATACCACTTATTATTTTACAAATTCTATGTTTCCTTTACCAAGCTTGGCTATTCTTGCTAAAGAATATACATCATATCCTTTTTCTTTTAATAATTGTGGTCCTGGTTGGAATGATTTTTCTATTACAATTCCGATTCCTCCAACTTTTGCCCCTGCTCCTTCAACTAATCTAGCTGCACCTAAAGCAGCTTCTCCATTAGCTAAAAAGTCATCTATAATTAATATATTATCATCTTCATTTATGTATTTTTTTTGCAGTGTTAATTCATAATTCATATCTTTAGTGAATGAATGTACTGTTGTTTGATATACATCACTTTTTAATATTTTAGAACCTTGCTTCTTTAATATAACCATAGGTAAGTTCATTTGCATCGCTGTCATAACAGCTGGTGCTATACCTGAACTTTCTATTGTAAATATTTTTGTTATTTTATGTTCTTCAAAATATTTTTTAAAATATGTTCCCATTTCGTACATTAAATCAGGATCTACTTGATGATTTAAAAATGAATCAACCTTTAATACATTTTCTGATAATGCTTTTCCTTCTTCTAATATACGTTTATGTAAGCTTTCCATGTTTCTATTCTACCTCACTTTTTTCTTCTTTTAATATTAAATTTAAAATTAAAGCTACAATTGTTCCTGTTGAAATTCCTGATGCAAATAACATTTTTAATCCTTCAGGCAATTGTCCTATAAATTCTGGTCTAAATGTAATTCCAACTCCTAGTCCAAGCGATGTTGCAACTATTAATAAATTACGATTATTTAATTTTACTTTGCTTAAAGTTTTTATTCCTGATGCTGCCACAGTACCAAACATAACTATACCAACTCCACCTAAAACAGGTTGTGGCATTATATTTATAAGAGCTGCAAATTTAGGGAAAAATCCTAAAATCATTAACATAATCCCTGCCATTACAGCAACATGTCTACTAGCTACTTTAGTCAAAGGTATTAATCCAACATTTTGACTAAACGAAGTATTAGGAAATGTTCCAAGTACACCTGCTAGCATACTTCCAACACCATCTGATAAAACACCAGCACCAATTTTCTTATCATCCATATTAGTTCTTGAGACTTCGCCTATGGCTTTTAAACATCCAACGGTTCCTATAGTTGCAACACAATATGCAGGTATAAACGGTACTACTACCTTCCAATCAAAAACTGCTCCATATGAAAATATCTTAGGAAATGATAAGAAACTTGCTTCTTTAACTGAAGTCATATCTATCATTCCAAAAGGAACACATATAATATAACCTACTATCATTCCAATTAAAATCGAAGCACTACTTATTAATCCTTTTCCATATCTATTTAAAATTAAAGTAACAAACATTACAATCATTGCTATTGCAATATTAATCAAACTTCCATACTCAGGTGAACCTACTCCTCCTGCTGCCCAATCCATAGATACCGGAAGTAATGTTAGTCCTATTAAAGACACAACAGTACCTGTAACTAATGGTGGAAATAGCTTCATTAATGGTCTTATAAGAAAACTTAAGATTACTTCTACAAAAGCTCCTAATATTGTTGCACCTAATATCCCTGGAAGTCCAAAAACACTTCCAATTGCTATTGAAGGAGCTACAAACGTAAAATCTGTTCCCATTATGCATGCTACTCTAGCTCCAACTGGTCCTATTCCTTTTGACTGAATAAATGTAGCTAAACCTGCTGATAAAATTGTTGCACTCATAAGTGCTGTAGATGTAGCTGAATCAAATCCTAATGCACTCGAAATAACTAATGGAACTACAATAATTCCCCCAAATGCTGCAAATATATTTTGTAATCCTAATAAAATTTGCATAGTTAAGCTTGGCTTATCATCGATGCCATAAAGTAATTGTATATCATCTTGATCTTCTACATGGATTTTATTATTTAATCCATATTCTTCACTTTTAGTTAATTGCATAATTTTTTATCCCCCTTCGTAACTGTATACTCATACTTAAGACATCGTAATTATTGATAAATACCTCTAACTACTTTATAAGGAACAAAATAGCTATGCTAAACTTTTAACTTTTGTAATTTATTAAAGAATAAAAAAAACACCTCAATTATAATAATTGAGGTGTTGCATTTCTAGATAAATAATTACATCTAAAATTATAACAATACCCCGTAGTCTGCTAATTTACGGCTAGCAGGTAGAAACTTTCCAACCATATTATCGGAAATATACGAGTCTTTTGTATGGTTGTTGAAATTATATCACATAAAAACTATTTATTCAAACATATAATTTTTTTTGCAATTTTTATATGTAGATATCAATTTTAATATTTATTATTTAATAATTATATAGTTTTTTTATCAGTTTTAATTATTTTTATAAGACAATTATTTTCTTTTTAAATACTTTTCTAAAAAAAATATATATATAGTAAATTTTCCATGTAAGCCCTTGATGCATTTATATAAATGAATAAATTTTAATGAAACTTATATATTTTGAAATTAAATATACCCTAATTATATTCATGTTTCAATATAATATCTTATTAAAAACTATTATAATTTTAACATATTTAAATCTAAAAAATTTAACTTCATATATTAAAATTATTCTCTAATGTAAAGTAATCTTAATAGACTATAGTTTAGATTTTAAATTATAATTTATATTTCTAAAATAACATTGATTATCTTTTACGCCTAAAAATTCCCAAAACATTTTATGCTTTTTAGCTTCATTATTAAAATATTTTTCTATATCTTTTTCATTACTTTTTATATCTTTTAAAAGCAAACTCAAATTATACTTTTTCCAAATTCCATAATCATAATCCATATAACCTAGTACTCTGTTACACCCTGCTATTTGAATGTCCGGTCCTCCAAGATCTCTTTCTATATTTCTTATTGTATTTGGATTTTTACCTGGATCTAATATTATAAAATAACCATAATCAAAATTACTTCTAATTAGTCTTCCATATATTTGTTTAAGTTTTATACATAATTGTGGGTAATTAACATCCTGATATTTTTTATTCTGATAAGTAGTTATCGCCTTTAAAATAGGATATTCTATACTTCGATTAGGGAGTTTATCAAGCATTACACAAGTTAATCCTTCTCCAGCAATATCTATACCCTCAAAAAATCCTTGTCCTCCTAAGATTATAACTATTCTATTTTTGTCATTTAAAGCTGGAATCGCCTTTCTATTAGTATGAACTTCTATTTTAGTACCCCTAGTTAATAAATCTAATTCTTCAAATACCTCTTGTTTTCTTTGATTACTATTAAATAATACAAGAATATGTCCATTTAACTTTTTAGCTGTATTAAATATAAATTCAGCAATATTCTTTATATAATTTGGACTATCATACGATCCAATATCATTTAATGCAAATATTTTAGTTCTTTGCTTTAAATTAAATGTTGGAGGAATTATAAAATCTTCTGAATTTTCCTGGCCTAAATGTTTTTTTATCTTTTCAAAGGAGTTTTCTATTCTTAATGTTGCGGATACAAAAGTAGTACTTTTAACTTCTTTTAACATATGCTCATTAACTAATTCTCCCACATTTAAAGGTATATTTCTTATTATAAATCCATTGTAATCTACTTCTATTTCAAGTTCTTTTGCATAAAATGTGCTCTTTTCTAAAAATTTATCACATATATCAAAAGTATCTTTTATCTTTTTTATGTATTCTGATAAATTTTTATAATCCTTATCACCATTAGTTTCATCTTCTAGTGTAATATTTTTAACATAATCATTTAAAATCTTATATAATCTATATATACTTTCTTTTAAATTTGATATTTGCATAGATAAAGCTTCCATTGAAACTTTTAATTCCTCTCTAGGTAAGAAGAACTCAGTAACAAAATTATATTTTCCTTCAACAAGATTCATCCTTCTAAATTCATTTATTAAAATAAGTATATTAGTATTAATATCTTCTACTAAATATTTTAATTTATCTAATTCTATAGTCTCTCTATATCCAAATTCAGCATTTAAATTTCTAAGTTGCATATAAATACTTGGATGTCCTTTTTCTATTTGATTTAATAATTCTATAAAATCAAAGGATGAAAATTCTTCACAAAAGAAATCATAACATTTCTCCATAAGATTATGTGCCTCATCAATTATTAAATGATTTATCTTCTTTTTTTCAGAATATGGATAACATGCTAATAAAGAATGGTTAATTACTGTTATATTTTCATTAGGAAGTTCGTTATATCTTTTTCTTAGATAACATAATTTTGTACATCTATCTAAATTACATGAATCATTGTCACAGTTTATTAACTTTAAATATTTTTCAATTTCATAATGATTATATGCCCAAAAACTTATATTTTCTATATCTCCATACTTTCCTTCTGAACATAATCTTCTTAAAAATAAATCTGTAAGATTTCCTTCTTTACTCTCCTTTAATTGATCACATTTATTTAATCTATCTATACAAATATAGTTACCTTTACCCTTCATGGCTCCATAGTTCAATTTCCCATATAGACCTAATTTTTTAAGTAACATGGGTATATCTTTATCAATAAGTTGATTTTGAAGTTCTTTTGTATTTGTTGAAATAAAGTAACTTGCATCATTTAGTTTTTTATTTTTCTTATTTATATACGCTTTTGTTAATGCTATAAGTAAATATGCAAATGTTTTTCCACTACCTGTTGGAGCCTCTATAAATATTTTTTCTTCATTTTCAATATTTTCTCTGATTTTTTTTGAAAAGTTCTTCTGATCTTCTCTATACTGATATCCAAAATCTCCACCATTATTCCATATATCTTCATTTATCAATAATTCTTCAAACTTATCATAATCTATTTTTATCTTATTTAATTTAATTTCATCTTTTTTCTCTTCTTCATAATTTACATATGAATATTCCTCTGGATTAAATAAAATCGGTTTTAATAGGTGTTCTTTCCATTCCCAAGATTTTAAAAATTCATATTCTTTATTAATAATATTATATAATTGCTTTTTAGATTTTGTATTTTCTTCCCTAACCCATTGTCTACAAAGAAGGGCATTTACAACTTTTAAAGTATCTATTGAATCTTCAAGACCTCTATGAAGTTCGTTTTTATCTAAATTAGTTACATTTTTAATTAAATAATCTAAATTATATTCCTTTCTCCAAGGTTCTAAAATAGTAGCAAGTTCCATAGAATCCATTATTCTATTTTTAATTTCTGGAATATGATAAGATAAAAACTTCTTTTCAAAGCCTCCGTTATGACATATTAATGGTAAATCTTCTAAAAATTCTACTACCTCTCTCTTTATCTCTTCTAAACTTCTAGCAGCTAATAAATCATCTTCATTTAAACCAATACAAAGCTTATAAATGCTTATAGGAACCCTTTCTTTTGGCTTTATAAGAGTATT
Source organism: Clostridium sp. CTA-5 (assembly GCF_054768135.1). NCBI lineage: Bacteria > Bacillati > Bacillota > Clostridia > Eubacteriales > Clostridiaceae > Clostridium > Clostridium sp. CTA-5. The sequence goes on along the minus strand of NZ_BAAAAT010000001.1, from coordinate 689,743 downwards.
ATATGTTGTAATAGTAGAATCTTTAATTTTAACAGCACCAATTTCTATTATCTCACAACTTTCTCCATCTAGTCCTGTAGTTTCAATGTCTAAATATATAACATTATTTAAAATACTATTTAAATCTTTTATCATTTTCTGCTCCTATTTGTTAACTTTAATTATAAAATTTAATTTAAGTTAACTTTATTAAATCCAATATTTTTAGTGATTTTTTTAATATATATGTTCTAATTAAATTAATACATTTATAATCTTTTAATAATTTATATAGTAAAGTATATCTTTAATTAATAATATCTACTTATAATCATATATATCATAAATTTTCTATATAAGTTCATCATTGTACTAATAAGTCTTGTTATTTATAAATATTTTAAAATTTATACTAATAAACAAACTTTATTAAAATTTATATATTTTAGATATATTAGAATTATATCATACTAAAAATTTTCCCAAAGTAAATAATCTTATAAAAATAAATTTTTATATACTTTAATTTATAATTAAAAATTTTATAACTTTTAACCAAATAAAAAACCTCTAGAAACAATATATTTATTGCCTCTAGAGGTTTCCAAAATAATAAATTTACTTTATTATATTTAGCATCAAACTATATTATTAAATTATTTATTTAACAATATTACCTTTTTTATTCAATAAGTATTATTTTTAATATTTTAACTTTTAAAAGTTAAAATATTAATCATATAACCATTTGAAAGTTCAGATATAATTAAATGCCTATAAAGTATTTACTTCTAGGTCGAAAATAATATTTATCTGATATAAAAAGTTTTATTTGATATATTATATAAAAAGTTTAATATTTATTATTTTTGAAAGGAGTAAGTTTAAAACTTATATTCTAAATATAGATGTTTTCCTTTAGAACAAAATTACCATTGGTTATTAGTAGCAGTTTTTTCATGTTTTTTACTTGCTTCTTTGACATCATAATTTGGTTGTCCTGATATCCAATCATTACATACTGCTGATTTTTTTGAAGTTGTCTTTGCTTCCTGATTTTGATTCTTAGTTCTATGACAACAATTTAAATTTCCATTATTCATAAGAAACACTTCCTCTCTGCACAAATAAATTGTGTAAAATATTTTTGAAGAAATTTTACTTAAGAAAAACTAGTTGTTGAATATTAACATTAAATCAAATTAAAAATCAGCAACATGTTATATGTTTTCAGATTAAATAAATAATTTTATATTATTTATTTTTATTAATTAGAATCAGACCGTTTCCCTGCCACATCATTAAATCCTTTAACATGATAATTTTCAGTTAGAGGATTAGATGCTAAATCTGACATTGAATGATCTGAAGCCATTCCAATTTCATGATATCCTTCTCCACTATAACGCTTAACATTTTTTTCTTCTTCACTACAACATCTTTTAGGTCTATACATATTAAACACATCCTTTCTACAATAGTATTTTGTGTAGAAAATATAGTTTTATTCGCATAAATCCTTACTAATATATTACATAAAATAAAGCTTCCTTTATTATATTTTAAAAATTAAAATGTAAGAATGAATTAGCATTACTTCCAATTAAAAAACTAGTTTTATTAATATATTTGATTATAATAATAAAAAATATGAGCACAATAATAATATGTTCATGATATATTATGTTCATGTAAAACTTATTTTAAAGGAGGTACTTTACAATGGTGCATAAAGAATATCACTCAAGAGAACATTCACACAATGGTAGTATCTTAAAATGGTTTGGAAGGATGGTATTGGTTGCAATTATTTTATCAATAACATCATTTCTAACTCCAGGGTTTAGCATTAATGGATTATGGTCTATGTTACTAGCTGCAGTAGTAATAAGTGTTTTAGACTATGTAATAGAACTATTGATGGGTATTGATGCATCTCCTTTTGGAAAAGGAATTAAAGGTTTCTTTGTTGCTGCTATAATAATATATCTAACTCAATTTTTTGTTCCTAATATGAGTGTGTCTATAATGGGCGCTATATTATCAGCAATAGTTATTGGTATCTTAGATGCCATTTTCCCTACTAGAGCAATGTAAAATTTATTTAATAGTATACAAAGGTAACATTGATAAACTCAATGTTACCTTTCTTTTATTTTATTATTTAATTACATTTTAAAAAAATTTATTGTTTATATATTATTTTCTAGTTCATTTAATACTTCTAAAAACATATTATACATTTCCACTTGATTATCTTCTCTCCACAATACAGTAACTCCATAAAGAGTTACCCCACTTAAATAAAAAATCAATGCTAAAGGAGTGAAATTTTTTATATATTTTATAGAATACGCAAAAATCCCACTTGCAGTTAAATTAGCTAAAAGAGATGCTTCAATACCACAGCCACCACTTAAATATGATCCAAGCTTTGTTTTAATATGAATTTTTTCCATAACAATATTTAAATTTTTTTCATCTTCATACCACTTTTTCACCTTTCCATACATTATATATAAAGTATGATTTCTATCATCAGTCATTTTAAGTAAAACTTTAAACGTAGCTTTATATTTTTTAACTATGTCAGGAGTATAAATATTATAATCTTTAGTAAGTTTTTTACTATTAATTTTTTTAGTGTTTGAATTTAAGATTTTCAATACACTTGCCTCCAAAATTGCTAAAGAAACTCTAAATCTATTTAAATATTATGATTAATCTCTATAACACTAATGCTAATATAAATTATATATCTACTTTATATAATTTACATTTTAATACACGTCTTGTAATTTTTTTAAAATAAAATTTAATGTATTACTATAGATATTTATTTATAATTCTTAAATAAAGAAAAATTTAAGCACTTAAAATAAAAACTTATTTATATTATAAAATATTCATTTAATTAATAAATATTGCAAAAATAATAACTGTATCTAAAATTTTATATTTTTAGATACAGTTATAGTTTTTATAGCTTATTTTAAGTAACTATTAATATAAACTGACATTTAAAGTTCTCTTAATACAACTTCCTCTATCAATAGTCTATACTATAATGTTATTTCAAAATTTATTTAAAATCTTTTAAAAGTGCTGCAAATGGATTATCATTAAATTCTTCTGCTTCTTTTTTCATTTTTTTCATTATATTATTAACTTCTCTTTTATCTACTTTTCCTGTTTTACTAAATCTCTTTTTAAATTGAGATGCTTTTTCTCTAAAATTACAATTAGATCCTGGGCAAACATATATTTGACCTTCTCCATGACCTCTTAATTCTAATTTTTTCTTACATTCTGGACATCTAGCATTTGTGATTCTTGATACACTTTCTCTATAACCACATTCTCTATCTTGGCATACATTCATTACACCATTTTTGCCTTTAACTTCTAACATGTATTTACCACACTGAGGACATTTTTTACCTGTCATGTTATCATGAACATATTTATCATTACTAAATTTAACATCTTGAACTAATGCAGTTGCATAATTTCTCATATTTGAAATGAAATTATGTACATTTTCTTTTCCTTTACTTATATCATCTAATGATTTTTCCCATTTAGCTGTAAGAAGTGGTGATTTTAAATCTTTAGGAACTAAATCTATAAGTTGCTTACCTTTAGAAGTTGGATATATATCCTTACCTTTTTTCTCTATTACAAATGAATTAAATAGTTTTTCAATGATATCAGCTCTTGTTGCAACTGTTCCAAGTCCACCTGTTTCTCCTAATGTTTTTGCAGATTCTTTATCTACTTTAATATATTTTTGAGGATTTTCCATAGCAGAAAGTAATGTACCCTCATTAAACCTTGCTGGTGCTTTAGTTTTATGATTTTTAATCTCTAAAGAGTTTATCTTTAAGGTATCCCCCTTTGATAAGTTAGGAAGTACTTGTTCTTTTAATGTACCTTCTTCATTTATCTCTTCAATATCATTTTCTCTATCATAAACCATCTTCCAACCTTTAGATTTTATAACTTTTCCTTTAGCTCTAAAATTCTCATTTCCTACTTTAATATTAACTGAAGTTTGAATATATTCAAAAGGTGGTAATAATACACTTAAGAATCTTTTTATAACTAAGTCATATATATTTTTTTCTTCTTTGCTAAGCATACCTAAAGATACTTTTTGTTCTGTTGGAATTATAGCATGATGGTCTGACACCTTAGAATCATCAACAAAACTTTTATTTGCATGTATATTCCCCTTTAAGATTTGACTTGCAGCAGCCATATAATTACCTACTGAAATTGCTTTTAATCTCTCTTTTAAAGTTGGAACTATATCTTTTGTAATATATCTTGAATCCGTTCTTGGATATGTTAAAATTTTATAATTTTCATAAAGTCTTTGCATTATTGATAATGTTTGTTTTGCTGAATATCCAAATATTCTATTTGCATCTCTTTGAAGCTCTGTTAAATCATATAAAGCTGGAGCATATTGTTTCTTATTACTTTGAGTTATTTCAGAAACTCCTCCATCTTTTCCTCTTAAACTTGTTACTATTTTTTTAGCTATTTCTTCATTAAAAGTTCTATTACTATTATCATTATTTACCCATTCCATAGATAAATTATTATTTTTAGCTATTATAGTATAATAATCCTTAGGTTTAAAATTACTTATTTCTTCTTCTCTTTGAACAATCATGGCTAAAGTTGGTGATTGAACTCTTCCTGCTGATAATTGAGCATTATATTTGCAAGTTAATGCTCTTGTTACATTAAGTCCAACAAGCCAATCTGCTTCTGCTCTTCCTTGGGCTGCCTTATATAAATTATCATAAGCAGAACCTGGCTTTAAATTCTTAAATCCATCTAAAATTGCTTTATCTGTTTGAGATGATATCCATAATCTTTTTAAAGGTTTTTTAAACCCTACCTTATCTATAATCCATCTTGCAACAAGTTCTCCCTCTCTTCCAGAGTCTGTTGCAATAACTAATTCACTAATATCATTTCTAAGCATTTGCTTTTTAACTTCACTAAATTGCTTTCCTGTCTTTTTAATAACTGTAAGCTTCATATTTTTAGGCAACATAGGAAGTGTTTCCATGCTCCATTTTTTATATTTATCTCCATATCCTTCAGGATCAAGTAATGTAACTAAATGACCTAATGCCCACGTAACTACATATTTATTTCCTTCAATATATCCACCTTTATTTTGAGTACATTTTAATACTCTCGCTAAATCTCTACCCACTGAAGGCTTTTCAGCTAATACAAGAATTTTACTCATTCTTTTCTCCTTTTCTCAAAAGAACTTTTCTAATAATATTTTTAAAGATTCTATAATATGAAATATAAATTTTAAAAAAGTTCTATTTTTTGCATTGTACAGTTTATTATAGCATAACAACCATATACATCGAAAATTTTATTTAAGACTAGTTTTTAAATATTGTTAAATTATAGAATAGATTTCATAAATAGATTAATATAAAGCTGCCTCAAATACTTAAAACTTCTTTTGAGACAGCCCATTTGTCTTTTATATCATTTTAATTTTTCAATATTCTCATCTTCGGTTAATATATCAGCTATCTTATTAAATATAGCATCCATTATTTCTCCTATAATTAAAATTACAAATAATGTTGGATAATTAAAACCTATATAAATAATTAAACCTAAACCTATAAATATTAAAATAAGTATTATAATTATTACTCCAAGTTCAGATTTACTTTCATATTCTATATCATCTAATAAATTAGTGACTTTTTCAGTATAAAAGTACGAAAAAGCTCTCTCTATTATAAATGCAACCCAAAATATATTTGAAGACTTATTATAAGTATATACATATGTTGGTATAAGTACTAAGTATACAATTAACGGAATGTATATAAAAAATTTGTTTTTTTCTTTATCCATTTTATATCTTCCTCTTATAATTATTTAAAATATACAGTAAAATAGTCAAAATAACTGTATATCAGATAAATTTATATATTCTAAACATATATAATAAAAATCTATCTGATATATATTTACTGTTTTTATAATAATATTTATTAATATACTTTAATATTCTTTAATCTATTAAAAATATATCTACATTATTAATACAGCAGGATACATTCTATCCTTGAGTAAATGTAAATATAGATGTTATCTTAAGTAAATCTAATAATATTAATATATTTGCAAAGATTAAAATTCCACAAAAAGTGAATTCTAATTGACTATTTGTTTTTATTTTACCTAAAGAAAATTTCTTTTTACTAATTGGATAAAACCATGGTAATCCACCTATAGTAAAACTGTCTAAAAGCAAATGTGAAATTATACCTAAAAACAAACCTTTATTAAAAATAATTCCAAACTTATTTAATATAAAAATATCTGCTATAAAATATAAAATCAAATAAAATATTGGTGCATGAAATAATTTTCTATGACCAGCTAATTTATTTATTACTCTTGATACTGGTTTAGCTTTATTTCCAATATAACTACTTTTATGGTCAATATCAGGAAGTAGACTACCGAGCATTGATCCCCCTATGAAAATAGCTGTATGTAATAATTCAACATTATGTGCTTGAGAAGTTATATAAAGACTTGCTAAAATCCCTCCATTTATATGAGTTTTATAATTCATTTTTATACTCCTATTTCTCTTTAGTTTAGGCGCATGAATTAAATGAGCCTTAATTTTATTCCATCGTATATTATACTATATATTCACTATATAACCAAAATTTTAATCATTCTATACAAAAGAAACTGTTAAAATAATACGGATTACTAAAACATGAAAATTTCTCCAAGGCGACTGTGGATCCGTCGATTTTTTTACGCATCTAGGTTTTCGAACATATGTGAGAAAAATCTGGCAGACGACTATATTTTATTTTTGTTCTTTAAGTTTTATTGCTTAATCTTTAATCAAAAATATAATCTAAGTTATTCATAGATTTTAAAAAACATAATTTCCTAAATAATGAAAAAATACCCTATAGAATAGATTTTTAATCTAATGCTATAGGGTATTTTCTAAAATTCTGTTATTTTTAAATGATTGTTTGTATTATAAAAATTTAATTTTATATCTATTAACTTTACATACACTATCAATATTATTTTATAAATTATGCTTAAATTCTAATTTAATTATGTAGATATTTAAGCAGCTTATCTATATTCATGTTAAACTCTTTTTTATCAATAAATAAACTTATCTACTTTATATTTAAAATATTCTTTAACATTCTAGCAGTCTTAATATTTCTTTAACTGACTTTTTAGCCTTGCTTGGTAACTTTTCCATAGCTTTTTCTCTTTTTTTATCATCTTGTATTTGTGCTATTTTTAATACTTCTTGTTGAAGACCTGGTATACTATTAAGTTCTGTTACTGCCTTATTAAACTTTTCTGCAAATTTAGGATCCTGCATTTTCTGTTGAACTCTCATTATTAGTTCATAACCGTTCATTTTTTACCTCCTATAGAGTTTTCTTTTAGGCATATAAATGGAAATAACAAGTCCAAAATCCATGATTATTTTTCATTAGGCAAGAAAGTAGATTCATTTCATAGTGAGCTATTAGACAAATCTGCTGACGCAGTGTAATGGAAAATAGGCTTAACAGATGGAATTGTTATTTTTTGATATACCTTATAGTTTTATAGTATTCAGCTTTTTTATAAATGCTACGGTTATAATAAGAGTTATTATAAGTTTAATTAATTATTTCTATATCATTTTCTGAAACAGATACTGCTGGAATATCTTCTACTAATTTATTTGTTACCAGAGCATTATCTATTTTTATTTTATCATTTTCTTTTATCTGTTTTCCATTCTTATCATTTATAGGAATAGTCCCTTTTACTTCTACTATATACATCCCATATGAATCCTCAGTTTTTTCAAGTATTAACAGACTACCATTACTTGATAATTTACCTTGGTTATCAATTTCAGTAACTTCTGCTTCTGGAAAACATATGTATCTTTGTTCAAAATTTTCTTCACGCATTTTATCAAAATCAGCCCTTGGTAATGTACTCTCTTTTTTAATATTTTCATTAGAATTATTACTTACATTACTTACATTAGTAGCTTCAACTGTTTCTGATGAAAGTACTTTTGTTCCCTTTCCATCCTCATCACTTGTCTCTTCATTAGCTTCTTTACTTTCATCAATACTTTGTTCAGAAGCAGTATTAATAGATGATTGTACTTCCTTATTATGTTTTTTACATCCATATAAAGTACTTAAAATAAATATACTTAAAAATAAGCTTAATACCTTTTTCATATTCCCCCTCCTCATACCCTTATAATTCTATTTTATAACTTATAAATTTTTTATCAATACATATTTTTCTATTATTTTTATTGTTTACCATTAATTCATTTACTTAATTATTGTAAAATATTTTTATATTTCTATTATTTTAATGTTATGTTTTAATTTTATGCCTTAAATAAATAAAGGAGTCATAATTGATTATGACTCCTTTATTTTTTCTATTAAAATTTTATTTATCTATTTCTCATTAAATCTTTAATTCCATCTGCAACAAATTCTACATTTGTTCCTACTATAACTTGAACACTAGATTTATCTAATCTTACTACACCTCTAGCTCCTATAGATTTTAACTTTTTATCATCTACTAAAGCTGAATCTTTTACTTCTAATCTTAAACGTGTTGCACAATTATCAACTTTTAATATATTTTCTTTTCCTCCTAAGTAGTCTATATATTTTGCATAAACATTGTCATTTCCCGAATTTAAAGACTCATTTGCTGTGAATTCTTCATCATCATCTTCTTCTCTACCTGGAGTTGGTAAGTTTAATTTTTTTATTAATGTTAAGAATATTATAAAGTAAAGTGCACCTATTACCAATCCTATTGCCAATATTAATAATGGCTTAGTTGCTAAATTAAAATTTAATGCGTAATCTATAAATCCTGCTGAGAATGTAAACCCATGTAAAACTCCCATAGTGTCTACTAGGAAACAAGATAAACCTGTTAATAAAGCATGTGCTATTAATAAAATTGGTGATAAGAATATAAATAAGAATTCTAATGGTTCAGTAACACCCGTTAAAAATGCTGTAAGAGCTAATGAAATAAGCATTCCTGCAACTTCTTTTTTCTTCTCTTTTTTAGCTGCAAAGTATATTGCAAGAGCTATTGCTGGCATACCAAACATCATTACTGGGAAAAATCCTGCCATAAAATGTCCTGCATTTGGATCTCCTTGGAAAAATCTGCTTAAATCTCCTGTAACACCATTAAACTCTCCTAATTGGAACCAGAAGAAAGAATTTAAAACATGGTGAAGTCCTATTGGAATTAATAAACGGTTAAATATACCAAATAATGCAACACCTATAGCTCCCATTCCTGCAACTCCAGCTGATGCACTACTTAAAGCACTTTGAATTGAAGGCCAAATCATACCAAGCGGTATTGCTACTATAAATGCAATCAATCCTGCCATAATTGGGACGAATCTTCTTCCTCCAAAGAATGCTAAAGAATCTGGTAACTTTATACCTCTAAACTTATTATAAGAAAGTCCTCCTATAATACCTGCAAGTATACCTCCTAAAAATGATATTTTTAAAGTTGCAGCAACTTCAGGTGCATAGTTCATACTCCAATATTGCTTAGTTACATTAGTTAACGTTAAATAAGTAATAACTCCAGCTAATCCTGATGCACCATTTTGGTCATCTGATAGTCCTACTGAAACACCGATAGCAAATAATAATGGTAAATTATCAAACAATGCTCCTCCAGCAGAAGCAAAGAAAGGTAATATTGTTTTTAAAAATGGTATAAAACTCAAAGCATTAATTACATCTGGTTGACCAATTCTAAGCATAATTCCTGCGATCGGTAAGCATGCTATAGGAAGCATTAGGGATTTACCTATACGTTGTAAAAATTTAAGCATATTATTTTCCTCCTTAGTTTATAAAATTATGTTTTAATGTTGATGTTATAATATAATAAATTTAATATTGGAGATTGTTTTTTAATATTGCAATATAATTAGTTATTGGAATTTTTTTTAATATACTTGATTAAAACACAATTTATTTTAGATGTTAAAATAAATTCTATTACTTACAATGCTTATTACAACATCAACACTAATTTAAATTTAAATTTTATAGTGATTTATACTCTTTTGTATCTAATAAAGAAGCTGCTTCTTCATCTAATATTACTACCACATCATTATGAAGTTGAAGTATTGAAGCTGGCACTTCTGGAGTTATTTTTCCATGAATTGTATCATATATAGCTTTTGCTTTTTCTTTTCCTGATGCTAAAAGCATAATCTTTTTACTTTCAAATATAGATCCTGTTCCCATTGTAATAGCTTTTTTAGGAACTTCATCTAAACTATTAAAAAATCTTGAATTTGCCATCCTAGTAGATTCTTGTAACTCTACAACATAAGTTCCTTTTTCAAAATTTACAGTTGGTTCATTGAAACCTATATGAGCATTTCTACCTATACCTAATACTTGTATGTCTATTCCATTAGATTTTTTTATCTTTTCATCATATCTAATGCATTCTTCTTCTATATTTTCAGCCATACCATTAGGTATATTAATATTATCACGGTTAATATTTATGTGATTAAATAAATTATCATCCATAAAATAATGATAGCTTTGATCATTATCTACAGGTAATTTATAATATTCATCTAAGTTAAAAGTTTTAACTTCTGAAAAATCAATCATTCCATGTTTATACATGTCAATCAAATCATTATACATTCCAATTGGTGTACTTCCTGTTGCAAGCCCTAGTATTGAATCAGGCTTCAATGTTACTTGACTTAGTATCATTTGTGCTGCTTTCTTACTCATTTCATCATAATTTTTACAAACTAATATTCTCATAATCTTACTCCTTCTAATTTAATTTATTAAATATATATTTTCCTTCTGATATTGAAAGATAACAATCCATTTTTTCATCAAATACTGCTATATCAGCATCTTTTCCTATTTCTAAACTTCCTTTTTTATCATCTATTCCTATAGACTTTGCTGGATTTAATGATGCCATATATATAGCTTCATTAATTTCTAAATCCGTATTTTCAAAGAAATTGTAAACTGCTTTATTTAAAGTTAAAACACTTCCTGCTAAGTTTCCTTCTTTTAATCTAGCAGCTCCATCCTTAACATATACATCTTGTCCACCAAGATCATATTTACCATCTTTCATGCATCCAGCTCTCATGCTATCTGTTATAAGAATTATTTTATCTTTTCCTTTGTTATTTAATACAAATTCAAATAAATTCTTATCTACATGAATTTTATCTGCTATGATTTCACAATAAGTATCACTTATAAGTGCGACTCCTACTACCCCTGGTTCTCTATGATTTAAACCTGTCATTGCATTAAACAAATGTGTTATATTAGATGCTCCAAGTTTTATAGCTTCATCTGCTTCTTTATAAGTTGCATTAGTATGACATATTGATAATTTAATATCAGTATTTCTTTTTACTTGTTTTGTAAAATTAAACTCTTCATCTAATTCTGGAGCATATGAAATTATCTTTATAACATCTATATAATCTTTTATAAACTCAAAACTTGGCTTTAATACATACTTTTCATTTTGTGCACCTTTATAAATAACATTTATAAAAGGACCCTCCATGTGAGCACCAAGTACTTTAGCACCATCATTATCTTTATTCATGCATTCTCTTAAAACATTAAGCGCTTCATATATATATTCTTTACTCATAGTCATAGTAGTTGGTAAAAATGATGTGACTCCATTTTGACTTATTCCATTAGCTATAGTATTAATAGATTCTATTGATTTATCCATAGTATCAGCATTACAACTACCATGTATGTGTATATCTATAAGCCCTGGAGATATAATCATTCCTTTAACATCAATAACTTCACAATTTTTAGGAATGTTTTCACATATATCAATTATTTTCTTATCAAAAACCAATACTTTATTACTTAAAATTTTATCTTTTACTATTATTTTTCCATTTACTAAAGCTTTCATAGATTTCACCCCTTTTTATAATAAAAATTTATTTTTAACTTTCGTGTAATACTATTTCATATTCATGTTTATCACTTAAGAATATTGAACTTGTATATTCCATTATTTCTTCTTTATCTGTAAAAACTACTCTATCTATTTTAAGTGCTAGTGAATTTAAATCTTGATTTAAAACTTCAGCTTCATATTTATTTACCATTACTGGTTGTATAACTTGTTCCGCTCTTTTAGTTTTATGATGATATCTTTCTCTATACAATTTATATAAAGAATTTTCTTTAACTAATTCTTCTGTTAAGTCTTTACACATATTCTTTAATATATAAACTATTTCTAACGCAAAAGGGTCACCATCAATATATCTTACTCTTTCAATCCTATATATCAATTCATTTTCATCTTTTGCTTGCAATTGTTCTCTTATTTTATGATTTTGAGTACTTAATTCAAATTTCAAAATTTTATTTTTTACTTTAAATCCTTTTTGAGACATTACTTCAGTGAAACCTAATAATTTTTGAAATTTATATTTTTTCTTCTTATAAGCTACAAAAGTTCCTTTTCCCTGTTTTCTATCTAGCAAACCTTCATTTACAAGATTTAATATAGCTTTATTTACAGTCATTCTACTAACATCTTGAATCTTACAAATTTCTCTCTCTGGCATTAAATAATGCCCTTCCGTCAGTTCTCCGGACTCTATCATTTCTCTAATAATCATAGATAATTGAATGTGTAAAGGTATATTTAAAGTTTTATCTATTTTTTTCACTACTTCACGCCCTTTAATTGGTCTATGCCAATTGGTATATGCCAATTGGTCTATACCAATATAATATAGCATATCGTTTTCATAGTCAACTATTATTTTTGATTATTTTTATATTATTTATTCTTCTTTAATAAGAAATACTATAATTTCAAGTATTCACAAGCATTCATTTTTTTATTGTATGTTTTAGTAATATTTTCTCTAATAAAGTGATTATCTAATATGTAATTTAATTTTTCATAATATATATGCAAAACCTTGTATGTGATGTATAATTATGTCGAAACCATTCAAAGGAGGATATAGAATATAAATGAATAATTTAAAAGTAAGATTAAAATTAATAATTTTGTCAGCAATAGCATTATTATTAATTAGTATTATGAGTGGCATTGGATATTATTATATTTCAAAATCAAATAAAGAAATGGCAAAAATGTATAAAGAAAATTTATTAAGTATTGAATTATTAAATGATAATAGAAACCAAGCTAGAGCTATAGAAGCTGATTTATATTATTTAATATTAAATACACAAAATAAAGATAAACAAAATGAAAAAATAAATGATATCAAAAGTAGACAAGAGATCTTTAATAAAAATTGGCAAGACTTTAAGCAAATAGCTGATGATAAATATGAATTAGATAGAATTTCTATTATTGAAAGTAATCTTGAAAAATTTATACAAGGTAGAGATTTAACTATCACCTTACTAATAGAAGGAAAAATTCAAGAAGCCATAGAAGAATTTAAAATTGTTGAAAATAATAAAAATGAATTTCAGAAAAACTTAGAAGAAATTGCAACTTATAATAGTAAATTAGCACAAGATCTCAATAACCAAAATAGTGAAGATTTTAATGTTTCTAAAAAATTATTTGGAATAATATTTTTTATTATTGTATGTATTGGTTATGGAGTAACTTTTACTATTTCAAGATCTATTTCAGTTCCATTAGCTTTTTCTATAAAACAATTAAAACGTGTAGCTAAAGGTGACTTTACAACGGATGTTCCTGAAAAATTTATGAAAAGAAAAGATGAAATAGGCGAAATTTCAAATGCAATAACTGATATGCAAAATTCATTAAAAATTTTAATTGGAAATGTAAAAAATGAATCTAATAATATTAAAACAATAGTTAATACAATTTCAGATAATATAAATAATTTAAACCAAAACATAGAAGATGTATCCTCAACTACAGAAGAATTATCAGCCGGAATGGAAGAAACTGCTGCATCAGCACAAGAAATGAGTGCAACAGCAGATGAAATAGAAAAAGCTGTTGATTCTATATCAAAAAAAGCCCAAGAAGGTGCTATAGAAGCTTCTGAAATAAATAAGAGAGCGATAAATACTAAACTAAATGTTAATAACTCACAAGAAAAAAGTTTAAACATTTTTTCACAAACTAAAGATAAATTAGAAATATCCATAGAGAATTCAAAAATAGTACAACAAATCACTGTGTTATCCGAATCAATAATGCAGATATCAACCCAAACAAATCTTTTAGCTTTAAATGCTGCTATAGAAGCTGCACGTGCTGGAGAAGCCGGACGTGGTTTTGCAGTTGTTGCAGATGAGATAAGAACTCTTGCTGAAGAGTGTAAAAATACAGTTATTGAAATACAAAATATAACTCAAAAAGTTGTAGTATCAGTTGATGATTTATCCTCTAGTTCTAATGAATTATTAAACTTTGTCTCTAAAGATGTACAAAGTGATTATAATGAAATGTTAAATGTGGCAGGTGAATATAGCAAAGATGCTGAATTTGTAAGTAATCTTGTACTAGAATTTAGTTCTACTTCTGAAGAACTTTTAGCTTCACTTCAACAAGTAACGGATACAATTGGACATGTATCTATGGCTTCAAATGAAGGTGCAGATGGAACTTCAAATATTGCTCAAAAAGTAGCAAATATAAATGAAAAATCTAATATAATTATGGAAGAAGTAATAAAATCGCAAGGAAGTGTAGAACAATTAAATAACCAAATATCCAAATTTAAAATTTAATATAAAATTATTTTAACAATAAAAGTTATACCTAATTTTTTACAATTAAGATACTAGGTATAACTTTTACAGTTATTGATCTTTTCTTTGTATCGTTTACACAGGGATAACTATGTCTATTCATCATAACTTAGATTAGTATGAATAAATGATATAATCTTATATATTCTATATTTTTGTTTTATTGTAAACTCTTCTTCTTTATTTACTGGCTCCCAAAGTTTCACCTTTATTTTTAATTCATTGTAATCTTTACTATATATACATATTTCTCCAATTATATTATTATCCTTAGTTAGATTTATTACTTGCTCATATTCGCCTTGTTTACTATCATATAATATCTCACCTTTAATATCCTTTGGTAAATTATGTTCTAATATTTTAACAAGTATATTAGCCTTATTTATAATTTCTGTTTTTGTAATTTCGCTTATCTTATTTTCTATAGTTTCTATTTTCACTAATTCATCTTCAATGTTTTTCTCTAGAACATTCAGGTCATTTTTTATATCTAGTAATTCACTTGTAACTATAGAAATTCTATTTGTTAATTCACCCTTTATCTTAATCATATTTTTAAAATTTTCTATATTAGTTTTTTCTTCTTGTAAAATCAAATATAAACTATTAGTTTTTTCATCCATAAAAACACCCTACTTTTTTAATATTCTTAGACATATAAAATAATAGACTAAAGATGCGTTATATGTTTTGTATTAAGTAAAGAATCAAGTTCATTAATAAACCCATTAGCTAAATTTGTTCATATAGTATAATGTAAAACAAACATACTACTCTATTATTTTTAAATTTGTCTTACTACAAATATATATACAAAAAAGGGTTTGTATGAATCATATTTTTATATTTATTAATTTTACATAAAAAATTGTCAATTAAACTGTGGAGTCATCGGCTTTTTATGCATCTAGATTTTCAAACGTATGTGATAAGAATCTGGCAGGCAAATATATTTTCTTTTTATTTATAACTTTTATAAAAAACCAATATATGTATTAATATTATCTTCTTAGAAACACATATTAAAAATTTTTTCTATATAAATTCCTGACATAATAGTTAAATTATATTCTTTATATACGTTATAGGATTTATATAATACTTGACTTACAAATAATCTACCTGTTTATTACATAAAAAATTATAAAATTAAAAATGCTGAAAGCTAGATATACTCTAACTTTCAGCATTATTAAATTCACAATTAAGAATAAAATTTTGATTTTATAACAATTTCTAAATTTTAAATTTAGAAATTTCTTTCTTTAATTTTTGAGCGCTTTCTTTTGACTTTAATGCCTGTTCTAATACATGAGTTGATTTATCATTAACTTCTAATATATTACTTGAAATATTTGTAGTACCTCCAGCGCCTTCATTAGCTGCTTTAGTAACTCCATCTATCGTTCTAATTACATCCTGTATAGATGCTAAAAGTTCTTCTGAATTTGAACTAAATTCCGTTACAAGATTATCAATAAATTCACCATCTTTGCTATACATCTTTGCTACATCTAACATATTTCTATAGTCAGAATCTACTTCTACAGACATAAATTTCAATAAATTATTTGAACTATTTGAAAGATTGTTGACTGATTCTATTACTTTTCCTGTTATATTTTGTATTTCTATTACTGTTTCCTTTGATTGTTCTGCAAGTTTTCTTATTTCTTCAGCAACAACCGAAAATCCTTTTCCTGCTTCTCCTGCTCTTGCAGCTTCTATAGCAGCATTAAGTGCAAGAAGATTAGTTTGTGACGTTATTTGCATTATTGATTCAGAAAGTACATTTATTTCTTCAACAACTTTTGATGATTTTATAGCCTCTTCAAGTTCTGCTTTTGTATCTTTAAATATTTCATTTGTTTTTTTCTGAGAAGCTTGTACATTTATTTTTGTATCCTCTGCTCTTTGATTTATTTCACCTGCTTTAAGTGCACCATCTTGAGATTTTTGTGCAATAGAATAAATGGCTTCTTCTATCTCTTGAGATGTTGCTAACATTTCTTCAGCAGAAGCTGCTGTCTCTTCCATGCTAGCTGCAAGTTCTTCCGTAGTTGATGAAACCCCTTCTATATCAGAATTTAAATTTATAACATTATCTTTTATAACATCTACAACACTTTCAATCTCGTCTGAACTTTTATTAACCGTTCCAATAATATCCTTTAAATTTTTTATAAACTTATTTAAACTTTTAGCAAGATCATTTATTTCATCTTCTGAATCCACTTTTATTTCTTGAGTTAAATCTCCGCCTCTTTCTGATAAAGCATTTAACTCTTCCTTTAAAATATTTAAAGATCTTCTTATTGACTTAATTATAAGACCTCCTATAACTATGCTTAATGTCCCTAAGAATACTATTATAATAATATTTATCTTCACAGTCTTCTCATACTGTTTGTCTCCCTCTAAGCTAGCATCTTTAACCATTTCTTGATTTAATTTAACTAATTCTAATAAAGAAGATGAAGCTTTATTAAAGGTTTCCCTTGATTCTGTAAGCATTATATTCATCGCTTCATCACTTTTAAGTTCTCTACTTAAACTAGTTACTTTCTTATTTAATTCCAAATATTTATTCCACTGTTCTACAACAGTGTTAAATAATTTATTGTCTTTTTCATTTTCTACAGTACTTGAATAAAGTGTTAAATACTTTTGTATTTCTTCATTTTTTTCTTTCATCTCTTTTTCTTTTTGCGTCATGTTCTCGATATCTTTACTAAGAATATGATTATATTCCATCAATCTAAAGTCTGATGTCATTGTATTTATTCCTTCCGAATATATAATTCCTGGAACAAAATTCTGTGAAATATAAGTTGATTTTTGATTTACACTATCTAAAACCTTTATAGAATAAATCCCCATAAATATAATAGTAATTACAAAGGTAATTACTAAAAAAATTAATTTGTTTTTTATTGTTTTTAACATTTGCCTAACCCCTTACTATAAGTAAAAATTTAGATTTTTCAATTTCTATTTTTATTTAAAATTAATTAATATATAGGATATATATTGCAATAATAACTGTTCAATAAATTAAAGAACTATATATTCTTTTTTTGAAAATTTAAATTTGCAACATATATAAATTAAATACATGTATCATGCTTATAATATTTTTTAAAAATAATTCCTAGACTATTTTTTTAAACCAAGTTTTTAGTAATTTTTAATATAATTAAATTTATTTTTTTAAAAATATATAAAAAAGTATAACTCAGTATAAAAATTCAAAGTACCCATCTAAATTATAAGAAATTCTTGTATTATATTGTAAATAATAGTATACATAATTAGTCCATATTTTGCAAATAGGTTTTTAAAATTTATTATTTTTATAACCTTTTTATAAAATATTTTGATTTAGTATATTTTTATCATACAATTTTTGAATTATTTACATCGCATACTTAAGTATGTTATAGTATCATTTGCAATTATTTTAATATAAATGTTTTTAAAAGAAAGTAATAATATTCAATGGACAAATTATATCGGACATTTAAAACAAATTTATTCTTATGAATATAATGGTGCTATTAAGTTTAATCCGTTTAATACTTAAAATATGTAAGTAACAATCATCTTAAATTAATAAAAATGATGTTTTTTACAAATACTATCTTTGAAAATTTCATTTAAGGAGAGATATGTATGTCTAGTAGAACAGGAGTAGTCAAGTGGTTTGATATGGAAAAAGGATATGGATTTATTTCATGTGATGCTGGAGATGATGTTTTTGCACATCATTCACAAATCAAAAAAAGTGGCCCTGAAAAAGGTCTTCATGAAGGAGAAAATGTAACCTTTGATGTACAAGAAGGTGAAAAAGGCCCGATGGCAATAAATATACATAAATTATAGAATATCACAGTATAAATAAAAGGCTATGTCTTAAGTTAATATTAATCTAACTTAAAACATAGCCAAATTTCTAAAAATAAAAATTTAATTTTTTAGTTAATATATTTATCTATAAACTTCTTTATAGTATTCCAATATAAATCTGGATTAACTTTATGAGCCTTACAATGACCTGCTTCTTTTACTATTAACATTTCTTTTTCACACTTTGCTGCATTATATACCTTATCTAACATAAAATATGGTACAAATTTATCTTCCTCACCATGAATAAATAGTATAGGTGTCTTTGATTTACTTACTTGCTTTATAGCTGAAGCTTCTTTCAAAAAATATCCTGATCTCATTTTAGTAATAATACTTGAAGCATGCATTACTGGGAATTTAGGTAATTTAAACATACTTTTTAATTGGTACGAAAATTCATCCCAAGCTGATGTATACCCGCAATCTTCTATTATAGCTTTAACATTGATTGGGAGTTCTTCACCGGATGTCATCATGACAGTACTTGCTCCCATAGAAATACCATATAATAAAATTTTACATTCTTTATTTTGCTTTATTGTGTAATTAATCCACTCAATAATATCTTTTCTATCATGCCATCCCATTCCAATATAATTACCTTCACTTTTACCATGCGCTCTTAAATCAGGTATTATGATATTATATCCCATTTCATAAAATGCCTTTGCTCTACTTCCCATTCTAATACCTTCACCAGTATATCCATGAACAACAATAGCCCATTTATAAGAAAAATCTCTACATAATATTTGATATCCATGAAGTTTTAACCCGTCAAATGATTTTATATATATATCACTATAATTTGATGTATTGAAAAGCCATTCTTCATCTTCTTTATCCTCTCCACTAGTCTCATCTTTCTTAACAATTTCACTTCCCTTATTTTTATTGTTATCAAATATTCTATCTTTTGATGTATTGGGATTAAGTGAAAAATTATAAAAATAATTTCCTGCAAATATAAGTAAAATTATAATTATCAATAATACAAGACATATTATTAGTATCATTTTTTTCTCCATTATTATCCTTATCTCCTATTATTTAATTTATATAAAACTTATGCGCTATATTCTTAAAACCATTAAATATTAATTAATTTTTACACATAACTATAAAAAAATTAAATATGTGTAAAAATAGACTTTTTCAGAGCCGTCTTAGTGATTTTTTATGATATAGTCATTATTATATTATCATATTTTTAAATTACTGTCTTAAAATAAATCTACTAAAAGCAAATATTATAGAAATTAAACTTCCATGCTGATTTACCATTATAATACAATATAAATATTCACTTAAAATATAATAAATACACAAAGACTATCTAAAAAACATTTTTGTGTATTTCAGATAGCCTTTTATTATAACAATTTTATGAGTATATAACTATATCAATTAATTTTATTTAAAATCTTCTATAATTTAAGATTTCTTCAATCTTACTGAAACCTTAAATAAATCTCCATCAATAGTAATAGTAAATTCTCCACCTTGTAATTCCACTAAACTTTTTGCTATTGATAATCCAAGACCTGATCCTTCTGTGCTTCTTGAACTATCTCCTCTTTTAAATCTTTCTAATATCTCTTCTTCAGTGAAATTAACTTGATACTCTGATATATTTTTAAATATTATTAATATATATTCGTCCTCTTCAAATACCTCAATATACACTCTAGATCCTTTCATAGAATACTTAAGTATATTGGATATTAAATTTTGAAATATCCTAAATGTCTTTTTTCCATCAGCATATACAGAAAGTTTTTGGTCAGGTATATTTTTTATAAATTGTAATTTAGATTTTTCTATTTCATTCTCAAATTCACCTATGGTTTGTCTAATAAGCGCTACTGGATTTAAATTTTCCATATCTAATTCTAAAGTTCCAGATGCCGCTTTTGAAGCTTCGAACAAATCTTCTATTAGAACTTTTAGTCTTAATGATCTTTCTTTAAGAATTTCTAAATATTTAGTTTTATCTTCTTCTGAAACATTTTCTTTATCTAATAGATCTACATAATTAATTATAGAAGTTAATGGGGTTTTTAAATCATGTGATACATTAGTAATTAATTCTCCCTTCATTTTTTCACTTTTAACTGCCTTATCTACAGCTTTATTCAATCCTTGTTCTATATTCACAATATTATTTGCTATATCTTTAAGAATTATTGCTCCCTTTACATCAATTTTATTATTATAATTTCCTTTTAATATATTATCTGTACCAATTTTTATTCTATTAATATTTCTTGCAATTAAGAATAAATATCCTATTATAAATAGTGTAAATAGAATGCTCGGTGTTAAATATAAAATTTCATATGGCCTATACCACTTTGGCCATCCATAGTCACCCATTGAATATGCTTGCATGAATATTATAACAACATACGTTACAAATACTATTATTGATATTATTAATCTTGAAGAAGTTGATTTTATCAAAAAACTTTCTTTCATTAAATCTTTTACTTTATAAAGTATAGATTTCTTACAAAGATAATCTCTTATATTTCGCTCTTCCTTTAACAAATACAAACTTCTTATATCTGATAAAACCAAGTATACTAAAAGAATAGTTATTAAAAATATTGCCCAAAAATCTATAAAATAAATTCCATAAAACATGTCTATTACTCTGTCTTTTAATACATTAAAACATCCTATAGTTATTAAAATAAACAGACATCTTATCTCAATAAATAATTTTTGGTAACATCTTATTATAAAATTATCTTTTAATATTAGATACAAGCTTTTTCTATACTTTAATATTAAAATAAAAATTATAAGTATATCTATTAAAGTTAACCCCCAAAAAATATATCCAATAAAATTATTTTTATCTTTTTCATTAATTGCATTAGATATGCTATCACTACTTTTCAAAGGATTTGATATCCTAACAATAACTTGTTTATTATTATAAAGATTCTGCAATCCATAAAAATTATTTGTATCATGAAGAGATTTTGTTAAATTATTTGAAACATTAATTTCTTCTGGAACTTTATGATTAATTTTCAAAAACATCATATAATACTTATAATTATTTTTAGTATCATTTATAATTTCATCTTTTGATTTACCTTTAATGTTTGTTATAGGTTCTTCATCATCATTTTTTTCTATATAATATTCTATATTTGGATTTTCTGCAAGATTTGCATATTTATCTTCTAAATAATCTTGTATCTCCTTTATTCCATCTTCTCTATATTTTTCATCACCTTGTTTAAGTTTCTCTTCTAATTCATTTTTTCTATCTAATAATCCATTATAATATTCATTATCTTCTACATTCATACAAGCTTTAATTTCATTATCAACATCTTTTAAATTGCCCTTATCAACATTCTCTAAGTATTTTATTTGATTCTGTATAGCTTCCTCTTTTAAACTCCCATCCGATTGATTAATATAATAATTCATATCGTTTGCTGAAAGAGATACCTGAGTCATAGCATCTACTAAAAATTCTTCAGTATACTTATTTTGTTGAGATATAATAAAATTATATGATTTCCCTATAAAAAAAGGCAACATAACACTACATAAAAGTAAAACTAATAATTTAGCACTTTTAAATTTCTTATTATTTTTCAATTTTGTATCCAATTCCCCACACCACCTTCAAATATCTTGGTTCTTTAGGATTTATTTCTATCTTTTCTCTTATTCTTCTTATATGAACAGTAACTGTATCAACATTATTATACGCAGGTTCATTCCAAACTCTTTCATAAATCTCTTCAATAGAAAAAACTCTATTAGGATTGTCCATAAGAAGAGTCAAAATCTTAAACTCTAATGGTGTTAACCTTACATTTTCACCATCTACAAATACCTCTTTACTTTCCTTGTTTAATTCTATCCCCCCTACTGTAAGTATATTATTATCCTCTTTTAAAGGAGAAAATTGAGTATATCTTCTTATCTGAGAGTTAACCCTTGCTATAAGTTCTAATGGATTAAATGGTTTAGTTATATAATCATCTGCACCTAAATTTAAACCTAATATTTTATCTGTATCCTCAGATTTTGCTGAAAGCATTATTATCGGAATCTGTTTTTCTTCTCTTATCTTAACAGTTGTTCTAGTTCCATTCATATTAGGCATCATTATATCTAATATAACAAGGTGTATATCATGCTCATCTATAATTTTTAATGCTTGTATACCATCATAAGCCTTAAAAATTTTATAACCTTCGTTAACTAAATATACTTCTATCGCTTCAGTTATTGCTTTATCATCATCAACAACTAAAATATTGTAATTTTTCATTTTTTCCTCCTTAATAATCTAAAATTCATGTTAATTTTACCATATTTTATTAGTTGATAGAAAATATAATCCTTTTAGGCTTTTGAATTTGCCCTATATTTATATTAAAATACAAATCTTACAAAACACTTCTTCAAATTATTAAGAATTTCGAAAGAAAAAGCTAACTTAAAATTATATTTAAATAATCTTAAATCAGCTTATTTGTCTTTTCATATTTGGATATCTTTTAAAATAGTGTTAATATTGCAGTATAAGAATGAGTTCCTTAAAACACAACATTATATCTTTAATAATCTTTAGCATCATCATGTCTAGGAGATTTTTTTACTATTTCAATAGCCTTTTCAACTTCTATTGTTATATCTGTTTCAAATTGTTGATACATAGTATTTAATTTAGCCATTACTCCACCTTTATTTGTCACAACATAATAAGGTTTTAAATTATTAAGTGCAAGTGCATAAATATCTCTCTGACATCTTTCACATTTGCATACGTCACTTTTTTTTAATTGTTGTTCCATATGCTCTTTAACCCAAATTTCCATATAATTAATTACTTTTTCCATAATTTATACCTCTTTCTTTTATTTATAATTAACAACTAATTAAATCCATATGTTATAATAACTAAATTACTTTATACTATAAACTATATTTTTTTATACATTTATGTTCTTATTTTTTTAATATCAGCTATATTTTAAACTTTAGCTGATGTTATTTCAACTAGAGCTTAAAATATTTTATCTTCACTATTTTCAATAATATTTTTTGTTATTTTAATTAGAATATTCTATAACTAAATTTATAAATAATTCCTTTTATAAGAAAAATTTATTATAAACTAAAACTTAAATTAAAATAATTAAACAATTTTAATTTATTTATTTATAAAATATAATTAAAAATATACTATCTATTAATTAATTAGAAATTTTTTATATTATTTAATAAATATACATACAAGATTATATTAGGAGGATAAATACAGATGACACTAAAAATTAATATACCTAAGAATCCTGCTTTAGTATTAAAAATGTTGATAGATGCAGGTTTTGAAGCTGGTGTTGTTGGAGGATGTACCCGTGATGCTATTATGGATAAAATACCTCACGACTGGGATATTTGCACATCCGCTACACCAGATGAAATCCAAACAGTATTTCAGAACTTTAAACAACTTACTGTAGGCTTAAAACATGGAACAGTAGTTGTTTTTATAAATAATGAAGAAATAGAAGTCACAACTTATAGGATAGATGGAATCTACTCAGATGGTCGTAGACCTGATACTGTAGACTTTACAAGAAATTTAGTGGAAGATTTAAGTAGACGAGATTACACACAAAATGCTATTTTTTTTAATGAGTCCGTTGGAATCATAGATCCTTTTAATGGTATATCTGATATTCAACATAAAATTATTAGATGTGTTGGAGATCCTAATAAACGCTTAAAGGAAGATGCTCTAAGAATTTTAAGAGGTATTAGATTTGCATCTAATTTAGGTTTTAGAGTAGAAGAATCTACAAAAACAGCAATGTTTAAAAACAAAGAACTTTTAGGAAATATTTCCCAAGAAAGAATTGCAGTAGAATTTATAAAAATGCTTCAAGGCAAAAATATAATGAACATACTTGATGAATTTCGAGAAATTATATTATGCATTGTTCCTGAAATGAAAACTATGATTGGATTTAAACAAAATAATCCTTATCATTGTTACGATGTTTGGAAACATACTCTTATTGCAATTAATAACGTAGATGGATTAATATTAAAATTAACTATGTTCTTTCATGATATTGCAAAGCCATATTGCTACAGTATTGATAGACAAGGAATTGGTCATTTTTACGGTCACGCAAATGAATCTGCTAAAATTGCATCTGAAATTTTCAAAAGAATGAAGTTAACAAATGCAGAATCACTTGATAAAAATGACATAAAAAACATTATAGAATTAATAAAATATCATGACATTATTATTGAACCAAGAAAAAAGAGTATTAGAAAAATTTTATCAAAATTAGACGGTAATATAGCTCAATTTGAAAGGCTACTTTCAGTAAAAAGAGCTGATATTTTAGCACAAACACCTGATAAAGTAATAACCCGTTTAAAAGAAATTGACCTTATTCAAGAAATTCTTAATGAAGTAGTTAGAGAAAATACTTGTACAACACTAAAAGACTTGAACATTAATGGTAAAGATTTAATTGCTATTGGTATTCCTGCTGGTAAAAAAATTGGTGAAATCTTAAATTTATTACTTGAAGATGTTATTGCTGAAAATTTACAAAATGAAAAAAAATCATTATTAATGGCAGCACAAAAATATAATTATTAATGGTTTCATATTTAAAACAAAAATTGTTGCAAACTAAAAATAGTATAATATAGGTATATAGTGAGATTTCATTGAAATCTCACTATATTATGTTAAAAGTCTATTTTATGATAACCTTCAACAAATCCTTTATTAAAATTATATAACCTCATTCCCTATATCTTATATTTAAGATTGTTCATAACTCCACTACTTTTATTTTTATATTATTAACTTTGTACAAAATAAAATATACTAATAGATACTACTATTAAAGCAACCAAATATACTATTGTAGTTGTTAATTTCAATTTATTATCTATATAAATACTAGTGTATTTTATTTCTCTTTTAGATAAAACCTTATAAAACATTAGTCCAATAATAATTAAAATAACACTCAATAAATGTGAAATTGAAAATGGTCCCCATATAACAGGATTTATCCTAAAGAATTCTACAATACTTCTTATTATAGCAAATGAAATTAAATAAATTATAAATAATTCTCCTTCAAATTTTTGCTTATAACTTCTTCTCCAAAGAATTATAAATAATATATAGTCTAATATAAATTCGTATACCTGTACTGGATGAAGTATTTGTCCATTATAATTAATACCCCATATCATTATATTAGTCATAGACTTACCAAATACATCACAACCTATTCTACCAATACCTTGTGCTAATGCTATCCAAATAACTATAATATCTGCAATCTTAAAAAATGATATTTTACTTTTAGTTGAATACAAATATCCTGCTGCTATTGCTGAAATAATTCCCCCATGAATAGAAAGCCCACCTTCATTTATCTTAATTATTTCTGCTAGATGGCTAAAATATAATAATGGATTATAAAAGAGAATATAAAATAATCGGGCTCCTAATACTCCAAATATAACCACTATAGTAATTAAGTTAATCATTATATCTTCACTTATTCCTCTTTTTTTTCCATGTTTAATTGCAAATGCACTACCTACAAGTACAGATATTACTATCATCAGTCCAAAAAAATATATATGTATTGGTCCAAAGCTAAAAATTTCTTTCATAATATTAATATCCTTTCCTACTATGAAACTAATTAATTTATCTTAAAATATAATAATAAAATATGTAGAACACATGAATATTTATTAGCTTATTAATTTTTTACGAACATCTTCTAAATTTATAGTTTTTAACGAATCTGTAACTTCAATTCCAAACATTGCTATATTATCTTTAACAATAACATAAGTTCCAACTTTATCTATATTAAATTCAACATTAACAATACCTTTTTTACCTGTAAATGAAGTTATCTGCTCACCACTATCTGCATTTAATATTATAAAATTACCATCTGGATTATCAAATGAGTTAAGATCTATAGATAGTTTTGTTTTTATTCCATTTTGTAATACTATTGCAAGCGGCTCAAAGTCATAACCCATTCCCTTAATATTTAGACTTTGTATATTCCCTGAAATATTAGCCTTTTTAATTAATCTATCAGTAGAAACTTTGCTTAAATCATCACCATATATACTTGTTTTTTGTTGAGCTGTAGAACCTGTTGTTCCACCAGCACAGCAACTCATTCCACTACTTGGAGCTAGAATTGATGAATCTTCCTTAGAAGTATCTACAGAATCAATATTATTTGTTACTTTTATTACTCCTCTAATCATTCCCATCCAACAGCTAAAGTTTATGTCACCATCTTTTGGAGTAAATTCTATTATATTTTCACCAGCCTTTAAAGTTTTTTGTATATTTAAAGATGGAACTACTATTGCATTATTACAAGAAGTTATTTGACTTCCTGTAATAATCCACTTAACAGGTATACCTTCTTGAACATAAAAAGCATTAGGAGCATAACCACTATTATTCACATTCATCCTAATCACTTGAACTCCATTTTCAATAGTTGCTTTGCCTATATTGGCTTCAGATGCATTACCCTTAGCGCTTGAAATACTTTGTGATACTGTATTAACATTAGACACTCCAACTCCTGCAAGAGCAAGACCTCTGTTTCCCATTATTAATCCAAGTATTACTACTAAAATTCCACTAAACTTTAAAAGTTGTTTTGTATAACCCTTACTTAAGAAACCTGATATAGCTCCAAATACTAGCATTAAAGGAACTGTTCCCAAAGAAAATAAAAACATCGATATAGCGCCACTTATAGCACTACCAGTACCTAATGCATAAAGCTGCATTGTTTGAAGTGGTCCACAAGGCATTAATCCATTTAACATACCAACTAAAAATGATGATTTAGATTTATTTTTTATTTTGCATGAAGACCATGGCAATTTAATATTAAATTTTCTAAATAAAGAGAAACCAGTCATATTTAATCCCATTATTATCATAAATAATCCTGCAAATATTTGAAGTCCAGCTTTTACATTAAGTGATAATGATAATACAGAACCTAAAGCCCCTACAATGCCACCTATGATGGTATATGAGGTTACTCTTCCTGCATTATATAGAATTGAAGGCATTAAAATTTTAAATTTATTCTGCTTTTCATTTACAATACTATTTTTAGATAAGCTTTGTGTAAGCATTATACCTCCACACATACCAACACAATGTATAGAAGTAAGCATGCCCACAATAAATAATACTATATAAGATGCATTGTTTAGCTTAGCATTCATATCAAAGCCGGCTGTTGAATTACCAAGGAGTAAAACAGCTGCAGCTATAACTAAAAAACCTGTAATTTTAATAGTGTTTGAATTTTTAGTACTATACCCTGCTTTATTAATAGCTTCATTTAATTGTTCTTTAGTACAAAGTACGTTATCATATTCAACAATTACTTGCTGAGAACTATAACTAACCATTACATTTACAACGCCATCAACCTTCTTTAATGCTTTTTCTATTCTACTTTCACATGAAGTACATGTCATATTATAAACTTTAATTATTTCTCTTTTAATAGTCATACTATCTCACCTCTTATATAATTTTTATTTCACCAATATGTTTTAATTAAAATTCCATCTTATGAAATGAATTATAATAAAAAGTTGTGAAGATTTTATGTTTATATTAAAAATAGCACAGATTTTTTCTGTGCTATTTTTGATAACTACTAAAATTAGAATTTATTTTTTATTATCAACATTATATTATTTTATAATGTATTATATGATTTCATTATTTTTCTTTATACATACTATAAATTTGGTTCCTATATTTTCTTTACTTTCTACATCAATAGTTGCAGCATGCAATGTTAGTATTTTTTTTACAATTGTAAGACCAACTCCGTTGCCTTCAATTTTATGTCTACTCTTATCTCCTCGATACATCCTTTCAAAAACATATGGCAAATCTTCTTTTTTAATACCAATACCATTATCCTTAATTTCAATTCTAACAAAATTTATGTCACTACTAACATTAATCCATACAGTTCCATCTACATTATTAAATTTAATTGCATTAGAAATAAGATTTATAAATACTTGTTTTAATTTATCATAATCACCTAATACTATGAAATTTTTGCTTTCATCTTTATTTATAAGTAATTCTATATTTTTTTCTGTTGCTGCAATTGAAAAATCGTCTATTACTGTTAAAAGTAGCTGATCTATATTAACCAAACCTAAATTAAGTGATATTTCATCAGATTCAATTTGTTTTAGTTCATTTAGGTTATTTAAAAGTTTACCAAATCTCACTATTTCATCATTTAAGTTAATAAGCTTATCAGTAGTTATAGGTATAATACCATCTATCATTGCTTCTAAATTATTCTGAAGTACATTTAAAGGAGTTCTTATTTCATGAGATATATCTGCAATAAGCCTCTTTCTTAGTAAATCTTGACTATTTAACTTATCACCTAAAGAATTTATGCTCTCAGTTAAGTTTCTAATTTCTTCAATGCTACTTTTTATATTTGATCTTGAGTTATAATTTCCTTTTGATAAACTTACAGAAGTTTTTGCAACTGATTTTATAGGTTCAGAAAATTGCTTTGATAAAATCAAACTTATCACTGATACTATTACTAAAGTTAATATACCACTAAATACAATTCCCTTATTAATCTGTCCCTTAAAACTTATATCTTCTTGAGAAAGTAAAACAGGTGAGTATTGACCAACTATAATATATCCCACTGTTTTTTCATTGACATTTATATCAAAAGTATTAGATGTATAAACTCCTGTTTCTTCTTTACCGTTTATTTTCATATGATTTTTATATTGTATATCTTCATGATTCATCTGCCAAACAACTTTTTTATTTTCATCTAAAAGAGTTAAACAATAATTACTCATAT
Organism: Clostridium sp. CTA-5; assembly: GCF_054768135.1. Lineage (NCBI taxonomy): Bacteria > Bacillati > Bacillota > Clostridia > Eubacteriales > Clostridiaceae > Clostridium > Clostridium sp. CTA-5. The sequence continues at coordinate 659,988 of NZ_BAAAAT010000001.1, read as the reverse complement.
ATGCTTCGTGCATCATTTCTTCCCCTGAAGTTTTATTCCAACTACCATCACTTCTATAAACTTGTTGAAAATATTCTACCAATCTTGTGTTTCTTTTAGTTTGTATATCCTTCATATATTTATTAAAAGTGTTTGTTATTATCATATTTATAATTAAAGCTGATAAAAGTACTGAAACTACAGAGCAAAAAATTAAAATAAAACTTAAGCGTTCTCTAACATTTTGCTTCATATTTCATCACCAAACTTATAACCAATTTTGGTAACAGTAATTATGTATCTTGGAGATTTACTGTCCTCTTCAATCTTTTTACGTAAATTCTTAATGTGTACATCAATAATTCTATCTGAGCCATCAAAATCAATACCGAATACTCTTTCTATTATAGCTTCTCTTGAAAATACTTTTCCTTTATTTGAAGCTAAAACATATAATATATCAAATTCATTTGGAGTTAAACTTACTTCCTCCATATTTAATTTAACTACTCTTTTTTCATTATCTATCGTTAATTTACCATCGTCAAGAAAAAGAATATTATCATTACTTTCACTAATTCTTCTAAACAAAGCATTTACACGTGCAGTAAGTTCTCTTGGACTCAATGGTTTAGTTAAATATTCATCTGCTCCAATATTTAAACCCTCAATTTTATCACTTAATGTACTTTTAGCAGTTAACATAAAAATATATACATCAGATATTCTTCTAAGTATTATACATACTTCCTCACCATCAATATCTGGCAACATTAAATCTAAAATCACAAGATCAATTTTTTCTTTTCTAAAAATTTCAATTCCATCTAACCCATTTTCAGTAGAATAAACATTATATCCTTCTTTCTCTAAATATGCCTTTAAAACCTCTGATACACTTTTTTCATCTTCAATTATTAAAATGTTTCCCATAATATTCACTCCATATAATTTTTATATTAATATCATTAGTATTTTAACATAAACTTATAAATTTCATATGTAGATAATAATTAATTGATACTTTTCTTAAATTATAATTTCTAATTAAGATATTATATAAAATAAAAAGACCTTGAAGAAAATTCTTCAAGGTCTTTTTATTAATCATCATCTACATTTCTGTTATTATATGAATATACATTATATCCTTTCCATATCTGCTCTAGATTACCAAATGTATTAGATATCACATCTTTTTCTCTCATTCCTACTGCAATAATTAATGCATTTATTACTGATAGTGGTGCTACTAAAGAATCTACAAACGATGCCATATTACTTTGAGCTATTAATGCATAATCTGATTTAGATGCTAAAGGTGACAGTAAACTATCTGTTAACGCAACAACTTTTGCTCCTCTACCTTGTGCAAAATCTAATACATCAATTGTTTTTGCTGCATATCTTGGAAAACCTATACCAATAATCAAGTCTCTTTCTCCTATATTTATAAGTTGCTCAAAAATATCTGATATTCCATAACTAACAACCCTTACATTTTGCAGAATTATATTTAAATAAAATCCTAAAAATTCAGCCAAAGCAGTTGAACTTCTAAGCCCAATTATATATATTTTATCTGCTTCAAATATACTTTTAACAACATCTTCAAAAACATTATGATTTATTTTTTCTAATGTAGCTCTAATATTTTCCATATCTGATTTAAGAACACCCTTTAAGGCATCTCCATCAGTAAAATAATCATTTTGAAGTTCTAACCTTTGAACAGTTGTTAATTTATTTTTTATAAGTTCTTGAAGAGCTTTTTGCAATTTAGGATAGCCTGAAAATCCTAATTCATTAGCAAATCTTACAACTGTAGATTCTGATACACCTACTGCTACTCCAAGTTTTGCTGCTGTCATAAACGCTGCTTTATCATAATTCTTTAATATATATTCAGCTATCAATTTTTGACCTTTACTTAATTTAGAAAACTTAATTTGGATTAACCTCATCAAGTCTTTAGTATCTTCATTATTTATATCATCCATTTATTTATCACCCTATCATTATATATTGAATAATTCCAAGTTAAATTCTATCATCTTATAGATATATATTCAAGGAATATGTAGTTTTTTAGAAATAAATTTTAGGAATATGCAAGTTTTTATTTTAACCCTTTCATTTCATATATAACTATGTATAAGATCTTATGCTTTTATAAATATAAAATATTGAATTTAGATATCTTTAGAGTATTTTAATTTCCTATAATCTATTTATATACTCTAGCTCCTCTTTATCTAATTCTCTCCAATCACCTTTTTTTAAGTATTTTAATTTTATATCTCCAATAGAAATTCTATTTAATGATATTACTTCATGATTGATTGCAGCACACATTCTTCTTATTTGTCTGTTTTTTCCTTCATGAATTGAAACTTCTATTGTTGAAAGTCCTTTATCATAATTTAAAACTTTAAGATTAGCTGGTGCTGTTTTATATCCTCCAATATCTATTCCAGTATTAAATGCTTCTATATCACTTGATGATACTTTTCCTTTTACTATAGCTATATATTTTTTTATAAGTTCTTCTCTTGGATGAATTATTTTATTGTATATATCTCCATCATTAGTTAAAATTATTAATCCTGAACTATCATAATCTAATCTTCCAATAGGATAAATTCTCTCTTTAACATGAACTAAATCTAAAATTGTCTTTCTTCCTTTTTCATCCTTAACTGAAGTTATATAACCTTCTGGTTTATTAAGCATTATATATACTTTTCTTTCTTCTTTAGTTATTATATTACCTTTATATTCAACCTTATCTTTTAAAGGATCAATTTTTATTCCAAGTTCATTTACTAAAATTCCATTAACTTTAACTTCTCCATTCAAAATTATTTCTTCACACTTTCTTCTTGATGCTACTCCACAACTTGCCATGTATTTTTGTAATCTTTCTTCCATAAATTTAATCACTCCAAAATATATTTTGCTTTTTTTAATTAGTTATCTTTATATTGCAATATCAGTATTTAATTAATCAATGTTTACTTAAAACATAGGCTATTTTTATTGTTTTTTCATAACTCTTATTGATATTTATATAAAGTTGATTAAATACTAATAAATAATAATTATTTTTTATTAATTAATATCTTTTAATCAACTTATGTATTATAATATAATTATCTATATAAATTTAAGTTAATATAATGACATATTTATACTTTTAGATATCTTTTTAAATATCAATTTTCACTTAAAACATAGACATTATTTTAAGATTTATATAAGTTCCAAATAAAGTTTGTTCATTAATATAAATCTTAGAATATTTATAAATTTTATAACTTTCCAGTATAATTAGGCACTTATATAGAAAATTTATGATATCTATATTTCTAGTTAAATAATGTTAATTAAAAATATAATTTTTTATAAAAATTATATAAAAGATTATAAATGTATTAACTTAGTTAAAATATATCTATTAATTAATTTTATGTTTTTATGCTTTAAGTTTATCATAAACTTATTATAAGCTATTTTTACATATAATTTTTTAATATCGCATTAATAACTATACCATAATTTTAACTTTAATGGATATTAAAAAATGATTTTAATTTTTACAAGGAAAGGACACATTAAATATGGATAAATTATTATTTGGAATATCTGGATTGCCTTTAGGTACAGGTGAAAAATTTACATACAGTACAGGAATAGAATATTTGCATAATATTGGATTAGATGCAATGGAATTACCTTTTGTTAGAAGCATTAATGTAACTGATAAAAATAGAGGTTCTATTATTCAGGCAAAAGAAAAAAATAATATATACCTTTCAGCCCATGGTTCTTATTTTATTAATTTAAATGCAGAAGAAGATGAAAAAAAAGAAAAATCTTTAGAAAGAATTGAAAATGGTGCTAGAGCCCTGCAATCTGTTAATGGTAGAAGCTTAATATTTCACCCTGGATTTTATTTAAAATCATCTAAGGAAAATACATTAAATGAAATTAAAAAAAACTTATCTAAGCTCCCTTATTTCGGAGTTGATTACAGACTAGAAACTACAGGAAAAGGCACACAATTTGGAGATTTAAGTGAATTAATATCAATATGTAAAGATATTAAAACTTGTAAACTTTGCATTGATTTCTCTCATATACATGCAAGATATAATGGTTCATTAAAAAATTATGATGATTTTAAAAGAATATTTGAAGAAATCGGTGAGAATCTCGGAAGAGAAGCTCTTGATGATTTACATGTTCATATTTCAGGAATTGCTTATAGTATAAAAGGTGAAAGAAACCACCTTCCATTATTAGAAAGCGATTTTAATTATAAGGATTGTTTAAAAGCTTTTAAAGATTATGATGTTAAAGGATGCATAATTTGCGAAAGTCCTATCTTGGAAAATGATGCATTATTATTAAAAAATACTTATAATTCTCTATAAAAAATAATTTTCTAATTTACTTATAAAATTAAACATAAACTTTAAAATATAATTTAATATAAAAAGCTTCTAGTTTGTTGTTAAAAACTAGAAGCTTTTTATATAAGCGAAATAGAGGCATTAAATGCCTCTATTCCTTACAACAAAGTGACTTTGTAGTATAATGCTTATATTATTCTAATCGATAGAATTGTGGTCTACCAGAATCCTCTGCCGCCTCCACAACCTCCGCCAAAGCCTCCACAGCCGAAGCCACCGAAAAGAAGTAATATTATCCATATCCATAAGAATCCACCGCCAAATCCTGCACCTCCACCAAATCCTGTATTGCAGCATGGGTTACAACATGGATTACAGCAAGGATCACAGCATGGGTTACAACATGGATCACAGCATGGATTGCAACAACATTTACAACAGTCACAACATTTCTTTGACATGTTTACCAACTCCTATTCTTTCGTTTAGTATATATTATTCAAAATTTATATTTTGTGTTCTTTAAATTTTTTAAATAAAATATACTTAGATTTAGGAGTCAGTTTGAAATTAATATGAGAATTTTTTCAATAGTTTTTTTATTATAATATAAGATATTATTCCTAATACAGCAGATATCACTATATCTGTTCCTAATATCGTAATGAATTTTTTTATTTCTAATTTAATAGGTTCTCCATAATAATAAAGATTATCTCTATAATCTTTAAATATTAATCCATTTATAATGATACCTGATACTACTGCTAAATAGACTGTTATTACTTTTTCACTCCACTTAGATGCAAAAAACTTAATATTAGTTTCTAATGAATTCTTTCTTTGACATATATTTAATATAACAAGTAAAATCCCTACAACTATCAACAATATACATGCTCCTATAAACACATTTCTCATTCTAATTTCGCTAACATCAACCCAGCCATCAATTAAAGCATGGAACTTTGAATTTCGTATATCTTTTGGAATAAATTCTTTTTGTACTACATTGTTAATCCACATAAATACATATCTATCTATTCGTTGTAATATACAACATATAAAAGAAATTGGAAACACCATCATAAATATTACGCTTATTGTGTTATTTGAAAACAGTGAATCTATAATAAGCATAAATAGTATTCCAATTATTCCAAATATAATGATCTTTATGACCTCAACAGTTAAAATTGTTGAATATCCGTTTAAAATACTTAATCTTTCTTTATTTCTAATATAAAATGTTATTCCTATATAAATATATGTTAGAACAAAAATTCCTAAAGTAATGAAAAAACAAATTAATTCATTATATTTTATTTGTTGTTTTGTATATGGTCCACTTGATAAAAACATATTAGTATTTCGTTTATTTATTCCTGATGCCATAAAATAAATTCCTAAAAAGATTATTCCTAAAATAAAATATTGTTCTAATCCAGCAGTGCAAAAATTATTACCATTTAACCCTGATAAATTATTCATAGCATGATAATATAAGCTGTTTAATATTCCATTTGCAAAACATCCCCATAATAACATTCCTAATAGTAACATTGTTCTTGTAGAATTAAACCAATAATAAAGCAATGCCTTATTTAAATATTTTTTCATTATTATCCTCCTTATCCACCTTGTAAATAAAGATATCTTCTAAACTCAAATCTATTTCTTCTATAAATAAAGGATTAAATTTATTTAAAGCTTCTAAAAATTCTTCTCCAAAATCATCAGTTATAATCGTAAATACTCTTCCTACCTTAGAAATTTTAAATATACCCTTTAAATTTAAATCTTCTTCATAAGTTGGTTTATCAAATGCTACTTGTATTTTCTTAATTTTCTTTTTCATATCATCAATAGAATTTTCATATGATACCTTTCCATCATCTAAAATAGCTACTTCATCACATATTCTCTCTAGTTCTCCTAAATGATGAGAACTTATTATTATAGTTATATTGTGTTTTGCAACCTCGTCAACAAATATTTTTAAAAGTTTATTTTTTATTATTGCATCAAGACCTGATGTTGGTTCATCTAAAATTAAATACTTTGCTTTAATAGAAAAAGCAATCATTAATGATAGTCTCATTTTCATTCCTTTAGATAATTGAAATATAAATTTATTTAATGGTATTTTAAATATCTCATTTAATTCATCAAATCTATCTCTATCAAAATTTTTATATGAATATTTATAATATTTTAAAAGTTCACTTACCTTAAAACTATAAAAGAATATATTTTCATCTGATACAAACCCTATCCTTTCTTTTATATTAGGATTATCATGAACACACTCTCCATCATAAATAACTTGTCCATTAGTAGGTTTATAGATTCCACTAAGACATCTAAGCAATGTAGTTTTACCAACACCATTAGGACCTATTATTCCAAATATTTTCCCCTCTTTTATTTGCAAGTTTACGTCTTTTAAAATTTCTTTTTCATCTATTATAAAAGATAAATTATTTACTTGAATCACTTTTTTTCACCCCTAGTTCATTAAATATTTTTTCAACTATAGAAATAAATTCATCTTTACTTACTGATACATAACTAGCTTCTAAAATTATATTTTTTAATTGTTCTGTTATATGTGTAATTCTTTTTTCATCTATGATTCCCTTAAAATTTTGTGTTACAAATGTACCTTTTCCTCTTAATGTTTCTATAATTCCATCCCTTTCAAGTTCTCCATAAGCCTTACTAATAGTATTAGGATTTATAGTTAACATTGACGATAATTCTCTTACAGAAGGTAATTTTTCTCCTTGTTTCAAAGCCCCTTTTAAAATAAGTTCTTTAATTCTAAGTTCTACTTGTTCATAAATAGGAGTACTACTCCTTGGATCAACCCTTAACATTATGCTTTCCCTCTTCTATATTGTTATCTTCATCTATTGAAGATTCTATAAAATAATCTATTACAGTTCCTTCACCTTCATCTACAAAAACCATATCTATTACTTTAGATTCTACATCTGAATGTTCTATATCTGATTTATAACTATATCTAGGACGTGTAATATCTGCTGTAAATCTAACTGCCTCAATATTCTTTTTTTCTCCATAGTTTTTAATATTTTTTATATAGTTTTTATAATTGTCCTCTATAGATTTTTTTTGTTTTTCTGTTAGTTCCTGCAATTTTATATTACTCATACTTCCATAATTCATTTGTGAACCTGCAATTCTTTTTCTTAAAGAAAGGCATTCACTAAATTGTTTACTTTCTTGTTCTTCTCCTTTTTGATCAAAAACTATAAGCTTATTATTTTCTAATTGCTGAAGTACTTCTGTCAGATTATTAAAATACTTTTCTTTTTGATATACTTTATTTTCAGAACTAATACAAAGTAGCCCTGTTATAACAATAAATACTCCTAAAGCAACTATTAACGTTGATTTTCTCATACTAATTACCTCCTTGTATTAAGTGTATTACTTCATATAGTACACTTCCATTATAAACCATCATTACTTATTAAAACATTAGCAATTCCTTAATCTTTTCTTAACACCATATATTATATAATTTAAGTAAAATAATATCTATTTTTTTATTTTAAATAATAAAATAAATCATTATTTTTAGTTATTGAAGACTCACTTAATAAAATATAATATTCTATATGAAAAAGTATTCTAGTAATAATTTTCCATAATATTCTATATAATATCTTGATATTATATTTAAGGAGTATTAATTATGGAAAACATTGATTTTAATAATTGGATTATTATTGGTATACCTTTTATATTCTTATTAGGTTGTTTATTTCATTTCATTTATGCTTTAAGTGGAAATATGACTTTGATAGGAATAATTTCTCCAGTAAATGAAAGTGTGTGGGAACATTTAAAATTAGCATTTTATCCTATACTTATCTGGGGAATAATTCAATGTTGTATACTTAATAAATTTAATAAATTTAATTTAGAAACCTATATAATTTCATTAACAATTTCAATTTTAGCTGCTATATTCTTTATTCTTAGCTTTTATTATATTGGTACTGGAGGATTTAATATTCATTCAGTTGTATGGGATATTTTTTCATTTTTTTTATCAATAACATTTTCTCAACTAATATCCATTTATATCTATGAAAATATCAATTCATCTAATAGAATGTTTTCTATATCATTATTTATCTTATTAGCCCTAGCATTTATATTTACTGTATTTACTTTTATTCCTCCAAAATACCCAATATTCAAAGATTCTAACACTGGTAAATATGGTATTTAATAAAAAAGCTATCTCAAAACTTTAAATGTTTTGAGATAGCCCCTTTACTTAATATATAAAAAGAGTACTAAATTTTTCATATTATAGTACTAACACTATTTTTAATAGCTTATAAAGTTTCTAAATAATCAGTTCTATCCGCTTCTGTAATCTCTCTTAATACTTTACATGGATTACCAACTGCAATAACATTAGCTGGAATGTCTTTAGTAACAACACTTCCAGAACCAATTATAGTGTTATCACCTATTGTTACACCTTGATTTATATGAACTCCAGCACCAACCCAAACATTATTTCCTATAGTTACTGGTTTTGCATAACAAGCACCCGCATTACGTTCTTCAGCTATCGATGCATGATTAGCTAAATAAATCCCAACTCTTGGTCCAAATAATACATTGTCTCCAATAGTTACTTTTGCACAATCTAAAATAATGCAATCAAAATTTGCAAAAAAGTTATCTCCTACTGTAATATTAAAACCAAACTCACATCTAAAATCTGGTTCAAAATGAGTATTTTTTCCGTGTTTTTCTAAAAGTTCATCTAAAATTTCTATTCTCTCTTCCTCTGGTTTTCCAAAACTTTGATTATACTTATTAGTTAAGAATACTGCTCTTTTCCTTGCTTCAATTAATTCATCTGAATAGTCATTATACATCTTACCAGAACACATTTTTTCTCTTAAATTCATCATTTTGCCCTCCTAATTCTTAAGTCACTCTAAATTATCCATAGTATAATTTTATTTTACTTTTATAAGTATATCTGGTAATAATTATACTTTACTAAAAGTAAACTATTCAAACTGCAAAACACCTTATATATATTCGAAATCCTTTAAAAAACAATATTCAGACAAGCATACTCAATATTATGTATCTTTAAAAATTTATATAAGTTTTAACATAGTATTAATATTTTATATAATTTTTATTTTCTTTTCATCTTTCTTAAATCTTCTTTTTGACTTTTTTCTATTCTATATGATTCACAGGCTTTTTGAATAGCTTTGTTATATGTCCAATCATCTAAAGAACATTCTAAAAGATAATTATAAGTTATTTGGGGGAATTTACAATATGCAGTTGCTACTAACCAGGCTATCCCCATTTTTACATAATAGTGATTACTATTAATATTATTACAACGCTCTAAGACCTTTTCTAAGTATTCTTCATCTAAATATTTTCCAAGCATAATAACAATAGCCACTCTTTTCTTCCATGGATTTTCAGAACTTAAATATTCATCTAAATGAATCCAAAATTCTTTTTTATATTTTTTTACTAACTTTAACCCACCACAAAAACTATCGCAAATTGCCCAATTATCTATTTTGCATATGAAATTATCTACAAAATTTATAAACTCATTATAGTCAACCTTTATTTCTCCTATTACCAATCCTTCGAGCATTACCTCTTCATAATATTCTGACCCACAAAACTTTAAAAATTCTTTATAATTTCCCTTACTTATTTCTTTAGCTATTTTTCTTAAAATAGGTACTCTTATTCCTAATAATTTTGAAGAACCTTTTATTAGTTTAGAATGAAATTCTGCATATTTTTTATCACTTTGTTCATTTAAATAAGAAATAAATTCATTATATTTATCTTTTGTCCATACTTCACATATTATGTCCATTTTCAATTTTTCTCCCTAACTTTTCTATATTTATACTATAATAGTTCTATAATTTATATTTTATCAAATTATTCTTAGAACTAATACTCTTGTCTCCTATATAAAATATTAAACTAATTATTTCTTAAATCTATTTCAATTAAATCTAATAATCACTTACTAAATTCTTAACAAATTATATATTTCTATATATTAAAATGTAATTCCTTTAATGATATTTATTAAAAATAATTAAATAATTTTTATAATTAAATCATAAATTGTCAAAAATATGTACATAAATCTATTTTTATCGAACTATTTAGTAATTAGCTATGCTTATTTATGTAGTTAAAAAATTATGACTACTATTAATAAATGATAGCCTTTCCTTATTAATTTTAAATTATATTAAAATATTCATCTAAAATATATAAATATGCTTAAATTAATATAATTTTAAACCAAATAATATATCTTTAATTATTCTTTGTTAAATTATGTCATAAAATATTCTTTTTCGTAAATTTATGCTATAATATATATTATTTACAAAATAATTCATCTTTGTTGTTGATATATATAATTTTTTTATATGGATACATAAAATTTTAATTGGAGGTTTCTTTATGGGCAATTTTTTTACTCATTCTTTATCAATAAATCTTAGACAAACACTTGTAGATATAACTCCCTACATAAAAAATGATATTGAGTCTAGCAATATAAAAAATGGAATTGTATTAGTTTATTGTCCCCATACTACAGCTGGAATTACTATAAATGAAAATGCAGATCCTGATGTCGTTATCGATTTAATATATAGATTTGAAACAAATTTTCCTACTTATGATATGAATTATAGGCATTTTGAAGGAAATTCACATTCTCATATAAAATCTTCTATTATGGGAGCTTCTCATTCATTCATTCTTAATGATGGAAATTTAATATTAGGTCAATGGCAATGCATATATTTTTGTGAATTTGATGGACCTAAAAATAGACACTTTTATGTAAAAATACTTGAAGGATAAAAATCCAGCACTTGGCATGATCTCAAGTGCTGGATTCTTCATAGTTTATAATTTTTCTATAAAATTTAAGTTGCTTTTTAAATATTTAAATACATTTATTTTAAATTAATTACTCTAACTACATTTTCTACACATTTTTCTAAGTTATATTCTCCAAATTCTAAAGCTTCATCTAATGTAGTTACTTTATTTAAAATGCAAAATATTCCATCAATTCCTTCTGGATATAAAATTTCTACCCCTTTGCCCACTCGCCCGGCAAAGGCTATAACTTTTAAATTTTCTTTTTTAGCTACTTTAGCAACCCCTATTGGAGTTTTTCCAAATATAGTTTGATCATCTATACTTCCTTCCCCAGTAAATAGATAATCTGCACCTTTAACTTTTTCAGATAAATTAGTATGTTCTATAACAATATCAATTCCTCTTTTTAATTCACCGTTTAAAAATGCTAGTAATGCTGCACCAAGTCCGCCTGCTGCCCCTGCACCCTCAACATGTGCAATATCTTTTCCTAAACATTTTTTTATTATATTTGCATAATGAACTAAATTATCATCTAATTTTTTAACCATTTCTGGTGTTGCACCCTTTTGTGGTCCAAAGATAGCTGATGCACCTTTTTCTCCTACTAATGGATTTGTTACATCACAAGCTACTTCTATAGTTACATCTTTTAATCTATTATCTAAATTTGATAAATCTATAGTTTCTATATTTTTTAAAGCTCCACCACCAAATGAAATTTCTTTTCCATTCTTGTCTAAAAGTCTTCCACCTAAAGCTTGAATCATACCAGCACCACCATCATTAGTAGCACTTCCCCCAATTCCTATAAGAATGTGCTTAACACCTTTGTCTAAAGCCGCTTTTATAAGTTCTCCTGTACCATAAGTTGTAGTTATTAATGGGTTTCTTTCTTCTCTTTTAATTAATTGTATTCCACTAGCCGTTGCCATTTCGATAACCGCAGTAGTACCATTTCCTAAAATACCAAAATATGATTTAACCTTATTACCTAAAGGCCCTGTAACTTCTAAATTATATATCTTACCATTTGTTGATTCCACTAAAGCTTCAACTGTTCCTTCTCCACCATCGGCCATAGGTACTTTTATACACTCAGCAGTTGGAATAAGCCTTTTAATAGCCCTTTCCATAGCTTCACATACCTCTTTAGATGTCATACTTTCCTTAAATGAATCTGGTGCCAACACAAACTTCATGTCATTAACTCCTTCTACTATTCTAAAATTTTTCATTTATTCTTATCTATTATTTAAATGGGATTTTTATTAATTCTTCTTTGAATATATTAAAGTATTATTCCAAATACTATTGTTGACACTATTGTCATTGTAAATCCAACTAAGGCTTCATAAGGAATAAGCTTTAATCTTTCTTTCATCTCCATATTTATACTACCACCAGTTGCATGGAAGAAACTTCCGTGTGGTAAACTGTCTAACACAGTTGCTCCTGCATGCATCATAGCTGCTGTTGCTAGAGATGATATTCCAAGCTCTATAGCTGTTGCTCCAAAAACTGAACTAGCAACTGCTGAACCTGAAGTTGTAGATGCTGTTGCTGCAGCCATAAGTACTCCTGATACTGGTGCTAAAGCAAAGCTTGGTAATCCTAGTGTATTAATTCCTTGAATTATTACATCTTTTAATCCTGAATTTGATATTATTCCTGCAAGTGTTCCTGTTCCAATTAAAAGTATTGCAACACCACTCATTTTTCCAAGACCAAATGTAGCATATTCACTAATATTTTTAACTTTTCCCATAGCTAATGCTCCACATATTCCTCCAACTGGAAGTGCTATTAATGGATCTATCGCTATTCCTGCTATAGGTCTTAACATAAGTAATATTATTGCAACTAATGGTCCAATAATTGCTGGTAGAAAATTAGGTTTTTCTTCTACTTCTTGAGTTAATTCTTCTTCTTTTACAAAGCTTCCTTTACCTTTTAATTTTTTTGCAATTATACAAGTAATAATAACTCCAAATATAGCTGGTATTATTCCTGCCATCATAACATTAGTTAATGAAACTCCTAAATTATCAGATACTGCAATAGTATTTGGATTAGGTGACATTATATTACCGGCTTTTCCTCCACCTATCATTGCTATAAGAATTGCTGTTTTACTTAATTTTGCTCTACTTGCTATAGCTAAACCTATTGGTGCAACTGTTATTACTGCAACATCAATAAATACACCTACCATAGTTAAAACCATAGTTGCTATAGTTAAAGCTATCAATGCTTTAGATTCACCAATTTTACTTACAATAGTTTCTGCAATTTTAGCGGCTGCACCTGATTTTATAAGAACTCCTGCTAAAACTCCTGCCGTAAGTATTCTTAATATTGCTGGCATCATATTTTTTGCTCCAGCCATCATTAAATTTACAGTGCCTGTTAAGCCTGCACCACCTATAAGACCACCTATTAAAGCACCAAGTATTAAACCATATGCTGGATGAACTTTTTTAATAATTAATATAATTGCGATAGTTAATGCAATTATGGCACCTAATGCTGTAACTGTAACTTCCATATTTATATCCTCCCTATCATGTGTTTTCTAATTAATACGTTTACTGTCATTAACAACGTTTACTATTTTATATGATATAGGATATAAATTCATCATGTTGTAAACGAATTTCACACCTAAATTATTGTTCAAATGCACAAAAATCATTTTAAAGTCTTTATATTTATATCTAAGAATTTAATTTATATCTTATATAAGCTGTTATTAATTGATATAATTCTAAATAATTATCAAATCTTAAATTAGTTAACTCTTCAATTTTATTTAATCTATAATTTAATGTATTTCTATGTATATGTATAGCATCTGAAACTTTGATTTTTTCACCATTCATCTCCATATATGTTAAAAAGGTTTGTAAAAGTTCCTTGTCATTTCCCTCATCTGAAATTTTTTTAATAATATTATCACCATCATATCTATTTAATAAAGAATTTACCTCGTGAAAAAATTTTATAGTTTTATAATCATATATTATTTTTTCATTATATAGTTTACTCCCTATATTAATAGAATTTACAGCATCCATTAAAGAGTACATAATAGTTTTATTAAATCTTCCAACTCCTATTTTAATATATAATTTTTCTGCTTGTTCTTTAAAACTATTAATTCTGTTAATTGTATAATTATTATAAAATAATATTAAGGCAATTCTATTTGATGATATATGAATACTATATTCACCATCTTTTAAAAATTTTTTAATCAAAGATTTAACTTTTTTTTCTTGTTTATCTTCATGATGAATTACAGCTACTGTTCTTTCATTCTCAACATCAATTCCTAAAGAGTTTCCTCTTTGAATAAATTCTTCACTATAATCTTTATTATTTATCCATTCATATATAAATTCTTCTATTAATTTTTGTTTTATAATATGTTCATTTATTGAATATTCTTGACTTATTAAAAGTTCTGCTGTAATGCTAACAAGTTGTCCAAATGGTCTAACTATCTCTGGTAAACCAGTTATTCCTATAACTCCAACAGCTTCATTTCTGAAAAATATAGGAATATTAACTCCAGGCTTTGTATATTGATGATTTTCAAAAATTTCAACTGTTTCTTTTGTATCTAAAGCATCTACAGCACCCTCATGTATGCTCCCTATCCTAGATGAATCTCCACTTCCAATAATTCTCCCTTTGTTATTCATTATATTTACGTTATATGGTATAACTTCCATCATCTTATCAACTATATTTTGAGCTAACTTTTTACTTAACATATATCCTCCTTAAAACATATAGTATATATTCTAATTAAGTTAACACATCTATAATTTTTATAAAAAATAGATGTCTGTATTAGTACTATCCAATTAGAATCATATATATATACTAAATTTTCTATATAAGTTCTTCACTATGCTTGTTAATTAATAGATAAACTTCATTGGAACTTATACATAATAATTTCAATAATTATAGTACCTACTTATTTTTAAAATAAGTGCTTATTATATATTATTCTAGTTTTGATTTATTGATATTATACTCTTTATTATATAAATTATCACTATAATTGTCTTCATACTAATTTTATTAATATTTAGTATGAACTTTATTTGTTATTAATATTAACTTCTTTTATATTATTCCATATTATAATAAAAAATCAGGAAGATTTTTTACTTCCTGATTTTTAGAATTTAATTATTTTTCATTATGCCTTGTAAAAATTATCTCTTCATTATTTGAAAGAATTTCATTAAATTCATATCCCTCTAAATCAAATTTTTTAATATTATCTATATTATTAATTTTATTTTTCATTATAAATGCAGTCATAAGACCTCTTGCTCTTTTGGCTTTTATAGATATTATTTTATATTCACCATTTTTATATTCTTTAAATATAGGTGTTACTATTTTTATAGTAGGATTTAATTTTTTTATATCTTCTATTGATTTAAAGTACTCATAAGAAGCAAGGTTAACTAATATATTATTTTCTGTTTTTTCTATGTCTTTTATTATTCTCTTTATTAATTTATTATCCCAATAGTCGTATAAGTTTCTATATTTATTAAATTTAAGTTTAATTCCCATTTCTAATCTATATGGATTTATCCCATCAAATGGATTTAGAACTCCATAAAGTCCAGATAATATTCTCAAATGTTCATTTGTATAAAAAAAATCTTCTTCATTAAAACTTCCAACATCTATACCATTATATACATCTCCTTTAAATGCAATTAAACATTGTCTTGAATTTTCTAAAGAATCAGTCCATTTTTCAAATCTATCTTTATTTAAAGTAGCTAATTTATCACTTATTTTCATAAGTTTTGATAGCGAAAATAAATCATAGTTTTTCAATTCATTTACTAAAATCTTAGCTTCTCTTAAAAATTCAGGTTTTGTTATTGGTAAATTCTTATTTATTTTATTAAAATCCAGAGTTTTAGCTGGAGAAATTATTACTAACATACTTTCCCTCCATATAATATATTTATTTAACATTATATATTATTTAATAATAATTTTCTATATATATAGGTTTATCATTCTTAATTATTAAGTCTAAATAAGAGAATTTTGTCATACATTATTTGTATCAAAATAATTTCAAAATTATAAATTATTATTGAGGAGCAATTTTATCAGAAGGAGATAGAATGATAAAAGAAGCAATAGATTGCATCGATGCTGGAACTGAATATTGTCCATGTAAGCTTGCTGAATCAGGAGAATGTTTATTATGTTCGCAGTTACAAGGAGAATGTTTTTGTGATTGCTTAAATTGGAAGGGGGTTTGCATATATCAGGAATTATTTAACAATGGTAATAAGGCAAAAGAAGGCAGAAAAAGTTATACTTGTGCCGTTAAAGAAATAACTAATTTTAATAAAGAAGTTGTTATGATTAAATTTGAAGCTCCTCATAAATTAGCTTTAGATTTAGTTAAGCCTGGTAGTTATATATTTGTTAGAACAAACGAAAATGCTTATTTTGATATTCCAATTTCCATTATGGAATCGAATATAGAGACTAATATAATAACAATATTAATAGAGATTAGAGGTGTAAAAACTAAAAATATTTTAAATATTAAGGAAGAAGATAACATAGTGATTAGGGGACCTTATTGGAATGGTGTATTTGGAATTAAAAATATACTTGCTCAAAAAGGAGGTAAATCATTAGTACTTGCAAGAGGAATAGGCGTAGCTCCAATGATGCCTGTAATAAGGAAATTAATTGCACAAGAAAATGATGTTAATGTGGTGATTGATAGAACTCCATTTAAAGATAATTTTGCTAGTAATCTTTTGGAAGAATATTCAATAAAATCTAAAGATTATAATTTATTAGAAGCTGGAAAATTATCAGATTATTGTAAGGTGATTATTAAAGATGCATTGAAGGAAGGGGTTAAATTTATTCATATAGCTGGTGCTGATATTTTAACTTATAACGTTATAGAATACCTAGATAAATTAAATAGAGCAGATGTTTTATTATCTTGTTGCAATAATTTTAAAATGTGTTGTGGAGAAGGCGTTTGTGGCGCCTGTACTGCAAGATTTTCTGGTCATAGAGTAAAAAGATTCTGCAAAGAGCAGTCTGATCCAAGAAGTATATTTGAAGGGAGAAGATTTATATGAAGGTTGTTATTATTGGCGGAGGTTGGTCTGGGTGCGCCGCAGCAATCAGTAGCCGAAAAGCTGGAGCAGAAGTTGTTGTAATTGAAAAAACTGATCTTTTACTTGGATTGGGGAATGTTGGAGGAATAATGAGAAACAACGGAAGATATACAGCTTCCGAAGAACTTATTGCTTTAGGTGGTGGTGATTTAATAAAAATTTCAGATAAAGTAGCAACTCATACTAATATAGAATTTCCAGGTCATAAGCATGCTACTTTATATAATGTAAATATTATTGAAGGAGAGGTTAGAAGATATTTAGAATCATTAGGAATAAAAATATTAACTGAAAGTAGAGTTAATGATGTTAAATTTGATGGTAATAAACTTCATGGTGTATATTTAAGTGATGATACGTACATTGATGGAGATGTATTTATTGAAACTACTGGTACAACTGGACCAATGGGAAATTGTTTGCGTTATGGTAATGGATGCTCAATGTGTGTCTTAAGATGTCCTGCTTTTGGCCCTAGAATAAGTATTAGTGAAAGATGTGGTGTTTCTGATATTCAAGGTGAAAGAGATGATGATGTACTTGGTGCATTTTCAGGTTCTTGTAAACTTGCTAAAGAAAGTCTATCAGAAGAAATTAAAAATAAATTAGATAAGGATGGTGTTGTAGTTTTACAAATTCCTAAAGAAGACGTTAATTATGGTAAACTTAGTACTAAAGTTTGTCAGCAATATGCATTAAAAGAGTTTGCTGAAAATGTGGTATTGTTGGATACTGGACATGCAGGTTGTCCCAAAATGCAACTTGCATGTCCAGTATATTCAAAAATGCAATATTTAAAGAATTATTCAAAAAGTATACATATAACTTAAACAGTTCATTATATCCAATATTACAAGCACAAACTATAGGTGATAAGATAAAACTATTAAGACTTAATAACGGACTAACTCAATTACAATTTGGTAAATCTATAAATAAAGCTCTTACCACCATAGCTAACTTTGAAAATGGACATAGAATTCCTTCTGATTCTATATTAAATGACATTATTAATATTTACAACTTAAATAAAAATTATTTTAAATAAAAAGATGGAGCTACCAAAAAGGACCAGGATAATAACTCCTGGTCTTATTTTTCTGGTAATCTAGTTATAAATTTTGCATATTGGTTTCCATAATTAATAATATTCAAACTTGTATATGGTTTTAATTTAAGTCCATCTTCTACTGTAAAAGGTTCTATTTCTTGTTTTAAATACTCTAAATTTTCTTTCTCTGTTCCTGCTATAAGTATATAACTAGCTCCACTACTTTTTAATGAGCCTAATAAGTCTTTTAATTGTTTAAGGAAATGACAACTTATTATTAATCCCAATCTATGCCTTCTAAACTCTGTTATATGATTACTTAAAAACCTTGCTGTTGTAGGTACTTGATGTACTTCATCAAAAATTACATTACACAACCTAGCATCTTTATTATTTTCTCTAAGTTCAACTGTAAGCCATAACCTAGATATAAAAAATGTTGTTAAGATATCTCTTATAGTAACATTAGGAAATTTAGTTTGAGGAATTAATATAAAAATACTTTTGCCCTCTTCTATAAATTTTGTAAAATCTTCTTCCATATCTATTTCAGCAGTTAACATTCTTTTAATATAAGGATTCTTTTGTAGTAAAGCTATTCTGTTAAGAATTCCACTTATTAAATGTTCTCTAGTCCCTATTATTTTACCTTCTTTATCTCTTTCATGTAACTCTTCTAAATCAAAGAATATATCATCATCTTTCTCAAAACATCCACTATATTTAGCATATCTTATTGCTTCATTTCTTTTATCCCATCTTCTAAGAACTATAAACACATCATTTATTTTTGCACCGGGTTTTATAAAAGTTATCATACTTGCTGCATGTAAATATCTTAACATTGGAGCTGTTAACTCTCCTGTGGTTGTATCTGTAATAGCATTTATTAAATACTCTACCTGTTCTGAAATAAGATTAGCTAAATTAATTCTATCCCAAGAATCCATATCTTCTTTTATTAATTTACTGACTTCATTATAAGCCATAGCTGGTACATAATCTTTTTTACCTAGTTCTAAAATTATTCTATCTTTTTCAGGTACATTCTCCATAATTTCTCTTGCTGTATCACAATTTTCTATATAATCAATTACCACATTACTATATCCTGCCTTATGGCATTCTTTAACCGTTCTTTTTATAGCAGTAGTCTTTCCTGCATTTTGGCAGCCTATGAATATTTTTGCTAGTGCCATTATATTTTTATCAGTACTCCATGTGGTATCTATAATTCTACCTTGTTTTTCTGCTACACCTATTCTTACAAGTCCATTTTGTAATTCTTTAGGTATATCAACTTCTCTTGTATCAATACTTTTAATTTTATACTCCCTTTGCAAATCTTTTTGAGGTAATTCAATTAGCTTACATACTTCTTTATCACTTAATATTAGATTTTTAGAGGGTATTTTATATCCATTCATTACTTCTTTGAATAATTTAGATTGCTCATTTTGACTTAATAATTTAGGTACCAAGCTATTATCACTATTTAAATCTTTATATGAATTTGCTACTGATAACATGTTCAACTTTGCTTTATTAGAATCTCTTGATTGAGACAAAATAGATATTTTAGTTTTAAAAGCTGTAGAAGTTAATTTATATATACTATCAGAATTTAGTCCTTCATACTTATTATATTTCTTAATAGCTTCTATACTATCTATTTTTAAATTAATCGTTTTGCTTAATTCTTCTTTTTCAGGTACAACTAAACCTAACATACTCTCAAATATTAGTAATTTATAATCTATATATAAGTTTATTAAAGCTTCAACTCCAATAAATCCCAATTTAGCTATCTTTTCTGTACTAGTCATTTCATTGTCAGCTATTTTACCTTTATTATAAAGTTTATATTCATCTTGTGCAGCTGCTATCCAATCAATTCTTTTCATAGGTTCAATAGCAATATTAACTCTTACCTGTTCATTTTCTCCTAGCATTTTTAATATTCCCATCATATTAGTTAATGGATATAAATCATTTTTGTTTGTAGACAAACTTTTAAAATTATAATCTTTAAGTATAAGCTCACAACATTCTGTATATTCTTTTTTAAATTTTCCTATTGTTTTAACTTCCCGTATATCAGCTTTATTCCAAATAGTATTCATTTTATTTTCTATAAGGCTTGAATAATCATTAGTGCATGATAAGTAAAAATAAGCTTGCTTTCTTTTAAATACAATATCAAAATATATTTGTTTTGGTAATGAATAAGTTAAGTTTTTAATATTAAATCTTTCTTTAGGTGTTTTATAAATATTAGTAAATACATCTACTAAAGATTTATTATCTAAATTGCTAATATCATAATCTGGAATAATTCTGAATGTTTTTATAGAATCAGTAATTATATTTTCTCCTAAATTAAACATTAGATAATACCTTTAACAATAAATATATCATTATATCACTAGAAGTTATTTTAGTTCCCAACTTTTTATTTCCAGACATTGTAATATATAAACCCATAATCCCAACTATTATAAATAGTCCAGTACATTCTACACCTAAATTTCCTATTCCTCTTAATCCACTTTTAGTTATCCAACCTGCAAAATCTCCTATTTTATTAATTAACCAATCCATACAGCACCTCTAAAAATTAATTGATTTAATAATTTGAAATATTTTAGGAATCCATTGTATACCCATGTATCCCCCAATAGCATATTTAATTGTCTTTTTTCCTTCATGTTCACTTCCTGCCATTATGCTTAAAAAGCCTTTAATCATAAATCCATAACTTACTGGTTCTGCTAGTTCTTTAAATATATCTATAATAGGTTGTACACTTTCTGTTATTGTTCCAGCATAAGCAACTATACTCATACCATTAAACATTATTAAGGTTATTGTGGTTTGCATCAATACTTTATCTACATCTATTTGTATTTCGTTAACTTTGTTCTTATTGTTTTCATTATAATAAAACCCTATAATCTCCATAATTACTCCTTAAAATTATTTATTATTTTTTCTATATCTTTACGGCCTAAAAGACACCCAATAAGAATTCCAATTATTAATTTTAATAAAAATATCATATATTTACTCCTAAATAGTTCTATTTTAAAAATGTAATGCATACACTATAGCAAAGCGTTGCGATAGTTAAATAGCCTAATTATACTCTTCATGTATAAAACTTATTTTTATGAACATACTTATAATAAAACACATGAAAGAAGGTCATTTTTATGGCATGGATTATAGCTGGCTATTTACTATTATTGTGGTCTCAATGCTAATCTCTTGTTTATACAAGAGATTTTTTACACTCATTATCTTCATACTTCCTAAAAATCTAATATATTAACATCTTCATCAACATTTTCTTTTATTTCATCATCATCTATCTTTACATCCTTTAAAGCCTTTCTCAATAACTCTTTAATATCTGCTGATTTATCATCTAAAGAATTAAGATAATTGTACAATTTTAAATCTTTTGAAGTCTCTTTAAAGCTTACACTTATTTTTCTTGCCATATTGATTCCCCCAATCTTTTAAAGCCTTTTGCATTATCAAAAACAGGATCATTACTAATAATTAAATTTTCTAATCTATTTTTAAATGCTTGCTTAAATGTAATACCTCCTCCACCAGTTAGTAATACATACCCTTTAGAAGTATTAAAATTTAATTGTAAATCTTTATATATACTATTAAAATGTCTTTGTAATATAGGTTTTATAAAAGTAATATCTTGTTGTTTTCCTCTAAGAAATAAGCCTTCTCTTAATATCAATTCACCATCTTCTAACTTATAATCTTCTGTATAAGTTGTATTAACATTATCTATAATATCCTTATACACATTTAACATTCCTACAGGTATTGTTTTAACAAACCTTATCTTTTTATTTTCAAATAAGCACACATCAGTAGTCCTTCCTCCAATATCAACAATTATTAAAGGTTTATTACCTATTATCTTTTTCTGTTCAATACTCAAATTATAATAAGCTGCAGCACCTTCTGGAGCTATAAGAACATCTGATATAATAATTTCTCTTTTTATGCCTTTATATATTATTGTCTTCCCTCTATTATCTTCAATGTACTTTTTAAATTCATCTTTGTTAGTTTTATACTGCTGTATTGGTAATCCTAAAACAATTTGAAAGAAATTTTCATTTGAGCTTCTAGCAAGTGCTGAAAAAAGCAATGGCAAAGTATTTTCCTTTTGACTCTTATTCCAATCTGTAGAAAACTCCCCATCTCCTATATATAAGTCAGTGCCTTCATAATTAATTTTATTTTCCTCCGAAAAGTTACTAATATCTGAAATTCTACTATAAAAGAAGTCATTTTCAGATGTATTTACTCCAAAATTGCCCAAATCTATTCCTAGTAGCATATTTTTTAACTCCTTATTTCTTACTATGCTATACTATATGCTCCATTTGTAAGAAAGTTTCTTAATTTTAAAAAATATTTTTGTATTTTAAGAAAATTATACAAAAAATATGATACCTAGTTATTCTAAGTACCATATATCATTAACATTTTTATTTAATTTATTTGCAACTTCTAATGCTTTTTCTAATGTTGGTCTACTGTATTCATTTTCCCATCCACTATATGTTTTAATACTCATGCCAAGAAATTTTGCAAATTCTCCTGGAGCCATTAAATATTCTCTCATTCTGATTTCTTTTAATTTATTCTTTACTCCCATAACATCACCCTAAATATATTGTAAAATAATTACATATATTATTCAATAAAAATACTAGATTAATAACATTTTTATAGAATTAATTTTTTCTTTATAGAACTTTAGCTCTTTTTCAAGTTCTTCTATTCTTTTTTCTAAGTGTTTTCTTTCTAACGGTGATAAAGGATTTACTTCTTTCAATGCTTCAATTTTTAAAACTTCTTCCATATAATATCTTGGAGCCTTAATATTAGGATTTCTAGTTAATATACCTTCATTTTCATAATTTATAATACTTTGTGAACTTTCAAAATCCCATCTTTCAGCTAAACTATTACGACTTATTAGTATCTTTTCCATAAGAACACCCCAATCTTTTAATAAATCAATATTCTTATATAATTTATTAGTTTTTAATACAACTTTACCCTTGTCCTAAGCATATCCATATAAGATATTATTATACATATTTTACAATTAAATTTTATTAATATATAATAATAATTACAATATATACGAAAGGTGGATAACTATGGGATTTATAGTAATCTGTATTATTATAGGTTTATTAATTGGTATTACTAATACTTTAAAAAGCAATTCTAATACTTTAAGTAATAATCAAGACATATTATATTTAGCAGATAATGAACCTTTACCTATGGTACAAGGAAATATAATTTTAAAGCAGAATGAAATTTGCCATTATTGTGATAATGCATTACTTAGAAAAATAAAAAATAAAGTTGTTGGATACTCTGGTGGAGGAGCTGGAATGTCTTTTAGAATTGCTAAAGGGATTACATATAGAAGTTCTGGAAGTAAAAGAATTCCTATAAGAAAAAATATTGCAGAAGATTACATTGGAATATTAAATATAACAAATAAAAGAGTTATCTTTATAGGAGAAAAAGGATTCAGCCACAATATAAATACTCTTGTTTCAGTAATTCCTTATTCAGATGCAATAGAAATGCAGTTTGGTTCTAAAAACTATATAATAATGACTAATAACGGAAATTATATTTATCAAATAATACAAAGATTAATTAATAAAACAGAAAAAAATGTTAAATCAAAAAAATTACCTAATGGATTAGAGTATTATGAAAATAAATCAGATTGGAATAAAGATAAAATACTTAATTAAAGGTGAATAAAATATTAGAAAAAGATAATAAAGATGTTTAGTTCCTATATAAATAATTATTGGAATAACTTAACTATAATAGTTATAGGGGGAGATATTAAATGAAAGGGTATATTAAAGAAATAGCATTTGGAAGTTTTTTAATAATAGCTTTATTATGTTATTTAACTACTAATAAGCCTAATATTGTTGATACAACTGTTGAAACTAACAATATTGATACTATAAATACTGATGAATCATTAAAAAAAGATAATATAAGAACATCTACTGAAACTGAAAAAGAAATCGAAACAGTTACTATTACATCTAAGGAATTATATAAAGCTTATAATGATAATGAAGTTAATGCTGATAATTTATATAGTGGAAAGATAGGTATCGTTACAGGTAAAATAAGAAAGATAAGTATAACTTCTGATAGACCTTGTATTTGTTTAAGTGATGGTAAAAAAGGTTCAATGCTTGGTGTTAATTGTTACTTTGCTAATAATAATCAATCAGACCAAATAGCTAAGTTAAAAAAAGGTGCTACTATCACCATAAAAGGGAAAATACGTGGACAAAGTTTTGTAGATGTATGTTTAGATAATTGCGAAATTCAATAAAATTAAAGCAGTAAGTAAAATTATTTTTTACCTACTGCTTTTTAATTTAATGACACTTGCTACATGGTCTTAATCCCTTTGCTTCAGCATCTTCTAAAGACATTTCACTTGGTGATTTCATATTACTACAATCTTTAGTGCTATGATACACTTTTGCTGTTTTATTAGCTACCCAAACAGTATTACTTTTAGTATCTGTCTTATTATCATTAGTTGTATTTCCTGTATCAGTATTAGTTCCGTTTGTATTAACATTAAATGTTATATCATTTCCATTAGAACTAGAAATTATAGTTCCACTCACATCTGTTCTTAAAGTTTCAATTCCTTTTTTATTTAATTTGTCTATTGCTTCTTTATGTGGATGGCCATAGTCATTATCTTTGCCACAGCTTACTATTGCATACTTTGGATTAACTTTATCTAAAAAAGCTTGACTAGTTGATGAATGACTTCCATGATGTCCTAATTTAAGAACATCTCCACTTATGTCTAATTGCTTAGCTAATATTTCACCTTCTGATAAACTTTCAGCATCTCCTGTAAATAAGTAAGATGTGTTACCATACTTCAATTTACAAACTATTGAATAATTATTTAAATCTTGATATTTACTACTATTAGGTGCTAAAAATTGCATTGTAGCATTACCTATAGTTAATGTATCTCCTACAGTTGGAGACGTAATCTTTACTCCTTTATTTTGTAGAGCTTTTATCATATTTTCAAAAGTCTTAGTTGTATGAGCTACTTTAGGTGAATAAAACTCTTTAACATTAAAATTATTTATTATAGTCGTCATTCCACCTATATGATCTTCGTGTGGATGTGTGGCTATTACATAGTCTAAATTAGTAACGCCAATAGATTTTAAGTAATTCAATGCTTTATTATCGTTACATCCTGCATCAATTAAAATATTCTTTCCATCAACTTGTATAAGTTCAGAATCTCCTTGTCCTACATCAATATAATGCACTTTCATATCATTTAAAGATGTAACTTGTGTATTAGCAACATTTGTATTAGTTTTATCTGTAGCATTAGCTTGTTTGCATCCTAGTGTAAATGTCGACAATAATATTGCTAATGATAAACTAAGTAATTTTTTAGTAGCTTTCATTTTTTTAATCCCCTTTCTCATTTATAATATTATTTTATTCTTTTACTACTTTCTTCAATATTAGTTTTATTAGATTTATTTTGTTTATTTGAGTCTGCCAATAAAATTTCAGATGAAATAACTAAAGCCATACTAAAAACAATCAAAACCATTAACAATTGTTTAGGTCTATATTTAAATTTTATGTTATAAATAGAATAAATACATAATCCACTTGTACTTATCATACCTATAAATGCTACAAATCCTAAAATAAGTCCCAATACCTCCAATGTCACTCCTCCTATCTTTGTAATTATAATTGTATACTACCGGAAATTATTGTCAATAATATTAAAAGACAATATCACTACCAAAAAAGAGATAGCACAGATAACTTCTAAATACTATCTCTTGTTTTATTATGTTAACTATAGTATTTTTCTACCAACACTTGCTACAACGTCCATATCCTTGTTGTTCTGCTTTAGAAACTGTAGTTTTTGTAGCTTTGTTCGGATTCATCCTTCCACAATCAGGTCTAGAATGATATTTTTGTCCTGTTGCAGGCAAATATGCTGTTTCACCTTTTTCTTCTCCAGCTCCATTAATATTGTTGTTATTATTGGACTTATTATTTGTAACAGCTTGATGTTCTACAACTTTTTCTTGCATTTCCCCATTGGCACCTAAATAGTATCCATTAACTGTCTTATTAGTTGCCATAGTTCCATTTTCATTTAAATAATACCACTTTCCATTACTTTCTTTCCATCCAGTTTGCATTATACCTGAATTATCTAGATAATAATCTTTTCCTTGATCTTTTATCCAACCTTTTTGCATAACCCCTGAAGTACTTAGATAATAATATTTATTATTATCTTCTATCCAGCCAGTTTTAGCTTTACCATTATTATCATAATAATGCCAGTTCTGATTTTCTTTTATCCAACCTATTTTTTTAGTTTCCTTAGGTTCATCCTTTTGTTTTTGTATGTTTTCATCTGTCTTTTTTACTGTTTCTGTTTGTGATTTACTATTTGTTACATTATTAGTAGTTGTGGTACTTTGTGAACTATTATGATTAAATACCCCCACTAAAACAAAAAGTATAGCTGTTGTTGTACCAAGATATTTTAAAACATCTTTTTTAGTTCTTTCATTTGGTGCTTTCCAAAATACTATTTTATCTGGTTTGATAAGTCCTGTTATAAAACAAACTAAGCACATAAAAAATAATAAAGTCATAATTGCTTCCCCTTTTTAATAAATATTAGTTCTAAAAATTATAATTTGTATTATTTCACTATAAAATAAAACTCATTCTTTTTATTACCTTATCCCCCTTATTTATGTAATTTTTTATATTTCCGCGTATTATTTTACTATTAATTTCAATTTAAGGCAAGAAATATTGGAATAACTTAACTTTAATGTTTATAATATGTTTATAAAGAGATTAATTTAGAAATGATATACTAAATTTAAAAAAGTATTTTAAAGTTATTTAAATATTAAATAAGGATGTGAGATAGTAATGTATATATTAATTTTAATAGTTATAGTAGTGCTATTAATTATTATTGCAGTAGGAGAATCTTCTGCTGAGAAATTAAAAAAAGCTTCCTCTTTATATGAACAAAATAATAAAATACCACAAAACACGAGTATAGTTACTTGTAATGAATTAAATGATCAACCATGTGAATGTAATATTCCAGTTATAGATGAAAAAGGTAAGGTTCATACTGGATTACGTTTATTTATATGGAAAGATACTGATTTTATAAAATTATGTACAACTTATTTTTATAAAAATAATCCAAATAACAT
This sequence comes from Clostridium sp. CTA-5, assembly GCF_054768135.1. Lineage (NCBI taxonomy): Bacteria > Bacillati > Bacillota > Clostridia > Eubacteriales > Clostridiaceae > Clostridium > Clostridium sp. CTA-5. Next base: position 632,009 of record NZ_BAAAAT010000001.1, on the reverse strand, counting down.
AGTAGAGAAAATAATAATACCTATTAAAAATATAAAATTTTTTACTAGAGATGGTGAATATCGAGTTGATAATATAGTGGAAGGGGGTAGCATTAATTTACCTGGTGCAATTATTGGCGGAGTTATTGCAGGTGAAGCTGGTGCAGTATTAGCAGGTAGAAAAAAGATAAAAACATCTCAAAAAGAAGTAGATAAAAGACAAACATATTTATATTATATTGAAGATAATCAAGACAAACGTATAATATTTGATTCAGATACTTACAATATTCTATTAAAATTAATACCAAATAAAGATTTTGGATTCATTGAAAAAAATAAAATTATAGAAACTAATATACCTAAAGAAAACAATAATATATATCATGATATCGAACAATTATCTAAACTAAAAGATAAAGGTATATTAACAAAAGAAGAATTTATTGAAAAGAAAAGAATATTACTTGATAAAATACAATAAAATTATATGTAACATATTAAAAACAAATAATATAGAATATTAAGGGCAGTACCTAGAAATTAATCTACATACTGCCCTTAATGTTGTTGAGTTTGATTGCTTTTGTTTACTGCTTATAGTTACTATTTAAAATAGAGAATGTATATATTTTATAAAATTATCAATATAAATATGAATTTCTGGCCATTTTGTAATTGCTCTATTCATCGTATCTATTATTATTGGAGAAAATTTTTCAATAGCTTCTGTTCCATCCTTTAGCTTTCCCAAACCTTCAGCCCCATCAAGTATTTTCTTACCTATACTTTTTTTCTTATCCTTCTCTATTTCCTCATCTATTTCTTTAAAATTATTAATAAGTTCTTTATCTCCTGAGTTTGATAAAATATTTGCTATTTTACCTATATTATTATCTATATTCTCTATATTTTTAAAATTAGTATTCTCAGTCTGTCCGATTACTTCTTTAAGTATAGAGACCATATCTTGAGGGGCATCGGAAAAATTTAATTTTTCTTGCTTATTATATGCACTGTTTAGAAAAATACTTTTCTTTTTTTTTATACTATCTATATAATCATTATTTAAAAAATAAACTATAAATATATTTTCTAATCCTATTAGTATATCATCGTTACATTCATAACAATTAATATATGTACCTAATACTTTATCATATGAATCAACTATGTTTAATTCTGTTAAATGTTCTGTACACCTTACTTCATATCTTAATCTTAATATTCCACCTTCAACTAAATAGTTTAACCTATTTAAAACGATAGTAAGTGAGAGATTTAATCTTTTGGATATGCTGATTGGGTAAAAACTTTTAATTTTCCCACTAGAAGCAATCTCTTCAATTAGTTGATCTATTGCAAAATTATCATTCATATCATCATCTCCCTCCCTTTATATAATTATACTATTTTACTTTTTACATAGTCAATAACTTCCTCTGTTACACTTGACCTAAAACTTATAGTATTGGTTTTTACACCTACTAATAATGTATATCTAATTTCATGTATATCTCCGGGCAACGTAAATGTAATATATCCACTATAATCAGTCATATATCCTTTAAATAGTTTGTATAGTGATTTTTGAGATAAATCATCATCCGCATTAGGTTTAACAGCCATTCCTATTTTAGACATACCTGCTAATAGTAATTGGGTAAATGGAGTCCCCTCCGGATTCATATCGTTTAATGAATTTATTAATTTATCTAAACCTTTATCTATAAAATATTCATCTAAAGATTCTAATGTTTTTACTACTAATTGATTTTCACTACTTGTCAATTCTATGTTTTCATCAGGTATCGATGTAGTATCTATAAATTTCCCATTATTTAATGAATCTCTAAATTTTTCTAATGAATTACTATGATTTCCAAGTATTCTTTTTCCATCATGATTAATAATATGTAAATAATCACATATTGAATTTGCTATTTTATCTGCATATTTGCTACTGCTCCTAACTTCAAGTAATTTTTCATTCAAATCAATAATAACAGTAGTATTACTTATTGTTTTTATTCTTTTTAATTCCAAACCATTATCAACTGTCTTTTGTCCAGTAGGTACATACAGCCTTATAATGTATTTATTATTTCCTAATTTCATGCAAGTATACTTATGCATATCACTTAATTCGTTAGTATTAACTTTATCTATTGCATTGTAATAATTTTCATTTGACTCTAATTTTTCAACAATTTCCATAATCTGCGAATCTTCTATTAATAATTTGTACCACTTTAGAGATGTTCTTCCTGCAAAAACTCTATTTTCAATTAGCTCATTTAATTCTTGATCACGATATATAAGTTGTTTTATCTCATATAAATAATGTTTTTTATCATCATCAATATCATTTATTTCTAGTTTTTTTACTATTTTATCAATGTCTTCTTTAGTTAAATTCTTAAAATCAGAATATGCAATTATTTCATTAAGTTTCATTACACTTACCCCTTATTATCATATTTAACCAATAATATGCTATAATAGAGGTATATTAAATGAACTCTATTATAACAAAGAACTCATGATTGATTGATAGTCTTATGAGTTCTTTTTTATTTGTTACATTTATATAATACTATAAAATGGACAAGTTTTCCATAAAAAGAAAAGGGTAGCAAATAAGATTTCTCCTATCTGCTACCCTTCGTTTTCTAATTGTAATTCAGCCACACATATTTAAGTGTAATTTATAATTATTAGTATTATATATGGCACTATACATAACCTTTAGCTAATACTTCTAATCAATATTTATTATATTATTAGTATACTCATTCCACATCTAATTGTTACTTAATAATTTTTATACATTACCTGTATAATCTGCATTTAAAAACATAGCTGCTTCTTTAGTTCTTCTCCTATACAAACCTTCTATTCTTCTTCCTCCACCATTAGACCATGCTTGAAAATTTGCAACAATAGTATCTGTATCTCTTATTCCTAAAACTACATTTTTATATAATGTAGAGCCTAGTAATCCTGTAGTACCACAATTGTATGCAAAGCTTACTAGTGCATCAAACTCATTTTGTTTTAAATTAATATTTTTAGAATCTAAATCTTTCTTAATTGCTTTAGCATATTTATTATTTACTAGATTCTTTAGCATTTCACTAGCTTGGTTCTCTGTAACACTTGATAGCCCCTTTATTTCATCACCAGTCATTCCATATCCTAATGTTAATACTCCAACTTCATCATAATATGGAGTAGCTGAAAACCCTTCCCAGCTTTTTATAAAATTAATGCAAGCATCTGATACTAAACTTTCTAGTAATGACCCATCTTCTAAAAATGTATATTCTTTATTGCCTATTTTAGCAATACAATTATAGTACATAGAGCCTTTGTAACCTGTAGAATTAGGCTCTAGGTAAAACCATTTACCAGAGTACGGAGATTTTAGCCATCCTGTTTTCATTGCTCCATTATTATCAAGGTAATACCATTTTCCATCTTTATCATGAAGCCATCCAGTTTGCATTACACCTTCATCATTTAAATAGTACCAAGTTTCATTATCTTGATACCAACCTTTTATAACTTTTCCATTGTCATCTTCAACGCACCATTTCCAATTAGACATCTATACATTCCTCCTTTTAATACATAAAGAAAAAAGGTAGCTAAAAATGCTACCTAAAAATTACTCTTCTTTATTATCTTGTTTTTGTGGTAAATCTATCCCTATAGTTTCTGGATTATTACATACACCTAAAATAACTAAAATACTACAAACTAAATTAGCTGTAACATTTAACCAATCCAAATCTATTTTTACTCCAAATTGTAAAAGTAATAAACCTATTAAACCCACTAAACTCATTAATGTTCCAGTGTTCTTAAACCTTTTTACATAATTATTCATTCAAATCCTTCTTTCTATTTTTCAATTTTATTTTTTATTTCTTTTACATCTTCCTTGATATCTTCAACAACATAGAATTTTTCAGCTAATGCGTCCAATAAATCCTGATATCTATTTTCCCTATCTCCTGTTGTTTTTAAAACATATAATAGTAGAAAAACAAATAATGCATATCCCAACCCCTGACTTAATGCCATTTTCATTATTTCATCCATAAAATTCTCCTTTCTAATTTTTTGTATAAGAAAAGACACCTACATTTCTGTAAGTGCCTTGTACAAATTCTTATTTCAAGTTTATTATTTTATCTATCTAAAGAACTACATTTGCAGGTATTTTAATTGTAACTTTTCCTGAAGGTGGAATATCACCAACATTAACTACAATATTTTTAGAAGTTGAACTTGGGTCAACTTTGCCTTGAGTAGTTGTTACACCATTAACTATAAAATCAATGTGATTAGGAGCACTATCATTTATTACTACTGACTTAGCAACTTTATCACTTGTGTTAGTAACTTCTATTGTATATGTAAAAGTATCTCCTACATACACAGAATCTACATCTGCTGTTTTCACAACTTTTAATTGTGCCTCAGCAACTCCCTTAAATATTATAGATACTTGACCACCAGCATTATTGGTATTATCACCTTTGGCATGCGCAATATTAACTATATTAGATGTTCCATCATTATTATCCGTTGGATTAGCATTCCCATCATTAGGATCAATTGTGTTACTTACAGTTACTGAACATATAGCTTTTGTTTCAGAACCTTTAATTTGTGCTGTTATCGTTACTTGTCCTTCTTTTACACCAGTTACATTTCCATTTTCATCTACTTTAGCTATATTTTCATCACTTGATGACCAAACTATTTTTGCTCCAGCTGGTGTTGTAGTAGCTGTTAACTTCTCTAAAGTACCTTCTTTTAAACTTAATGATGATTTATTTAATATTATTGATTGATTACATATTGCTTCATTAAGGTTTATTAAATGTCCATCCTTATCTATATCTATAGCATCCAAATTGTACCAATTGCCATAATTGGTTATTTTTACAATATGATTTCCTAAAGAATATTCACCTTCAAATAATAGCGCATATTCTGTTACACTTCCAAAAGCTGTGCTAACTTTAGTATCAACACCATCCACAGAAATAACTATATTATCACTATTCGTACTCGCATATTGAGATAATATTCTTAATTTTGAGCCATAAAATGCAAACGTTGCAGAATCATTAACATTCCTTGTAAAATGATCAGTATTTTCGTATTTATATGGTGCATATCTATTAGACCAGTTTCCATTATATTTTATTTTAGAATCTCCATCATCATATCTTCTCCATCCATCTTCTGGTTGTGATAATTGTTCTCCAACAGTAGCTGCATTAACAACAGTTACATTTTGCAATATTCCAACTCCTACAAGAGCTAATAACATTACAAACATTATACTAAACTTTTTAAAGTAATTTTTCATTATAATATTTCTCCCTTATTTTAACTATATTGAACGCGTCCATAAATTATTTTAACTGGACAATTGGAAAAATCCAATAACAATCGTAATACAAATTCCTTTATATCTAAGAAATTTAGTAAATTTTTACAAGTATGAATATAGTATTTTTAAACACTTGCTTTTCATGCAATAAAAAAAGACTTCTAAAAAAGTCCTGATCTACTGCTTTTGATATTTAATTTAAACTTCGTCCTATCTGTCTATTGTGTAACAACTTCTGTCTTTGGTTCTTCTATTTTATTAGCATTTTCTACATTTGTATTTGCAGTTTCAACTGGCTTAACCTCTGTTACTTTATCTACTGGTTTTTCTTCACCCTTAACATCTTCCTTCTTTTCTTCGACCTTAACTTCTTGAACTGGTTCAACTATTTGATATTTTGCTATAGCCAAATTCATTAATTTTTGATAGTCTTCATCTTTAAGAACTTTATAAGAATTATATAAAGTTACTTTGTTTATGATTTCCTCCACACTTTTATAGAATTTGTGATTAATTAAATTTTCAATTACTGAATATAATGAGTACATTTATACATCATCCTTTCTTATTTTTATTTATTATTTAATAATATTTGTTCTTGTAATTGCAATACTAAATCTTGAGTTTCTAGTAATTGTTTTTGTAATATTTCTTCTCTTGTTGGAACTGGTGGAATAGGTAGAAATAATTGTTCTTTTTCTTGTTCTGTTAACTCTACTGGTTTATTGTTAACTAGTTTATAATTACATCTTCCTTGCATATCTCTTAAAGGTTTTTCTTTTGGAAAATAATTATTTTGCGCTAAAGCGTATTTATCTCCATACCCTTCATCTATATAAATCCAATCTGTTATATCTTGAATAAATATAGAACTATCTACATTAGTTATACAGTTATTTTTATCTATTTTTATATATACTTTTATTTTATTTTCTTCCATAAGACCATTCCTTTCTTTTATTAATTTAATTTGTTTAGTATATTTCTGAATCTAATTCTAAATGTGTTTGATAATGATGACCAACAATAAGGCTTGTTTCATTCGAAGTAATATTTCCAATAAAATAATTTTGTGCATTTACATTTTTTAGTGTGAATATAGTTGGTTCACCCTGTTTTTCAATGTCATAAAGTGTTCCATTGGTTAATTTACAAGTAGGATTAGACCTCATAGGAATTGGAAAAGTTGAGAATAAAGCAAGATTATCATTATTATCTCTAAATGGAGTACCTAAACATACTATTTTTTGATAATACCTCTGACACAACGCTAATTCTTCCCCGTAAGGTCTAGGAATAAAAGATGTTGCTACTGAACCTAGTTCAAGTTTAACGTATTCTATGTCTATAAATTCAGTTCCTACTGATAACACACTAGAATGGTTTTGTATAATAACTCTAAACTTATCTAAGGTACTAGGAATATCGAAAGTTTTAGCATATACTTGATAATTATTATTAGGTTCAAGCTCAATGCTTGTATGAGTGTCACCAATCCAAACCATTACCTTTTTAGATACTTTAGCTTTTATTGAAAGAGTAACTTTTTTTCCGAGTAAAAACTTATAGCTCTCTAAAATCTGTTCTATTCCACATGAACCATCTATTTTATTGCCCTTAAGCATTAATCCATGCTCTGATTTACTAATGTTAGAATAAAAATAACTTTTCCATCTATCAGCAGTATATTTATTATTTTCAATATCAAATGATATATCCCGTTGCCATATTTGAAAATCTCCATTAATCAATAAGTTAGGATTACTTAACTGGTTTATAATATTTAAAATTTCTTTTTTATCATCTTCCAATCTTTCATTAATTGTAGTTTTACCTTTTCTAGCTTCATCTATTTCGGCATCCATATCGGTTATAGTAGATTCTACATTAGCTACTTCATCAACAATCTTGTCTGTAACTTCAACACACTTGTTAATTGCAGATGGTAAGTTCGTGCTATATTCCAAATGCGCAAAAGGTGTAATAGCATTATCTAGTTGTATATATCCATTCTCAAAAGCCTGTAGCGTATCTTTTATGTCTAATTTTTCTATTTTAGGTTCTGCTAATTGGTAATATATTGTTACTGGATTAGCTTGTAACCAAGCTTTAAATCCTGCTAAATCTGGACTTGATAGTTTTGATTTTGAAATAGAAATATAAACAATTTTTTGCACTAAGTCAACGTGTGGACTTATACATTCTATCCCATCTTTGCTGTCATATACGATATTAAAATTAGTATAATAAAATTTATCTGAAATAATGTTAGCAATATTGCCATATTTATATTTAACATCTTGTGTTGTAGAACATCTAAAGATAATTGTATTATTTTTTATAGAGTGTAATGTGATTTCATTACTGCCATCAATTATTTCCTTTGTAACATTCTTAGTTTTCTCACTTTTTTCAACGTCAACAATGTCACAAGTACCATCTGGTAGTCCCCCAAGTGGCTCTTTTAGTAAAATTGTTGTTTTATCCCCTTCACCTGACACATACTGTGTAGCTATTGTATTTTCTTCTATTTGGATATTTATATCATTTATATTTTTATTGTCTTTTCCAGCATAAGTTCTAACATAATAACAATTTTGTGGAGTTGTTATATTTACAGAAGTTTTTGTACCTAAATAACTTTTATTTAAATCATAATAAAACCAATTCGTTAAAGTTGCAACGCTATTATGACTGTTAACTAGATTCATATTAGGTTTAACTGGTATAAAATCAACAGCATAACAATTATTATTATTTTCTAAATTTCCATTTTGGTCATTAACAATTTTGTTATCAATAATTGAGCTTGCTAGATTTTTTGATTTACTTAAAATACTAATTTTATTACCTTCTGCTTCTCCAACTGACTTGATTCCCTCGAAGTATGGAGGGGTTTCTTTACCTGTCCAATCACCCTCAAGAATCATTAAATCTTTTAAAGTAAACGTACTATTCCCACCAATATAATTTTTTAAAACAATGTTTTCATTTATTGTATTTTTAGTTGTATTTACCACAACATTCAAACCCTTTTTAAAGGTGCTAGGTGTAGAACTAGTAAAATTATTTTCATTAAAATAATACTTGTATTCTGTATCAGATTCATTATATACAACTATTGTATATTTAGTATTTGGTCTTAATAAATCTGAAAAAACCATTGGAGCATATTGTGATGTTGCAGGTTGTGTTTTTGTAACTAAATTCTGCAAAGTCTTTCCTAATATCTGCATATTACGAACAAAACCACCTGAGCAATCCTTTAATTTTGTGAGCGTGGAATCTGTCTCTAAAGGCATTAATTCATGTTTTAATGTTTGTTCTTTTAGTAAGTCTATATCATCTAATGTTTCTTGTTTTATTTTATCCAATATAGGTTTATTTGTATGAATGTGATTTTGACTAGTATCAATATCTTTTTGAGTAATAAATCCAGGATCATTAGTGAATTGTGATAATTTAGTAGGTATATCTGTTTTATTAGCTTTATTACTTACTGTATTCCAAAGATTCCTTTCAGAACTTGTAATATGTTTTACTGTATCACCTATATGATCATATGCACTATTCCAAGCATCTACTAAGGTTTGAGTAATTTTATCTATTATAGACTTATTATCATGTACATGCTTTTTTGAAACCATATCATCATGCTCGATTTTATCCTGTTTAGACATTCTACCATCTAAATTATGTGTTGCTAATGGAATAGAATTTGACGATATATCTATCCATTTATCACCATCAAATCTATAAGTGATATCATTATCTCTTACATTTACGGTCCAACCATCATCAGGTTTAGGATAAGTTTTAGCTATGTCACTAAAAGTATTTACACTTTCCTTCCAATCTAAATCAGTAATAACTTGACTTATCTTATTATCAATTTCATTCCTGGTATACTTATCATCCCATTTTGGTTTATTAGTATTAATAATGTTTCTTATATCACTTTCAACATTTTGTGCTCTTTGTTTTTCATTCGCTAAGCTGTTTTCAATTTCATTTTCTTTTTGTTTTGACCTGTTAATTTCATTTTGTAGGTTATCAGTTAATGTTTTTTCAGCGCTTTTAGACCTGTTTATTTCATTACTTAGATCTTTTTCAATAATATTTTCTTTTCCCTGTACTTCTTTTAATAATAAATTAATATTATCTATCTTTTTCTTAATTTTTTCATCTAAATCATTTAAGTCTTTTTTACTTGCAGTTGTCACGAGTGGATCTATTTTTAAACTTATACTATCAGAATTACTTACTTCAAAAATAAGTTCTATAGTTAAATCACTAGTACTTCCATCTTCCATGGAAGGTTTATAGCTTTCAGGATACTTTGATATTGCTAATAAATTATCTTCATTATCAAATATTCCAGCTTCTCTAATAAAAAAACCACCAATAGTAGGTGGTATTACTGTTTGTGTAATAATCCAATTAGGATTTTCTTCCCCTCCTGATAATACATTATTTATATTTCCTTCCCAAACAGTATGTACTAAATCTGTTTGGGTTTCGCTTGGTTCATAGTAATTTCCATTTCCATCTCCTACTTTAAGCTTTACAAAATTTACTTTAGTTCCATATACTGTAGCATTTGTAATTTTTGCTTTCCCTATATTAGTTACAATAGTATATAAATCCATTTAAATCACACTCCTTTATTTATTTTTTTGGATAAACTCTTATCAATTGAGCTTCCCTAATTATAGGTCCAGCTATATTTATATTAACTTTTGTTTGCAATTTTCTAGTTCTCCATGGATAAATTGTTATTTTATTGCCTGTAATACATGCAGAAGCAATATTTTGCTTACATATTGTCCTGGATGTTAAATTATATTTAATATCTAAATGTGATGGTTTTATTCTTTTAATTTCTTTATACATAGATTTTAAATTATCAGTAAATCCATTTTCACTTAATATATTTATCCCCATTACATATGGGGCAATACTATCTAAAACTTCTACCTGTGCATCAATAAAATTTTTTATTGTTAGTTCAATCCTTTTTGGATTAACTATTTTATTTTTAGTTTGTATTCTGCTAATAACTTTAGCTCGTCTTATTTCTATAGATTCATCTAAATTGCTCTTTAATTTATATCTTTGTTCCCAAAATATAAGTCCCCAAGTTGCAGTTTGTGGATAGAGTTGAAGCATTATATCATCTAATTGTTTTTCAGTTAAATCTGCTTCACTTCCTATAGCTTCAAATATAGATTTCATAATTATACTTTTATCATATATAGGAGAAACTGAACTATACATTTTTAATCCTTTTTTAGAATTAATCATTTATATTTATCACCTCTCCTATAGTGGCAATTTGATCTACTAATTTTATATTAGTAGTAGAATTATTTATAGTTAAATTACTATAATCATCTATCCCATCAGCTTCTAGTACATAAGAGCCTATAATAGTATCAATAGCTTTATACTTTATAACTCCATTAATTTTTATTCTCTTTAAATACACATTAATTTTATTTTTTAAAGCTGTTAATATAGTCTTAGAATTAAAACCATCAGTAAATATAAACTTAGCACTAACATTAATTTTTAATGTTGTTGCTGTAGCTATAGTAACTATTGCTCCTGCTGGTGCTTTACCTCCACGACTTTCTCCAAGCTTTTTATCTGGATATATATAATTTTTAACTTTAGCAATTAATTCTTGATTAGCTGGTTCATTGTTAGAATCAAGAATTAAAACTTTTACTGTTTGTGGTCCATTCCATAGTTCTATACAATCAGCATAACCAACTCCATCAATTTCTTTGGCCCATCTAATATAATCTGTATCTGCTCCACTTAATTTATCTTCCTGTTCAGCTTCTATAACTCTCTGCCTATAATGTTCTTCATCTTCTATTTCTGTGCCACCAGTAAATTTTTCAGGATTTGTTATACTTTGTACTCCATTTATAGGTTTATAAGCTATAGTAATTGTATTTTCTTCTACATTACCAATAATACCTGTTTTAAGACATTGACATTTAATCATAGCTTCTTCCCTTTCATCTATAGTTTTAGATTCCAAGGTCTTAAAACTAACAGACTCTTCTACATCTGTAGATTTTATTCCTACTAAATAGTTTAATGGAATTATAGTTCCTTTAGCTGCTTTAAGTTTAATATATCCAGTTGAAGCTGTTGCATTATTCTTAAATATGCCTTGACACTCACCTAGATATTCTAAATATTTTCCTGTTGCTGTTTGAGTATGTGCCATTTTAAGAATATTTTGCATTTGAATTTTTTCTGTTCTTTCTTTTTCTATTGCAGCAGGTCTAGTTGCATCCCAAAATATATCTCCTTCTATTGTAGATACTCCTGAATGTGCTTTCTCCATCATCCTTCTATGAATTTTATCTACACTTTCTGTTAAAAAATCAGGCATTTCCATTTTTATCACCACACTTTTGTATTACTTTTAAGCATTTGATTTCTATTTTTAGTAGTAGTAACTTCAAAATTATAATAAACGTCGCTATCTTTCCATTCAAACGAAAAAGAATCAACACTTTTGGTTAATGGATGTACCATTAATGCCTCTTGTGTGATTCTTTTTAATTCTAATTCAATAGCCTTTTTATCTATAAATGAACCTATTATATCTTTTCCATATTTTTCTGAATAAGCATTATATTCATATCTATTAGTAAGCATAGCTTTTTCACACCATTGAATATATGCTTCAAATTCATCTAATATTTTTACACTTCCATCTGAATTTTTAATAAATTCTCCTGTTTTAAAATTAAAAGCATAAGTACCTTTAAATTCTATATTTTTAGATTCTTGAATAATTTTAGAACTCTCTAAACTATCAATAGGAAATAAATTAGCCATTAGCGACCACTCTCCCAACCACTATACATTCATTACCTATTTGTGCTACTAAAACTCTATCTCCAGCTTTAAAGTTTGGAAAATTAACACTATGAGAATGAGAAGGATCTCCTGCAGTTTCAGTTACTAAATTTAATTTTAAATAATCCAGTATTAAATAATCATTAATTTCATACTTAAAATTATCTAACTTTAATCCTGAACTAGTTAAAGTAGCTAATGTTAAACCATTAGTAAACATTGCATTTCCAATATGTTCACTTGTGTTTTGATCCATAATTCTTTTTATTTCATTAAAAACATTATCGTTCTCCATAAAATTTAGTTTTCACCCCTTCCCAAGTCATTAAGTTTAAATCCATTTTCCCTTTTCCTCCAAAATTATGCGTTATTTCAGTAACTATATATTCACTTGAATATATACTAACTTTATTTCCAGCTCGTAACGTATTAATATCTAATGCGCACTTAACAGAAATACTATCTTCTCCCGTAGAAAATAAACTGTTAGCTTTACTTTGAGCTTTAGCATAATCATCCACTTTATCGTCTTGAACTAATTTTTGAATAGTACCATAATTTTCTGTATCTTGCTTAAATACACCAATAATCGGAGACTTAGTAGTATCTTTTTCATTCTTTCCAAGAACTTTAACTTGAGTGATAGATCCATCTAATGTAGAATTTTCTTTCATTTCCTCTATTGCTGTTTCTAATTTGGGAACTAGAATATTTGTTCCTAATTCCCATAAATCAAGCTTTTCATCCATTCTTAATCTATATAAAGAACCACCTTTTTGAGCTGTTTCTTTTAAATCTTTTCTAATCATTCCATATAATTTTTCTTTTCTTAAACCTTTAGCTAATCCTATTTTTGTATCTGTTAAAGTACCTATAGGAATACCCCAATCATTTGCTATTATCGAAATTCTTTGATTAGCTGTTTGCCCTTCACTCCATAAATATTCATCTTCTGATTCTTCAATATAAATAGTTCTCTCTTTTCCTGTTATTAATATTTTTTTGCTTTTTTTATCAGTATCTAAATTCCATATAACACCATCAAACAGCATTATATAAGCACCAGTATAATAATCATAATCATATAATGATATTCTATCGCCTTTTTTTAGTGATAATTCTTCTATAGCTTTTGAATTAGTAAGAGTTGTTGATAAGATATAAGCAACTCCATCTATGCTTTCTTTTAAAGTAGCTGCTTCACTTCCCATATTAATTTTTATATTATTTCTTAACCATAATTCCATATTATCACGCCTTTACCACATAATCTAAGCAAATATACCCGCCATGATTGCCCCAATAAACATCAGCCCAATTACCATCAACGCTATAAATTCTAAGAGTAGTTCCATTTGAAACAGAACCTAAAATATCATAGCTTGTTCCTGGTCCACTTCTGACATTTAATGCACTTGCAGTAACTTTAACAGTATCTTCTGAATTAAAATCAGAACTTTGATTTGATCTATTATCTTGTAAAGTAGAAGTGTTTTCAACTGATTCAATTTTTATTTCAGAATAACTTCTAAAAGTAATAGCTATATATTTATCGCCTATTTCTCCTGCTCTCTCTTCTTGTGAAAACTTAGAAATACTAACCAATTCATTAAAATTAAAATCAGTAATTATTAATCTTATTGGTTGTTCTATGTCTTTCCAATATTCTAATAAACTTATAGCTTCACTTGGTAAAGGAATAGATGAATATCTACAGTAGGATGAATCATATTCTTTCGGAAATAGAGTGTTAAAGCTGATTTCGGTTACTTTTTTACCATTTTGTGCTATATCTACTTCTCCAAAATCTAAAATATCAACTGTTATAAATCTTTTTTCTTTTTCAATATATATTTTATCTAATGGATTAACTGGGAAATGAAAAGTGTAATTTTTGCTTTCATCAATTAAATAAACATCCATTTAACCAGCTCCTTATTTTTAGACATAATAAAAGCACCTACTATTGTGTAAGTGCTTCTTAAAATTATATCTATATTCATTATATTGCTTTTTTTGTTATCTTTCTCTCATTTTTTTATCAAAATGTTATCACAAATTTTTCTTTTCATTTTCATTATTTGTTTCGATCTTTTTTAATTCTAATATATTATTTAGAATACTTTTCATTTCCTCAGTATTATTGCTAATATTATATTGTATTTTACTCTGTTGCTCAACATTATAAGTCCAATCAATTATCATTGTTATCAACAGGCATACTATAATACTTGGAACTGCTAAAGCAAAAGCTATCATAAAAATAGTAATAATTTGTGGAAAAGCAGATTCGCCAACATATGTAGTATCGCTTGCATGTTTAGATAGAAATAATGCTATTAAAACTATTATCACGATATTAGCATACATCAATTTTTTTAAAAACTCTAATCCTTTCGTTGAAATATAAAAATCATTATCTTTATAGCTTAATTTCATTGTCACACCCCCATCCCAATTATACCACATTTTATATTACTTTTTAATATTTGTAAAGGCTTCCTTTAGTTTCCTAGCAACTTCTTTTGTAGCTTGTGCAATTATTTCATCAACATCTTGTTTACCATCAATATTCAAATTAATATCACCAAAACTCACTCCTCCTATTCCTGCAACTTGTAGCTGTTGTTGAGGTTTAACTATCTGATATTGAATTTGTTGAGGAACCTGTTGCTTAGATATTTTAAAATCAACTTGTCTTGATACCTCTTCTTTCATATCTTGTACTGATTGCATATGATTAAGTATTTTAGTCCCTCTATTAGTATATGCTAGTTGTTCACCATTATATCTACCTAAAATAGGTACAGATTTACTTTCTGTTAATTCCAAACCTCTTTCATTAACGGTTGTTAATCCAGCATTTGAAAAAGAAGTACCATCAGCATGATGATCAATATTTTTAGCTATTTCTTCATTGCTTATATCACCTGCTCCAAATATCTTTTTGCTAATATTTATTGTTGCAGTCCATATTTTTCCACCTAATCCTTTTAAACTACCTAATAACTCATCTACTATTCCTTTAGCTTCTCCTGCATTTGTTCTTATATTAGCAGGTGTATCTGCTGGAATGCTGTTTATTGCATTAGTTGTATTGTTTACTTCTTCTGTGACTTCATTTGCACTTGAAGTTATTTCAATACTTCTTCCCCTACTGGCTTCTTCAGCTTTTATACGCACCTCATCAAGATTAGTTATTGCACCACTTGAATCAACTTGAACATTAATAGGTGTTCCATTTATATTCATAATTCTGTATAGTGTTCCATCTTGTGCGGTTTGCACTTCACCTAATTGAGCTATTAATCTGTTACCATCTCCTATCATTTCACCAGCAGCATTTACTGACGCGCTTTTTACAGTATCTAATGTAGATATTATGTGTGAATTACTATTACTTATCTCTAATGCAGATTTTTTAGCATTATCGGCCATTTCAGCAGTATACCCACCAACTTGACCACTACATTGTGCATATGCTCCAATAACCTCTCCTGTTGCTTTGTCTACTTCTGCATATACACTTTCAAATTTTCCCGTCTCATTGTTTATTAAACTATACATTCCACTTTCTTTTACATTTGCTAATCCGGCAAATTTACTATTAGTCATTACTCCAAGTGTTTGATTTCTTTTTATATCTTCATATGAGAATTTTTCACCAGTTTTTTCATTTAATTTACCTTTAGCATCTGGGAAAGCATTATACAAAGTTTCTAAATCTGATTGCCAATCTTCTTTTGCCTGTTCTAGTGCTTTATCTCTTGCCACTTTATTTTCATTTATTGTATTTTGTAAATTTGTTTTATCTGTATCAGTTAAATTCTTGTCATTATCTAAATGATATTGAGTTGCTGTAATAGCTCTATCATATTTACCTTTTATTTCATCTATAGAACTTTGATGTCCCTTTACTCTTTCTTGAAGTAATTCGCTGGCACCGTCAATTCCTGTTACTCTTTCAGCTGCACTTGTAAATTTACTTCTAGCATAAGCCTGTTCTCCAGCATTTTCTGCATTGGCATATTCTAGTCTAATTGCTTGCAATTCAGCTAATTTTTCTTTTATTTGTTGCATATCTCCATCCAATATAGCACCATGATCTTTTATTGCAGCATCACCTATTTTATACATTTCATCTCTTATTTGAAGTTCTTTATTTACTCCTTCACCAAAGAACTTATCCATATAGTCTAAAGTGCCTTGTTCTGCAGATGTTACACCATCTAAACTAAATGTTTTTGATAGTTCACTCTTAACCTCAGATTGTTTAGCTTTTATAGCATTAATACCTTCATAAGTAAAATCATTTATATAATTTTTAAATTGATTGATATGTGATTCATCCATGCTTCCATTACGAGTTAATTTTTTAATATCCATTTCCATTTTTAATAAACTCTTAGAAGCATCTTTTGCAGCAGTTTTGAAAGAATCTGAAACACCTTCTCCAAAGTCATCATAGATAAGACCAGCATTCCGTAATTCTCTTTTAGATTTAATAACATTGCCTGTTAAACTATTCATTATTTTTTCAACCGTTCCTAGTTCCTCTGTTGTTGTCGTAACGGTTCTATTCATAAGCTTTTTATAATTTGATACAGCTACTCCAGCAGTTATAACAGCTGTTCCTATTGCTAATCCAGTTGGACTTAATACTGCAGGTAGTAATTTTCCCATTAAACCTATATTTTTAAGACCTCCTGCTATAGCAGTGGTTTCTCCTGATACTTTAGCTCCTTTAAGAATTTTTACTAATCCACTAACACTAGTAATTGTATTGCTAAATTTCCCTACTGCCGAAAAGCCTGTAAAAGCAACTCCTAATCCTATTACACTTGTAGCTAATGTTTTTAATTTTTCTGTATGCTTACTTATATAATCTACGAATTTGACTATTCCATTTGTTATATCTGGCATTTTATTAGTTAACCATGTTACAAATTGCTTAGCATAAGGTGCTAATCTTTCCCCGAGTTCTATTTGAGCTCCTTCTACTGCACTCTTTAAAATAGTCCATTGTCCTACTAAATTATCTAACTTAGTATCTGCCATTTCTTTTGAAGCACCATTAGCCTCTTTAAGTTCTTTACTTAGGTCTCCTAACCCTTTTCCACCTTGATTCATTAATGCGAGTACACCTGACATTGCTTCTGTACCAAAAATAGTAGATATTACATCTGCTCTCTTCTGACTGGTTAAACTTCCAAGTGAACTATTTAAATTGCCTACAACATCACTTAAAGATTTCATATTTCCTTGAGTATCAAATGCATTAATTCCATAATATTTCATTAATCCAGCTGCTTCTTTAGTTGGACTTGCTAATCTTGCAAGTGAAGCTCTTAATACTGTACCTGCTTGTGAGCCTTTTATATTTGCATTACTTAAAAGTCCAGCTGCTGCAGCTGTATCTTCAAGTGAAATTCCTAGAGATTGTGCTACCGGTGCAGCATATTTCATTGTCTCACCCAAATCAGTTACATCAGAGTTTGTAGCACTAGCACTTAATGCGAGTACATCTGCAACATGTCCGGTTTGACTTGCTTCTATATTGAAAGCTCTTAAAGTACCTGAAGCTATATCTGTAGCAGTAGCTAAATCTAAATCCCCAGCACTAGCCAAACTTAATAAACCTGGTAAGGCTGATGTAGTTTCTTGTACACTAAACCCAGCTTGACCTAAAAGTTCTTCAGCTTGTGTAACCTGTACAGCAGACCATTCAGTACTTGCTCCTAAATCCTTTGCAGTATCTTTTAATGTTTTCATTTCAGCATTAGTTGCACTAGTTACAGCTTTTACATTTGAAAGTCCTTTTTCAAAATTAGAAAATGTTTTTATGCTAGATCCTATTCCTATTCCACCAAGAGCAACTGTTCCTGCTAAACCAATAGATATTATTTTTTTTGCACCAGTTTTTATCCATCCATTAACTTTATTTTGCATATTAGTTAGAGTTTTACTAGCTTCATCCTCTGCTTTTATCTTAATCTTAGCATTTGAGTTATTTAATTTATCTGTTTTCTTTTTTAAATTATCTATTTTGCTTGAAGCTTGATCATTTATTTTTGCAGTGGCATTCATATTTGTGCTTTTAAATTTTGTAATTTTAGAATTTAATTTATCTATTTTACTAGATGCATCATCTTTTAATTTAGCAGTAGGATTAGCAGTGATTTTACCTAAGACTTGCATCTTTTTTTTAGTTTGTTCGGCCATTTTTTCAGTAGCAGTAAGTTTTTGTTTTACCTCTTTATCTCCTGTTACTTCAAGCCCTATACCTATCCTATATATTTCTTTTATTGCCAGTTAGAATCACCTTCTATCTGCTATTCGCCTTTTTAATAGCCCTATTTTTTTCTTCTACCTCATATGAAGAAAAAGCCAGGAGTAATCTCCTGGCCATATCATTTATCTTTATTCCATAAAAATAATCTGGTGTTATATTATGCACTGAAAATAAATTATATAGTGCTGTAATTTTACCACCAGATTCTATGAGTTTTTTATATCTTCAACCTCTTCAAGTTCATTGTTAAAACCACTTAATTCTAATATTTTATCTGTTAACGCTGAAATTTCCCCAGCAAGTAATTTTTTTCTTATAAATTGCTTTCCATCACTTGCTTTAGCTGATTCTAGTAATTTAGAATTATTCCAATCAAAATTACTAGTTGATGCAATAATTAATCCTGCATCAAATTCATTTCCATCAAATTTATCTTCAATTTTTCCTTTTACTTTTCTAGTATAAGTACATTCTTTTCTTATTTTGCTTATTTCTTTTTCTGAAAGGCCTTTAAGTGTAACTGGTATTTCCATCCTTTCTATAAATACTGTAGCTTCTGGAACTTCATAAGTTCCCATTAATTTAGCAAGTATATCTTCTTCCTTCATATTCATTATTTGTTCATCTGTCATTTTTCCCATTATAAATTCCTCCAATTAAATTTATTTTTTTAAATTATAATAAGCCTTGAAATCTTAAAATCCTAAGGCTGGCTTCTTATTCCTCTTCTATTGCATCTAATAATTCATAACCTTCAAACGTGAAAGGAGACTCTTCCATAACTAAGTCTCCAACCTTTAAATTCACAAGATTAACTTTATCTGCCATACAGTTCTTAAGTCTTATTCTCTCAAATCCATAAGCTTCTGGATCTTCTAAAGCTACTATAAGTTCAAATCTTTTAAAGTCTCTTTTAATCATTTCTGATGTAACTTTATAACCAGTAAAACTTCCTGTACCTTTTTTAGTACCTCTTTTATATCTTGTCCAATCATCTCCAACAACATTTAACTCTTTTTTGTCTAATGCTACTTCTGCAGTACATTCACTAACATTTGTTTGTTCTTCTCCATCCATAAGTATTTTCGCATACATTGAATGAATAGTTCTACTTGCATCTAATGGCATCTAAATTCCCTCCTATCTTATATATCCTGTTCCATAGATTTTTTTCATTACATTGATGTAATTTGCATTCCATTTCCAAAAGAATTCATCATTTTTAGCATTTACTTGTAATTCTTTATCAACTTCAACTGTAAAATCATCTTTTATTATTCTTGCAGTAATAAAGGCTTCAAAGTATTTTTTTAATGCTGTTATTACAGTTATTTGACCTAAGTCATCATTAGGAGTTTTCCCAATAAAATCATCTCCACTAAGAGTTGTATCTTCATCAACTGTGCTAATAAATCTTTCTGCTCTTATATATCCTAAAACTTCATTTTTTTCATCTTGATATTCTGTAAAGGTATTTTTATCATCAACAATTATTACAGATCCATTATTTTCTCTAAAAATTAAAGTACCTGCCTTTAAGGCAATGTCTTCTTCAGGCTTACTATGTTTATTTTTAATACCACTAAATATTGTTCTTTTATTACAAATACTTTCTTTTAAATCTAATCCAATAGACAATGCTGCAACATATACAGCAACTTCTGCTGGAGAATATAGGACTTCTTCATAATAGGCTGAATCAGCAATATTAACTACACTAGGATTATTTAATTCTTTTGATTTCATATTAGTTTGCACTAAAGTAGTTTCACTTCCACCACCTAAGAAAGAAATAAAGTTATTTCCATTATTTTTTTGAGTTTCTGTCCAAATCTTAATACTAGTTTGTAATGAACTATCGGAAACACCATCCAAAGCAAATGCATCAAGAGAATATCCTTCAAAAACATTCATAGCTTCTAAATAATGTTCATTAGTTACTTTAGTTGCTCCATCATTTCCACCTGTTAACGCTTGATTTACTATATTAGCTAATGTTCCTGTAGCTCCTGTAACCTTTTTAGCAATTAAATAAACATTATCCTCATAACTATTTATAGCAGATACTATTTCATCAATAGTTCCACCTAAATTTTGAATTGTAACTAATAGTATAGTTCCTTCAAAGATAAGTAAATCTTTCTTTGAAGCATCTGCTATATTTGTTCTTATAGTAACATTAAATGCTCTTGTACTTGGATATTTAGTTTCTAACGTAATAACATCTGTTGGAGACGGTTCTGTGTTCTTTAACTTTAAAGAAGCAACCTTTTCTGTTCCATCTGTCAATCTGTAAAGTAATAATTCTTTTGGTTGTCCTAATAATGCTAATCTGCCTAGCTTATAAGCAGTAAACTTTATATCATTACCAAAATTCCTTATTAAATCTTTTTCATTTAATATAGATACAACACTCTTAACTGGTCCCCAATTGCTTTTAACTGGCATAGCTAATGTACCACTCGTACCTACTTCAATTCTTTTTTCAGCAATAGTTTTAAATCTATTATAAAAACCTGGTATACTAGGTTTATTTGTTTCACTCCATGTTCCAGCCAAATTATTCAACCTTCTTTCCTAAAAAATCTTTAATTATTTCTTTAAATTCAGATTTTTTCATTTCTGTTTTTTCGCAATTATAAAAAGCACCTGCAACTACTTCTATTCTGTAGCCAAGTGCTTCACAATTATCTATTAAGTCTTGTGTTGGATAAACTTCTTCTTGAACTTCTAACGGTTCTGCCACTTCAATTTCCTCCTGTTTTACTTTTATCATACTTGGTGTATCGGTTGAAATTTCCTCCTCTTGTACCTTTTTTAAGTCATCTTCCATCACTACTCCTCCTTTAATTCACCTTTACTATAAATTTTATTTATAACAGGTTTATTATCTTCTATCATCTTTCTTCTAAATAGCTTTACTGTTAATTGTCCTTTTGATAACATATCAGCTTCTCTATCTTCACTTATGCTTTCTATAGTAAGATAACGTCTTTCTGTTAAATCTAAAGGTATTTTTAAACTAGTAATAAGCTGATCTTCTATATCATTAAGTAATTTATTAATTTCATTTTTATTGTTACTAGCTATATGACATATAAGAGTTTTACTTTCTTTTATGAGTCTATTATTTTCTCTTTCTTTACTTTGATTTTGAACTCTCCAAAGAATTGAAGGTATTTCAAAATTCTTTTTCCAGCTATTAAGATATACTGTATGACTTGTAAAAGTCTTAGTAAAATCATTTAAAGCAGTTAACCAAGTATCATTATTAATTTCATCTTCTTCATGTAATGCTATAATAGTAAATCTTAATCCTCTTGTTATTGCTTCCCATTCTTCGTCTATGAGGTCTTGTCCTATAGCACCATCAAAGATACAAGTAAATGTTTCACTAGTCTTAATATCCTCTATTACTTGCATATTTAAAGCTTTTATTACTTCTTCTACAAGTTTATCAAGATTTTTAAAAGTAGTCTTATCCTCATATAACCATATTTCTATGGTCCTTTTAAAGCCTACTACTTCTCCATTATCATCATCAGCCCCTTGTAAAACTACTGCATAAGGTTTCAATGTATCTTTATTAGGTACGGATGGTTCATAGCATCCTTTTAAATTTTTAACTGTATCTAAAAGTTTCTGTCTTATTCCATGTCTCAATTTTAATCACTCCAATACTCAGTAATTGTATTTATTAGTTCACTTTTACTTTCTTCTAAAGTATTTAAAAAAGTATGAAAGCCTTCTGTACCAGGATGATTAACTTTTTTAACTGGATGTGCTGCACCTTTCCAATACAATGCTTTACCATTCTTAGGAGTTATAGTATGTGGTTTACTTCCTTCTTCTAATATTTCTCCATAACTAACACCATGACTAAGAGAAATTTTGTAGTTACCATTTCCTCCAGTTGAGTCTGAACTAATACCTTGTCTAGCATTAGATGTTCTATCTTTCCAATTAGCACCATTCTTTGCCTTACCCTCTAAACTTTTAGCTATAACTTGGCATAATAATACCATTCCTGCTTTTTTTCTATCAATAAATTTAACAACTTCAAAGCTCATGTTAATCATACCTTTCAAGATCACATAAATAACCACAAACAATATTTTCAACTACAATAGGATAAGTAGCTTCTATTTTCATATTTCCTTCTAAACATTTAAATCTAATAGCTTCTTTAGGATTAACTTCTATATCTGCATCTTTATCAGCTAACATTTTATATCTATTAGAGCTATAAGAAGTTCCTTGAGTTTTGCTCTCTATAGAAATCTTATTAAAATTATCTTCTAAATAAATAATTACTTTTAGGTTTCTTTTAACTTCTACCTTTTCAAAAGCTCCATCAACTTCTATTTTCTTAATTTGTTTAATGCTTATTTCAGTAGGATTAGCTGTTATACCTTTATTTATTGCTTCAATAATCTTTTTAGCTTTTAACTTACTCATTAACAGCCATCTACCCTTCTCATAGATGTTTTATATCCTATAGTTTTATTTGGCATTAAATTAGCCTGTTCTTGTAAATAATCAGCTTGATAAATATTAGCAAGGTTATTCCAATAATCAGGATCAGCATTTTCTATTTCTATTGGCCCTACTTTTATTTTTTTATCTGTATTAGCTTTCATTAAACAGCCACGCCAACTAGCTTTAAGAACATTATTTTCATTCACTTCAAGTAAATTTTGTAGTTCCAGATCTGAAAATACTGGATACTGGTTTTCATTAAGATTTATTTTTAATATTTCTAAAGGTATAAGTTTCATAATTATTCTCCTCCACCATCTCCTTGTTGTCCACCATCTCCATTAAGATCTTGATTATCTTCTTCACCCTCTGGTATATCTATCTTTGCAAATTGCTTTAATTCATCTACATCACTAACTTTTACTTTGAATTTTTCATCTTTATTTATAAATTTTCCATCATATTTAATATTTTGATTTGCTATTGCTGGATAAGTTTTTTCTTTAGCCATGCTAAATCTTCCTTTCTTGATTTAAATTAAAGAGTAGCCTTATTTGACTACTCCAATTAATATACTATTCCAAAGAATACTTCATCTGCTCTATCGAAACTTACAATAGGCATTACTGAAACTTTTGTGTCTACAGTAACTGGATCTTCTTTTACCATTGTTGTAACTGCAACTCCTGTTCCTACCATAGTAGTATCTAATTTACCAGAGCCACTTTGTTTATCATATTCTTCTGGTGTAGTTCCATATACAGTATCACCTAATGTAGCACCACTCATAAGAGTAATTTTTCCATTTTCATAATAAGGTACTGGATTTTCCCCTTCCTCTGGGATATAAGTAGTATCTTCTAAAAAGATAACTGTTAATCCTAGAACTTCTTTTGCAAATTGTAAGTAATTTGCTTGAGAAAGAATTAAGGATGTATTTAAATTACTATTCTTTATGTGATTTGTAATAACTGTATTAATTAAGAAAGTCTTATCAAAAGTACTTTCAGTTAATAATAAAATAGTTGGCTTTGCATAATGATCATCAGTTATAGATTTTTGAAACTTTTTAACGTCTCCAACTATATCAGCTGCTGGATTTGTCCACTTAGCATCAGCAGTTAATACAACTTTATGATTTGAAGGGACTCCATAGTCAACTACAATATCGCCATCCTTAGAAGTAAAGTTCAATAATCCATTTTGAATTACACTAGCTCTCATTTTCTTTGCTACTATTTCAGCACCTCTTATTAAATTTACTTGTCCTTCATAAACTTGATCTAAAACTGCATCAACTAGATTTTGATTATTAGCATTCATAGCATTAATAATTTCTCTTCTAGTAGTTTCATCAATTCCTATTGCTTCTTTAAAGAAAGGAATTTCTGTTGACTTAACTGTTACTTTAGCATTTAATGCTCTCATTTTTGCTGCTACATCAAATGTACTTTGTCTTAAAGCTACGGCTTTTCGTTTTGCACCTTTTGCCTGCTCTAATTTTGTTCCTGTTACTTTTCTATCCGGGAACAAAGACCTATCAATTGTATTTTCAGCAGGTAACTCTTTCATATATAAAGCTATAGCCTGTGAATTTATAAAATCATTTAATTTCATAATTAAGATTCCTCCTTATGCTCCAAATATAATTTGTTTTAATGCAGCTTTTTCTACTGCTTTAATGGTAACATCAGCATTAAATTTAACTGCTGACTCATATAGAACTCCATGAATGAATATAGGTACAACTTCTGTTGCATCTCCAGGATTTGAGGTTGGTGACATTGAGCCTTTAAAACTAATATCTTGATATACAATTCCATAAACATCCGTACTAGTATTTGTTGATGTTACTGGTTTTCCACTAATGGTTATTAATGTTCCAGCTTCTAACACTTCATCAGAATTTAATACAGTTGAAACATCTGACTTTTTAATTTTCATAGGTAGAGAAATAAAGTGATCACCAGCAATTAATCTTAGTTTTTTTTGTCCTCCTATGACTTCATATGAACTTTGATGCATTTTGCATCCCTCCTTAAATTAATTTATTTTGCAAAATCTAAAATGCCTTTAGACTTAGCTGCTTCTGCATGTCTTTTAGCTAATCTTGTAGCAATATGTTCTTGGTTTGGTTCTTTATTATTTGGTTCTGAACCACCAGAATTAAATGAACCAGTTCCTTTTATTTCTTTCTCAAATAAAAAATCATGACTTGTTTTAAGTGGTTCTATTTGGTCTTTTAATCCTGTAATAGATTCACCATCTAAATGAAGTTTCTTTCTATCGATATGAGCCATAACTGACACTTTATCTTTAACATTGAATGCTCCTAACGCCTTTTCTAAAGCATTATCGAAAGCAATATCATTTAATTGCTTTTCATATCCTTCTTTTTGAGTTTTATTATCTAATTCAAGCTTTTCAACTTTTTCTTTTAGTCCATCAACATCTTTGTATTCATCTTTTAGTTTAGAAATTTGAGTATCTCGTTCTCCAACTTGCTTTTTATATTCTTTAGCCTGTTCATTTACTTGATCAAATCTGCTCTTTGGAATAAAGGCACCTCCACTTATATCTTCAAAGTCTTTATTGCCTAATTCTTTTCTTTTATCTTCTGAAAGAGCATTGTATGCTTCTTCTCCTATAATGTCTTTAATATTTGCCATTGTTCTAATTCCTCCTTGATCTCTAATTACAGTTTTTTACGTGCTACTGAACCACGTTAGAGTATTTATGCTTAATTAATATTTAGTGTCTGTAATTAAGCTAAAAAGACTAAAAATAACTCCTTATTATGAATTTGAAATAACATTATTTTACTTTAATTTCTATATTATGCTAAAATATTCTTATCAGCTAATTGCTGAAATATCATGAAAGGAGTTATTAGCTATGAGTGATTTAATTAAACCTGGAACAGACAATCAACCAGCAGGAAAATATAAGGAAGTTGGTCCTCGTGGTGGTACTGTTCCTCATGCAAGAACTGTTAAGATTGATTCTGGTGATAGATTGCCACCTACTCAATCAAAGGGAAATAAATGGACTAAAAAATAATTAGATCTCAATTTTCTTTTTCCATATGCAGAAGCAGATATTAAATATGTTTATTTGTATCCAAGCTTCTGCGTATTTTTTCCCATTTTCTTCGTATTGGGTTATATAGTGATGCATCTATACTCCTCCTTAAATTTTGCATAATAAAAGCACCTAGATTCCTCTAAGTGCTTAATCATAATACCTACTATATTTAGTTTAGCATATATGACTTTGAAAAGTTCTCAAGTTTTTCTCAAAATCTTCTCATTTTTGTTGTTAATATGATACTGGTAAATTTTCAAGTTCAATTTCATAAGACATTTTAATTCCATTCTTTTCTGCTTGCTCATGATTTTTTATAATTTCACTTATAATTTCTTTAGAATACCCTAATTTTTTAGCTTGCATTATAAATTCTTCTTTTTCCATTCTTTATATACCCTTTCTATAGTTTCACCTATCCTTTTAGCTATAAGTCTTGGGGTAGGATTATTACAATATTCCGCCCATCCTTCTGCTATAAACTCTCCATATTTGTTAGAATTATCATTATTCCAAGAATATTGAGATATTTCTTCTGTTAATTGTAAATTAGTTTTACTATCAAACAGATCTTGTATTTCTTCTATTTCACTTATCTTAAGTAAATCATCCAATTGATGTCCTATTTCATGATCTAATACTGATTTAATAGTATCACAGTATTCAGGATGAAATTTAGATTTTACATTATCACTTAATGCAGATTTAAATATTTCAGAGTTCTTTCCCCAATCTCTATTAACTGTTACACCTCTAAATCCTTTAAATACTTCTGTCCTTGGAGACCAACTTTGTGCAAATGTATTTTTGCTAACTGATACATTTTTCATTAAGGTTCTTACTTGTTTATCTGCATATTTTTTTAATAATTCAATGTTATTTTCAGCAACTTTAGGATTGTCTTTTATTAATCTATCTAAATAATATTGCTTAGCTATAGGCTTTAAGTTAGTATTTCTTTCATGACATTCTCCTACAAATCCAAAGTTATTCTTTAATTCTGGGAATTTATTAAAACTCTCATATAATCCTTTATTCCATTCGTTAGCTGTTGCTAAGTCACAACCCTTATAACTTACATTTCTTATACCTAAAATATCTTTAACAAATCCTTCTGCTTTTTTAATATTTTTAGCTGGTTTAAATGCTTTTTTTCTTCCTTTAATTATATCACTTATGCTTTGATTTAATTCATTATTTTTATTATTTTCTTTATACCATTTATCTAATTTAAGATTAGTTCCACCATTGTTCCATTCTTTCAATTCTTTAATAGCTTGGTCAATATCTATATTTTCTTCAGTGAAATAACATAAACAATTTGGATGTTGAAGTGGTATTTCATTTGGTTTAAATACTCTACCAGAATAATCATCACATATATCTGTTTTACCATGCATCCTAAAACTATGACTAGCACTTAAGTTCCATTTGATTCCCTTATTAAATGGATTATTCTTAGCATTTTCAATAGTTGTTTCAGCAAAAGCATGAGTAATTGAAGTTCTAGCTAATCTTTGTGATTGATAAGCTATCTTTTCACTCATTCCATCTTCTAGTGCATGAGCTTCTAATACTTTAGTTGGATTAACATACTTATTTACCTGCAGTGCTAATTCTCTAGCATTTGCACCCTTTAATACATTAACTTTAATTAAAGTATCTATATCTTTAGCATTGCTTTTAGTTATGTTCCAAAGTCTTTGATCTAATGTTTTACCATCTTCATAATAAGCACCTTGAATAAGTTTAGTTACGGTTTTTCTTGATGTATTTAAAACTACATTATTAAACATAGTTGATAATACTGAATCATCTGTAATTTGCTGATAATAAAAACTCTCAACTGTACTTGCAATTTGAGAGCTAGTTTCTATATTAGCTTTTACCATTGCACTTAATTGAGAGTTTAACTGGTTAATATTAACTTGTACTATTTCATTTAATTTTCTTAAATAAGCATCTTGAGAAGATGTTCTACAAGCAGCTATATCATTTTGTAATTGATTTGCTAATTCTTTATATAAATTTAATAACTCTTTTTCCTGTATTTTATTTAACATTAAAAACTTCTTTCTAGCATTTAAAACAACTTCTTGATAAGTAGTCATGATTATTTACCTTCACTATTAGTTTTATTATCTATATCTTCTAAATCATCATCCAAGCCTTTACTGTACTGGTCAGTTTCAGCATTAATTATCTGTGCTTTTTCCTCCAATATTTCATCAAATGCCTTTTTTGCATCTTCTTCATCACTATATTCTTTAATATATGATTTTTTGCTTCGTACATCTGCCTCTACTTCTTTCATAGCTAAAGTTTTCTTTTCATCAATATCGTTAGGAATAGGATAATTTTGCTTTATTATTTTAGTATATTTTAAATTAGTCCAAGCTTTATTAAATATACCTGGATAACATATTGAACCTACTTCAATAATAAAATTTATTAAAGATAATAAAGGTTTTTCCCAATCATTAAATTTTTCTTCCATTCTAGCTATTAAGTCATTATATAAGTAAATCATAGCCTTAGCACTTGGAATATTATTTAAATCACTTATTTTAGGCATATCTAACGTTTCTTTCATGTCACTATCTGCTCTATCTAGATAAGAATTCATAGCTTCACTATTTCCTATATTATATTCTTGCTTTTGAACAGTTGCTTGTTTTCCTTGTGTCAATGCTTCATCTGATGTTCTTATAGCATGTAACGCTCCTGGTGCAACATTTAACTTATTTACATCTTCTTCTTTTCCATCAATAATACTTTCAGAGCCAAACATTTGAAATCTTAATGCATCAGCAAAATCACTATTTCTCCTATTGTATTGATTTTGAGCATCTCTTAAATCTGTAACATCACTTTCACCAAAAGTATTATTTAATTCTCCACCATTACGAATTAACCAGCATGGAATAGTAGAAAATCCTGTATCTTGATCTATTGTTAATTCCTTTTGTAAATCTGTATTTATATAAGTTTCTTTTCTATACCAAGCTTGAAGTGATTTAGTTATTTCATTGACTTTATAATAATAAGTATGAAGATAATAAATTTTATCCTTATCCTCTTCTCTATAGACATTCATTTCATCTTCTTCAAAGAAAATAGCTTTTAATAGCTTTCCATTCTTCTCTTTGTAAAAGAAATTCTCTATACTTTCATATTTAATTACTACTGGTTGTCCTGGATTAGCTTCTGCTCTAAGTAATACTCTTTTCTTTATAGTAGCTTCTAAAAAAGCTTTTCTAGTGTTATTCCAGAAATTATTGTTTTCAAATACATCCTCTATAAACTTTCTTAATTCCTCACATTGTTCTTTATCCTTTAAATCATCAGCTTTAAAGGATAAAGTAGGTTTCTTACCAAACATCCAACGTGCTTGTTTCTTAAGCAACGGTTTAACCTTATTTCTAATGTCTTGTGTAGGCTTATAATCAACAACATCATCTATTGGCCAATTTTGACCATATAAAGCCGGGTTATCTTTTGCTTTATCTAAATCTATAGACTTACCTCTATAAAAATAATAGTCAGTAAAGATACGTTTTCTTTCTGCTATTTCATTATCAGGGAGATTAAGCAACGTATCTCTTATACTCTTTGCTTGTTGTTCCATTAAAATACTGTTCCTCCTTTTCTATTATATGGATCAGTAGTTGCAGTTTTAACAACACCTTTTCCTTTTTGATAAATTCCATCATCATATTCATCAACTTTAAATCTTAATATTGTATAGATAAAGTATCTTATTGCATCCATAGCATGGTCATTTTCTTTAATAACTTCTTCTATGCCCTTATTTCCTTTTTTAGCATCCCAAACATAAGAGCTAAATTCTTTAAGAGTGTTTTTGCAACAATCATTAACGTAAAATAAGCCAATACTTAATGCACTTGCGACAGTTCTTATTCCATCTAATACATCATTATTGGCTGATAATATATTTTTAAATTCATCGTCACGTAACTGTTTTATAAAACTTGCTGCACTTGGATCTATTATAATTTTAACTGGAATTATATCTCCTAAAAACTTCTTTAAATCTTTAGAATATTGAACATCTGCTTTTTGTATTCCTGTATTTCGTCCGCTATAGTAATATTCCTTAACTATATACCACTTACCTTCACATAATCCCCATAATAGAAATACTGTAGCATTTTGAGTACCATAATCTATACTCACATAATACTTTTCATACCTTCTTTTTATGGTTTTTACTTTATGAATATCTTCATTGAACATATCATAAATGACACCTTCTGCAAGACACCACAATCCTAATATATATCGTTTATAGAATATTCCTGAATACATTCTTTTATATCTTTCTTTTACTCTTTCAGATAAACTTAAATTATCATCCATAGTAAAGTGTAAATGTACTGCGTTTTTTTCTTCTAATTTATCTAAAAATTCAGTTTTAAACCAGTGATATGGTCCATCTGGATTACAATTAAACCACATTTTAGCACCATCAACTGAGCATCTTGAAGTAGCTTGATTAACAAATGATTGTGGCATTAAAGCAACTTCATCAAATAGTACTCCCGCTAATGTAATACCTTGTACTAAGTCTTGTGATCCTTCATCTTTACCACCAAATAAATAAAAATCATTACTATGTCCGTTTTTAGATATAGTAAGATAGTTTTCATTTGAACTTCTATGATCCTTACATTTATAACCTCTACCTTTTAACATTTTCTTAAGTGGTTTTATAACATTTCTTCTTAATGAACCTATTGTCTTACCACATAAAGCAAAGTTTTCATCATCAAATTCCTCTGTTGCCCACATTATAAATGACAATGACATTACAACTGTTTTTCCTGCTCTTACCGAACCATCTGCTATTAATATATCTTTATCGTGTACTGGAGATACTTGATTCCACCATGTTAATACTTGAATTTGTTTATCGCTAAAAGGTTGGAACTTAAATACTTTTTCTTTTTTCTTTTTCTTACTCATTGTTCCATACCTGCGCTGTTTTTCCCTTTAGTGCTTCTAAGAATCCATCATCTTCAACCTCTATCTCATCATTATCAGTAATTCTATTAGTTTCAGCCTTAATCTTTTCAATATCGGCCTGCAGTTTTTGACCTTGTAATTTCTTGTATTCTAAATCAAGTCTAGTCTTTTCTTCATCAGATAATAGATTGCTCAATTTAGACAATACTTCCATAGCTTTCATCTTATCTGCTAACTTAAATTTTATTCCGTCTTTTCCCTCAGATACTTCCGTTATTAAACTTGTATCAACCATTGTACTTTCTTTTAAATCCACATAACTATATTCATTTATCTTTTGTTCTCCAGTATTAGGATCTATAACTGGTATATCCTTATCATTCTTATCTTTAGTCCATACTAACTTATACTTTTTACCAAACTTAATGTAATCACCAATATCTGAAAATGCTATATCTTTATATTGTTGTATTAATCCTTTCTTAAGAAACTCCTTATTTAGTTCCATTTCTAGTAACTTATCTATTTGCTCTCTTATCTTAGTATTTCTAAGCATTTTATTTCCATTAACCATAGCCGTTTCATATGTGCACTTATATACTTTCTGATAGGCTTTAGTAGCATTTTGTCTTTTAGCATATATAACACAAAAGAGCCTTTGCTTGTCGTTAAGTTCTTCATTCTCCATGACTTCTTTAACTTCATCTGCA
This sequence comes from Clostridium sp. CTA-5, assembly GCF_054768135.1. Taxonomy (NCBI): domain Bacteria; kingdom Bacillati; phylum Bacillota; class Clostridia; order Eubacteriales; family Clostridiaceae; genus Clostridium; species Clostridium sp. CTA-5. The sequence goes on along the minus strand of NZ_BAAAAT010000001.1, from coordinate 600,181 downwards.
ATAGGCTCTTTATTATTTTCTTTATTCTTTTTTATACTTGCACCACTTTTATTTTGTGTGCATACCTTTTTGTTTTTTGTGTGCATACTTTTTTTATCTTTGCACCATTTATATCTAGTCTTCCAAGACTTAACTGTATTAATAGATACATCATACTTTTCTGCTATTTCTTTATACTTCATTCCTTTTATATAATCTTCTTCTGCTAATTCATATTTCTCTCTAGCCATACCTCACTGTCACCACCTCAATTCATTATATACAAGCTATGACCTTCTTTCTTTTTTAGATTTATATATTTCCCTATTAATAATTCTATTACGTTCTTTATAAGTTTCACACTTACTTTTCATTTCTTTTACTGTTTTATATCTTTTACAATTAAAACAACATTTCATGCATGGATTTTCTAATGGTGCTATCATGTTATCTTCTCCTTTCACTATTCTTAAAACATTCTCTCCATCCTTTATATTGATCCAATGTTACTTCTGTTTTATTGCAACTTTTATATCTATCACACCCTGGATTATCTTTCTTACATAAGCACCTTAATTCTTTACCTTTAAATCTTACATAGCATTTAACTTTCATTTTCTCCCTTCTTTCTATTTTATTGTATTAAAAAAGAACCCTATTTTTAGAGTTCTAATTAATTCTTTAAAATTTCTTCCATTAACTCTTTAAAGTTTTTATATTTCTCAAATCTACTTAAATATCCATCTTGATATAGTTTTATTAATTCTTTTTTACTTAATTCTTCATAATAAGATGAACACTCAATCATTGTATCAATAAACATGTCAAAATCCATTGCTTCTATACCTAAAAACTTATCGCTTATCCAGTGTTCAATTATATCTCTCATATTATTAATTAATTCTTTAACATTTCCTATATTTTCATTACTTCGCTCAATCTCTATAATATCACGGCATATTTGCTCAGTAAAATTTAAATATACAATTTGATGCATATCTAAAGTCTTCATATAATTTAATGCTTTATAAAATTCTGTTAGAGATTGTTTTTTAGACATCTTATTATATTCTAATCCTTTTCTATAATATAACTTAGCCTTTTCATAATTATCTAATATATTAGGATATATTTTATCTAATTCTATTGTTTTATCTATTATTTCAATAATATCTTTAACATAGTAACATTCAGTATTAATAATATCTGCAATTTTATGAATATTAAATTCCATTTGTGTTTTAGCTGTTATTAGTTCTAAGTTTTCTCTCATTATGTTCATTTTTTCATACTCTATATTTAATTTTTTAATTTGAAATTTGCTTGATTCAATACTTTTTTCTAAATTCTCTGCTCTTTTTACAACTTCATCTATGTCCTTCATTTTTATGAATTGAAAAAAAGATATTGATGCAACAATTATAGTAAAAAATATAGCTGTAACAGCTATTATATTATTTATCTTGCTTACAGTACTATCCGCTACTGCATTTATAGCATCTATCTGATCTTTGGTATATTCTTGATTAGATTGTATTACAATATTAGAATTTCCAATTGATCTAGATATACAATATATAGTGGATATCAATAGAATTAAAAATATAATAAAATATATATATTTATTTAAATGTGTATTTTTCTCATTCTTCATATTTTTCCTTCCTTTTTTGTATACAATTTGTTATTAGATTATTAAGTTCCTTATTTATAATAACAAAAATACTCCATATATAACCTACATAAGACATTCAAACATAAACTTAAATTTCCGGTTAATACAGAGCATTTTTATTTAAACTACTTATAATTTCCTAATTTAAAAATAGTCTTAAAGAAAAGCTATAATTCTTATTTATCTCTTTCTTCTATACCAGATAATACATTTTGAGGTAACGATTTATAAATTTCTTCAATTTTTTTAGGCTGTATTACTCTATCATTAACTATTATATTTAACATATTAAATAACTGAATAGCATAATTATTATCATCATCAAAATCTATTGTTCCTGGATGAACAGCATTGTTACCTATTACCCTTATAGAATCTAAAGCTTGTTGTATCTGTACAGGAAGTCCTTTCTTAACTAATTCCTTTATATCATCATTTATATTCTTTCCTTTTTCTCCCAAAAGCTTACATAAATGTTGTATTGCTAATCTTAAAAGTGCTGCTGAAGCTTTAGGTGATATTGGATACACATTACGTGCTTCATCATATATTTTTTTAATTTCTTCTGGCATTTCTTCTATTGGAAGTGGTACATTAATTTCGTTTGGTAAAATCATTTTTTCATTTATCCAAAAAGAATATCCCCCACAAACATTACATGTTGCTACTGCCAATTCTTTATTTTCATTCTCGTTAGAACATGTAATATAGTCAAAGGTAAATTTTCTTTGGGTTCTATCTTTATACATAGTTCTATAATCCCATTTTTGTTCTGTTATTGCTCCACAGCTAGGACATGTAAAGCTCTTTTTCTTATATTCTGGTTGTATATACTTCAATTTAATCCCCCTAATTTACAACATTTTTCTTTTATTTTATAATTAATTCCATTTTATTTCAAGTAATAAGCATTTACTCTATATATTTACATAAAAATATAAAAGGGGATCGAGAATTTATGAGAGGTTATATGGTCAATAACCCAAGATATTCAGTATTACATGTAAGGGCATGTCCTAATAGATACCTCTTACTTATTATTATAAATGTTATTTTTAATTATTTTTCTCAAATTCTTCTCATTTTCTTATCATGATATTTTTTAATTTCTTTTACTTCACTTTTATTAATATACCTTTCACTTCCCTTTTCTATAACTAAGTAGCATTCTGGATATTCTAAGAAAAATTTACATACTACAGTTTCTGATTTTGTAACTAAATAATATAAATATTCATTTTTTAATGTATTAACAATTGGTGTTACACTATTTGATATTATGAATGTACTTAAACTTACTAAACCAAAAAATGTTATTGTAAGTATTTCACCTCTATTTTGTAATTTTATTCCATTCGGTATGTATACAAAAAGTATTAAAGCAATGCTTGAGCCGGTAAAAATTATTGATATTATCTTATTAGCAATATTTATCCACTTATTATCAAATATAGTTTTTTTATTCTGTTTTTTAATTTCATTTTTAAATTTTTCTTCTAATTTTTTTCTTGCTTCTTCTATTGAGTACAAAAATAGTTGAGTTGTATATATTACTATAAATGTAAACAACATAGCAATAATTAATGCTATTACTTGAATCCCATTTTCAGGAATAACAGTGGTATTTATAAGTGTGCTTGGATTATATATTATTACTCCTAATCTTATAAATGAATTAATTATACTAACGGATATAAGCATATAACTTACGCTTCTAGTTACTGCATCAAAATTAGATTGCTTTCCAGGCACGTTTATATATTTATTTCTTATACAATCTAATAACAAATTATTTAATGCTTTTATAAATATACCTAATATAGTTGCCGCTGTAGTTATCACTACTAAAGTATCTCTTATTAATGATATTTTATTCATCATTCTCCTCCCCTTTCATTAGGTAATTTTACCAAATAATTCTGTAACAAACAATATAAAGACATCTAAATAACTAGATGCCTTTTTCTATTATTTATACATCCACATAGAATCAGCAATATTCTCAACTAATTCTTCCCTATGTCTGTAAGCAGTAGCTTGAGCCATATTAAGTTGCATTGCTATATAAGGTACTTCTTTTTCATCTCCATATTTCAGCTCTATAAATCTTTTATCTTCTTCATTAAGCATTTCTATATTAGTATCCATAATTCTTATAAAAGATTGCATGTCCATTATTTTAGATTCTGCTTTAATCTTTTGCCTTATCTTTTCTACTTTTCTTTTTTCTAGTTTAGTAACCTCATTCTCCATTTGCTTTTCCATATAAGAGCTTCCACTAATACTTGATTGAACTCTTTCTCCACATCCTGCTCCTGGTGGCATTGTATCTAAGCTAATATAGTTATGAACATTTCTTATTTGATTATCTATAACTTTAATTTGATCCTCTAGCATTTCAACTTTTCGATATTTTTTATTAATTTTATTTTTATATCTATAGTAACGTTTAAGCTGATCTTCTGTTTTATCAAACAATTCTTTATCCATCTTATCACCTAGCCTTCATGTGATGATTTTCTTTATTACGTTCTATTTCTTCTGTAAATCTTTCTAAAGTTTTGCTTTCTTCTTTGCACTCTTTTAATTCATTTTTCGATTCTTTTGATAAAAAACCATGGTCACAATCATCTAACATTTTTAATCCTTCATATACATTCTTTTTTAATTTTAATTTATCTCTTAATGCGTGTTTTAATATACAGCAATCTTTGTAACTTAAATTTATTAAAAATTTGCTCATAGCTATATCCTCTTTTTATCTACAATCTTTAATAAAACTTCATTTTCCTTTATAGATATGACTTTTAATCTAACACTTGAATAGATATTTACAGCTGTATTCTTTTTTACCTCATATGTTTGTCCTACCTCTAAATCTATATTTTTAAGTTGCTCTACAATAGCCTTATTTCCTATAGTTTTTACATTGTTCCACATATTTAAAAATTTATATTCCATGTTAATCCCCCTAACTATTTTTTAATTCTGTTCGCATCCAGGTAAGCTTTGACCTTAATATTTCAATTTCTGACCTTAAATTATTTACTGCATCTAATGCTACAAAGTAAGCTGATTCTGCTATATCTCTATTAAGTCTTAACTCTGCTACTCTTTTATTTCCTTTGGCCATATATATAATTAAAGTAGCTGGATACTTCTCTGTCTTAAGTTTCAATATTTCTTGAGCTAATGCTACTCTGTATTTTTTCTCTGTTTCAGCTTTCTTTAATCCTAATGTTTTAAGCTCTATATTACCTTTAGATAGTGCTAAAATACATTTATCCAAATTTTCCATTAATAATTCTGGATTCATCTTATCCTCCTTATGAATTGCTAAGCCTGTACATATTTCAATTTAGCTTGTCTACAGGCTTGTAACTCTGTTTATTTATGAATAATTAGAGTTGCTGTAATTCAAATTCAACTCTTTCCAATTCCTCAGTCCATAGTTTATTAACTATAAGCTCTACTACTTGACTATCATCATCATAAGCAATTTTATTTAGTGAATCTAAAATTATCTTTGCTATATTATCTGCATCTGGTTTCTTTTGTGGACGTTCTAGTCCTTCTCTTATAGCTTTTAATCTCTTTTTTGTGTAACTCTTAGGTACTTTATGATAAACATTAATTACTGCTTTAACTGGACCATCAATATGTTTTCCATCCTGTTGTTGATAACAAATCTTTACCCAGTTTTCATAGTTAACAGTATCTTCAGGTGTTACTGCATGTCTACCAAATACTCTTGGACGAGCTTTACCCTTAATTTTTCCTTCTACTACTATCATTTGTACCTCCCATTAAAAACACATTTGATTATTAGTTTCTTGAACTTCTCTTAATAAACCACCTTGCAATTTTAAACTGCTAATATAATTAATTGCTGTATCAATATCTTTTCTTAATAGATTGTGATAAGCAGTAATGTTGAAATACTCCTTAATACTTCTCCAGACATATCTATAAACTTTACTTCTAATCTTTTTATTTTGGTATGCAGCACTTTCATTCCCACAGCATAGTTTTTTGACTTCTATATCTACAGCCAACTTAATATTGCATGCTTGGCCATGATCTATTGTCATGTTATTTTCTAAAGTATTTACCTTACTTTCAACTTTATTAAGCTTTTCCTCATGTTCTCCCAAAACTTGATATTGAAGTCTTAATTGATCCATAGGTGATAATTGTTTAACTTTAAAAGCTTTTTTCTCACATTCTATAAAATAGTTTCTATACTCATGAGATTTTTCTGTTCTCGCCATCATTGCAATATGTTTTGCAAATTCTAAGCTAATAGCAAAATCTTGTGTTTCATTACCCTCGACATCAAGTCGAACCCCTACAAAATCGTGCCCTGCATGGAAAAATTCATTATTTACTATATTAGTTGTATACCATCTTGACCATTGAGATTTATTTAATCCTAGCCCTAAATATAATTCTCTTGCACTTACTGTTTTCATACCAGTGTCTGTTGTATTTAATTTTATTAATTCATTCATTTGCTTGTCCTCCTTATTATCAAATGATTATCATATGAGAATATAAAACTAGTATCGTAGCATTTTTAAACTCTCATATTTAGTTTTTTTACTTTTCTATATAGTTAGTAACATTTTTAATCACTAAGTTAATTGATCCATCACCATTTTTTATAATCTCAAATTTATTTTTATCATTATAAGTTTCTTTATTGATATAAAGATCAATTTCTTTATCAATATTAAGTCTTACTCGCTTTAATTTTTTCTCAATGTAAGTTTTATCTATTGCTACATCTTCTGTTATAGCTTTCATCTTTAAATCTGTAGTAAAGCTTTCTTTTAAGTTATTGTCATGTTTAAATAACTCTTGTGCTAATTCATCTAAGTTTATTGAATCATTTTCTTCTAACTTATTTTTAATTGTACTTCTAACTTTTTCAGCTAGAACTGCATCATTTACTATAGCTCTTCTTACAAAGTTTTCACTTGCTTGAATAAATTCTTTTGTCATATCCCTCTCATTTGTAACTATTGAAGAGTATAAATAATCTGATAAGAATAAATTAATTCCTAGCTCTGTATCTTCCTTAGTTCTCTTTTTCTTATCTAAAACATAAAGATTAAATAAATCATCTTCTCTAAAAGGTTTTATAAAAGCTGCCTTTTGAACTTTTTGACCTCTTCCTGGAAGCCCTGCTGTTTGTTGTACTATATCTACTCCTATTTTTTCATCTATAAATTGAATTTCATGTGTAAAATTTTTAATATAATCCATCTTTAAAATTCCAATCATTGACCCTTTATCTGTAATTAAAGATATAACAATTAAATCACATGATGGAATATTTTCATCTAGTTGCATTACAGCAAATAATTGTCTAGCTAATTTTTTTGAAACAGATATTAAATCATTATCTATTCCATTTAAATAATCTTTAACACATTCCTTAACAGTATTAGTACCTTGCAAAAATTTTGCATATTTAAGTTCATCATCTTTTAAGCATTTCTCTACATGCTTATATAAGAACTTGTACACTTCTTCATTTAGTTCTAACATATATTCATTTAAAACTGGTTCTGCTGCATTTCTATCTAATACATGAATTACAGCTTGATTTATATTAATATCATTTATATATTCCATTATCTTTTCTCCTAAATTATTAAACTACTAATCTTCTATATTCATTCCTTAAGTTTTCCTGACTTAATTGCGCATAAATCTGAGTTGTAGTTGGAGTAGTATGGCCTAAAATTCCTTGAACTCCTTCAATCCTCATTCCGCTATTTAATAGCCTAGTCGCCTGAGTTCTTCTAAATTTATGAGCATGAACCCTTTCAGTTACATCTGTCCTATCCCTTATCTTTTTAATAATTAACTGTAGAGCTCTGGTTCCTATTACTTGATATGGTGCTTTTTGTGATATAAATAAATAATTTGACTCTCCTTTTCTTGTATTTATATATTCTTGCATATGAAGTTTAGCTTTAGTAGAAAAATAAACTATTCTCTCTTTACTTCCTTTTCCTGTTACCTTTATGCTTTGTTCTGACCAGTTAATATCATCTAAAGCAATATTGTCTATCTCGCTAATTCTGCAAGCTGTACTATCTAACAATTCAAACAATGCCTTTTCTCTTTCTGTTTTACATCCTTCTCTTAATTTTTCAAGATTCTCTGCTTTATAAGGTTGCTGAATGATTCTTGGCACCTTTGTTTGTTTTAGCTTATAAGCTGGATTATTTAAAATGTATTCCTCTGATTGCAACCATCCGAAGAAGTTTTTTAAACAAGTTATATATCCATTAACAGTACTTGCTTTCTTACCTTTTCCTAAGAGTGCCAAGAACATTCTTAAATCCATTGTGCTTATAGTAGAGCATGGTTTAGTAAAATATTGATCTAGCTTATTAAGAAATAATCTGTAATTATATAATGTCTTACTGCTTAAACCTTCTAGTTTCTTACAAGCAAGATATAATTGAGCCTTTTCTTCTATATCACTACAAACTAGTTCTGTACATTTTGTTTGTACTTCATAGTTGTATAAAGTCTCATCTATAGATCTTTTAATTTCTAATTGCAAATCTAATTTTTGTTCTAAAAAAGGTAATAACAATGTTAATTTTCCTATTAATTTAATGCTTACTTCTTCGTTTAAGTTGCTCATTTTCTCTTCCCCCTCTTATGAAATTGATTATTTATTGAGAATGAAGTTTTACAAAAATATCTCCACTTCATTCTCTATTTAGTTATTTCATCCTGTAGTAGTATTGTGAACTAATTCTCATTTATTTTTTCTAAATCTCTTTGTGCATATATCACATTCTTTTCACAATTTAAACACGTTGATATTAAACCTTCTGTACCATAATCAATCCAACCATAACAGTAATATACTGGTTTTCCATTGTTATCATGATATTCAATACTTGGCTTACCTTTTGTTTTAACTTCACCATTTTTAACTGCTTGACAACTCATTTTTAATCTCCTCCATGTCTAGTAATGTTATATTCATTATAGTTATTTTACTTACTCCAGTTTTTTCAATCTCTTTAATTACTAAGTCACCATCATCTTTATTTCTTATTTTAAAAAATGTATCAAAGAAAAGATTCCCATAACCCATTCCTCTATTTAATGCATCTTGACATACATAACTTACGAAATAATAATATTTCATTCCTTATCTCTCCTTCGTACTTTTTACAACTTGTCTAAATAATAGTATTGTGTAAAATTAGTTTATTTCTTTCACATATTCGTTATATATATCACTATCTATATCACATATCCAAATACCATCAACACATAGTCCCTCTTCGCCTAATTCAATTAATAATTCCTGTCCCTTTTTATATTTTATATTGGTAGAATCATCCTCAAAATCTTTTTTAAATATAAACATTACCATCAACCTTTCTTTCGTCAAATTTACAACTTGTCTAAATAATAGTATTGCGAATTATTTAATATTGAAATCCAGTTGGTCTTCTGTATATATTTCATCATGTCTATCTTTGTATCCATGTTGTCTATATTGTCTAACCTCAACAATATCTCCCACTTTAATACCATTTTCAATGTCAAACTTATCCACTTTAATAATTTTTGCTTTTTTATACTCCATAACATTCACTCCTCTTATCATTTTGCTGACATCAGTAATATGTTCGCACTTTTTACATATTACGAATTATTTCTATCCTCAATATTTTCGCCACATTGTTGACAATCACCAGAATATTTAGCACATTCTTCACAAATTTTATATGGTGGAATATGTGGTGTAGTTATCGCTTTTCCGCATCTTTCACAATTGGAATAACTAAATGCACTCATGGTCACCATTTCTTCACACTTCTTACAAAACATTTTTATTTCCTCCTTAAATTTACAATCAATCATTAAAGTTCTTGCAAGTAAACAAGATACATATTTATCTCTTGGAGAATTACAAATCTGATTTACACTATCATTTGTGCAAGTAGGATTATTTATATTCATTATTTTATAACAACAATTTTTGCATTTCTTATCCATACTTTTTCCTCCTTTACATATTGAATAGCATTGCTCTTAACACATTCTCTCTTCATCTTCATAATAAATACGTGCTATTTTATCTTTATGAACCTTAACACAATCTTTATATAAAAATTTAAATTCTTCATCTGCTGCATTATAAGGTTCTGTTTCAATTGATCCAGCATATTTCTTATTGATAATATAATAATCTCCTTCTTTATCTGTTTTTAAAGGATTATTAGTACGATCATCCCAACTTGTAGTAAATGGTACAACTTCTCCATTTATATATTCAATAAACCATCTATGAAGAATATGCTTAAACCTTCTTATTTCACATTGAATTAATGAGTTATATGCTTTAAAATATTCTTCTGTATACCCATAATATAATCTATAAAGACCATTACAAAGATTGATCCACATCTCATTATCTCCAAAATTAGGAGTCCAATAATGTTCTATTGTAGGATCAAAATTAGGTATGGTTCCATGCAAAGCATATTCTAAATACATGTTTAAAATATGTCTAGATTTATCTACACAACATGCAGAACCTTCCCTTAATGTACAAAGTTCTCTTATATTACGTTCTAAGAAACCATAATTAATAAATATAAAATCTGCTTTACTTTTATCTTTTATTTCTTCTCCTGGAGCTTCATGCATTGTTCTAGTTATTGCTTTTAAACCATTATTAACTTTACACATAATAAAGCAGTTAAAATCTTCTGGCCCATCTATCTTATATTCACTTTCTTCTAAATTAGCCAAAGCATTTGCTGTTAATTTTATAGCTTCTTCATCTGATTTTGCTGTAAAACTCCTTAACAATACTTCTATAGCTTCTTGCATTTTATCTTTATTCATCTTTCTACACCCTTTCTAACTTCTACATTCCACTAAGTAACATTTGAAATAGTTTCTGATGATCTTGTACAATTTCATTAAATAACTTATAATCATAATGAACTATTGAATCATAACTTCTTTCAAAAGCTCTTTCACCTTTTCTTCCAATAATCAAATAATATCCTGATCTTTTCCTTAAAGTTATATCTAAATCTTCTTCACAATACTTTATAGAATCTTTATGGTAATAGCACTCTACTCTATTCCAACCAGTGCTATCTCCATCTACTGAATAAGTATTAACTTTATCCTTTCTTCTTCTATCAAACTTTCTAACGCCAATACTTATCATATATTCAACAAATACTCTTGCTAATTCTTTAGTATCATAAGCATCTAAAATCTTGTAAGCTTCATCTTTACTTATTTTCCCCATATTCCTTTACCCTTTCCCCCTTATTAAATTTATTTATTCATTTCATCATTTAAAAATTTAACACTTTGCTCTTTATCATTTACAAATTCTCTTATATCATCAAGCTTTATAGCTCCTATTGTATGTTCTTCATGTTGTATTATAAGTAAATTTTTATCTTCAAATTTACAAAATCTAAATTCCATACTTTCTTCGTCCTTTCTGACTATTGTAAAATTAAAACTGCATAAAGTTTAATATCATAAGATTCCTTCTTTGATTGAATTAGTTCTTAATATTTCTAATGCTCTCTTAATAGTTAAGCCAGCTTCTACATTCATAACTGCTAATTCTATTAAATCCTGCAATCTTGTTTTTAATATTGCATTTTCATTTTTTAAATTAGTAATTTGAATCTCCTTAGTTTTTATAACTCTCTTAAGATAGTTATTTTCTATAGCCAGGTCCATTTTAAAATCCCCCTTTAACTCATAAATTGTCTTAACCTATAATTGCATTCATTGTTAAATACATTTCCAAATCTTTTACCACACATTTCTAATATTCTTCCTGCTAATGCTTCATCTAAATCTAAAAGCATATTAGGCGTACATTCTGTAGAAATTAAAGTTAGTAACTTATTAGAATATCTAAAATTAATAATAGGATAAATATGATTCATATCTGCTGGTGTTATTTCTCCTGCAAGTCTTCCTTTCTTTACTTTATCTTTAAATAAATCATCAATTATAAGTACTTCTGCCCTCTTATATCTGTTGCTTAATTTGTTGTAATATTCATCATCCATAGCATTAGATTTTAGTTCCCTAGTAGCTTCAAGATAAGGCATATACACTACTTTAATTTTTTGTTCTAATAAAGCTTTTCCAACAGCTAATACTAAATGCGTTTTTCCACCTCCTGGTTGTCCCATAAGGCATAACCACTTTTCTTCTTCTAGATCATTAAAATTTGTAATATATTCATAAGTCTTTTCTTTAGCTCTTTTGGTTAAATCATTGTATGGTTTATAGTCATTAAGCTTTTTAACATCCATAGGATTGACACCAAAATTTTCCCAAAGTCTATTAAGATAATCTGTTTCATAACACTCACATCTTGAAAAACCAGTATCTGTTTGAATCCAACCAGTATCTCTACATTTAGAACATTTATAATTAGTCGAATTCGAATTTGTACTGTGGTCCTTCCTTTGTTCCATTATTCTCATTAGACTTGCTGGTAGTTCCATTTGTTTTCCCTCCTTTTGCAGCTTTAAAACCTTTTGTTCTCCAATTTTTTAATATCCCCTTAACATACTTTATATTTCTAACACCTTGTTCATTAGCTTCTTTCATAGCTTCTATTACCCAAGTTTCTGTGTATTGTTCTGATAATATTTTTAAATCTTCTTTATTTGTAGGATTAATTAGTCCAAATCCTAGTTGCTCATATAACAATAATAAATTAGTAGAACTGTTACTATTAAGATTGTTAATAGTAATACTGTTAATATTACTACCGTTATTTTGAACGCTTTCAAATTGAATGCTTTCATTTTGAACACTTTCAAATCGACGGTGTTCAAGAACTTTATTTGGTTCTATTTCAATTTGATATATATTCTTTTCTCTTCGATTTCCATTTCTTTGTTTAATAATTGTTATATATCCTTTATCAACTAATTCTTTTCTAAACTTATAAAATCTTTTATCTCCCATATTAAGCTCATGCATCATTAATTCTGCACTAGGAAAGGCAGTAACTCCACTTCCAGCAAAGCTACAAATATAACTATAAATTGCTTTAGCTTCTGCACTTAACTCTTTATTTCTCATAACGGTTTTAGCAACTATTCCATAACCTTCTCTATAAATAGAATCTTTACTAAAATTTAATTGGTCATTCATCTTTTCACCTTCCTTAGTTGAATATTTTCTAGTATTTTGGATATAATAAAAATAGATTTATTAAGTATGGTAATAGTAATATCACTACTTAATTTAATTTGTTGAATATAAACCTCTGCCAAGGTTTTATTCTGTAGTTTTTTTGCTGTAGCTCCCTTATGGGAGCTTATTTTATTTCTAGTCCTGGTATTGCTGCATAAGTTTTAATTCCTGTCATTTCTTCAATCTCTTCTTTAAATCTATCCGGATTACCATTGTCATGTGATATATGAATAAGTGTTATATCCTTAGTTACTTCTAAATCCCAAGTTTTAAGAGTTTCTTTTAATGTTTCTAATGACATATGACTTTTTATAGTTCTTGCTCTCCATGCAGGTAATGTTGGTAATACATCTTCTGAATAATTACATTCAATAAAGATGTGGTTTATATCTTTAAATCTGTTTCTAAGGTAATAAGTATCAGTTGCAAATAATATTTTCCCTAATTCTGGATGATATATTAAAAAGCCAAGTGGTTCATTTACATCATGTTCAGTTTTAAAAGGTAATATAAGAAAATGACCTATAGGATACACATATTTAGTACTAATCATAGTAATTCTGTGTAAATACTCACTATTTTCTAATCCTATTCCTTTTTTAGTTCCTTCACTCATATAAACATCTATTCCACTTTTCATAGCATCATTTACACCTTTACTATGGTCCTTATGTTCATGAGTTACTAATGCACCTACAACCTTACTTAAATCATAATTTAAAGCTTTTTTGATATTCTTAAAGTTAATTCCTAATTCAAGCAAGAGAATTTCTTCTCCAGCTTGAATAATATATGAATTTCCTGTTGATCCAGTAGCAACTACTTTAATCATTAAAATGGTTCATCTCCTAATTTCATTTGTTTATTTGCTTCACTTTGAACTTTTTCAGCTTTTACTTCATCTACTGGAATATCAATTGGAATATCAATTATTTCTTGGTTTGCATTTTCTTTAATTTCTTCTTTAACTTCTTGATGTGTACTTTCAACAATATCTTTTTCATCATACTCATATGTTTTATTAACAATCTCTACAAGTGCATCTGAATCATCACTTGTTTTAGTAAAGTGTTTGCAAGCTCTATTTATAACAGTTTTTTTACACATTTCTCCTTTAAAATCCATATGAGCTTTTGAAAAATTTTTAAAGAAAGGTTTCATTTTCCAAGCACTTTCTATTTGCTTTATAGTCATCATTTCAATAAAATTTTCTTCATTTTCTAAAATTACCATTGCATAAGCACCACGAATTTTATCATCATCTATATTGTCAAATTCCTGTTCATGTTTTAATATTTTCATTCTTCCATTTGTAGGATCTATAGTATATTTAAATTCATCACCTTGATAAATTACATTTGCAACTACATCTACAACACCTTTTAATCTTTTAGCTGCAGCTATATTTCCTAAATAAGACTTCATTAATTGAAGCTTCCCTCCAAATACTATAAAATAGCATTGATCCTTTGCTGGAGATAAACCTTGTAATACCATATTGTATAAAGTTTCTATAATTGAATTTTTGCTACATACTTCTAATGCTGGTTTATCAGTTTTATCTTTAACATCTTGTAACTTTAACCAAGCTGAATTAATTGCATTAGATGCTGAATAATTTTTAGGTAAAACTATTCCTGTATCTTTTTTTAAAGTTTCAATCTTTGCCATTACATTGTTTAATGCATTTTCTTTTGTAATAGTTAATCCTGTTTCGCTCATTAGTTATTCACCTCAACTTTTATATTTTTATCCAAACTAACAACTAGCTTGATTAATTGACTATCTGTATTACCTATTTCATTTATAGCCTCAGCATTATCTATAAAAACTGGTGCTGATACTTTGTAATGTTGACATAGAGTATTTATTATGCTTAATCCAGCATTTATTCTACTTGCAGTATTTGCATTACTAAATGGAACTCCATTTATAAGTGCTTCACATGTTTCTGATAGACCACCATTCACTTGTTGGTTAAATAGTTTAAATGTTACTGCTCCTTTAAATTTTTTGTTTATACTATCTTCTAAAAGCTCAACTTTAGTTCTTATAAACTCTTCACCTAGATATTGTTGTCCTTCTAATTCAGCAATCTTAATTTGTAAGTCTTTTTCTTCTTGATTAAGTTCTTCCATTCTCTTCTTAAGCTCTGAATTAGTATCTTTTTTGCCTAATATTTTTGTAATATCTTCTACTTCTTCTTGTAATGCTCTCTTTTTAGCTTTCAATTCTGAATTATCTACTTCCTTAAATTCTTCTATTTGATTTTTTAATTTATCAATCTTAGAATTTAGTTCTTCTTCCCCTTTAAAATGTATCTCTTTTGTAATAGTTAAAGGTTCTTTTTCTTTTTCAAGTAACTCTAATTGTTCATCTAATGATGTTTTTTCTAAATTCATTCCTTTTATTAATGCTGCTATTTCTTGAATTTCTTTATCACAAGATTCTATTTTTATAGTTAATTTTTCAATATCAGCTGCTATGATCTTACCATCGGTTATAATTTTTGATATAAGTTTAGATTTCTCTATATTAAATCTACTTTCAGCGTTAGTTTTAATTTCTCCAAGTTTATCTGTCTCGTATTCTCTTCCACATGTTGGACAACAAATTAATGAAGTATCAAATTCAAATTCTTTATCATATTCAATATGATATTTATCAAGTAGCGCTTGTTTTTCTAGCTTTTGTTCCTCTAAATCTTTCTTAACAGCTTCAATATATTTATTTTTTCTTTCTTTATCTCTTTCTGAATCTTGAATTTTATAAGCTAAGTCTTGAACTCTATTTCTTACTTGATTTATATTGTTTTGAATATCATCTAAAGGTTTATTTGCACTTTTTAAAACTTCTTGTTGTTTTTTAGAACGTTCCTCTTTAAGTTTATAAAGTTCATCTTGAAGCCTTAACTTTGTATCATTAACTTTAGATTCATCTGCTATTTGTTCATCAATAACATTAATCTTACTTTGAATATGTGCTTTTTTAAGTTCCAATTCTGAAAAATCAACTTCTACTATTGAGTTATTACATTCATCTATACGATAAGGTATTGATTTAACTTGTTCTTTAAGTTTTGAAATACTTGCCTTAATCCTCTTATTAAAATTATCAATGCCATCAGTTAATAAAGCTTTTAGTGGTTCTAAATCTTTGTTATAGTTGATTACATTTTCTTCACTTATGTCTCCTATAATGTCAAGTAAGATTTCTCTTTGTTTGGTCCAGTTAAGTGAGCTAAAATACAAAGGGTTAGTTACCATCTTAAATAAATTTTCATCTATAAGCTCATTTATCGCTGTTTGATATTCTTTTTGCTTTACTGGAATATCATCTATCTCAAATTCTGTTGTACATCCCTTAAGTTCTTTTTCAGCCTTGCCATTAGGTTTTACCCATCTTTCCTTTAACCTTCTTTTAAATGTTTTTTCTACACCATCAACTTCTAAATATCCTATTACATAATGTTCTAATCCATGAATTACGTTATTATATTCATCTAATGTTTGTACTTCAAAGTCCTTTTTATCGTGACTGTCTTTTCCAAATAGCAGCCAGCTAAATCCATCAAATATAGTACTTTTGCCTGTTCCGTTTTCTCCTAAAATACTTGTTAGTGTTCCAAATGTAACTGTTAATTCTTTAATACCCTTAAAATTTTTAATTTCTAATTTTTTAAGTCTAATCATGTAATAACCTCCTAATTTTAATTAAATTGTGTTATACTAAACGTGAATTATTTTGTAAGTTGCTAAGTTTTAAGTTTCCTAGGCTTTTCTTAGCAGCTTATTTTTGTATTGATGAACATTCATCTAAAAACTCTATCACCTCTCTGTTATCATCCTTTAACTTTAAAAATGCATCTTTTGCAGCTTCTAAATTTCCATCATTTAAATGACCTTCAACATCAGCCAAATCCTGATTAAGCGTATAAATTGAAATCACCTTATTCACCTCCCTTAATAACATTCAATATAGGAAATCGTTTAATTGTTGTCTTAAATTCATCTTCTGCTAAGAAATAATTCCTTGAAATCTTTACAACTTCAAGCTTATTGTTTTTATGCATGAACTCTTTGCCTATTCTTAAGCAAAACACTTGTTATTCTCCCCTTTCTTAATTCTTTAGCTTTTTGTTTTTCTTTTGCTTCTTTAGCTCTACACCAAGGGCAAACATATCCATCAACAGGTATTTGAGCTTTTATACTGATGTTTCAGTATTCTCTACATTGACAACATTTAGCTTCCATAGCATTCACCTAAATATTTATTAAGTAAATTAAAATTGGAATAATAGCTGCAAATGTAATTGAACCTCGATTATCCTTCTTAGTACCTATTAATTTAAGTGATTTAAATCCTAAAATTAAAATAACTACTATAGAATAAAAATTTAAAAATGCTTTTCCACCCTCCATCATTTTTACCCCACCTTTTATTAGATTTTTGTAATTAATACAATCTTCCTTGCATAGAATATATTGAGAAACTCTATGCTTTTTTCCTAATAAAAAGTTTTTTTAAAAGGCATTTCTGCCTATTTCTCTATTGTTCTTTACTCTCTAAATATTTGATAATTGCTTCTACTTGAGTTGGCGTACATTTTTTCATTATCATTTCAGCTTGAAAATCAGCTATTTTGTTGTATACATCTGTCATATCTTCTGGGAGATTAACTTTGACTTTTAGCATTTAACCACCTCATTGTTAATCTATTCTTCTTATCCTATTTTGGTTACATTTATTTGACTAAGTTGTATTTTATTTAATAGTTTTAATTTTATTTTTTTGAAGAAACTATACTCAAATAGTATTCGATAAGTTTACTCTATCTGCAAAAAAAAGTTGTTCTATTGATATATTAAAATAATCTGACATTTTTTTAGCTTCTTCAAGAGAGAACTGAGTTTTTCCAGTTTCTTTTTTACTATAAGTTGTTAAAGATATTCCAAGTATCTCTGCAACTTCTTCTTGCTTAATACCTTTCAACATCCTATAAGCTTTTAATGTTTTATTTATCATCATACCACCTCCTCTTTTCGTAAACTTTATGTTTACTTGGTATATTTATATATTAATCAACTTTTAGTTGACTGTCAACACTTTTTTTGACTTTTTCTTTAAATTATATTCTTTTTGTTTACTATCATTTATATAAATCAACAAATAGTTTATAATTATTTTATATTAGGAGTGATAAAAATGACTGATATTCTTAGTAAAAGAATTAAAGAAAGAAGGTTATTATTAGGATATAATCAACCTGAATTAGCTAAAATATTAAATGTAAGCAAACAAACCGTTTCTAATTGGGAAAAAGGAAATAGAACTCCTGATGCAGAAACATTAATAAAATTAGCTAATATATTTTCTGTGTCTGTTGATTTTCTTTTAGGCAAAACAAATAATGTTGAAAATACAAAAAAAGAATATGATCCAATGGATAAAGCTAAAGAAATTTTAGACGTGATAAAAAAAGCTGGAATAAATCTTGAAAATATTGATTATGAAAAATTAGAACAGCTTTTAAGATTAGCAAATGTAGAAAAATAGAAGTAGTCCTAGGCAATGCTAGTACATACTTCTATTTTTTTGCATTCTTTTTCAAGAAAATCTAAATCTATATTTTCTCCGTGTCCCGGAATCTTATCTAATAAATCTGCTATTTTAATTAAAGATATCTTTTCTAAGTTTGTACAATCTATTTTGTTTGTCATCCTCTCCAACCCCTAAATTATTCTTATTCCATACATATGTTCTCTTATTATTCTACTACTACATCCATATATTAGTCAATTATTTTGCGAACACATGTTCTATTAACATTTATAAAATGGCTTGTTTACTTGTTTTATATTATATATTTTTTATTTCAAATTGTTCTCTTTTCTTTACTGTGTTTTTATTATAAACCCAAAAATATATCTCTGTCAGAGATACTTTAATGAATAATGAATTTTCGTTCCCTATAATAAATGAAAAAATGACATATACATAAAATATGTCATTTTTCTACATAACTCCATATATAATTTTTATGTTTTTTTTGCTTATTTGTACAGCAAGCATAAATTCCATTATATTTATATCCGTGTTCTAATGCTTCTTTTATGCTACTCCAAATTCTTACTAAATGAAGATTTTCATCATATTGGTATAATTTTTTAGTTTTATAATTAGTATTTTGAGTTCTTTTTTTATAATCAGTATTTGCAACTGTTTTCTTATAATTAATATGTGCTATCCTTTTAGAAATAGCATTTCCATATGTATTATTATATTTAATTGTACACCACTCTAAATTATCAACTCTTGGATTACTTGGGTTTTCATCTTTATGATTTACTATAGGGTAGTTATTAGGATTAGGGATAAATGCTTCCGCCACTAGTCTATGTACTCTGTATTTTTTATTTTTACAACTATTTTTATATAATGCTACTACTATATATCCATCTTTGTTTTTATGATTTTTAACTAATTTATCAAGCTTTCCATATATGGCTTTTACTTTTTTTACACGTCCTAAATTGCTAACTTGATATAATCCTTCATATCCTATAATATCCTTCCATATTTCATTGTCTAAATTATCTACCATAAATACACCTCTAATATAAATAGTTTATTATATATATTAACTCTAAAAATATATATAATCAATATATTACCATATTTCCCTCCCATCTACTATTAGTTGCTATATCTTTATAGTTTATATTTATAATAGGTAGCTTTAATAAGGAGTTAAACATAAGATGGATAATCCAAAGATAAATTTAAAGTATTATAGAGAACACAAAGGCATCTCTCAAAGACAATTATCAATTATGCTCAGCATCAGTCAAGGTTATATATCTGCTATAGAAAAAGGACATAAATCACCTACTATACGTATGCTTTATAGGCTTGCAGATGCTCTTGAAATTTGCCCTCGATTACTATTACCTTGTATAATAGAATGTAGAACTAGATGTGATTTTGAGGAGAATTTAAAATGAGAGTAGCAATATATAGTAGAAAATCAAAATTTACTGGTGTTGGAGAATCTATAGAAAACCAGATAGAAATGTGTAAAGATTATGCAAACAGTAAATTTAAAAATGATAAAATTGAATTTTTTATATTTGAAGATGAAGGTTATACAGGTAGTAATACTAATAGACCACAATTTAAATTATTAATGAAAAGCATAAAAGAATATGATGTATTAATATGTTATAGATTAGATAGAATAAGTAGAAATGTAGCAGACTTTTCTTCTACATTAGAACTATTACAAGCTAATAGTTGTGATTTTATCAGTATAAAAGAGCAATTTGATACTAGTTCCCCTATGGGTAGAGCTATGATATACATAGCAAGCGTATTTGCGCAACTAGAACGTGAAACTATTGCAGAACGTGTTAGAGATAACATGTTAGAAATGGCTAAACGTGGAATGTGGACCGGTGGAAGAACTCCACTAGGTTATGACAGTGAGTCTATACTATATTTAGATACTGAAGGAAATGAGCGTAAATCAGTTAAACTAGTGAAAAATGAAGAAGAATTAAAATTAGTAAATTTAATATATGAAACTTATTTAAAAGAAGGATCTCTGCACAAGACAGAAGTTTGGTTTACACAGCATAATATAAAATCTAATTCAGGTGTTTTATTAGAAAAAACTTCTTTAAAAGTAATTCTTCAAAATCCTGTATATGTTAAAGCAAACGATAAAGTTTTACAATGGTTACATGATGATGGTTGGAACGTATACGGTACTGCTGATGCTGAACATGGAGTATTAAGTTATAATAAAACAGAATCTATTACTATTAATGGTAAAGCAACAAAAAAGGTAAAAGATAAATCTGAATGGATTGCTGCTGTTAGTGAAAAGGTCGAAGGAGTTATTGATGCTGACACATGGATTTCTGTTCAAGAACAATTTAAAAGAAATAAAGATACCTTTCCTAACCTTGGTAAAACAAATAATGCAATATTAACAGGTAAGCTTAAATGTAGTTGTGGAAATACTATGATTGTAAGCCATGGTAAAATTTCAAAAACTACTGGCAAACAACTTTTTTATTATGTTTGTAGCATGAAAAGAAGATCTAAAAGTCAATTATGTAATGCTAAGAACTTAAAAGCTGTGGAGATAGAAACATCTGTATTAACAGAGTTAGAAAACCTAGCAAAAAATAAGCAAGATTATTTAGATTCTCTTAAAAAAAGAAATAAAGAAAATTTAAAGACAAATAATCAAAGTAATAAAAAAGTTATTTTAGAAAAACAAATTGCAGATAAAAAGAAACAAATAGATAATCTTGTAAACAAGCTATCGTTAGATGATAGTATCTCAGATATTTTAATTGATAAAATTAAATCTTTAAAAAAAGATGTTAAAAAGATAGAATTGGAGTTATTAGAGATAACTACTGATATCGAAGATAATAAAAAAGAAGAATTAAATATTAGTTTTATTTCTACTATATTAGATAAATGTATAAATATCAGAATTTTACCAACAAGTGAACAAAAACAATTAATTAATGCTATAACAGATGATATTATATATAATTCTGAAACACAAGAAATTGAAATTAATATTATAGGTTCTAAAAAAAAATAAATGAGGATTTGGAAAATATTATAGAAAGCTTGTCCTTTTGTTCACCTTGGACATGCAAAGCTAATGACTACTTATTATCCATTAGAGAAATTAAGGAAAATTAAAGGATTAGAAAATGCTAAATATGTTGATCCATATGCCGGAAGTAAAGGTAATTCAATTAGATATCTTTCTGTTGCCCCTAGAACTAATGACTTAAAAGTTGTTGGAGTAGATAATTTATTCTGTGCTGGGGAAAAAAGTGGCTTATTTGTAGGTCATACTGAAGCAATTTGCACTGGTTCTTTAGCTGGACATAATGCAGTTAGATTAATAATGGGAATGCCTCTTCTTATACTTCCATCTTCTATTGCAATTGGGGATATTATAAGTTTTGCAAATGAAAAAGCTAATACAAGAGAAGGTAGAAAAAATAGATATACATTTGCTGGAGCTGGTTACTTCAAGAGAATGCAGGAACTAGGGCTTTATACAACAAATATAGATGAAATACAAGATCGTGTTAAGAAAGTTAATTTGGACAATATATTTGAACAAAAGCTATGTTAAAAATCAGATAAAAATCAGGAAGCTTAAAACACTTCCTGATTTTCTTATTGTTTATAAATATAAGAATATTTGAAACTACATAATATTACATTTTATCTTATATGTTATTAAAAAACTATTTATAGTTTTCGTAGACAAGTTCCTTAACATTGTGATTTTCAAATGCAACAGTTTCTAAAACATGATTATATATTTTTTGCGTTTGATTCCATCTGTCAGGACAATTTAAAACAACTATTATTATATCTCTGCCCTTATGATTAATAGATGAAACTAAACATTTACCTGCTCCACCTGTGTATCCTGTCTTTACACCATTTGCTTCTGGTATAAGCCATAATATCTTATTTATATTATTATAATCTCTCGTAAAATTATATTTATCTTTTGAAATCTGTTTACTGCCAACAATCTCTCTAAATAAATCATATTTCATTCCTTTAGCTGTCAATATAGCTAAATCATACGCTGATGAATAATGTGAATTACTATCTAATCCATGTGGAGATTCAAAATGCGAATCTATTACGCCTATTCCTTTAGCATAATGATTCATTATTTTAGCAAATCCTTCTATTGATCCTCCTAATGATTCTGCAATAGCTATTGCTGCATCATTTCCAGATTTAAACATCAGTCCAAATACTAACTCTTTTAATGTAATTTCTTCTCCTGCTTTATATCCTACCTTAGAACCTCTAATACTTGCAGCATTTTTACTTATAGTTACTTTATCATCTAACTTACCTTGTTCAATAGCAATAATTGCTGTAAGTATTTTAGTTGTACTTGCCATAGGTACTATTTCATATCCATTTTGTTCAAAAAGAACTTGACCTGAATCCCTATCTAAAGCAATTGCACATCTTGCATTAACTCTAAAATTATTTTTTATTTTATTATCTGCTTTAACAGTCGTTGAGAAAATTTGAAAAAATATAATATTTATTAATAATATTATTATATTATTTTTAATAATTTTTCTCATAATACTCACCTTCTTAATCACTATTTAATCCTAGTTTTCCTTTAAAGTTAATTTTTAAACCTATACTCTAAAAAAAAGTGGTTTTATTTTTGGATAATATGTCAATACTTATAAAATGCATAACAGTTGGAGGTATATTTATGAAATTATTTTTTATTTGCTTAATAATTTTAATAATTATATTAATACCTTTTCCTTTAAAAATTAGTATGTACTTTTCAGACGAAGATTATTATATAAAATTATATAAAATTATTATTTTGTCAAAAAAAAATACTACACATAATGTTAAATTAGAAAAAAATGAAAAAGAAGATACTCATAAAAAAGTAAAAAGGAAACTCTCAAAGAAAAATTATTTTGAATTATTTAAAAAAATAAATAAAAGATATTTAATTAATAAACTATATAGTTCAAAGTTTAAACCATTTATTAATTTAACAGGTGATTTATCTTATTCTCTTGGAGATGCAGCAAATACTGCAATTTCATATGGAATCTTATATCAAGTTTGTCCAATAATATATTTTCTTTTTAATATATTATTTAAAACAAATAAATTCAAATTTAATCTAAATCCTGTATTTAAAGATAAAATTTTAGTAAAATTTGAAATTTCAAGTATATTATTCTTTTCAATTGCAAACATTATAAATATATTAATCATTATATTTAAATGTATGATTTATTCAAAGGAGGTGGACCCTTAATAGGGTAATATTATGACAAATGAACAACCCGTTGAGAACTTAATGAGAAGTACAATGGAAAATCTTAGAGATATGATCGATGTAAATACAGTAATAGGTGATGCCGTTGAAACCAAAGACGGTACTTATATAATACCTATTTCCAAACTAAGCTTTGGTTTTGCGTCAGGGGGAACTGAATACTCCACATTGCAACAAAATGCTAATAAAGAATCAAAATTTCCATTTGGTGGTGGTTCTGGTGCTGGAGTTTCTGTTAAACCAGTTGCATTTTTAGTTGTTAAAGAAGATGGTGTGAGAATGCTACCAGTTGATCAAGATTGTACTTATGATAGAATTGTTGATACTGTTCCCCAAGTTATAGATATTATAAAAGATTTATTAAAAGATGTAGGAAAAAAGAATAAAAACGATAAAGCTGGTAATACTACTAATATCGATGTAGATGTTACAGAAGAAATTAATACTTCTTCTAGTGATACTACATCTGATTAAAAATAACTCCTAATTTTTTAATTTCATACACATTAACATGGAATAGGTGTACTGATTAAATTCAGTACACCTATTTTAATTTATAATAAAACTTAGCTAGTCCTCATTAAACTCTTCATCAATAATATCATTTTGAGAATTTTCTTCTGCAAAAAGATCTAATGATGGAAGTTGTTTTAAGTCTTGAATTCCAAATTGTCTTAAAAATTCTTCTGTTGTACCATATAATATAGGTCTTCCTGGAACTTCTAATCTTCCTACTTCTTTAACAAGTTCTCTCTCTATTAATCTTTGTATAGCACTTTCAGATTTTACACCTCTTATTTCATCAATATCAATTCTTGTTATAGGTTGTTGATATGCTATAATAGCTAAACTTTCTAATGATGCCTGAGATAATGATTGCCTTTTACTCTTTTTTAAAAGCTTTTGAATATAATTACTATTTTCTGATTTAGTAACTAATTGATATGATCCTTTTATAAAAATAAGTTTTATTCCTCTCTCCTGTTTATCGTATTCTTCAATCATTTCATGTATAACTGACTCAACAACCTCTGTTTCTTCTTCA
This sequence comes from Clostridium sp. CTA-5, assembly GCF_054768135.1. NCBI lineage: Bacteria > Bacillati > Bacillota > Clostridia > Eubacteriales > Clostridiaceae > Clostridium > Clostridium sp. CTA-5. The sequence continues at coordinate 575,344 of NZ_BAAAAT010000001.1, read as the reverse complement.
AGATAAATCGATAAATCTTTTAAACTTAACGGTTCTCCACTTGCAAATAATAATGCTTCTATTGCTGATTTTAAAGACTTCTTTGTAAAATCTTCTATGAATTGGATTTGTAAAGTGCTATTCTTCTTCAATATCGTCTCTCCTTTCAATTATTATATTATTGAAATTATCACTTTGATATACCTTGATTTTTCTTAATTTTACCATTTCGAGTAATGCTAAAAAACTTACAATACATTCTAACTTACATTCACATCCAGCCATTATTTCTGAAAATCTACTACTTTTATTTTCTTTTAATAAAAGTAACATCTGTTCCATTTTATCTTCAATTTTATATTTATCAACAAATATTTTCTTTTGGATTACATTCGCTGTATTTCGCTTATTGTTGTAAATCTCTAAAAGATTATTATACATATTATATAATTCTAAAAGAGTTAAATTTTTCAGTAAATCCTCATTACTTTCTGGCTTCTTGATTTCTTCTATTATTTCTGGCTTTTTAGTATATAATTCTCCTGAACTTATATATTTTTCTTTGAAGAATTCTGCTGCTCTTTTTATTTTTCTGTATACTATAAGCTTCTCAAGAAGATCTTTTTCCTGGTCTTCTTCCTCTTCGTCTTCCTTTTTAGATTTTGGTAATAAATGTTTAGATTTTATTTCAATTAATGTAGCTGCTACAACAATAAATTCAGAAGTAAGTTCTAAATCCATAACCTTCATATCATCAAGGTATTTTAGATATTGATTGGTTATTTTTGATATTTCTACATTATAAATATCCATTTGATTTTTTTTAATTAAATGAAGTAATAAATCAAATGGCCCTTCAAAATTTTTAATCCTAATATTAGGAAAATCCATATATTCACCCACCTTTTTACAGCATGGATATCTGTTATTTTAATTCTCTTCTTTACATAATAACAATTATCTAGATTTTAAACAAGATTATTGGTTAAAAATCAGCTATATTTCCTAAATCACTTAATCTATCCTACAATATAATTATATAGTAAAATACTTACTTTACACTTAAATAAATCTTTAACAATTAGCTTCTTAAACTTAAAGCCACTACTGATTTTTACACATAAAAAGAGACAGGTATCATTTTACCTATCTCTTTTCTATGTACAGTGATTCTATACGCCTTTTTCAAATAAATTCTTAATATTATACTTAATATTATCAAATATATTGCCTTTTTTAATATCTCTATCAGAATATATATCTATTTCTCCTACTTTTTCTTCTCCTAAGTAAACTTCACATTTACCAACAATTTCGCCTTCTTTATATTCTGGCTTTAATTCATCAATAACTACTTTCTTTGTTAATTCACCACTACTACCTTTAGGTATTACTGCTGTTAAGTCATCCTTTGCTTTTGCCATAAAGAATTTATCTGTTTGTTTGCTCATAGGAACTTTTTCTACATCTTCATCCTTTGATACTACCTTTTTACCCTCATATTTTGAAAAACCATGATTTAATAATATTCCTGCATCTCTATTTCTTATTTTATAAGTTGGAGCTCCCATAATTACTGTTAACATTCTTACTCCATTTCTAGTTGCAGTAGCAGAAATACAATATTTTGCTTCACTAGTGAAACCAGTCTTTAATCCATCACAGCCCTCAAAAAATCTAACTAATTTATTATGGTTTACTAGTTCAATTGGAGATTTTCTTCCCTCTGAAATAGAGTCCATATAAGTCCCTGTATATTTTAATACGGTTGGATGCTTTAATAATTCTCTAGACATTATTCCTATATCTGTAGCTGTTGATAAATGTCCCTCTGCTGGCAATCCATTACAATTTTTAAATGTTGTATTTTTCATTCCTAATTCTTGTGCTCTTTTATTCATTAATACAACAAAATCAGCTTCATTCCCTGCTATATATTCAGCTAATGCAACCGCTGCATCATTTCCTGAAGCTATAGCTACACCTTTTAAAAGTTCTTCTACAGTTCTTATTTCTCCTGTATCAAGTAGCATTGTGCTTCCACCCATTTTTTTCGCATTTTCACTACAAGTCACCTTATCATCTAGTTGCATTTTCCCACTATCTATTGCTTCCATAGTAAGTAACATTGTCATTATTTTAGTTACAGATGCTGGAGCAAATTTTTCATCTGGATTTTTCTCATAAAGAACTTTTCCTGTATTTGGTTCAATTAATAGAGCTGATTTAGCTTCAACATTCATTCCTTCAGGTTTAGCCTCATCTTTGAATGTAGTTGCCTTTACAGAAGTTATTGGAATTAATAATACTGTAAAAATTAAAATTAAAGCAAAAGATACAAATCTTTTCATATTATTTTTCATCATTCTTCCTCCTTTCAGAATTAGTGTTACCAAAAGGATAAATAATATGATAATAAAATCTAAAATCACCAAAGAATTAAAACAAATCACATTATTTATAACATATAAATATGGTAGTAAATACTTTTTTATATTTACTACCATTACTTCTATATAAATAAACTAACTTTTTATAATTTTATCTTTAATATAAAATTAATATCATTTTATGGTTTTTTATCTTTTGGGTACATTAGTAGGATCTTGAATCAAAGTTGCAAAATAGTAATCATGGTCATGTCCATCTTCAGTACTTGTTTCACCTTTTAATAGATGAATGTGTTTTCCATTTGGAAGATTAATAGCTTTACTAGTAGTATCACATATCTTATGAAAATGGTCGTCAAAAGTATCTGTAAGAACAGCTACTTTATGGATATGAGAATCCCCACATTTAATTGGAGGACCAGTTACACCACTAATTCGATGATTGTGTAGTACGCCTTCATCATCTCTTGCATAATCTGTACTTGATTCAAATTCGTGATTATGATTTTTAATTTTCTCCTTATCATTATTACAATCATAATTATATCCCATAAAAACTCCTCCTCTGTTATTTAAAAAATAATACTCTATTACTCTTTTGCATATTCATGTGTTATAAAAACATATACATATAAATGTTTACTTTTTACTAATATTAAATAACAAAATACTTAATATTGTTATTTAAAACTTTTAAATTTCTTTACTATTTTGTATGATATCAATATATTCTATCTAATGAATTATTGTTACCAAATAGCCTATTCTTTTTATAACATATTTAATATTACTTAAAATTTTCGTTATGTTTTTAAGTCAATTTTGATATTTTAGTATAAGGGGGATTATCATTGGAATTTGTTTTTTAGAATTCTTAAGTAAAAGTCAAAATTTTAAATATTTATATTCAATAAAAAAAATAAGGTAGATTAAACTTTAACATCTAATCTACCTCTAAAAATAATTATTAAGCTTGCAAAAATCTTTCATAGTTTTCTATTTTATCCTCTCTATTGGTCTTTTTAATCCAACTATTGTATTCTAAAATAGCTTCTTCTACGCTTTTTAATTTTAATTTATTATTATTTTTTCTTCTCATTTCTGCATACATATTAATTTTAATTATATTTCCCATCATATCACCCCCTTTTTATATTTATAATAACATTAAATTATTAAATTTATATAACTAAAAATCTTAATAAAAACTTAAAATAATTTAACTCCTTTGTATACACTTTCATATTTTAAAAAATAATCCCATAGTATATTAAGATATATACATAATGAAAATAAAATAAGACCAAGAATTACTCTTAGTCTTATATAATATATTTATTTAACACAATTATTGCAAGGATCTGTTTTAGGGCAACTTGAGGCCGCTCCCTCTAAAACCTCTTTACTTCTAGCAAGTGATTTACAATTTTTATCATAATGATATGATTTTCCATCTTTTGTCCAATAAACTATTCTACTTCCTTGTGCTGATTCATTTGTAGTTACATCACCATTATTAGATGCTGAAATTTTACTATTTGAATTATTATTAGATTTTGAGTTATTATTTAAAGTATTATCATTTGATGAACCTGATTCATGTTTATTTCCTGCTACATTTGATTTATTATCTATCGGACTTACATTAAATGTAATATCATCACCATTTGAAGTTGCTATTATTGTTCCTTCTATATCTGTTCTAAAGACATTTATATTTTTAGCATTTACTTTATCTATTGTTTCTTTATGTGGATGTCCATAATCATTGTCCTTACCACAAGAAATTATTGCATACTTTGGATTAACCTTATCTAAGAAAGCTTGGCTTGTTGAAGAATGACTTCCATGGTGACCTAATTTAAGCACATCTCCACTTATATCTAACTGTTTAGCTAATATTTCATCTTCACTTAAAGCTTCAGCATCCCCAGTAAAAATAAATGATTTATTTCCATACTTTAATCTTGTAACTATAGAATAATTATTTAAACCTTCATATTTACTACTATTAGGTGCCAAAAATTGTAATGTTGCATTTCCTATATTTAATGTGTCTCCTACAGTTGGAGCAGTAATCTTTACTCCTTTACTTTGAAGAGCTTTTACCATATTTTCAAAAGTCTTAGTTGTATGTGTAACTTTTGGAGCATAAAAATTTCCAATATTAAAGTTATTTATTATAGTAGCCATTCCGCCTATATGATCCTCATGTGGATGTGTCGCTATTACATAATCTAAATTCTTAACTCCAATAGATTTTAAATAATTTAATGCTTTATTATCATTACATCCTGCATCTATCAAAATATTCTTTCCATCAACTTGAATTAACTCTGAATCAGCCTGACCTACATCAATATAATGTATTTTTAGATTTGTTAAATCATTTTGACTAGTACTCTGTTGAGTTTTAGTGCTTGTATTAGTTGATTCATTAGGTTTTGTTTGTCCACACCCTACTAAAGACATTGTTAATAATAACATTAATAACAAACTTAGGAACTTTTTAGTGATTTTCATTTTATTCTCCTTCTCATTTGTACAACTTTTATATTTTCTTGTATTATTTTACTATCAGATTCAGTGTAAGGCAATAAATAGTGAATATATCGAAATTTTTGTTATTTTTGGATTATATTTTCAAAAATATATTTAATTTTTATCTATTGCTTTTTACTTATAAATGTTATATCTAAAAACTATGTTTATCATTTCTTTTACGATCTAATACATTTTTAATTATAAAAATAATTCCTGCTATTAATGCTCCAACCATAAATGCTTGTATACTACTATTAAACTGCATAAAACCTCCTATGTATTTACTTTTTCTAATTTTTAACTATTTTTTATATTTTAATAACTGCTTAAATATGTTGAATATATAGTTAAAATTAACATTGTTATTAATATTTTACCTAATTTATTCATACTTCTATATTTCCACATCAAATATAATCCTACAGGGCAGAAAAAAATTAAAAAGAATACAGTTGCAAAGCCTTTTTCATACCACTTTTCTTTCATTATATTTTGCCTCCTAACTCAAATACTACATATTTCACATCTTTTTCCTCAATAATTTTACTATCTTATGTAATTTAAGTCAAAAAATAAAGGCAGCACATAGAAATTAATCTACATACTACCTTATTAAATTAATCTATTTAAGTTTGATTTTTAATATTTTTTCTCAAACCCCTATAAAATCAAGCTCTTGGATGTGTATTCATATATATATAATTGATTTTATCATTATTAATTATTTCATAATAAGTATCCATATATGTTAATACTTGATTTCCTAATAATTTTTGTACTGCTCTTACATTTGCACCATTTTGAAGAAGATGAACTGCAAATGAATGTCTAAAGGTGTTTAAATTTACATCCTTATCCACATCTGCTTTTTTAGAATATTCTTTAACTATTCTCCAAATACCTTGTCTTGTTAATTTATTTCCATTTAAATTAACAAACAAATTTTGTACTCCACATTCTGCAATTTTATATCTTATACTTAAATACTCACTTAATGCTCTACAAGCACTTCTTCCTATTGGTATTAATCTCTCATAATTTTTACTATCAGTGCATCTTACAAAATGTAACTCAAGGTTTACATCATCTACATTTAAAGATATAAGTTCAGACACCTTCATTCCTGTTGCATACATTAATTCCAGTAGTGCATTATCACGAATTCCCTTCGGACAATCTTTTTCTACTGTTTTTATTATCTTGTCCACTTCATCAATAGTTAAAATTTGTGGTAACTTTCTATTGTTTTTAGAACTCTTATATTCTATCTTTGGTACTTCCTTTATTAAAGATTCACTTTTCAAATATGAGTAAAAACTTCTAAGACTTATTACTATTCTATTTACAGATCTTTCTGATTTACCAGACTCTAATAAATGTTGTATATATGCTAATATAGTTAAATCATCACTTTTAAATACATCTATACCTTTTTTATTTAAAAACTTAAGATACAATGTCACATCCGTTACATAAGCATATATAGTATTTTCACTTTTTCCACTATTAAATAAATATTCTTTATAATTATTTATAATATCTATCATTACTCTCTCCTATACCATTGATTATGATTATTATTCGACAAAATTATCTTTTTCCCTTTTTACCATGATTTATATCCTAAGTTTATAACTTTTTACACTAGACACATAAAAAACTATTAATTTAAAATGCGTCCTATCCTTTACTTTTTAATAAAATTTAGAAACCACAAATTTCACAAAGTTAGGTGATACATAAGTTTCTACCAATACTCCTACTATAAATAACCCTAATATTATTATTAGTTTATTTCCTATAAAACTTAAGAATGGGTCATTGGTATTTGTTCTTTTTAAAAATTTCCCTTTAAATCTTTGAGTAGACATAGCTAATGCTATAACACTTAATGCTATAAAACAAGGAATATATATTAAATTCTGAGGAATTACAGATGCTAATGCTAGTCCAATACCTTTTCCATCAAATGTTGTCATTATAAAACAAAATGTATACCCGAGTGTAAATCCTTTTAACATATCTAAAATTAATATGAATGGTATACCAAAAAAGGTCAAACCTAATATGAATATAGGTATTATTAATAATATATTTTTCTTTATAACATTAAATAACAAATTTTCATAATTAACAGGGTTATCCCCTATTGAAGATGTAAAACTTGAAAAATAACTCACCAGATCGTTTCTATTTGACGGACTCATATACTTAACTACATACAGACCAAAGGATATTCCTAAGCAGAACATTATAAGTACCATAAAAAAATATACTTTTTTATCTCTAAAGGTTTCACCGAGCTTATTTATTATAAAATTCATCTCTTATTCCTCCTCAAGTTACTCTACTTTATACTATGTTTAATATTCCAAAATTATTCATAGAACCTAATTTTATGTATGTTAATAAAAATTTTGTAATTTTTATTTAAAACTCTTCATAAATCACATAAACACTTACTTTAGAATAAAATTACTATGTTATATTTTAATAATATTTCATAACTTATAATGGATAATTCTTTAAAATTTTATAAAATTCTCTATACACTAAAAAAGATGACTTTTAATTTAGTCATCTTTAAAGCTGAAGGTATATGAATTATTCTTTAATCCAAATAGAATATGATTTAGAATTCACACTAAAATTACCATATCCTTTTTCATTTATAACTACTTTTTCTTTAATATTACCTGATATATCAAAGAAAGTCATTCCCGAATGTTTTTCTCCAATAAACATAGTTTTGTTATCTTTTCTTCCACTAGAAATCAATGCAGCCATTCCTGATTGTTTATGAAAATCATCTCCCTCCCTTGTCCATCCAATAACATTTTTATCATCTATATAATCATGTTGAATTCCATAAGCATAATCTTTTCTTGCTCTTAAAATTAAATCAAGTTCTTTTTTAAAACCTAAAAAATTCTTTTCAGGTATTCCATAATAATCACCATAAAAAATACAAGGATAGCCTTCTTTTCTTGTTAATATAAAGGTATATGATAATAATTTGAACCATGGCTTTATCCAAGATTCAAGTGATTGCCCTGGTTGTGTATCATGGTTTTCAATAAAAGTAACAGCACATTTTTCATCATATTCTACTAAAGTATTTCTTAAAATACTTCTCATATCAAATTCACCCTCTAAATTTGCTGCATCAAAAAATTTATAATGAAGAGGAACATCAAATAATAACATACTATCTTGAACTTTCTCTTTATAATATTTAAGTTTATTTATATCTCCAGACCAATACTCTCCTACAGCAAATAATTTTTTACCACTAGTCATTCTTACATGATCTAACCAATCCTTAAAAAAATTAAATTTTATATGTTTTATTGCATCCAATCTTATTCCATCCACGTTAGTTTCTTTTATATACCAATCTCCCCATTCTTTAAGTTCATTAATCACATTAGGGTTATTCATATCTATATCTGCACCCATTAAAAAATCATAATTGCCGTTTTCATTATCTACATCCTGAGACCATTGCTTATTCGAAAATTTAAAAATTCCTTCATGTTTATTTAAATCATCAAAATCAACACCTGTAAAATCATTAGCTTTCCATTTATAAGAAGAATATTTCTCTCCTCTTCCTGGAAAATTAAAAACAGTAAAGGCTTTAATATCTTTAGCATCTTCAATAATTTTATTTCTATCATTTTTATCAACAAGTTGTGCATTTACTAATTCACTTTCATCTGCTCCACATTTGTGATTAAATACTATATCAGCATAAACCTCTATACCATTTTTTTTTGCTTCATTTATAGCTGATATATACTCATCTTTTGTTCCATACTTAGTTCTTATAGTACCTTTTTGATTAAATTCTCCTAAATCATATAAATCATATATACCATATCCAACATCATCTATTCCTTTTGCACCTTTATATGCTGGTGGTAGCCATAAAGAGGTAATTCCTGCTTCCTTTAGTTCTTTTGATTCTTCTTTAAGTTTATTCCAAAGAGAACCATCATTAGGATAATGCCATTCAAAATATTGCATCATTGTTTTATTGTCTTTTTCTTTGTTTAAGTTTTCTTCTGTAATGTCATTTATCTTAAAAGAAGTTTTTAAATCTTTATTTTTATTTTCATTACTTTTTTCCTTAGTATTTAATTTAAAATATATTTTTCCTCCTACTATTACGACTATAACAAAAACTATTGTAACTAACCATATCATCTTATTAACATCCCCTTTTTATATAAAAATTATAATTTCGGTACCGATTCCAATTCGCTTCCCATTAAGTGATTATTGATATTTTAGCTTATAAACTAAAATATCAATAATCACTAAAAATATAGGATTTATTATATACTAAATCTATTCCCATCCTAAAATAAAAGCTCTATCATTTATTCTTATAGATCTTCCATTAATCTTCTCTATTAGTATCTCTTGAACATTATCCACTTTTTTTTCTGTTATACTCTTTATTCCTGATTCTTTTCCTATACGTTCAAAACCATCATACCAAAGTACCATATTTTTATCTATAGTTACTTTATCTCTAATATTTTTATACTTAAAAATACTAATAGTAATGCTACTAATTCCTATTTTATTTGCAATATCAGCAATAGTGCTCTCTATAGTACTTGCAATATCGTTAGATAATTCTTTCTCTTCTTTTACACTATATAAATCTTTTATTGCCTTAATCCCTTCGTCTAACGTAAAACTTTCTTTTTCTTCAAAGTCTCTAATCATGGCCCTGCAAATTTCTTCAATATATTTCCCTTTATCCATAATACATCTCCCCTTTGATTTATCTTCTATTACTAATTGACAAGTCAAATTTAATAATTATACTTTTTAGGTATAATCAGGATTATTATATGTTATATTGATATGGTAAAGGTTTATATTTAGTATGTCAATACTATTTTTTTCTAAATAATTAGTTATATAATTACATAATATTTAACTTAGTATATAATTATAAGTGTTTACAAAATATTTAATGGCACATAAAAAAATAATGCATAAATATGTTTATATATTTGATTGGTTATTTTCTTTGATATGCCTAAATTATATTATTATGAGGTGATTACATATGAATATATATATTGCAAATGAACATTTTTCAGATGCTTGGTTTTGCTTTAAAGAAGGAGAAGAAAAAGATAATTTATTAACTTTAAGCGATAAAATATGTGGCTCAATACATATTTTTTCTGATGAAGGTACAAACGATTTAGAATTTGTTTCTATTCCTTCAAATGAATTAAATTTACTTTCTTACGAATACTCTTGGTGTGATAAACCAATAATTAGATTTTCCACAAAAGGTATATATTCTTCAGATAAGATTATAAAAAAAGGAACTTCATATTTTACTGTACAAACTGATTATAATTTTTTAAATGCCCAAATTGAACTTGAAGAATTAACTGAAGATGTAATAAGATGTGCAGGAATATCTATTGAAGAATTAATAATATATGCTAAATTTCGTTGGTGTGAAGATATGGATTTAAATTGCATCTTTGAAGATGAAGCATTATATATAGAAAATAAAATATCCTTAGGAAAAGAGAAAGTACAGAAATTAGCTGATGACCAGTTTTGTTGGGCTCACTACGAAGATGATGAATATTAAAATATATCTAAATTAATAAAGTTATGTTTTTAAAACAATATTAATATTTTAGCCCTAAGAATAGAGAATGTACTCTAACTCTTAGGGCTAAAAATATTTATTAATATAAGTTATGCTTTATATTACATATAATCTTTAGTATCAACTTTTAGATTTTTTCTTCTTAATCTATTTTCTATTACTTCCTTAACTAATGAGTATATTACTGCAAATAAAGGTACACCTACAATCAATCCTATTATTCCCAAACACTTTTCTCCAACTAATATAGCAAATAGAATCCAGAAAGCTGAAATTCCAATAGATTCTCCAAGTATTTTAGGACTAATGATGTTACTATCTATTTGTTGAACTACTATTATTATTACTAAAAACCATAATGCTTTAACCGGTGAAACTAATAAAATTATTAATAAAGATGGAATAGCTCCTATAAATGGTCCTAAAAATGGAACCATATTTGTTATTCCTATAATAAATGAAACTAATAAGCTATAAGGTATTCTAAAAATTATTAATACAATAAACATAAGTATACCTATAATAAGAGAATTAAATATCTTTCCAACTAAGAATTTTCCAAAAATATTATCGGTCCTTTTAGTAATTTTAATACTTTTTTCCACAATAATTTTAGGGAAAATTCCATACATAATTTTTTTAGTTAATCCACAGAATTTTTCTTTATCTATTAGTAAATAAAATGAAATTATTAATCCTAATATTAAATTCCATATACTATAAAAAGTATTTGTTAAAATCTTACCTATTACAATCACTGAATTTGGAAATACTTTCAATAGATAATTCGTAAAATCTTTAAAGTAATTATTTATTAAATCTAAGTATTCACTTTCAATGTTTAATTTTAACAGCATTTGATCAGAAAACTCAATTGATCTATTAATATATTTGGGGAAGTTATCACTTAACTTTACAATACTCATAAATAATTGAGGTAATATTATTTTAGAAAACAGATATATAATAAAAAAAGCTGTTAAATATGTAAAAATAATTTCTAATATTCTTTTACTTTTACTTTTTATATGAATTTTATTAAATATTTTTCTATCATAAAATATAAGTAAAAAATTTAATATATAAGCAATAAAAAAACCAATAATAATTGGTTCAAAAACCACTATTACTTTATTAATTTTACTTAAAAATAGACTTAGTTCCGATATAGATAAATAAAATAATATTACTGCACATGCTACAGTAAAAACATAAGTTGAGATGGTCGTGTATTTGGTATTCCAATCTAATTTCATATAATTATCCTTCTTTTAATATTGTATTTTGATTGTTGGTAAAATTATATCACGTTGTTTTTCTGTTATCAATAAAAGATATTAATACATCGCCATACATAATATTTAAGTTTTGTTATTAAATTGGTACATATATTATAATAAAAATAAAATGTATTAAATACCTTTTATTTTTTCTATATATTATATAATATTAATATAACACATGTTAGGGGAGGTTTAGTTTTTTATGAATAATATACTAACAGAAGAAAATATAAAAAAATTAAGAGAGGAATTAGACTATAGAATGACCGTAAAAAGGGCTGAAATAGCAAAAGAAAAGTTAGTAGCTGCTGCACACGGTGATAGATCAGAAAATGCAGAATATAAAGAAGCTTGTAGGAACTATAGAGAAAATGATAATAGAATTCAATATTTATTAACTATGATTTCAACAGCAACTGTAATAGATGATAACAATATAGATAAATCAACATTAGGTATTAATAGCAAAGCTAAAATTAGATTTATAGAAGATGACTTTGAAGATACTATAACCTTAGTAACTACTATGGATTTAGATCCAGAAAATATGAAAATAAGTATAGAATCTGATTTAGGTAAAGCATTAGCTGGCAAAAAACAAGGTGACATAGTCGAAGTTATTGCTCCAGAAGAGAAATATACAGTAGAAATTTTAGAAATTTTATAATTGTATCTTAATAATATACTCTAATCTTAAAGGGATTGTCTCAAAATTAATATACTATATAAAAAGATTCATATTAAGTATAAAGCTCATGGGCATAGGAATTTGCCCTTATACTTAAATCAACATTTATTTAAATATAGTAAATAAAGATATTTTTTGAGACAGCCCTTTATTTTATATATTCTATATTAATTATTTAAATACACTATTATATATTTATAAAATACGATTTATAGAATAATTTTATAAATTAAAATCAAACTAATCTATATATATATTAAGAGAAAGAGTTGATAATATGTTTATAGATAAAAAAGATGCTGGAGAACAACTTTCTGTAAAACTAAAAAAGTTTAAGGATGAAAATCCTATCGTTCTTGCTATTCCAAGGGGTGGAATAATAACAGCATATCAAACTATTAAAAAATTTAAATTTGAATGGGATTTAATTATTCCAAGAAAAATTGGTTTACCTGATAATAAAGAAGTTGCCATTGGTGCTGTATCTTTAGATGGGACATATCTTCTTGATGAACAATATATAGATATGTTAAACATCCCTAAAAAATATATAAAAAATGAAATATTTCAACAGATAGATGAAATTAAAAGAAGATTAAATAAATATAAGGGAAATGAAAACTTTCCTGATGTAAAGAACAAAACAGTAATAATTATAGATGATGGAATTGCAACTGGTTTTACAATACAAGCTGCTATAAAATCAATAAAAAAACATAATGCAAAAAAAATTATCTTAGCTGTACCAATAGCGCCACAAAATACAATTTCTATGTTAGAAAAGATTGTAGATGAAGTTATCTGTTTATTTATTCCGTATGATTTTTATGCTGTAGGTTCATATTATGAAAATTTTGAACAAACTACTGATGAAGAAGTCTTTAATGTAGTAAATGAATTAAAAACGTATACTTGCAATAAATAATTATATATTATGAAAAGCCTACTACATTCTCTGTATGAGTTTAATTTTGAAAACGGTTTATATATTTATCTTCTTTATATATCTAATTAAATATAGCTAAAGTGTTTATATATTATTCTTCTAATAAATCTTTTGATTTTCTCAATAATAATATATTAAAAATCAAAAGATTTAAGTAATAAAAAACATCAATATACTTTTTATATTGATGTTTTATGATAAATCTGATGCTAATTAAACTTAATTTATTAATAAAATTTTGGTTATTTTCTAAATATTTTTAATAAACGTAAATAATGATTTGCTTCACGTAAAGTATGATCACCCAATAATGGTATTATTATAGATTTAATTTTACAGTCTAATAATCCTTTAGTGCCTTCTTGCTTAAACTTACTTATTTTTTCAGTCTCTTTAAGACTATCATTTGTAACCTTGGAAATTGATATTGATTCATCCATTGCTTCTTCTGCTTTTATTGTCAGCTTATCAAATTCATGTCCAAAATTATTTGCTGTATTTATCAATTCATTTTCAGTTGGATCAAGAAGTCCTCGTATAAATTTTGAATGTTCAGCCATAATTCTATTCCAAAAAACTTCTTGCTCATAAGCTTCTCTCTGTATATTAATTTCTTCACGGTTTTGTAACATATTAATTAGCCTAAGATATAATTTTGCTTCTCTTAAAATATGATCTATAAGTAAAGGATAATTAACTGTAAATACCTTACAGGATAAAACATCTGATAATAATCTAGTTTTAAGAATTTTTAAGCCTTTAGTTAATTCTATTGCTCTATTATTAATTGAAAATACTCTTTTTTCTAAATTCATATAATTATATTCAAATAAAGAACCACCCACTAGTCCTTTTTCTATTTTTGTAATGTTAGTTGGAATTTTTACTCCTGTAAAATATGATGAAGCTTGTTCAGCTTCTAATGTAAAAGGCGTTATTACTTCACCGGATTTTAATACATCATTGCTAACAACACCGTCAGAAATACAAATTACATCAGCTAAAAGTTTATCAAATCCCATTCTAAAAGCATCTGCCTCATTTATATAATCTGAGTCCTTTGGCGTAAAACCTACTTCTAAAAAGAATGAATGTTCCTTCATAATTCTTGCAAAAAAAAGATGCAATTCTAGTGATTGTTGTATAAATTTCTTACTGGATAACATGTTAACTTCTCCTAAATATAATACTTAATTTTAATATATTAGTTAAATATATAAATTGTTACTTTGCTATATTTACTAATTTTCTATATATAATAAATACATTATACATTTTAGTTCTAAATTACCACTGATATATCCCTTGTATAGAAAATTGAAATGTGTTATTATAATCTCACAACAAAGAGTAACTGTTTTACAAATAGTTTTCTTCACACTTTCTGGGATATTCGCTGGCTCTTATTTTGAACCTACAGCTAAGTTTTGGGAGTTCAATATTTAGATACGAAAATGTACTTTCACGTGAGTCCTTTTACGGCATTGAAATTGATTGAACTATCTGTGAGAACACCCACCTATCGAGAGATAGGTGTCAAAATCAGAGTATCGATATTTTGGATATAAATTTAAAAAAATTCAAGCCAATGCTTAATATTATTAAGCATTGGCTTTTTAATTTATTGCTATGTTTTAGAATAGTTTTGATAACATATCAAATTTTAAGTGAAGTGAAAAATAACTTCCCCTAATTCGTATTTTGAGAAATTATTAACATATTTAAAATTCCTATTTACTTAAAGAATCAATATATTCTTTCGCTTCTTTCAATCCAATTCCAGTAGCAATTCTATATTTTTTTATTGCTTCAACTTTTTTACCTTCTAAAATAAGGCTTTTTAATTCATCCGTTATTGTATCAGGTACTCCAACTTGTTCAGCGATCTTATTTAAATTTTTATTTATGCGTGTTATATCAGTTCGCATCTGGCTAATACTACTTACTATCCATAGTAATAACCCTACTACTGCAATTCCAAAAATAGTTAAGTAATTCATAGTTACGTTCCTTTCAAGTTCACATAATTCTACAAATAAATATTATATTATAGTCCACTCGTGCCCTAATTATAACATTAATTTCTATATAATCAATAAATATAGGTTCTCTTTCTTTAAAATGCTTTATTTTTGTATAAGCATGGGTTACATTGCATTGAACCATGAAGTTTTTGGTTTTCACTAATTTCTTATCATTTTTAAATAACTGTAACCATTTGAACCAGTACATATAATTACTGATATATTTAGTTGCAACACCATTAAAAAAGATATATTAATTTTCAACATTAATTTAAAATATGATTAATTTATTTATAATACTATTAATTTTAATATATTATATTTAAAATACTTTGTTTTTGCATTTTTTTAAAAATATTTCTTCATTTAAAAACTGTATATCTTGTCCCTTTTCCTTTAGGTCCACTGCCTTTTTAAGCTTATTACTCATTTCTTCTCTATGTAAATCTTCTATATCCTTTGTATTAGTCACTAAACATGTTGTTTTCTTTGTTACAGAACTTCCAACAGTTCCACTAAGTTTTCTTACTAATCTTGTTGCTTCATCTCTTGTCATAGACGATAATCCACCTGTAAATACAACAACCTCGTTTTTAAACGCAGTAAAATTAAGATTATCCATTATATCTTCATTCTGTCTTGAAGGTTGTTTATTAGATCTTTCAAAAATTCTCCCTTTAGTTGAAGACGGCTTATATCCATTTTTATTTACATATCCTAAAGTTACTCCAGCTAATCTTGATATTTCATTAATGTCCTTTGACTTTAATTCCTCTGATATATTTAATAAAATATTACTACATGCCATTGCATCTGCCAAAGCATCATGGTGCTTAAATTCATATCCCAAAAAATTATTTACTGTATTAAGCCTTGCATTATCAAGGTTACCATAAAAATTTCTTGAAAGTTTCATTGTACATATATATTCAAAATTTGGTGTTTCTATATTATAAAGTTCAAGAGTTTTTCTTAATACAGACATATCAAATGAAGCATTATGAGCTATTACTAGATTATCATTAAAATAATACTTAATTTTTTCCCACACTTTATCAAATTCTAACTCATTCTCAACCATACGTGGTCTTATTCCATGAATTCCAATATTTATTGGCATAAATCTCATTTCTTTAGGCTTTATTAAATGATGTACTTTTTCTATAATCTCACCATTTTTTACAACAACAAGTCCTATAGAGCATGGACTATTTCTTTTTTCATTTGCAGTTTCAAAATCTATTGCTACGAAATTCATTCTTTTTTCTCCTATAAAAATCTCTACTTACTTGATTCTTTATTCATATTCTCTAAATTGTTACATTCTTCTTCATATAGATTTTCTAAATAATAATGATCTTGTAACTTTCCTGTTAAACTAGTCCATAAATAAACTCTTCTTTGAAGTTCTATCCCAAATTCTCTTTTCATTTTAACTTTGAATTGATCTAAATGAGGTTCATTTTCAAATTCCTCAAAACTCTTCATTTTTTTTGTCTTATAATCTGTAAACATAGAAATAACATATCTTCCATGTTCCTGTAATTGTTCCTCTAATTCAAATTTTATAACATTAATAAGACCAAATATTACAAACTGCTCTTCATAAATACCTTTACTGCTATATGATCTTAATTGCTTATAGAATTCGTCTTTTAATTCTATTAAATACTCAACATTATTTACATTATTTATATCTTTAGATAAAGTATATTTTTTCATTAACCTATACCCTCTTGCAATTCCTCCTATGCTTCTTATAGAAGTATTAGTTAATTTAATGGCATCTGCAATATACTCTTTAGTATTAATTTTCTCTATAAACTCATCAAATATTTTAATAAAGTTTTCTATTAGTAAACCTTCAATTAATGCATCTTCTTTTTTTACCTCTTTTCTTAAATCCTCTCTAACTATAAAAAAGTTACATAGTGATTCTAAATCACTATCAGACATGTTATTATCACTTATATTTAAAATGATTTCATTAATTTTTCTTATTAGGGTTGGTTTTAACTTATCAATATTTTTACTATTTAATTCATTCAATAAATCTTTTATTTCTTTATAAAACATAAATTTCTCCTCCAAAATTGCTTATTATAGATTAATAATTTTTCTAAATTTATATTAATTATTGTCTATTTCCAAACTTAGTAATATAAAAAATAATTTTTATATTTTTTATATTAGTTATTTTGTAATAGTTACTTATATGTTAATTATATCATTATTTCCATAATACTATCTTCAAATGTGTATATATGACTTAATTATAATATATAAATCTTCAATATCTATTTAAAACATAGCCTAAAACATAGCCTAAAATATAAATAATATCTTACAAACTATAAATTACGTAAAAACATGTATTATCACCAAATTTATACAATTAAATAAATAAATTATGAATTTCACCTTTAAATTACCACCTATATATCTCTTGTATATAGAATTTAAATGTGTTATTATAATCTCACAACAAAGAGTAACTGTTTTACAAATAGTTTTCTTCACACTTTCTAGAATATTCGCTGGCTCTTATTTTGAACCTACAGCTAAGTTTCGGGAGTTCAATATTTAGATAAAGAAATGTACTTTCAAGTGAGTCCTTTTACGGCATTGAAATTGATTGAAATATCTGTGAGAACACCCACCTATCGAGAGATAGGTGTCAAAATCAGAGTATCGGTATTTTGGATATAAATTTTAAAAAAATTCAAGCCAATGCTTAATATTATTAAGCATTGGCTTTTTAAATTATCACTCTCTTTTAAAACAGTGTTAATATTTTAGTATAATGGCGAACTGGCATTTGAATTTGCTTTTTAGAACTCTTAATGAAGATTTGTCCAATTATCTGCTTGTCAGCAATCTTTGATTGGGAACATGCATTAATTGGACTAAACTTTATTTTAGAGTTCTTAAAGTAAATTCCTCTGTACATGAGCTTTATACTATAATATTAACACCCACTTAAAACATAACTTTTTTTATTTAATAACTATTTATATTTACTTAATTAACTTCCATTCACTACTTTTCTTTTGGAGCCTTACCATGTTAGCATAAATTCCATCATTATTTAATAATTCTTTTGGCGCTCCCATTTCTGCTATATGTCCATCACTTAAGACCACGATTTTATCAGCTCCTGCTACTGTTCTCATTCTATGAGCAATAACAAGAACAGTTTTATTTTTAACAAGTTCACTAATTGCTTCTTGAATCTTTGTCTCATTTTCTACATCAAGTGATGCTGTTGCCTCATCAAGAAGTACAACTGGAGCATCCTTTAATAACGCTCTTGCAATAGATAATCTTTGTCTTTCTCCTCCAGATAATGTACAACCATTCTCACCAATAATAGTCTTATATCCTTGTGGCATTTTAGATATGAATTCCTCACATCTTGCTGCCTTAGCTGCTTTAATAACCTCTTCATCTGTAGCATTTCTTTTACCTATACGAATATTTTCCATAACAGTATTATTAAATAAAACTACATCTTGAAACACTATAGAATAATTTTTAAGCAAATGTTCAGGATCAACCTGTGAAATATCAGTACTTCCTAAAGTTATCTTGCCTTTTTCAATATCCCAAAATCTCGCTGCTAATTTAGCTGCTGTACTTTTACCGCCACCACTTGGACCTACTAATGCAGTAATTTCTCCTTGCTTTGCTGTAAATGATGTATCATTTAATACTTGTTCATCATCATTATAAGAAAATCCAACATTTTCAAAACAAATATCATATCCATTATATCTTGCATTATCTATTCCTGTTTGAATCTTTTGACTTTCAATTTCTTGCATACGCTTTATTTGAAGTAATGTACTAAATATAGCTGCAAGATTAATAAGAGATGTAGAAAGTGGATCAAATATTCTAGAAGCAGCAATTAAAAACATAATAAAAGTAAGTAAATCTGTCTCTCCTTTTAATAAACTCATTCCTCCAACTAATACAACTGTTGCAATCCCAATCTTTAAAAGCATCTGTGCTGAAACAACAAACATTGCCGTATTAAGTTCTGCCTTAATTTGAATACTCTCAGATTTTTTTAGTTTTTTATCTAATTCTTTTAAATAACTATCACTTTTATTATTAGCCTTGAGTTCACGAATTGTTTCAATACATTCTTGAATATTATCATTATAATCAAGCTTTATTTGTTTATTTATATTATTTACTTTGTCTTGTTGTCTCTTACCAATAGCTACAATTATAAATGCTACTGGTATAACCCATAAAAGTGCTATTGATAATTTATAGTCCATAACAAATAAACCAATTGAAGCAATAATTACAGATAATACAGCACCTATTAATTCAGGAATATAATGAGAAAAAGCTGTTTCAAGACCTGCACAATCTCCCATTATAGTTGTTGTTAAATCTGATAAATCTTTTTTACCAAAAAAGGATAAAGGTAATTTTCTTAATTGTTCAGCTAAAGATATTCTCTTATTAGCACTTTCTGTATATGAAGCAAAAAATGTTTTATTATATTGAAAATATTGAAATACAAATATAAGAATTAAGGCTACTATTGAAAGTGCTATATATTTTCCTAAATTAAATAATGGATTTCCTCCATTTAATATAGGATCTATCATTTCCTTTAAAAGAATATATATAATTCCAATTGGAAACATTAAACTTATATTTGTTAAAGTACAAGCAATACTTGCTTTAATTAAATCTTTTGCCCCTTGTTCACTTAATGCAAATTTATATCTCAAATAATTAACCATTCAAAGCTCCCTCCTCTCTCTTATTTTCAACATAAGAGTTTTCTACTCTCCAAGTAATAGAACTTTGATAATCTTTCCACATTGAAGCATAAGTTTCACCATTTTTAATCAATTTACTATGGTTACCTTTCTCTATAGCTTCTCCATCTTTTAATACCATAATGCAATCTGCATTTTGTATTGTTGATAACCTATGTGCAATCATAAGCACAGTTTTACCCTTTGTTAAATTTTCAAAAGCAAGCTGTATTTGATATTCATTCTCAGGATCTGCAAAAGCTGTTGCTTCATCAAGAAGTACAATAGGAGCATCTTTTAAAATTGCTCTTGCTAAAGCAATACGTTGAGCTTCTCCTCCTGATAAATATACTCCTTTAGTTCCAACAATTGTATCCATTCCATCTGGAAATTTTTCAAATATTTCTTCACATTGTGCCGCTTTTGCAGCCTTTAATACTTCTTCTCTTGTAGCATTAGGCTTTGATAATCTAATATTTTCAAAAAGGCTGTCCTTAAATAAATTTGTTTCTTGGAACACAAAAGATACCATATTCATTAAATCTTTTGTATCAATATTTCTTACATCTACACCACCAATTGCTATGCTTCCTGTATCCACATCCCAAAATCTTGGAATCAAACTTGCAACTGTTGTTTTACCACCTCCTGATGGTCCAACAATCGCTACTGTTGATCCCTCTTTTATCTTAAATGATAAATTCTTAATTGCTGGTTTAGTTGCATCTTTGTAAGTAAAAGAAACATTGTTAAATTCAATAGTTGAATTCTTTGGTTTTTGTGAATTTTTTGTCTCATTTAATGTTTCTTCATTTAATATATTCCAAACACGTTTTACTGCGTCTTTAGCCAGCATCGTGCCTTCTCCCATAAACATTATACGATTGACCATAACTGTAATAATTGGAGTAAATATAATATAAAATATAAAATTTAATAAAAATGCTTTATAATCTACTGCACTTGCAATCAATAAAATACCAGCTGGAATTAAAAGTGCAAAAATACCATTAATAGCTACAGTAAAATTACACATAGGAATTCTAAGTGATATAGTATAATTTACTGTCCATTTTGTATATCTCATAATTGCATCATGAAAATTTTTAAATGAAAATATACTTTGTCCAAATGTCTTAACTACAGGAATTCCTCTTATATATTCTACAGCTTGATTGTTCATATCCTCTAATGCATTCTGATATTCTTCCACAGCTGATTTTCTTTTATCACCCATCATTCTACTTAAAAACGTAAATGATATAACAATAGGAATTAAACTAATTATACCCAATCTCCAATCAAATGCTAATAAAAGCACTAACATAGCAATCGGAGTTACAATTGCACCTACTAAATCTGGTAATTGATGTGCTAAAAATGTCTCTGTTTGTCCTGAACTTTCATCAATTATTCTACGAAGCTTACCACTTCCATTCTCTGTAAAATATCCAAGTGGTAATTTTACTATATGATGAAGTGCCTGACTTCTCATATTTCTTGCCACACGAAAAGCTGATAAATGAGTACACATAAGAGCTATAAAATATATTAAAATTGCTCCAACTGAAAAAGCTACTGCCATCCAACCATAATATGCAATATTTGACGCATTATTAATATTAGGCAATGCCATAAATATCTCATATACTACCTTCCATATATATATATATGGTACAAGTGCTAATATTGCACTGACACCTGACAGGATACATCCTAATATTGTTAAATATTTATAATTACCTGCAAATGAAAGTATACTAATTTTTTCATCACTTTTTTCTTTCATATTCACCTCTCCTTTTAATAATTTTCTACATTTTAAATAGGCACTTATATTATTCTTTAATTCTCAATCATCATCAAAACTTAAATTTTAAAATTCTGTTTATTGTTTGGTATTTTATATTAACATCTTTTTAAAATCTAAATTAATAATAAAATATGAATTATCTAGAAATCCCCTAGCTAAGGCACGTTAAAATAAATAACAAGGCAGTATGCTAGTCTATTTTGCGTCATACTGTGTCGGTAAAATCATCACATAGCCTGCTATGAGATAATTTTATCTCCTTGTCTGGCACAAAATATACGTCGCATCTTTGACTTGTTATTTTCTTTAATCTGCCTAATTCATATTTTACTAATCCATATATTCTTTCTCTACTCCAAAAAAATTAAAATAATCCATTTGAATTAGAAATTTTTTCTATATTTAAGTGGAGTACTACCCATAACTTTTTTAAATGCAGAGGCAAACTTACTTGGGTTATCATATCCCACACATAATGCAATTTCCATAATACTTTGATTTGTCTCTTTTATCATTTTTGCAGCTTTATATATTCTAAATTCTCTAATATATTCCGCTACTGTTTTACCTAAAATATCTTTAAATCCATTCTGCAAAAAGGTTGTGCTTACATTATAAATTTTGGATAATTCCTTTACTGTCATTTTTTTATTATAATATTTAAAAATTGAATCTCTAATATCCTTAATTAAATTGACTTGTTCTTTTGTATAATAATAAGATTTTTCTTGATCTTTTACATCTCTGTATTTACTTAAAAACAATAATACCTCTAAAACTTTTAATTTATAAAAATATAATTTATTAATTGATGGTGTATGATATAAATCTTTAAAAACATTTTCAATTTCAGGTTTCGATTTTTCAATAAAATACCAATTATTATCAAACAACAAGCTTTTCATTTTCCCTAAATCAATGTTTAAATCATTATAATTACATAGGAAAAATTTTTTTGCTGTGGAATAATCTATTAATATTGAACAGCCTTCATAATATCCCATTGGAAATCCACCAGCTTCATAGTTGGATCCAACAATATTGTATGCTAAATCTCCTTCCTTTAAATATTCATATTTCTTGCCATCAAATATACTTTCATATCTCCCTTTATGACAATAATTAATTTCTATTAGTTCACTTTTTTGATTATGGGCTTCTTCACAATGATAAGAATGAAAATCATTGAAAATTAAATCTATTCCTGGGAAAACATGATAACATGTCATAACGCCAAATCCATCTCTACATTTAATATTACATATAGTTTTTAAATTGGTTCTTTTATTTATTTCCATATTCAAATTAAAAAAATTATATTTTTCTATAATAGCTTGTATAATTATCACCTACTTCTATCTAAATTCTTATTATTAGATATAATAAATTTAAAATAGTTTTTATATCCAAAATTATATTTTCAATAAATCTAGTCAAAAACAAATAATATTATAAAGATTACATTTTAAAATCTTTCATTTATATATTTCTTTTTATTTATAAATTCGATTCATTGATAATAATTTTCATTATTTATTGATAATTTCAGTATATATCTGTTGTAATAATCTGTCAATATAATAGATAAAGATACACCATTTAATGTTAAATTTACAAACAACATTAAGGGATGTATTCTTATATACTAATAAATCAACTACTAATTATTATTGAAAAATTTAATAAAATTACACAAATATGTCTATACTACTATTAGTATAAAATTAATGGTGGTAATAATATATGAAAAAAATTTTGATTACAGGTTCTGGTACAGGTATTGGAAAAGAGGCAGCTATCGCACTAAGTTCTAAAGGACATTATGTATATGCAACTACTCATACTTTGGAGCAAGCAGAAGAATTAAATAAAATATCTCAAAAAAATCATCTTCCACTCAAAAGTTTTAAATTAGATATTCTCTCTAATAATGATAGATGTTTAGTTGATGATTTATCTATAGATGTATTAATAAATAATGCAGCTATTGGTGACTCTGGCTCCGTATGTGAAATAGATGTTAATAGATATAGACAAACATTTGAGACTAATGTGTTTTCTAGTATTGAATTAACACAAAGAGTTCTTAAAAATATGATAGAAAGAGGTTCTGGACGTATTGTTTTTGTATCTTCATTAGTTGGAAGAATAACTTTACCATTTCTTTCACCATATACAGCTACTAAATTTGCTATTGAAGCAATTGCTACATCTTTAAAAGAAGAACTTAAGGAATTAAAATCTGCTAATATAGATGTAGCCTTAATAGAACCAGGTGCTTATGCAACTGGATTTAATCAAAAAAATATATCAAAACAATTTACTTGGATGAAAAAATGTTCTTACTTTAAAACAAATGTTAATTCTCTTGAAAGAAAGCAATTTAGGTATTTTAAATTAACTGAAGTTAAAAATACTAATTCTATTGTTCAAGAATATATCAAATCTGTTGAAGATATTAAAGTTAAAGATAGGTATATTTCACCTTGTTTTCAAGGTACATATATTCAATTTAAAAGAATTTTAGGTAAATAACAGATATGTTTTATCTAAAAAATATTTTTTAGTTTAGATTATAATAAAATTTTCCTTTCCTATTTTTTATTCTATTTATTTAATAATACTTAACATCAAAAAAGCTTAAAGCAGAAATCCATATTTCTACTTTAAGCTTAAAACTTGGTGGCTCACCCGGGAATCGAACCCGGGACACCATGATTAAAAGTCATGTGCTCTACCGACTGAGCTAGTGAACCAAGATGGTGCGTTTTAAGGGATTCGAACCCCTGGCCCACGCCTTAGAAGGGCGTTGCTCTATCCAGCTGAGCTAAAAACGCATATTCATAATACATAAATATTATACATATTATAAAGTAATTGTCAAATATAATCAATTTATAATTGTATGTCACTATCAAATATAAATTCCCTGCAACTTGACTGCTTGTCTATTATAATATATATTCTACAAACTGTCAACACTATTTTACAATTAATCTGAAAATATCCCAAGATAGTTTAATTTTAGATATTTGTTTTTATTTTAAATATAATAATTTAATATGTTTATTATGTTTTTATATAATATAAGCTTCTTTATTTTATGGATATTATAAGAATCTTACTAGATTATCTCTTTTAATATTTTAATATTATCTATAAAGAACATAAAAAATGTCCAAAAATCTTTCTGGGCATTTTTCATTTCATTATAATCTATATTTTATTTAACCATTCTTGATAACCTTCTTCTTTCATTTTATTCTTTGAAATAAATTTTAAAGAAGCAGAATTTATGCAATATCTAAGTCCTCCTAGTTCTTTTGGTCCATCATTAAATACATGACCAAGATGGGAATCACTATTCTTACTCCTTACCTCTGTTCTTATCATTCCATGACTATAATCCTCAATTTCTTTTACATAGCCATTATTTATTGGTTTTGAAAAAGCTGGCCACCCACATCCTGAATTAAATTTATCTTTAGATGAAAAAAGAGGCTTTCCAGTTACAATGTCTACATATATTCCCTCTTTATAATTATCATTATATTCATTTCTAAAAGGTGGTTCTGTTGCATTCTCTTGAGTAACAGCATACTGAATATTTGTTAATCTCTGTTTTAAATTTCTTTTTTCTTCTTCACTTTTCTTTAAATGATTTTTTATATAATCTTGTCTGCCTGATCCTTTATAATAAAGTTTATATCTTAAAGGATTTTCCTTATAATAATCTTGATGATACTCCTCTGCTGGATAAAAAAACTCAGCTTTTATTAATTTAGTAACAATAGTTCCCTTATAAATACCACTATCTTCTAATTGTTTTATATATTCTTCAACAATTCTTTTCTGATGATCATCATGATAAAATACTGCTGTCTTGTAGCTATCTCCTCTATCATTAAATTGTCCCCCCTCATCGGTAGGATCAATACTACTAAAGAAAGCTTCTACAAGTTCTATATAATCTATTATGTCTTCATCATAAGTTATTTCTACCGCTTCATAATGCCCTGTATCCATGTTACATACTTGTTCATATGTTGGATTTATTATGTTTCCACCAGTATATCCTACAACTACTTTTAGTACACCATCATATTTATCAAAAGGTTTAACCATACACCAAAAACATCCACCTGCAAAAGTTGCGAGTTTAATTGAACTCATTTTTACTTCCTCCTTAATTTTATCTTCAAGTAATTTTAATATTAATTTATTTCTTATTACAATAACCTGAAACTTTCGGAACACAATGAATACCTATTAAATTAATTAATCTATAATATATATGTTGCAATAATAATTATTCAATAAATTAAATAACTATATATTATTCTGGTGAAGATTTAAATTTGCAACATATATATTAACTCTATTTATTCAGATTTACATTGATTTTATTATAACCTATATTAATTTTCTTAAAACACAAAATAAATAATATAAAGTTATATTTTTTATTTTAACCATATTATAAATATAAGATTTCTCTATTTAGAACTATAGTAAGATAACTATACATTACTATCTCTTTATTTTAAAACAAGTCTAATAATTCTATCATCAGTTATATCTGGATTTCCTCTTCCATCTCTGTTACTTGTTGTTAAGTAAATTGATCCATCTTTTCCCTGAACAACTTCACGTAAACGTCCATACTCATTACTCAACCAAGATTCTACATTCTTTACTACTGTTCCTTTATCATTAAGTGAAATTACCAATAGTTGTTGTCCACGTAAATTAGCAACAAGTAATTTTCCTTGCCATGGCCCTTCATTTACAAATGCAATTCCAGAAGGTGCCCATGTATTTTCTCCACTTTGTATTAATGGTTTTTGTGTCACAACTTCCTTAGACTCTTCATTTCCTTGAACTAGAGGCCACCCATAATTTGCACCCTTTTGTATTATATTTATCTCATCATGTGCTAACTGTCCATGTTCTGATTCATATAAAATATTCTCTGAATTCCAAGCTAAACCTTGTGGATTTCGATGTCCTAAACTATAGACAGGAGAATTAAAAATTGGATTATCTTTAGGAATAGTACCATCTAATTCTATTCTTAGTATTTTTCCAGCTATACTTTTAGGATCTTGTGCCAATGCAGAATTTCCTGCGTCTCCTGTAGTAATATATAATTTTTGATCCGGACCTATCTTTATCCTTCCACCATTATGAATTCTTCCACCTGGGATTTTATCTAATAGGATCTTGTTGATTGATGCTTGATTATTACTTTCTAATAATCTAACGACACGATTATATATTTGATTCCCTTCATTATATGAATACATAACATACATATAATGATTTTGTGAATAATTAGGATCTAAAGCAATTCCCATTAAACCGCCTTCCCCTTGACTTACAAACGGTGATCTAAATGTTATTAATGGCTGTGGAAAAAGTTTACCATTTTTGATAATCCTAATTACACCAGACCGTTCTGTAAAATACAAAGTACCATCATCACTTATTGCTATAGCCCAAGGTACATGTAAATTTTCAGCAATAACTTCAATTTTATAAGGAAACTGCCTTGATGTAATTCCTCTTATTTTTATTTTAGCTGTATTTCTTCGGTAAAGTATAGTATTAGATAAAATATTATAAATTGTTTTTTTCATACTGTTATCCTCCAAATTTAAATAAATATACTTATCAAGTTTTATTGTAAAAAATTACGGATTCCTTTCAAAAAACCTATCGTATTTTATCTTTATTATTTATTTAATTACTATATTACTTATTTAAAAGGATAACTGTAGCACTATATTATCTAAAATCTAAATATTCAATACTATAAGCAATTTTCATACTTTATTTATAAAATAAATATCTAATAGAATTAACTCTATCATTGACTTTATTATTATAATATTCTAACTTATATAAAAAACATCAATACTTCTTTTTAAAGTATTGATGTTTTTTATTTTTCTATTTTTATATACTTATTATCTATATTCTATAAAAAGTTTAACTTATTTATACACCTTAACACCATTATTCAAATAATAAATAGTACGACTAAATTTCATTTTTTAATTTATATTTTTATTTAACATAAATTATTCTTTTATTAAAATGTTTAATAATTTTGTATCAGTTAGTGCTTCTATTCCATATTGAATATCAGCTTCTAATGCAAATATATCACCATCACTTATTATTGATTCATCATCTTCATTATAAACAACTTTAACTTTTCCTTCTATTATAATAAATAATGATTCCATTTCATAATATTCCTTATCAATACTTTCATCTTTTGCAAACGAAAAAAATCTTATTTCATGTTTATCATTATCTACTAAAGCCTTACTTGCTATTTTACTTCCTGAGTGATGTATCATTTCATTGATTTTTATTGGTTTAAATGGATCTATATTTCTTAAATATTTCATATATCTATCCCTCTTTTACTACTATTAATAGCATCTTCATATCTTCCTTTGCTGTCACTTGATGCTGAATATTAGCTGGCATAACTACAACTTGGCCTTCATCAGCTTCCATTACCTCATCACCTATTTTTACAGTTGCCACTCCTTTATGAATATAAATCATAGCATCACCTTTAGCTGCGTGTGGTCCAACTCCTTCTCCTTTTCCAAATGCTAATGCCGTAAGTCCTACGCCTTTCTTTTGAGCCATTGTAACAGTTTCTATTTGACCTTCATTACAACTTACCAAACTATCAAAATCTATTGCCTTTGCTTTTTCTATATTTTTAATTAATTCTTCCACCTTTATATTCTCCTTACTACTTTGTTATATAAAAATTTTTATCTTTAAATAAACATATTTTCTACTATTTATATTATTTCCCCAAATAGCATTTATTATTTTATTTGTTATATAAAATTAACTATAAATAAACTATAAAAATTTCTGTTAAATCTTCATTATTTTTATTAACATACTTAAAATAGTTCTTCCACTATATTGTCTAAAATCTAAATATTCCTTGAATTAATAAACACGTTTTTTCAAACAATAATAATATAATTAAATTTTATTTAGTTATGCTGTAATTTGAGATATTACTTAATACAAACTAATCTTAAAACTATTATGTTAGGAGTGATAGCTATGAATAAGGAAAAAATTCTAAATAATCAAGTTCAAGGAAACTCTATTAAAGAAGAAATACCTCAAATACATTCTTCAGAAACTGATACTTCTAATATTGAAAACTTTAAAACACTTTATCCTTCTATCTTAAAAGCTGATTATCGTCCAAGTATGGAAAGCGTTGAACAGGCAAATGGTTTAAATTCTGCTAAATGTGAACCTGGACCTGCTGATTTTAAAAAATTTAAGCGACTTTATTTACCAGACTCAAAAGCTAATTATCAACCAACTGAAGAGAATATTGAACAGGCAAATGACTTAAAATCTACTAAACCAAATATATTATTTTAATTTTTTATACTATAATTTTTTAATAAAATTAATCCCACCATTAACTTTATTGCTATATTATAACTAAAATAAACCTCAACAATGCTATTGTTGAGGTTTATCGTTCTTTTTATTTATTCCATTTATTTAATAATACTTTACATCAAAAAAGCTTAAAGTAAAAATTTATATTTCTACTTTAAGCTTAAAGTTTGGTGGCTCACCCGGGAATCGAACCCGGGACACCATGATTAAAAGTCATGTGCTCTACCGACTGAGCTAGTGAACCAAAATGGTGCGTTTTAAGGGATTCGAACCCCTGGCCCACGCCTTAGAAGGGCGTTGCTCTATCCAGCTGAGCTAAAAACGCATATATGTAAAATCTGAAATATAATATATATTATAAATCTAATCTTAAACTTCAGTGATTTATAAATCCTATATTATTATCAAATATAACTTTCCTGCAACTTGACTGCTTGTCTATTATAAGACACATAATATAAATTGTCAACACTATTTTTACAATTTAACTGTAAATATCCTAATATAGTATAATTTTAGATATTTTTCTTAACTTTTGGCTATTTTTTAATAGTGTTAATCTTTTAGTATAAAACTCATCGTTAGAGGAATTTACTTTAACTCTCTATTCCACCTATCAAAAAGATTAAACGCACAAAAAAGCATCTACCAACAAAGTAGATACTTTAATTGAACTCATTTTATGCATCTTGATTTACTTCTAATTGAGATGTACATTTTGGACAACGAGTTGCTTTTATATCAATTTCACTATAACAAAAAGGACATTCTTTAATTGTAATTTCTTTTTCTTCTTCAATAATATCCTTTTTACCCAGATTGCTTAATTTATTCATACCTTTAACAAGTAAAAATATTAAAAATGCCATTATTAAAAAATTTATTACTGCAGTTATAAATGAGCCGTATTTAATAGTTGCACCAAAAATTTCAAAAGTTAAATCGCTAAAATCCTTATTAGCAAACACACCTATTATTGGAGATATTATATCATCTGTTAAAGATTTTACTATACTTTGAAATGCGCCACCTATTAATACACCTACTGCTAAATCAATCACACTTCCCTTTAATGCAAATTGCTTGAATTCACTTAAAAATTTCTTCATATGATTTTATTTTTTCCTCCTTAGTTATTTTAATTTCTTTATATTTTATCACATTTAATCACTTTTAATCATAAAAGTACTCTGGCATTATATTTTTAATAATACATATTATAAGAAATCCTCTTCTCCAGAAAAAAAAGCTTCTGAATTTAAATTTACTTCCTCATATAGATAAAATAAATTTTTCTAAGTTTTCTTTTAATTGCTCAACCTAATATCCATTTATTGAAACGAACATTTTACCATAATACTCTCTGTACCTTAAATCTGCATAAACAAGATTTTTATATATTATCTTTCCCTATAAATATTAAGTCTATATTATTAATTCTTATAGTAATAAAATGTGAAGAAAAAAACTATACTTCTTATTGTTTATGTTTAAAATATAAAAAGTTCCCATTCACAAATTTTGTTCATGAATGGGAACTAAGTTTATTTTTTAAATATGCCTTATTTCATTGACTCAATAATATTGTTAGCCAAATCATCCATTGATGTGCCTTCTTCTTCCTTCATTGAAGAACTTAAAGATACATCATTTTCTAAAATAGTTGTATTTTTTAATTCTTCTAAAAGTTTACGCATAATCTTTCCTGATTGAGGTGCCCAAGTTCCGTTCTCCACAAGTGCAAAAGTACGATTTTGAACATTAAGAGCCTTCATATCCATAATATAATTCAACATTGGTGGATATAAATTTAAATTATAAGTTACAGATGCAAGAACTATATGACTATATTTAAAAGTTTCTGAAATTAAGTCTGAAATATCAGTACTAGAAACATCATACATAACAACATTTTTCATACCTTTTTCCACTAATCTTGTTGCTAAATCATTAGCTGCAGCTTCTGTATTTCCATACATTGTTCCATAAACTATCATTACACCTTTTTCTTCTGGTTCATATCTACTCCACTTATCATACTTACCTAAAAAGTATCCAAAATCATTACGCCATACAGGACCATGTAATGGACAAATAAATTTTATATCTAAATTACTAGCTTTTTTTAATAAAGCTTGTACATGAACTCCATACTTTCCTACAATATTAGTATAATATCTTCTAGCATCATCAATCCAGTCACGATCAAAATCAACCTCGTCATTAAATAATTTACCATCTAAAGAACCAAATGTTCCAAATGCATCTGCTGAAAATAACACACCATTAGTAAGATCATATGTTACCATAGCTTCTGGCCAATGTACCATTGGAGCTCCTACAAACACAACTTCATGTTCTCCAAATGACATCTTATTACCCTCTTTAACTTCTATAACTCTTCCATCAATATCAAATCCAAATTGACGCATAAACATTGTAGCCTTTTGGGTACATATTATCTTCACATCTGGATAACGAAGAATAATTTCTTCTATACACGCAGCATGATCTGGTTCAACATGATTAATAACCATATAATCTAAAGTTTTATCACCTAAAAGATGTTTAATATTTTCAATAAATTGACGACAAATTGACCAATCTACAGTATCAAAAAGTACTGTTTCTTTATCTAAAAGTAAATAAGAGTTATAAGAAACTCCTCTTGGAATTGGATGAATATTTTCAAAAAGAGCAAGGCGACGATCATTTCCCCCAACCCAATAAAGATCTTCTGTTATTTTTCTAACACAATACATGAATATAATTCCTCCTTCACACTAGCTACATATATTATCATATTTAATTAATTATACTTCTATAAACACATTTTTCTCTTCTCCACATGCAGGGCAAGTCCAATCTTCAGGTATATCTTTAAATAATGTACCTGGAAGTACTTCATTTTCTATATCTCCTATGCCTGGATCATATTCATATCCACACCCATTGCACACATAATGTTTCCATGTTGGAACAACCTTCTTTGGAATACTTCTCTTCATCTTTTTCATTGGTTTAGCTTCTTTTTTAGGCTCACCATTGTCCAACGCTTTTATTAGGATAGGTAATATCTCCATCATGTCTCCAACTATTCCATAATCAGCATTTTTAAATATTTTTGCATTAGGATTAATGTTTATAGCCACTATTGTAGTAGCTTCCTTTATACCTTTTAAATGCTGGCCTGCTCCTGAAATACCACAAGCAATGTAAAGATTTCCTTTAAATTTTTGACCTGACATACCTACATATCGGTTAAGCGGTAAATACTTAAGAGTTTCTGCAACTGGACGTGAACATCCTATAGCAGCTCCTGCTTGTACTGCTAAATTTTCAATAAGCTTCATATTTTCTTTTTTCTCTATTCCTAAGCCTACACTTACTACTCTATCCGCTTTACTAATTGGTGTATCTATGGGAATTCCAACTGTAAAATCATAACCGTCTTTTTTAAGAGCTTCTACAAGATTATTAACTTTTTCTTCAAGTGTTCCATCTTTAAAAATAGTTTTTTTACGGTAACCTGTTTCAGGTTCACTTCCATAACTTTTATTTACACTTGCTTTCTTTTTAGTTTTTCCTATAATCTGAGATGCAATAACTATACGTTGTATCTCATTAGTACCTTCGTATATTGTACAAATCTTAGCATCTCTATAAGCACGTTCAACTTCCATTCCTTTAAGATAACCACTACCTCCAAATATTTGAAGAGCATCATTAACAATTTCCAAACAAACATCAGACGCATATTGCTTAGCCATTGCAGATTCCATAATATAAGGTTCTTTGTTTCCCTTTAATTCTGCTGCACTATAAACAAGCATTCTAGCTGTTCTAAGCTTTGTTGCCATATCAGCTAACTTAAAAGCAATAGATTGCTGCTCACAAATCGGGTTGCCAAACTGTATTCTTTCTTTTGAATACTCTAAAGCGTGTTCATAAGCTCCTTGTGCAATTCCAAGTGCTTGTGCTGCAATTCCAATACGTCCTCCATTTAATGTAGACATAGCAATCTTAAACCCATCACCTTCTTTACCTAACAAATTTTCTTTAGGAACTCTAACATCATTAAATATTAAAGCTGCTGTTGCAGAAGATCTTATTCCCATTTTATCATAATGTTTTCCAAAACTAAAACCTTCCCAGCCTTTTTCAACAATAAATGCACTAATTCCACGAATTCCTATACCAGGTGTGGTAACTGCAAATACAATATAAATATCAGCTTTACCTGCATTAGTAATAAATATTTTTTCTCCATTTAATATATAATAATCTCCATCTAAAACAGCGGTAGTTTCTGTACCACCTGCATCACTTCCAGCATTTTCTTCAGTAAGACCAAAAGCCCCTATTTTTTGTCCTTTAGCTAAAGGAATCAAATATTTTTTCTTTTGTTTTTCTGTTCCATATGCTGCAATTGGATAAGATCCTAAAGATGTATGAGCTGATAAAATTACACCAGTTCCACCATCAATTCTTGATAATTCTTCAACAGCAATAGCATAACTTATTACATCAAGACCTGCTCCACCATACTCTTTTGCATAAGGTATTCCCATCATATTAATATCAGCTAATTTTTTAATAACTTCTGATGGAAATTTATTTTCTTGATCAAGCATAAATGCTATAGGTTTAACTTCTTCTTCCGCAAACTCTCTGATTTTTTTCCTCAAATTCTCATGTTGTACTGTAGTCTTAAATAACATAAATTTTCCTCCCTTTAATCAATACCTATTATTAATGATATTCCATAAAATCTCTTAAACTACAACCTTGAGCTGCTACAATAAACCTCTGATGTCTATTTAGTTTTGCAAATAAAATTATAAACATATGATATATTTATATATTCCGAAATATATCCATAAATTGTATATATTTACCTTGCATATTTATTATATTACTTGAAACAAATTATTACAACCCTATTTTTATCTTTTAATAATAATTATTACAAAACATTAAGCCATAATGAAAATTTAAATGCACAACAAAGGCATACATAGTTCTTTTCTTAATTAATTCTTATTGCAACATATATATAAATATACTTTTAGTGATGAAATTAGACTTTAATATTTCTAAAATAAAAACTGCCTTAAAAATAATCTTTTAAAAAATATTTACTTAACTAATAAGCTAAAGTAAATATTAATATAAAATAATTATTTTAAGACAGTAATATAATATTTAAGTATTTTTTACACAGTAATAACTGGTTTATTTCATTGATGAAATTATACTATCAACTAAATTTTCAATATAATTAACTTCTTCTTGCTTTAAGAGTGTTTTTAATGATACCTCTTCATCTAAAACAACTACTTCTTTCATTTCATTTAATAAATCACGCATAAGTTTTCCAGCTTTACTTGCCCAAGTACCATTTTCTATAATACCAAAAGTTCTTTTTTGAAGATTCAGTTCTTTCATGTCAAGTAAGTAATTTAACATTGGTGGATAAATATTTAAATTATATGTTGCACACGCCAAAACAATATGACTATATTTAAATGTTTCTGATATTAAATAAGATACATGAGTTCTTGAAACATCATACATAACTACATTATTAATCCCTTTTTCAACAAGCTTTGTAGCTAGACAATTTGCTGCGCTTTCTGTATTTCCATACATTGTTCCATAAACTATTAAAACTCCTTTTTCTTCCGCTTCATATTTACTCCATTTATCATATTTATCTATAAAATATTTCAAATTATTACGCCATATTGGACCATGCAAAGGACATATACATTTCACCTCAAAATTACTAACCTTTTTTAATAAAGTCTGTACGTTCATTCCATATTTTCCCACAATATTAGCATAATACCTTCTGGCTTCATCAATCCACTCTTTTTCAAAATTAATTTCATCATTAAATAATTTTCCATCCAAACTTATAAATGTTCCAAATGCATCTGCTGAAAATAAGACTCCATTAATAGTATCATATGTTACCATAGCTTCAGGCCAATGTACCATAGGCGCTGTTAAAAATCTTAAATTATGTTTACCAAAAGACATTTCATCTCCATCTTTAACCTCTATAATTTTATCCTTTATACAAAATCCAAACTGTTCCATAAACATATGTGCTTTTTGTGTACAAATTATCTTTATATTAGGATAGCGGTTAATTATTTCTTCAATACATCCTGAGTGATCTGGCTCAACATGATTTACTATCATATAGTCTAATTCTTTATCCTTTAAAACCTCTTCAATATTTTGAATAAACTGAGAAGCAATTGACCAATCAACAGTATCTAAAAGTATATTTTTTTCGTCTAAAAGTATATAAGAATTATAAGAAATTCCTCTTGGAACAGGATGAATATTTTCAAAAAGAGTTATATGACGATCATTTCCACCAACCCAATAAAGATCATCCATTACTTTTCTAACACAATACATAAATAATCCTCCTTTTAGTAAATACATATTATTATGTTTTCCTAATTAAAGTTATATAAACATTTTTTTATATTGTTCTTAAATAAAAGCTGATGAACCAGTAGTGACTTTAACTTGATTTAAGTTTAAAGAATTTTCTCTTGATAAATCAGTACAATAATTAAAACATAAGAAAAAACATCAATACTCTGATTTAAGTATTGATGCTTTATTTATTAAACTTCTATTGTTCAATTTTTATTCATGTAACTCTAATGGCAAACCATCAGGATCAAAGAAAAATGTCATTTTCTTATTAGTAAATTCATCGATTCTTATAGGTTCAGTTTCTATACCTTTTTTATTTAATTCACTAATAATATCTTCTATACATTCAACCTTAAACGCTAAATGTCTTAGTCCACATGCTTCTGGCCTTGATACTCTTTTAGGACTGTTTTTCATTCCAAATATCTCTAATTCACAGTCTTCTAATTTTAAATCTAATTTATAATCATCTCTAGATTCTCTATAATTTTCTCTAATTATATTAAAACCTAATTTGTTTACATAAAAATCTTTAGACTTCTTATAATCGGATACTATTATTGCTACATGATGAATTATCTCTAACTTCATATATTAGTCCTCTCATATATTAAAAAAATTCAATCTATCTATCTTGTTAACTTAAGAATAACTTCTTTATGATTTGGATACTTATCTAATAAATAATTTCTCTCAAACAATTCAAAATCTTTAAATTCAAATCCTGGTGATACCATACAACCAACTAAAGCATAACCTTCATTGTTCATTGCAGAACCAAATATGTATCCCTTAGGAACCAATACTTGAGGCTTTTCTCCCTTTTCAATATTAAGTCCAAGTTCTTCTGTGATAAGTTTTCCTTCAGGGGTAATCATATAAATAGTTAATGAAGAACCTGAATGATAATACCACATTTCATCTGATTTTAATCTATGAAAATTTGAAACTTCACCATCTCTAAGTAGAAAATATATGCTAGTCCAAACCTTTTTTGATTCTTCACTTTCAACATTTAACCCTCTAGCTGAGATATTCTCTTCTGAAATAAAACTTTGTTTATAAAATCCACCTTCTGGATGAGATATCATATCTAGTTTTTCTATAAAATAATCTGATGTGTACATTTAATTGCTCCTCTCAAATTGTTCTTAATGTATATTTTCTAATTGATTTAATATATTTATAATTTTTTATTTAAATTCTTTAAACTTACTAAACTTTACTATAAATTATATTACCTATATTATATCCAAAAATATCTTATTAATAAAGCAACACTACTATAAGGAACAATAATATCTTTATAAATATTTTGATTTATATTTAATAAACAAACTTTATTTGAACTTATATACTATTTTAAAACTTAAATATCTTAACTATATCACCCTCAATATTATTGCCATCATTCCATTCACATACTATAGTTATTATATTGTCTTCATATTTGCATCTTACTACACCATCCATCTTTTCAATTAAACATTTTACGATAGATAATCCTAATCCAGCACCTTTTCCTTTTCTTACTTTATCCGCCATATAAAATCTATCAAATATATGCACTATATCTTCTTTATCAATACCCATACACCTATTTGAAAAGCTTAAAATAATTTTATTATTAAGTTCTTCTAAACTTATTTTAATATCATCTTCTGCATATTTTAATGTATTAGAAAGTAAATTATCTATTATACGCTCTAAACTCTCTTTATTTCCATTTATAAATATTGGTTTATCAAAAAGATTAATATTAGGTTTTATATTTCTATCTTCAAAAACTTGATAAAATGATAAAATCTCATCACTTAATATATTTGATAAATTTATTTTTGTAATTTCCAATTCATAATCTTCACTTTCTATTGATGCAAGTTCAAAAAAATCATTTATAAGAACATTTAGCTTATTAGTTTTATTTTTGATTATTTTTAAGGCTTCTTCTTTGTCTACCTCATCATTTTCAAGCAATTTTAAATATCCTATTATTGATGTTAAAGGTGTTCTTAAATCATGAGACATATTAGCTATCCCTTGTTTTAATGTATTTTCAAACTTAACCTTTTCTTGTTCATTTTTTCTATACAATTCTAAGCACTCATTAATTTCAAAAGCCAAATCCTCAATATATTTATTATTTATTTCAGTATTAATTTTTTTTAATATTTGCCTGTCGTTAAAACATTTAATTTCAGTTGTAATGCCTAATATTTGTTGCTTATATGAAAATACTTTTATACTTATTGTTATAGAATATATAATAAGTATAATCATCACTAAAATGATAGCTACTAAACACATCTCACTCCTCCTAGTTTGTATAAATAGAATTTATCACTTAATCTCTTCACGTTCTCCATATAATAAACTCACACTAATTGTTATAATTAAAGTTGTAAGTGAAGAAATTATACTTATTATAATTTCTTCTTTAGTAGAAAATGGTCTTGTTGCAACTGGACCAATAATATAAGGCATAAAACCAGCTGCTTTTGATATATATGATCCATTAGTTAAATTAGACAATTGAAAAATTATAAATAATAAAATAGGTGAAATAATTGTATACAAATTACTTTTTGTTATTATTGCAATCATACCAATAATACATATTATTGATAAAATATACATAACTCCAACACTACTTATCCTAAATAAGTATAAAATAGTATTTAAATTTAAAACATTACAAAAACCACTATTATATGAAACATATCCAACTAAAACTAATATATATATCAATTCTAAAAATAAACAAAATATTATAAATACTATTAATTTACTTAATATAACTTTGCTTCTACTATATCCATAACTAAAACTTTTACTTATATTACTATTTTTAAAATCCTTTGCTATAAATTCTCCTGCTATTAATGCAATTATAAAAATAGTACTTATAATATATTGCAATGCATATGTTATTGCATATAATCCATTCATCCTTTCTTGATGTACCTCCTGTAATCTTTGTACATCAGTATCCCATTGACACATTAAAAAAAATCCAAAAACTAATGACAAAATTATCATCCAAATAAAATACTTGCTTTTTATTAATTTATAAAATTCTCCTCTAATTAAATTATTCATTACCTTTTCCTCCAACTAAATTTGTAAAATAATCTTCTAATGATTCGCCTCTTTGAATTATTTCTGTAACTCCTATATTGTGCTTAGCCAGAGATAACGTAATTTTTTCACAATCAAATTCATCATATATTCTTATACTATTATGTGGAAAAACTTCATAATCACTTATTCCAAGTTCTTTTTCTAAAATAACTGAAACATTTGTAGAATCTTTTACTTTTAAGTTAATGTAATTTCTGCATTTACTAATTAACTCATCTGCTTTAATTTCTTCAACTAATTTCCCATTATTAATAAATCCATATCTATTAGCAATTTGAGTAAGTTCTGATAATATATGACTTGATACTAGAATAGTAGTACCTCTTTCTTGATTAATTCTAAGTAAAAGTTCTCTTATTTGCTTAATTCCAATTGGATCTAAACCATTTATAGGTTCATCTAAAATTAAAAATTCTGGATCACTTAATAATGCCATAGCAATTCCTAATCTTTGTTTCATCCCTAATGAAAGATTTTTAGTTTTCTTATACTCAGCATCTTTAAGTCCTACTAAATCTAAAGTTTCATCAATACATTTAGTTCCTGGAATTCCTCTTTGAATTTTTATAAGTTTAAGATTTTCCTTTGATGTCATATTAAGATAAATAGCTGGTGATTCTATTAAAGCACCCATTCTACTTCTTTGAGTCGTAATTTCCTTATTCTCACTATATCCAAATAATTCAACTTGTCCATGATTTGGAATAATATGTCCAGAAATAACTCTAATCATTGTAGTTTTACCTGCACCATTTTTCCCTATAAGTCCATATATATCACCTTTTCTTATATTCATAGATATATTATCTAAAACCTTATCCTTTTTATATAATTTTTTGATATTCCTACACCTAAATATATATTCATTCATTTTATCTCCTCCTTATGAACTTGTCTTTATAATAAACAATGTTCTATAAGAAAACTTTACTAAAACCTTTCAAAACTCTTAAATCTTTTAAATTAATAATAATGTCTTACTTTACTTAACTAACTTGTATCCCATTCCCCATATAGTTTCTATATAATTTTTGTTATTAACGCTTGCCAATTTATTTCTTAATCTACTTATATGTACATTTACAGTATTATCTTCTCCTAAAAACTCTTCCCCCCATACACTTTCAAAAATATTAGATTTACTATATACCTTTTTAGGATTAGTTAATAATAATTCTAATATTGCAAATTCTCTTGCTGTTAATGTAATAGTACTTTGTTCAACCTTCACCTCTTTACTTTCCATATTTAAAATAATATCTTTAAACTTCAAAAAATTTTCTTCACTATTTATTTCATTCGGATTAGAAAATTCCAAATATCTTCTTAAATTAGACTTAACTCTTGCAACAACTTCATCTGGATCAAAAGGCTTGCAAATAAAATCATCAGCTCCATTTTCTAATAACTCTAATTTAGTCTTTTTAGAAGTTTTTGCACTCACTACAATTATTGGAGTTTTTGTAATTTCTCTTATTTTTAATATCACCTCTTCTCCACTAATCCCTGGAATCATCAAATCAAGCAAAATTGTATCCCACTTTCCATTTTCTACACACATTAAAGCTTCAGTTCCTGAAAAAGCACTTCTTACTCTGTAACCCTTATTTTCTAAAATACTACAAAGCAATTTATTTATATCACTTTCATCTTCAACAATTAAAATCTTATTTTTCATATTCATACAATACCTACCTCTAAATACATAATTTATTTTTTATAATTAAAATTTCTATTAGTATATCCCTCTTAAATTTGTTATATAAATCAATTTATTACATTTTAATCCCACATATTATATTACATAATTATAAGACAATATCCAAGTTCAAAATCTAATCTGCTTTGTATTTATCTACATATATTTTTAATTCTAATAAAATGCTCAACAAACTTATCTAAAACAGCTGTAGAAATAAACTATCAATTAATTACACCTATAAGAGAAGATATTTATGAATATATTACTTCTTAATATAAATACCAAAAGCTTCAATATTAAGAATCTAATTAAATGTATTTTAATAGGCAATTAACAATGAATACTCTTGTTAATTGCCTATTAAAATTTTATATGTCCAATTTGTTATTTGTTTTTAAGTTTATCAACCACTAAAATATCTGCTGGAACCCACTTTTGATTATCTAACTCATCTAAAGTAATCCACTTAGCATCATTATGAACATTTAAATTTAATTTACCACCTGCTATTTGGCAAATAAAGCAATGCATCGTTAAATGAAAATTTGGATAATCATAATCTATTGTAGTTAAATATTCTAATTCATTTATATCTAACTCTAATTCTTCTTTAATTTCACGCTTAAGTGCTTCTTCTCTTGATTCTCCTGCTTCAATTTTCCCCCCTGGGAATTCCCACATATCAATAAATTCGCCATACCCCCTACGTGTAATAAATATTTTATCTTCTTTCTTAATTATTGCTGCAACTACTTCTATAGTTTTCATATGTATCTCCTCACTTTTTAAAATCATATATAAGTTCCAATAAAGTTTGTTCATTAATATAAAACTTACAATATTTACAAATAATATACCCAACTATTATGGTAAAGAACTTATATACTTCCACATTTTATCATTATAACCTTAAGTAAATATATTTTAAAGTCTAATTAAATACATCATATCTTTTTTAAGCCTAAAGCATACTATATCATGCTTTAGGCTATTTTCTATTTTAATATATTTTTCTTTTTATATTCTTTCCATTCTTTTGCATATTCTCCTAATACTTTACGAAGAACTTGACCAACTTTAGAATAAGATTCATCATTAAGATTTGCAAGAGATATTCTTATAGACCATTCTGGTCCATCAAATCCACTACCACTTAGTAAAACTATAGAAGATTGTTCTGCTAAACGTATAAGAATATCTACTGGTTTGTAACTTTCTTGTAAATACTTCACAAATTCATCATTATAATTATGATATGCCCACTCAAGTAAATCAAATTGTGTATAATAAGCAGCATCAAAAGGATCTTTTTGAAACTCTAATCCTAATCCATCAAACAAGAGTTTTTTACGACGACGACAAATATTTTTAGTTAGTTGTTTATATCTATCTTCTTTATCAATTATAGCAAATAAAGAAAAGAAAGCCATTTGTACTTGCTGTGGTGTTGATAATCCTGCAGTATGATTAAGAGCCACCTGACGACTATCAGCCACTATTCTATCAATAAAAGTAATGCTATCTGGATCAGTAGAAATTCCACCATAACGTCTTCTTGCTCTTTCTTTTTTATCTTCATCTTGTTCTCTTAATAATTTATCAAATACATTATCTTCATAAATTGCAATAGTTCCAAGACGCCATCCTGTTACTCCAAAATACTTTGAATATGAATATACTCCTATTGTATTGTATGGTAAATCTGCCATTAATGAACGAAAATCATCTACAAAGGTGCTATATACATCATCTGAAATAATCATTAAATTAGGATTATCATTTTCAACAATATTTTTTAATTGTTGAACAGTTTCTGATTTCATTGCAACAGAAGGTGGATTACTTGGATTAACTATAAACAACGCCTTTATAGATGGATCACTTATTTTCTCAATTTCTTTAGACGAATATTGCCATGTATGTCTACCATCTTCAGTTGTTTCATCAGCCATAATCTTTATAACTTCAAAATTATAACGTGGCAAATGAGGTATCTCAAGATAAGGTGTAAAAATTGGCGCCATAAGCGCTATCTTATCTCCTTTTGATAATATATTGTTTGCAATCAATGAATCAAAAATATAGCACATTGCTGCAGTAGCCCCTTCAACAGCAAATGTTTTAAATTTCCCTTCAAGAGGTTCATTATAACATAATTCTTGAATAAGGTAGTCATTAACTACACTTTCAACATGACGTAACATTCTATCTGGCTGAGGATAGTTGTCACCAATAATCCCATCTACTAACTCATAAATCCATTTATCAGGATCAAATCTTTTTACTGTTACACCATAATTAATCATTTTACTAAGAAGTTCAATTCCTGGAGCATCTTTATGTTTTTTTGTAAAATCTATAAAACGTTTTGCAATTCCTTCTTTATTGGGCATTCCAGCTAAATCACAATCATTCCATACTCTGCGACTTTCTGAAACGGCAAATTGACCAAAAGTAAAAAAAGCTTCTCTTGGTGTAGCTGCAATCCAATTAGGATTTCCTCTACCTGCATCTAGTAATGAATGTGTACCCCTTTTCTTCGATTCCTCAGCAAGATTAATTAA
The DNA here is from genome assembly GCF_054768135.1 of Clostridium sp. CTA-5. NCBI lineage: Bacteria > Bacillati > Bacillota > Clostridia > Eubacteriales > Clostridiaceae > Clostridium > Clostridium sp. CTA-5. The sequence continues at coordinate 531,904 of NZ_BAAAAT010000001.1, read as the reverse complement.
TTTATCTTTAAGTTCAAATGGACTTATCTTCCCGTAAACTTCCTCTATTTCTTTGCGCTGAAGACTAAAATTATCCATATTATATTTCCTCCTTAGTAATAATCAACTTATTATTATAATAATTTATATATCTTTTAATCTATAATTCCATTAATTAAGCTATCACTTATATTATTCAAGTGTTCTAACTTAATTAAATATTTTTCTCATTGTTTAGTATATGTTCTTTTTCTAATGAAGATAATATTATAAATGTCTCAGTATTTCCAAACATTTGTATCTTTCCAATAAGTCTTTCTAGGCTTGGAATATCCTCAAGTCTAGCTTTTAAAATCTTACAATATGGTCCAGTAACATGATAACATTCTATTATAGACTCTTCATTCTTAATAAATTCCGTAAATTTTTCTGATCTTTGACCACTTATATCTATATTTATAAGCACATTGATTTTTTTTCCAAGTTTATCATAGTTTATTTTGGCTTTATAGCCTGTTATAATATTTTCCTCCTCAAGTCTTTTTACCCTCTCCGCAACTGCTGGTGCACTAAGTGATACCCTTTTAGCAAGTTCCTTCATAGGTATCCTTCCATCTTCTAAAAGTATCTCAATAATTCTGTAATCAGTAAAATCCATAAATATATCTCCTATAAAAATGCTTACTTTATTCTTAAAGATAATATCCAAATAACCTTAATATATGTTTACTTGGATATAATTATCAATTATCTAAATCAGCTTTATTTTACCATAACGATTTTATAGTTTGAATGCATTATATAAGGTAATTTAGTCTATCAACCTTATTAAATTATTTATTTTTTATAAATTCCTAATTTAAAAATATAGTAACTAATTTATAATTTAATTAATATATGTTCCAATTAAGTTAATAAATTTTTAATTTTTATAAAAAAATGTCTGTATTAATACTATATAATTAGAAATCCCTTAAAATATTTATAAGATTTTATTACTCATAAATATTTTAAAGAATATACATTAGTTTATAATATTTCTATATTTTTATTATAAAATTGGTATATGTAAATAAAACTTAAATAATATACTTTACATAAATTTAAATAAAATAAAACCATATTAGATTTCTCCAATACGGTTTTATTAATTACTAGTTAGTTATATTTCCAGTTGTTCCTGTTGCTGATGTATTTGTATTTTTAGTTTCATCTGTTGACGATTTTGAAGGTACATTTTTAGCTTGATTCTCCGTTTGAGGTTTTGTATCTACATTTTTAGTAGTTTCATTTGATGACTTTTCATCTACACTTCCATTTGTTTTATTAGTTGGGACTTTTGTATCTGCATTTTCAGTTGGCTTACTTACTTCTGGCTTTGTATTTTGATTTTCTTTATCTGTTTGTGGTTTTTCATCTAAATTTTTGTTTGTCACATCTGGTGCTATTTCTGTATTCTTATTTTCTTCATTTGTTGAAGTCTTTGAATTTGAATTTTTAGTTGTATCATGTGTTGATGCTTTTTTATCTTTATTTTTATCTTCCACCTCTGATGATTTTGTTACATCAGTTGATTGCTCCTTAGCATCAGCCTTTATATCAGAATTTGGAGTATGAGCAGACACCTTTTGAAAATAAAATCTTCCTAAAATCCCAATACTTATAATTAAAGTAATAGATATAATACCTATAAAAATCTTTTTATTCTTATTTCTATTTAAGATCTCTCTATCAGATTTATCTACAATTTTTGTGTCATCTGATGAAGTATTTATAATAGTTGTAAAATTTTCTTTTTTATTAATCCTTATTCTTTTATTCTCTTTTTTATCATTTGAAAATAAATTAGTTATATTTTTAGGCATATTCATTAATAAGGCTAGAACTCCAGTTGCTTCTACAGAGTCTACCTCCTTAAAATTTTCAGGTGATCTAATTATAACAGTAGGTTTATTATACTCTCCATCATCATAATCTACATATAGTGTAACTTTAAATTCATCATCTTTACTTAAAAAAGGTATGTACACATCTAAAATGTTATCCTTTATAGAGGAATCAAATTTTAATCCTTTTGTTATTTCAGCATCTCCAAAATTTAAATCTTTATGAGAATCATGTATATTTAATGTTATATTATGGATTGTTTTATTAGATAGGTTTCTAACGGTAAGAATATATGCATAAACATTTCTATTCTTTATTACTAAAGGTATGCCCTCACCTATATTGCATAATATCTTAGGTGCTAAATTCTTATAGTATTCTAATAGTAGTCCAGAGATAAATGATATTATTATGGTTATAATTGCAGTTTTAATAATACTTATCATGTCAATTTCGCTTCCTTGTGTTTTCAAATTTGTAATTAAATTATAAGGTAGATAAATATTTGTGTCAAACCCGAAATTTATTATAATAAACTAAAATTTAGATATAATAAAACATAAGTGACAAAATGGATTTATTTATGGTAATCAAGCATTTATTTAAATTAGATTTTATTAATTGTTCTTTTATTAAATCGTTAGTATACATATAAGAAAAAAGCCACATTAAATGTGACTTTTGATTATAGAATCATATATTTTACTTTAACCCCTTCAATATCAAGCAAATCATTTTCAAATACTTTTACTTTATCTAAGTTAGAATTAATATGTAAAATTATTAATCCTTGCTCAGAACAAGAATCCTGACTAAGTTCATGAAGACCTATTCTAGTTTTTATAATACATCCATATTTAGTTAAAATAGTTTGAACCTCTTTAGCATGAACACTTCTTGGATCAATAGTTATTGCCATAATGGTAGTTTCCATAAATCACATCTCCTTATTCTATGTTTTAGATTATTATTACCAAATAAATCAAATTGATACTTTAATATTTATAAAATGTTATACTTAAATTAATCTGAATATAGTTAATTGTTCATAATAATACTAACTTCACCTTATATTTAAATCTACTAAACCTGACGTAATGATCATTGATAAATACCATAATCCAGTTGATTACTATAAGTTTCACGACTATGTAAATAGCATGAAAAAAACTTAGTTATGATCAACTGTTTAAAATAAAAAAGAGCTATCACAGAATTGATGATATAAATTTATTCTGAACAGCTCCTACTAATTTTATAAAAAATATTTTTCAGTATCTATATTTAATGCTTTCCATTTATTTTACAAGCAACAACTTGATTTTCTATATCCTTTGAAATCACATCGGAGTACAAATCTCTATGATTTTTAAACCATGTACTAGCATATGAACATGTGGCTGTTGCTTTAAGACCTTCCTTGCGTAAATAATCTACAACAACTAACATTGCCTCCCCAGCTACACCCTTTCCTCGTAAAATTGAATTAACATAAACATGATCTATATTTATCTCACTATTCTTGTTATGAGTAAAAGTAACTTCGGCCATCAATTCACCTTTTTCATCTATACTGTATATACGCTCATTTTCATATTTCCAATTCATATTTTTCTTCCTTTCTTTATCTATTCTCTTCCTTAAAACTATATTCTTTTAATACATTTAATAAATTTTAATCTAAAAAAATCCATCACAAACTCAACTGTCATGTATTTCATGGTAGAGGTGAATTGCAACACTCATAACCTCCACTATTATTTAAATTAAAATATATAAGTTCTATTAAAGATACTTCATATATTTCTTTAAACATTTTAATTATTGTTACTTTTAATTTGTTTACGTTTTTCATTAGGAGAACAGCCATATTCATCCTTAAATAACTTCACGAACATTTTATAATTTTTAAAACCATTATGTTCCACAATTTGAGAAATATTGTTATCTGTGTTTACAAGATCTATGTAAGCATGCTCCAGACGAATAGTGTTTAAGTATTTTAAAAATGTAATTCCCATATATTTTTTAAAAAAACGAGAGAAATATTCTGAGTTTAAATAAAGTTCACGTGCAACAGATTCAAGCGTTATATGCTCTGAATAATGTTTTTTTACATAATCTATGATTAAAGCTAATCTCTCTAGATATTTATCGCTGTTTTTGTTGTCAAATTTTTTATCTATTTTACTAAATTCCTTTACTAAAATGAATAGTAAATTAAAAATCAAACTGTTAATTTTAAGTTTATAGCCTGGTTCCTTTTTATTATAAACGACAAGAAAACTAACTAAAATTTCTTTCAATTTATTAATAGCAAGCATTTTTTCTGCAATAGTTGGATTACAAAAGAATTTTGTTGTAGACATATCTTCAATATAATTTTCACAAAACTGATAAGGTATCTGTAATACTACTGCCGTATTTCCATATTTACAGATTGTTGAGTGAACTTCAAGAGAATTAACAACTATTAAATCGTTTTCCTCCAAATTATAATCTACACCATTTATGTTTACTTCAAGACTTCCAGTTATAATGTATATAATTTCAATACTACGATGCCAGTGTTTCGAGATTATACTGCCTTTATCATCATAATATTGGAACCTAACACTAATATCTTCATTAATATTTATCGTTTCATGTTCAAAATCCATATAATCACCTTTTATTATATTTATTGTTTGAATTATAGCATAACAATATTCTACTAACAATAAGAACATGTACACAATGTGCCACGGAAATTAGAAGAACATTCCATCTTGGTTTGTCGTGATTCAATTACACCAAATAAGGAATGTTCTTATATATTTTGCTAATCATTATTGTTTTTTTATTGATTCTAAATTTACTTTTTTAATTATATCTATGTACTATTTCTATATTAAGTTTATAAGTATGCATTTTGTTCCAAACTTTTAATTTGATTTACTTCTTTTTTGTAGTTCTTTTAATATAGTAGGATATTCTTTATCTAGCTTATATAAAATTAATATTCCTATCTGAACTATAGTTATAATTATAGGTATGTATATATATAGTGCTTTTATAGCAAATATAGTTGTAGCACTTTGTACACTAGCAGTACCTACGTACCCTGAAGCTGATAATATCCAACCTATAGAAGCTGCTCCGAGACCTCCACCAACTTTAAATCCAAAACTTGCTGCACTATTAGTCAAACCTTCTATTCTCACTCCAGTTTTCCATTCGCCATATTCAATAGTATCTGATACCATAGCAAACATACAAGCTGCTATACCTGCTAAACCTATGCCTTTTATAATATTGCCTGCAAGTAGTAATTGTATATTTTTTTGAGATATTGCTATTATAATATATCCTAATATAATAATAGCAGATCCTAATATCATAATGTTCCTCTTACCAAATTTTTTAATCAATCCAGCTACTAAAAACATAGCAACAATTTGTGATAAACTCGTTGCTGTAGTTAACATTCCAACAAGTTCTTTATTGCCTAATACAACTTCAGCATAGTAAACAGTAGCCCCTCCATTTATAGTCAGACCAATAAATATTAATATTAATATTAATGTGATATACATCCAATATTTATTTTGAAAAAGAACTTTTAAACCAACTTTTATAGGTACATCTTCTTTTGCTTTTGATTCATCTGCTGGCTTTACTCTTTCCTTTGTTCCTAAAAAAGTAAATAAGAATAATCCTGCAGCAACCACACCAAATAATGCAAAAGTATATGACCATGCTCTCGTATTATTTCCAAACATTTTAACTACTGGTAAAGTTAATAAAGCAATTCCCATTGATCCTACTGTTGATAATATCATTCTGAATATACTAAGTACTGAACGTTCATATTGATCTTGTGTAATAAGTGCATTTAATGTTGCATATGGTACATTAATTGCTGTGTATATTATTGTAGATACCAAGTTGTAAGTGATAAAAATATATATTAGTTTACCATTAGCACTTAAACTAGTCGGGACTGAAAATAGTAGCACACCACCTATTGCAAAAGGAATTGCCATCTTGATTATCCATGGTCTAGCTTTACCATATTTTGATTTAGTTCTATCTACTATAATTCCCATTGTCAAATCAGCTATACAGTCTAAAAAACGTGATATAAGCATTATTGTTCCAACTGCGGCTGCACTTACTCCAATTACATCTGTATAATAAAATATTAAAAATGTTGAAATGGCTGCATATATAATATTATTTGCTAAATCTCCTGATCCAAAAGCTAACCTTTCTATAAAGCCAACTGAGTTTACATTGTTTTTATTTTGATTTATCATACTGCATCCTCCTTAATTTTAATTAAATGTCTTTAGCTTTCTATGCAAAATGTATTAATAGAATGTGCCTTTATAATAGTAGAAAAACTTACACCTTGATGCTTAAATGTGAACTCACGATCTATATCCATTGCATTTCCAACAATAACTACTAATTCTCCATTAGGATTCTCGAATACAAGAGAGTTTGATGTCCAGTGTCCCTTAGTTACTATTCTTTTTGCTCCTGGCTTTACAAAATGTGAAAAATGCTTCATAACATAAAACTCTGGTTCATATACTACTTCTTTTGTTTTTGGATTAATTGTTATCATTGTATTTTGTTCCCAACCCCAAGTACTTACTCCGCCTTTAGGAAGTACCATATTCCAATAAACATAGCTTTCAACATTGTGCACGAAATAATGCCAGAAAAGTCCAAAAACATATTCTGCATGTTGCCATGTATTTTGACCATCTCCACATTCATTTTCTGTTTGCATAAGTCTTATTTCTGGATAACTTAATTCAGTTTGTTCAATTACATGTTTTCCACCCCATTGAAAACCTACTCCTGATATATACTTTCTTGCTTCTTTATCAGATAGTACTGTATTTACACATTGATCATAAAATTGTGAGAATGGAGCACAGCCTGGCAGAGATATCTGAAAATCTAGAAATGGGCCGTTAATTGTGCCAAGCCAAATTTCTGAATCTATACCCTTTTCCTTGAACACTGGTCCAAGATGATTTTTAATAAAATCTCTCATTTCTTTTCCTGTCCACATACATGATGGGAATTTTTGATCAGCATGAGGTTCATTTTGAATATGAACTTGTTCAATTTTTACTCCACATTTCTTATATTCCTCTACATACTTAGCAAAGTAATTTGCATAAGTTTGTAAATTTTCTTGTTCCCAAGATAATGTTCCAAAATTATATGCTTTCTTTGTTTTCATCCATGTTGGAGGACTCCAAGGTGAAGCAAACAATGCCATATCTGACTTACGATTTAATGCTTCTCTTAAATATGGTAATAAATGTTCTTCATCTCTTTTTATAGTAAAATCTTTTAATTCATAATCTCCATTTGTTTCATCATAACTATGCCATTGTAATGCATAGTCACTAGCTCCAATTGGTAAACGTCCTATATTAAAATTCAAACCGTCTTCTGTAAATAAATTATCTAAAATTTCTTTTCTCTTATTTTCATCTACTTTTTTTAAAATATCCCAACTAATTTCATTAAAGCAACCACCAAAGCCTTTTAAAGTTTGTTTAGTTTCATTTGTTATTTCTAAAGTGTCTTCATATTCTTTATTTTCTACTGTTCCCTTTTTCCAAAAATCTTTTCCATTACTATAAATGTGTTTAATGCTTTTCATCATCTTCACCCTTTTCATCAATTTTTATAATTGTTATCCTTTACATTTATATTTTACAAAAATCATTTCCTTCTTTTAAGTAACTTTCTTGACTAAAAAATAGTAGTTTTTTGACTTTGTCCATAAAATAAAAGTTACATATTTGTCTAAAGGAGAAATTAAATATTTGACTACAATTACTAAACCTCCAAATGATGGTGGACAAATAATTATTTCACCTGGACAATCTCTTATTGTTTATCTTGGTGGTTTCCTACCTGTTGCATTTGATAGTGCAATAATTGCTTTGGGTTAGTGGGAAGAAATAATATGTGAACATTTTGATTGCTATTGTTAAAATAAGTCTTTTGTTTATTGTTCAAAGTCTTTATCTACAGAAAACAAAAAGCAATATGTCATATTTATTATATATACTCCTTAAGTTTATGCGCATTAAAAAAAGTGGGCTGTCTAAAATAGAAATTTACTTTCTACTTTGAAACAATCCACTATATATCTATCTTCTGGATGAGATATCATATTATTATATCTTGTTTATTCATGAAATTTATAACCCTTAATAAAAAACACCCTTATGCCAATTATTATGTACATAAGAGTATTTTTTATTAAGGGTGGCTTACTTTTTAGTGCTTTTTATGGGCTACTAATAATTTGTGTAATACAGCAATACTATTATCCTATACACACGTAAGAATTATAATTACCTATAACATTCCTAAGAATGTCTCCATGAATTTGTCAGCAAAAAAGCTCTGTGCTTGATAGGTTAGGTGTAACCCATTATTAGGAATATTCATTGGACCATCAAACTCCTTAAATTTTTTATCCATATCATTGAGAATACATCCGTTTTCTAGAGCTACTTCACGAATTATTTTATTATAAGCATCATCAAATTCGACATTATATGTCCATCGTTTTTCCGCTACAGCAATTTCCATTCTCTCTGTATCATATCCTGATAATGTGTTAAAAATAATGCGGCTACCCTTATGGCGTAAGATTTTTGCTATATAATTCATGTTCTTGTGGTACTCCTCCTGGCTCACATTTGGTTTAGAGTACACATCGTTATTCTGACGCATATCGTTAATTCCTATAAACACTGCTGTAATCTGTGGTTTATATCGCAATACCCTATTATATATATTTGAAATCGTCTGAGGAGTTGTATCACCAGTAACGCTAGCGTCTATAAGTTTAATACCTGAATATGGGGCAAGCACTCTGCGAACAACGTTAAAGAAGCTCTGGTAATCACTTACAAACGAGCATCCGATGAAAGCAAATGTGAATTCTAAATTCTTTAGTTTATCATCCATCTCCTTCTTGTATTTGGTATTTATATAATCAACCGAACTCTGAAGTTCCCTATCGAGTTCTTTATAGATCGTGTCCACATCCTCTATCGGATACCCAAACGCATAGGCTATCATTTCCCTGTTATTCTCAATCGATGGGATTCCGCCCTGATAAGCTTTAAACCGTATGTCCATATATTCATTACTATACTCTGAATTATTTATTAACTGTCTCATTTTAAACCACTATCCTTTCCAATATTAATTGTACATACACTATCTTGACAGAGAATTCTAGCTATAGCATCTTGAGCATTACCTCAAGAAACTTATCAGCAAAGAAACATTGTGCCTGATAGGTAAGATTCAACCCATCATTAGGTATGTTAATCAGACCATCGAATTTGTTGAATTTTTCAGCCATATCGTTTAAGGTGCAGCCATTTTGCTCGGCTACCTCACGAATAATGTTGTTGTACTCATCCCAGATATCCACATTGTATGTCCAATTCATATGCACAAATGACTTTTCTACTATTACATTATCAAATGGTGGAAGTGTATTAAATATAATTTTACTTTTATAGTGACGCAAAACCTTTGCCATATAGTCTATATTTCCTCGGTATTCATCTGGTGAACATACCGGTTTGGAATATATATCATTGTTCTGGTGCATGTCATTTATACCAATTAACACCGAAGTAATCATAGGTTTTTCACTAACCACAAGGTCGTAGATATGCTGGATTGTTTGATTGGAATTATCACCTGTTGCAGCAGCACAAACCATTTTAATCTTGGTATATGGCTCAAACACTTTACGAAGAACGTTGAAAAAGCTCTGATATTCGCTGACAAACTGATCTCCAATGAAGACAAAAGTTGCCTCCAACTTAGAGAGCTTCTCATCCATTTCACTTTTGTACTTCTTATTAATGAAATTAACTGACAATTGAAGTTCTTCATCCAGTTGTCTGAATACCTCATTTACCTTTTCCATGGGATAACCATATACACGAGAAATCTTTTTTTTATCATTTTCCATTGGTACTGTATGTTTGTATAGATTCATGCGTGTAATAACATAGCTATTAAAAAAATGGCCTGAATACCTATCTTTATTCTTTGTCATTTTCTTCTCATTCCTTTCTTTTATTGTATTTTCTTAATTTCTACAAGTAGTAAATATAGTTTTATAATGATTGGTTTTCATGTTTCAATAGGTTTATATCCTAACTCCTTCTGTAATTGCTTGAAAAAGCAAAAACATTTGTTCCATTTATTGTGAATTATAGCATTTACTTCTTATTTGTCAATCCTACTAATTTTTTATCCGATATTATTCTGATTGATTTTTGATAATGTTTTAATAAATGACATTTGATTATGCCCCAAATCCGTCTTCTTAATTATCTCCCTTCACAGATTTTCATATATTAGTGTTTACCCATGCTAGGCACACCAAAAGGAAGAAGGAGTACCTTCTATTATAGATACTCCTTCTTCTTTATTTATATGTTTTGCTAAACTATCATTTATAGTTAGCCTTAGTTAATCTATTTCTCTTAATTAATTGTTATCTCAGATATTATCATATGTAACAATTATTTATACTATTTAAATTTTTATCTTCTGTCTTCTTAGTTTAATATTATTTTTTTATCAATATTCTTATTAGAATATAATGCTTCAGTAGCTCCATTACTAGCAATTACTTCTTTATACCAATTAAAGCTTTTTTTCTTATAACGCTTTAATGTCCCAGTCCCATCGTCGTGACGATCTACGTATATAAAACCATAACGTTTCTTTAATTGAGCCGTAGTGAAGCTGACTAAATCAATACATCCCCAAGAAGTGTACCCCATTAATTCTACTCCATCCTCAATTGCTTCTGCTACTTGAACTAAATGATCTCTTAAATAAGAAATTCTGTAGTCATCTAATACCGTTTTGGTTCCATCTTCTAACTCAACTAATTCATCAACTGCTCCTAATCCATTTTCCACAATAAATAATGGTTTTTGGTAACGATCATATAAGGTATTAAGATAATATCTAAGCCCTTTAGGATCAATCTGCCATCCCCATTCACTTGCTTCTAAATAAGGATTCGGTACTCCACCAATAATATTTCCTTCACCAGATTCAATCGAAGCATCACTAGATTCACAAATACTCATATAATAGCTAAAAGAAATAAAATCAACAGTATTTTTTAATACTTCTTTATCTTCTGTTGTAATATTTAATTCAATATTATTTTCTTTAAAGAATCTTTTAGCATATGATGGATACTGACCTCGTACTTGAATATCTGAAAAGAAGAAATTTTCTCTCTCTTTATTCAGAGTCGCCCAAACATCATCAGGTGATGGAGTCATTGGATAGACAGGCATACCTAAAATCATACACCCTATTTTAGCATCAGGGATAATTTCATGACACATTTTTACTGCCCTTGCACTTGCCACTAATTCATGATGAATTGCTTGGTAAATATCTTGTTTACTTAATTCTTCTAAAGGTGTATAAATTCCTCCACTTAAAAAAGGTGCATGAGTAATCGAATTAATCTCATTAAAAGTTAGCCAGTATTTTACTTTATCTTTATAACGTTTAAAAACTGTGCAAACATAGTGTGTGAAAAAATCAATCATTTTACGACTTTTCCAACCATCATAGCTTTTAGATAAATGTAGTGGTGTTTCATAATGAGATAAAGTTACTAATGGTTGTATTCCATATTTCAAGCATTCATCAAAAATATCATCATAAAATTGCAATCCCTGCTCATTTGCCTCTTTTTCATCTCCCATTGGGAATATTCTTGACCAAGCAATTGATAATCTAAAAACCTTAAATCCCATTTCTGCAAGAAGCTTAATATCGTCTTTATATGTATGATAAAAATCTATACCTATAAGTTTCATATTATCTTGTGTAGGCTCTAATGTGGGACCAGCTTTTATTCCCTTTGGTGCTACATCTTGCACACTTAATCCTTTACCATCAATGTTATATGCTCCTTCACATTGGTTGGCTGCAACTGCACCACCCCATAAAAAGTTTTCTGGAAAGTTTGTTTTCATAATTAATCTCCCATTTTTTCATTATTTTTTATTATACTAATACTCTCTTCATCTAATAGTAGATTATATAAAGCCCCATAAAGATTAGCGTCATTATTAAATTTTGTAGCCTCAATAATGGGACAATGTACTGACTTTTGCAATAATGGTTCTCTCATTCTCAATCTATTAAATGAATTTTGAATTCCTTCAATTACTATTTTATTTGCACTGATTCCTCCTCCTATTACGTACTTCTCTAACTCCAAAATACATTGAATATTGTTGATAAGTTCAGCAATACTATCACAATAATCTTTAAATACTTTATTTGCAAAATCATTACCAGAAATGATAGCTTCGAATACAACTTCTCCATTTAAAGGATCTTCTAAACCTAAATATTCTCCAATTATCTTTACCATTCTTACAGCTGAAGCATTAAATCCATAAAACTTTAAATCACTAGTCTCTTCTGATTTATTTATCATGAAACTAATTTCACCTGCCGAATAATTCTTTCCTTTTCTTAATTTTTTATCTAATACTATTCCACCTCCAATTCCTGTACCAAGTATAATTGCAGCACCATCATCAACATCTTGTAAATTACCTAACCACATCTCTGCAAGAGCTGCTGCCTTCCCATCATTTTCTACTGCAACAGGAATTCTATATTTATTATGTAAAATTGATACTATAGGACACTTATCTAAAAAAGCTAAATTTCCACCTCCATAAATTACACCTTTCTTTGTATCCACTTTTCCTGGAGTACTAATACCAACCCCACTTATATATTCAGATTGTTCTTCCACTATTTCTGATAAATCTAATATTAAGTCATTTATGTTTTTTGAAGTTCTTTTTTTATTTTTAGAAATAAGATTACCTGAATGATCTAAAATTCCATATTTAATAAAAGTTCCTCCAATGTCTATACTTAAATAATGTTTATTATCCATATTATCCTTCCTTTTAATATTATTCTTTCCTTAAATATTGTTATTCATTTTACTTATTATTTTAAAACTATGGTATTAAATGAATGTCCTTCTAATTCAACTTTAAATACATTATCTTCAAATTCAATATTAGCAATCCTTGATTCATCATTTTTAAATGTATAAAATTCATAATCTTTACGCTTGTATTTGTTTCCTTTTTTGTAAATCACTAATAATGGTTGTATATAATTTATCTAGTTTATAAAATTTAAGTAAAACAATTTGTATACCAGCTAAAATCATAGGTAACCAGGTAAACAATATGTTAATAGCACTTATAGCTGTATCTGGTTGAACAATGGCTTCTCCATTATAATTACTAAATGCTAATAACCAACCTACTATAGCTGTACCCAAGCCCATACCAATTTTTAATCCGAAGTTTCCCGCACTATAAATTAGCCCTTCAGTCCTTACATTTGTTTTCCATTCCCCATACTCGATTGTGTCTGCTAATAAAGCAAAAATAGTAGCAAAAACCAGAGCATTCCCAGTCCCTTTAACAATGATAGACACATAAATTAATGTGACACTTTTTAAATCTATCAAAGCGATTAACGAACCTAAGATAAAAATAAATGAACCCAAAATTGCAGTATTTCGTTTTCTATATTTTTTGATTAATGGCATAGCAATGATTAACATCACAATCAATGTAGGGATATTTTGTGCAATTGATAGCCCACCAACTAAATTTTTGTCATTAAGTATATACTGGGCATAATAAATCATACTTCCACCCATAATTCCCATACTCATAAATACTACAACCAATAATAAGACTATAATAATCCAATATTTATTTTTAATTAACGTTTTCATTCCATCCATAAATGAAATATTTTTTGACTTTTCCTCGGTTACTGCAATAACTCTTTCTTTTGTTGTTTTAAATGTTACAAAAAACATAATTGTAGCAATAATGCCAAATACACAGAAAGTTAAAATCCATGCATGTTGTCCCCCTCCAAATAAAGATACGAGAGGCAAAACCAAGGCGCTTACACAAAGCGATCCAGATGTTGAACAAAACATTCTATAAATATTGATTTCTGATCTTTCATATTGATCTTGAGTCATCAAGGAATTTAATACACCGTATGGAATATTAATAGCTGTATAAATGACATTTAACAACACATAAGTTCCAACAATATAGACTAACTTTCCAGTCTGTCCTATATTAGGAACAGAAAAAAGTAGTATTGTGCTTATACCAAAAGGAATTGCCATCCATAAAATCCATGGTCGAGCTTTTCCGTACTTCGTCTTTGTTTTATCGACCATAATACCTGCAATAATATCCATAAAACCGGCGATGATACGTACTACTAACATTAATGTACTAATTATAGCTGCTGTCATTCCCATTACATCAGTATAGAAATATAATATAAACATACTAAGTGAATTCCAAACCAAATTGCATGCAAAATCTCCTAATCCGTACCCAAATTTTTCATAAAATTTAATTTTTTCTTTCTTTTGTTCATTATAGTTCTTGGTAATTTCTAAATCCAACTTTATTCCCCCCTTCCAATTTTCAAATAAAATACTTGTACATAAAGCTAACCACTTTAGAATAAGTAACCGTTATCTTTATTGCACTTTCATTTTACAATTAACTTATGGTAGAATCTATATCATAAACAAATCGTTTTATACCATTTTAAAATGTATTGGAGTGAAAATTATGAATACAAGCTGGCTAAATAAAGTGAAAAAATTACCCTACGTGGATTCAAACATTAGATTTTTCGGCGGACATAAACATAGCGTAAAAAAAGGTTGGTCAGTTTCAGAAGAATATCATCATGCATTTGAAATTTTAATAGTTCTAGATGGAGAACAATTAACAGAGACTAATCAACAAGAATATAAAATTAAAAAAAATCAAATAATATTAATCCCTCCAGGTTACAGACATACAAACACTTGTATTTCTGAAGAAGGCATGACCTATTTTTGTGTTCATTTTGATATTGATGAGCCACAAATTCATCATGATTTAATATGTTATTGCAACTTTATTTTTACAGAAGAAAATAAAGTATACATTCAGTTGAAAAACGTTATAAATAAATGGATTGACTTATTAGATATGAATATTGACACTTCTTCTTTGATTAATAAATTGGAAGTAGAAATTATACTTATGGAATTGATTATAGAATTACTTAAATATGCAGAAACAAAAAAGAAGTTAGAAATTAAAAGTAATGACAGCACACTTTATTATGCTCGTTGTATAAGTGAAAAAATCAAAGAAAATTTTCGCCAATTTTCTCTAAACCCGTCTGACGATAAGTTAAAAACTTTAACAATGAAATATATAGCAAACCAGTTGAATATAAGTAATGGATATTTATTAGTAAATTTTAAATCTGTCTACAATATTTCCCCTAAAAGTTATCTTAATCAGCTAAAATTTAATGAGGCCAAAATTCTCTTGGGTCAACCCAATATCACTTTATCTGAAATAAGTGAACGTACTGGATATAGAAATGTTTCTCACTTTAGCCGTCAATTTAAATTATGGAGTGGAATGAGTCCTTCTGAGTTTAGAAATATACTAACTAGATAAAATCTATACTATCATAAATAATTATCATCTAAAATCTCATCATTAGAAAGTAATTCTATATATTCATAGTACCATTAATAGAAAAAGGAATACTCAAAGCTCTTCTTGCTCTAGGTATTCCTTTAATTAAATTAGATAAATATTTGTGTCAAACTCAAAATTTATTATAATAAACTAAATTAACCTATACCATTTCTTTAATTAAATTATTACTTTAAACTCTTCTAAATGAGTTATTATAAATTCTGTTATCCCCATCCCCATAGCAAAGAATGCTAAAATAACAATTAATATTATTGCACCAAAATCATATTTCATTTTTTCTTCTTTATTTATTATGTAGGATAGAATAATTTCTATTCCTAAAAGTACTAATATAACAGGCCAAAGGGATGCTATTAAAGAAATATTAATAGCAGTGTTAACTAATCTAAGCAAAAACATTACTCCAAACGTAACTAAAACAATTCCTGCAGTTAATGTTCCTACTCTACGTCCCTTAAGCATCAATTTCACGCTCCTTTTTCTTTCCCATAATAAGTTTTACACCAAGAGCAACTATTGCTATTCCTATAATTACTTGTGGAACTTGTTTTATAGAATAATATATAACACCATAAATTTCATAGGGAATATATCGTTCTAGGACATTCATTATATTATTAGTCACTAAATAAATACCTAAAAATAATAATACTATACCTATAACAAGTCTACGTTTTTCAAATATATTTTTATCTAATGTTACTAATTTATCAATAGAAAATAGATACTTATCTTCTACAAGTAAAAGTTCATTATCATTTAAACTTGCTTTATTTGCACAATCAAAAACTGAATAGAACCAAATAAGTGGTAATATAAATAATAATTCTCCTATACCAATCCAAGAAGAAAGAAATATTAAAAAGAAAAACATGGACATAAAAGATAGCCCTATCTTCATAAATCCCATATACATATGCCCTGCACCAGGCAACATTGAAAAAATAAAAGTTAAAAATTTACCTTTTCTCTTTACCATTATTAAAAACCTCCAAATTAATTATTTTTTCAGAAAAGCTACTAAGTGTTGAATTAACTGAATTTAAAATACTTAAATCCAGTGGCTTAATAGAATTTGAGTTTTCAAATGAACTAGCCATAATATTTAATCCATTTGAGAAAAGTATCATTAATGCTATACTAGCAGCAACTACAACTTTAGTACAATAAAAACCAAACTGAACACCACTTTGTTTTTTAGCTTTTATCTTTATTTCTACTTTCTCTTGAAAACCTAAAGGAGCTTCTGCAAGTTCATCATCTTTAAAATTGTCTGCAAATGCACATGCACACTTTTGACAGTCACTAATATGATCCAATATAGGGATCATTTCTTCATCAGTTAAAGTGCCAAATTTAAGTTCGTTTAATATCTCCTCAGTCAAATGTCCCTCTTTATTAAATAATGCATGCTTCACATAAACTCCTCCTTCCATAAATCCTTTAATAATTTTTTTGACCTATAAAGTTGTGTTTCTAAAGTTTTTATGCTTTTACCAGTTTCCTTTGCTAAATGTGAAAGTTTAATATCTTTACAAAAATAGCTTATAGCTACAGTCTTATAAGGCTCTTTTAACTTATTACATACGCTTTGAATTCTTTCCAGAGTGTTCTTTTTTACTACCGTTTCCTCTGGTGAATCTCCCTTATCTTCCAAATCCTCATATCCTTCTTCTGATAAACTAATATTTGTTCTTACTTTACTTTTAAGATAATCCTTGCACTTATTTGCAGCGATTGTTGTAAGCCAAGCCTTAAAATTATTACCATCAAAACTTTCATAGTTTTGATATGCAGATAAAAAAGTTTGCTGTGCCAAGTCTTCAGCATCAAAATAATTTTTAGTAAAAGATAGACAAATAGTGATAATTAAACGTTTATATTGTTTTATACAATTTGTAAAATCTTCTTTTTCAATAAATATCACCACCTCATTTTATCCTTACACTTAATATAACGATTCAAAAATAAAAAACACTTCAATATTTTTCATAATTATAATAAAAATTTTAAAATTACTAAAAAATAAAGCTATTAGTAGTTAGATTATCCGTCTATTTAATTCAAAATCGAACTATAAATATCCATATCTTTTTTAATTTATTGCATCCAGAAATAATACATTTCAATGAACATTCTTTATAATTAATATAAAACTTTATTATAGAAAAAGGCCACATTAAATGTGACCTTCTCAAATATAATATTAATTTATTAAATAATATACATATATATTTCAATAATAATTATTTAATAAATCAAATAACTAAATACTCTTTTGTTTAATATTTAAATTTGCAACATATATATCATAACCTATAGTTATTCTTACATTTCTACATCTTTCCAACTTATCTTAAAGCTTATTTTCCAAAGAATTATATTAACTATAAAAAGAACAAATGCAAATATTCCAACAAATAAAATATTATTTCTAATTAATACATGTATTAAAGCAAACATTCCAATAAGCATAAAGGTCAGTACCCCTGGAGCTATAAGCTTGCCACTATCAACTGTAGCAAATTTTACACTAAAAGGCATTCTTTTATTTGATAGTTTAAAATACAGTAAGGCTGATACTAAAAGAACTAAAAACATTACAATTAAGTCCATAATTATTGATGGTCCTTTTAATATTAAAAATACTACAGCCACTAATAAATAAATTGGAATAACTAAATTAAATAAAGTTCCTTTTATTGCCCCCTTCATTATTACCCCTGGATCTTTTATTGGTAATACCTTATATATAAATGCACCTTTATAACTATCACTATTATTTATATAAGCAGTACAAAAACATAACATTAATACAGTTATATACATTAATAAATGTAATTTCCCATCATAGCTTGTTTGAATAGTTTCAATAAATGTTTTTTTTCTATCGCTAAAAACAAATATAACTGGCATAAATACAGCCATTGCAAGTGAAGGATATACCTTAAGCTTAAAATTCCTCTCTGTTGCTAGCATATTTTTAGTAAATATAAACATGCTCTTTTCAATTTTGTCTCTGCAAATCAATGCTGCTGTAAACTCTGTTCTTTTTTCATTTCCACGACTTATAACTCCTCCATTATTATTTAATTTTTGAAGATTATTTTCAAAATAAGGTACTACTTTTGTAACATAAAACATAATCAATATAACTGGACCTAATATAGCCATTATAGATAAAAATATTAAAAAAGAATTTTTATCTCTATCTATTAATATTCCAAATGGAGCTGCAAACCACATAGATGGAAGTAATCCATGCCAAAACTTAGGAACGTAGCAAGTTTTAATACCTTCAATAGTAAAAATTTTATTAAATAACTGATAACCAAAAGTAAATAAAAATGCTAAAAATATCTGAAAATAGTTTATTATATCCTTTAATTTCTCTCCATCAAAAAACTTTAAAACTAAAGTATATAGAAATGCCGTTATTACTATAACTATTAAAGCTAATAATATATTTTCTATAATAAATATTGGAGAAAATATCACTCCATATTTTACTGTTCCAATAATTAACGGAATTAAATTTAAAGATAAAGAAATCCCCATTATATATATACATATATGAGTAAGCTTGGCAGCATTAAAAGTTTTGCTATCTATAGGCTTTGGTAATAATATATTTTTTTCTGTTACATCTAATAAAACTGATGAAAAATCTGATATCATAAGCGATACTATCATAAATAAATTTACGCCTACAATAATATTTATATTTTGCAAAGCTGATATATCATTTATCATTATTAATCCAAGAAAAATACTTAAAAATCCATTAAACATAAGAAGACGCACATAATTATTCTTATCCTCATCTTCAACAGATTTTTTATTATTTGTCAAAGCAGTACTTACTCTACGTCCATCCATAGTTAATTTTATTTGTAAAATCATTCTCATAATATCATAATTAACACCCAACTTCTTATATAATATTTCAAACTTATCTAACAACTTTAATATTTTAAATTCTTTCATCTCTATACCTCTTCAACTAAAGAAACAAATTTCTTAGCAATATTCTCATGTTCATTAAAACCTGTTAATTGATTAAATATTTCTTCTAAAGAACTTTCTTTTTTGCTATTTTTAAGTTCCTCAAAACTTCCATCTGCAGCTATTTTCCCATTATTAACAAGTACAATTCTATCACTTATTTTTTCAACAACATCCATTATATGTGAAGAATAAAATATAGTCTTTCCTTCTCTAGCAAGATGACTCATGACTTCCTTAAATATCATTACACTATTAGCATCTAGTCCACTTAAAGGCTCATCAAAAAATAATATGTCTGGATTATGAATTAAACTGCATATTATAAGAAACTTTTGCTTCATTCCTTTTGAATATGAAGATATCCTAGAATACATAGCTCCTTTAATTTCAAATAATTCCATAAGTTTCTCTGCTCTTTCAATAAATTTTTCTTGATCTAGCCCATATACTCCACCTAAAAAGCTTATATACTCAAATGCAGTTAAATTTTCATATATATCTGCAAGTTCTGGAACATACCCTATTTTTTTCTTATATTCCACATTTCCATCACTTATATCTTGTCCTAATATTTCTACCTTTCCTTCATATCCTTCTATTATACCAAGCATTATTTTTATAGTTGTACTTTTACCTGCGCCATTAGTACCTATATATCCTATTATTTGTCCTCTAGGAATCTCTAAATTTATTCCATTAAGTACTTGCTTGTCGCCATAACTCATTTTTAAATTTTCAATTGATATTATACTTTTTAAACTTTCCATAACTTTTGCCCCTTTAAAAGCACAAAATGTGCAAATTTAATATTTTATTTTAGAAATAAAATATATTGTTAATGTACCAAATAAATGTTTTAATGTAAATAAATAGTTTTATGAAAACGTTAAATATAAAACCTGATATTTTAATTTTTAGATAAATTTTTACATAATGCGACTTAATTGTTTAAATTCCCTTATATTTAAAACGAAAAAATATTGACAAAGAAATATACACAGTATAAAATTAGATTCATCAAAGAGAAAAAGCTATGATGGAGACAAGTAAAAAAAATATTCACCAACAGTGAGCTGGAGATAGTGTGAACCCAGTGGCAGAGTTTTTTTGAATAACACTCCGGAGTTGCAAGCTGAAATATTTATAGACTGTAATTTAAACTCAGGTTTGACGCAGAAGAAAATAGATTAGGTGCGCCGTGTTCCATACGTTACTTGGATACCAGTATTAGCTGGAAAAAAGAGACCTATATGGTAATTTAGGTGGCACCGCGGATAAGCGTCAATTCGTCCTATGATTAAGATGAATTGACGCTATTTTTATATCTAAGGGGGTTATACCAATATGTGTACAATTATGTGTTATACAGGAACAGACATGAAACATGAAAAATTTGCTGAAGCATTACAAAGAACTGAGTCAAGAGGACCAGATATGACTGAAATTCTTACTTTACCATCTGGTATTTTAGGATTCCAAAGACTTGCTATTATGGACTTAAGTTATAGTGGAATGCAACCATTCACAAGAAAAATGGATGCTTCTATCTGTAATGGTGAAATTTATGGTTTCCGTGAACTAAAAAAGGACTTAATAGAAAAAGGACATAAGTTTATCTCAGATAGTGATTGTGAAGTATTAATTCCTATGTATTATGAATATGGATTAGATATGTTTGCAAAATTAGATGCAGAGTTTGCAACTGTTATCTATGATGGAGAAAAGGATAGTTTCATTGCAGCAAGAGATCCATTTGGAATTCGTCCTCTATTTTATGGATATTCTGAATCAGGAAAAATCATGTTTGCAAGTGAAGCAAAAAATTTAGTTGGTCTTACAGACAAGATAATGGCATTTCCACCAGGACACTATTATGCTGATGGTAAATTTACATGCTATTGTGATATAGCAGCAGTAAAAGGTGAATATTGCAAAGACGATTTAGAAGTTATTTGTAAAAATATTCATGACAAATTAGTAGCTGCTATAGAAAAACGTATGGATGCTGATGCTCCTGTAGGTTTCTTATTAAGTGGTGGATTAGATAGTTCGTTAGTATGTTCAGTTGCTCAAAAATTACATCCTGGAAAGAAAATTAAAACATTCTGCATAGGTATGACTGAGGATGCAATTGACTTAAAATACGCAAAAGAAGTTGCGGATTACATTGGTAGTGATCACACTGCTGTTTATATGACAAAAGAAGAGGTTCTTGAATCACTTGATGAAGTTATTAAACTTCTTGGAACTTTTGATATTACAACAATAAGAGCAAGTATGGGAATGTACTTACTTTGCAAAAAAATACATGAAATTTCTGATGTAAAAGTTCTTCTAACAGGTGAAATTTCTGATGAATTATTTGGCTATAAATATACTGATTTTGCTCCAAACGCAGATGAATTCCAAAAAGAATCACAAAAAAGAGTAAAAGAACTTTATATGTATGATGTACTTCGTGCTGACCGTTGTATCAGCTCAAATTCTTTAGAAGCAAGGGTGCCATTTGGAGATTTAGATTTTGTAAAATATGTTATGGCAATAGATCCTGAAAAGAAATTAAATAAATATAACATGGGTAAATACCTTTTAAGACATGCATTTGAAGGCGATTATCTTCCAAATAGTATTTTATATCGTGATAAAGCAGCATTCAGTGATGCTGTAGGACACTCTATGGTAGATCATTTAAAAGAATATGCAGAAAAATGCTATTCTGACGAAGAATTTGAAAAACTATGTGAAAAGTATAAATATCATGCTAAACCATTCACAAAAGAATCTCTATTATATAGAGAAATATTTGAAAAACACTATCCAAAACAAGCAGAAATGGTAATAGATTATTGGATGCCAAATAAAGAATGGGAAGGCTGTAATGTAAATGATCCTAGTGCTAGAGTATTATCAAATTACGGTAACAGTGGTAAATAATTAAGAAAATCTAAGTTGATTTATTAAAAAAATCAGCAAAAATATACAAGTAACTTATATCATAATAAAACAAGTGCACTTTAGAAACATATGTAAAAGTATATTTCTAAAGTGCTTTTTATTTTTATCTATTACTTAACCCATGCACCAGAAGAATTAAGATACCATCCATTTACCCATGTATCATGTGCCATTGTACCATCTTCACTATAGAAGTAATACCAACTTCCATCAATGTTTTGCCAACCTTTTTTCATCATTCCTACTATACCTTCACTTGAACTCGTATTAAAGTAATACCAAGAACCATTAATTTTTTGCCATCCTGTTTTCATAATCCCAATACTGCTACTACTACTTTCATCTAAATAATAATAAGCATCTCCACCAAGATTTATAAAACCAGTTGCCATTTGACCATTTCCATAGAAGTAATACCAGCTTCCATTATTATAAAACCATCCTGTTTGCATATATCCTTTTTCTTTTCCTGTCTTACCATTTAAATTAAAATAGTACCAAGATCCTTCCACTTTATGCCAGCCCGTAACTAAATTACCCATGTTATTTCCAACTGTAGGATCTAAATAATAAAATGAGTTATTACCTAAGTTTATAAATCCAATTGCCATTTGCCCATTTCCATAAAAATAATATCTCTTGCCATCTAAATCCATCCAACCATTTTGTAGCTTTCCACTTGAATTTACATAATACCTATCATTTCCTCTATAATTCCATCCTGAAGTAAAATCTGAGGTATTACTAGATATTTCATTTCCATTATTTAAAGCTCCTAAAATAACTTTTGTATTTGGATTAAATGCTTTATCTCCTATTTTTACTCCACTGTTTGGAATATAAATAGTATCGTTACTTGGTTTACAACCTACAAATGCACTAATTCCTATTTCGTCTACTGTAGAGGGAATAGTAATACTACTTAACTTATAACATCCTAAAAAAGCACCACTTCCTATCTTTTTTACACCCTCTGGAATCACAACACTTGTTATATTTTCATAATTGCCATATCGATATTTTCTAGAGCCACCTATATCAATTACAGTAAAAGCACCATCTGCTATAGTTGTTACATTAGATGGAATCACAATGTCACCAACTGCATCTTTACCATCTATTAAAATACCATTTACAACTACAAGTGGATTTGAATTTCTTTTATTAGTAAGCCATGAAGTATTTTCAAAAGCACCTACATCTATTTCAGTTATACTTGATGGAATTTTAATATTTCTCAAGCTTGTACATCCAAAAAAAGCCAATTCCCCAATATGTTTTACGGTATCTGGAATTTTTACACTAGTAATCTCTGTAGATTCTCTTAATCCATTTTCTTCTATTCCTGATACAGTATGTCCTTCAATTTCTTTCGGAATCTCTACTTCTCCACTTAAGTTATCATTTTGCCAAATAGATATTGTTCCATCAGAACATTCTTTATAGGACCATTTAATATCATTTTCATCTACGCCTGTTTTTCCTGTACCATTTTTTTGTTCCGCTACTATATCTGAAGTAGAATTACTCGCAGCCAATACCATACTAGAGTCTGCAAAACTCATACTAAGCGCCACAACCAATAAACCTACCAAATATTTTTTACGTTTTAACATTATTATTCCTCCTAAGTTTTATTAGTATTATATAAAACATTATAATACTTTTATTGATAATAACACCATATATAATACAACTTCCCATAAAAATATCAAGACTTTTTATATAAAAATCTTAAACTTATGCTCAATAAAATAACCCACAAAAATCTATATTTTAGATTTTCATGGGTTTAATATTATAGTCAAAGCTCCATCTTTAAAATTCACTAACTATATATTTTTTAATCTTATTATTTCTACAATTGATATTTAAATTGACTATTATAAAGTTCTGTATAAATTCCACCTTTATCTACAAGTTCTTCGTGCTTTCCTCTTTCAACAATTTTACCATTATTCATAACAAGTATTATATCTGCATCACGTATGGTTGAAAGTCTATGAGCTATAACAAAGCTTGTACGTCCATTCATGATTGAAAGAAAAGCATTTTGTATTTTCAGTTCTGTTCTCGTATCAACATTACTTGTTGCTTCATCTAATATAAGTATTGGCGGATCTATAAGCATTACCCTTGCTATAGTTAAAAGTTGCTTCTGACCTTCTGAAAGATTTCCTCCAGATTCAGTTATCATAGTTTCATAGCCATCAGGAAGTCTCTTTATAAAACTATGAATATATGCTGATTTAGCTGCATTTTGAATTTCTTCTAAAGTAGCATTTGGATTGCCATAAGCTATATTTTCCTTTATAGTCCCTTCAAAAAGCCATGTGTCTTGAAGTACCATGCCAAATTGATTTCTAAGACTATCTCTAGTAAGATTATTTATTTCTTTACCATCTATAGTAATCTTACCTTTATCCAAATCATAAAATCTCATAAGTAAGTTTACCAGAGTAGTTTTTCCAGCACCTGTCGGCCCTACAATAGCTACAGTACTTCCTTTTTTTATATCAACACTAAATTCCTCTATAAGTGGTACTTTCTTATTATAGGAAAAAGATACATTTTCAAACTTAACATTTCCCTCACATCTTTTTATATTTTCATTATCTTTAGAATCTGTTTTCTCTGATTTTTCATCTAAAATTGAGAATACTCTTTCAGAAGATGCAAAGGCAGCTTGAAGCTGAGTAGCCACACTTGTTATATTATTTATAGGTTGCGAAAATTGAGTTGAATACGTTAAAAAACTTGAAATTACACCAACACTTAATCCACTTAAAACTGAAAAGATTCCTCCGATCAATCCCACTAAAATATATGTAACATTATTTACAAATCTTGTAGATGGATTTGTAAGTGATGAATAAAATTGAGCAAGTTGTCCACATTTATAAAGTCTTCCATTAATTTCAGAAAAACTTTCCTGTGCTCTTTTTTCATATCCAAAAAGTCGTACTACCTTTTGATTTCCTATAATTTCTTCTATATATCCATTTAATTCTCCTAAAGTTTTTTGTTGTTCTTTAAACATTTTAGTAGATCTTTTTGTAATAAAGGAAGCAATAAGAAAACATAGTGGAGTCATTAAGACTATTACAACAGTTAATTTAAAACTTAAAATTATCATTAAAATAATTGAACTTAATATAGTTATAATACCTGGATAGAATTGCGTTATAGCTTGAAATAATCCATCTGAAATATTATCCATATCATTTGTAAGTCTACTTATAATATCTCCATGAGGATTTCTATCAAAATATTTTAAAGGTAGAGTATTTATTTTATTTAATGCTTCATTTCTAAGATCTTTTACAGTGTTATAAGCTACCATATTAGCAACTGCATTAAAAAGCCATGTAAATAATGCACTTATTAAATAAATTACTCCAAGTAATATGATTTTCTTAATTAAACTATCAAAGTCAACCTCACCTTTAGAAATTATTTTATCAATAGCTTTTCCAATTATTAATGGTATAAATACAATAAGGATATTACTTATAAGTGCAAATATTAAAGAAGCAAACATATAACCTTTATATTTTGAAACATAACCTAATAATCTAGAAACTGTACTTTTTTTCATTTATATAGCCTCCTTTGTAATTTGAGAACTACATATTTCTTTATAAACACTTGACTCTTTAACTAATTCTTCATGCGTTCCAACTCCTGCAATTTTTCCATCATCTAATACAATTATTAAATCAGCATTTTTTATAGTGCTTATTCTTTGAGTAACCATAATTACAGTTGTGTCTTTAAAATTTTCTTTAATAACCTTTCTAAGTGCTGCATCTGTGGCATAATCAAGAGCACTTAAACTGTCATCCATAATTAATATTTCTGGTTTTTTTATTAAAGCTCTTGCTATAGTAAGTCTTTGTTTTTGCCCTCCTGAAAGATTAACTCCCCCTTGAGAAATATATGTATCATACTTTTCAGGCATTTTTTCTATAAAATCTGATGCCATTCCAATTTCAGCTGCCTTCTTAACTTCACTCATAGTTGCATTTTGAGATCCCCATCTTATATTTTCTGATACAGTACCAGAAAATAAAACAGCTTTTTGAGGAACTAATCCAATATTATTTTCAAGTTCTTTTTTATTATAATCTTTAATATTTATTTCATTTATAAATATGTTACCTTTACCTGTATCATATAATCTAGGTATTAAATTGATTAAGGTAGTTTTTCCTGAACCTGTACCACCTATTATTCCAACCATTTGTCCTCTTTTTATTTCAAAAGATATATCACTTATAGCATCTTCCTTAGAATCATTATAAGAAAAAGATACGTTATCAAATTTAAGTATTGAAATATCCCTATCATAATTTTTACTAAAACTACAATTTCCATTATAATTAATACTTGGCTCTGTATTAAATACTTCATTTACACGAGATACACTAGCCGCTGCTTTAGTAAATGTAACTATAAGAGTGGCAAGCACTATAAGAGCTGATAAAACTAGATTTATATAGTTTATATATGCTATCACCTTTCCTGTTGTCATTTCTCCTATGTTTACTCTTATTCCTCCAAACCAAATTACTGCCATAAGTGCAAAATTCATTATTATACTTGTAACTGGATTCATAAATGCTGATATTTTTCCTACCTTAATTGCAGTACTTGCAAGATTTTCGTTTGATTCTTTAAATCGTATTTTTTCACTTTCTACTCTTGAAAATGCTCTTATAACCCTTACCCCAGATAAATTTTCTCTTAATATAAGTGCTAATTTATCAAGTTTTTTCTGAACCACTTTATAAAGAGGAAGAGAGTTACTCATAATAATATATATTGCAAAAATAAAAAATGGAATTGATAAATACATTATTAAAGATAATTTAACATCAAGTAACATTGCCATTATAATTCCGCCTATGCACAAAAATGGAACTCTTATGGCAAGTCTAATAAATAATGCAAGTGCAAGTTGAAGTTGATTTACATCATTTGTTACACGATTAATAAGAGATGATGTTCCAAAATTATCGATCTCATTATATGAAAAAGTTCCTATCTTTTTAAACAACTCATTTCTAAGTGCCGTTCCAAATCCCTGTGAAGAAATAGAAGCAAAATACTGACATGTAAAAGATGCTAATACTCCACAAACCGCCATTAAAAGCATGATTAAACCTATTTCAATTATATAATTAATATTTTTTATTCCTATACCTTTATCAGTTATAAGCACCATTATTGTAGGTATTGATATTTCGAAAATTGCCTCTAACAATTTAAATATAGGCCCTAATATAACTTGTTTTTTATAAGGCTTTATGAATTTCAATAAATTATTCAAAGTTTGCCCTCCATTCGTAAGCACATGAAAGAAAATAATAAACCAAATATATAATACATATTTCGTGTCAAACAAGAAAATAAATTCTTCTCATAACGGCCTATTAATAACATTTGATGATGCAGTATTATTCGAAATAAACTATCATACTATAATCTATTATTTTTTTGCTTGTACCTTAGTGTATTGTTGAATATTGTCCAAAATTCCTTTATCATTATATCAAAAACAAATATATATAAAAAATACATAATATATATAAGTCCCATACAATTTTTATATATCAGAAGGTGAATAGAATGGATATTAAACAATTAAAATATTTCTATGTAATTGCAGAAGAAGGCCAAATAACAAGTGCTGCTAAAAAGCTCCATATTGCCCAACCTCCTTTAAGCTATCAACTAAAAAGCTTGGAAAATGAGTTAGGTGTAAAACTTGTTGAAAGAGGAAATCGCAACATTAAATTAACCGATGCAGGAGTTATTCTTTATAAACGTGCTAAACAGATATTATCTTTAACAAAATCTACTGAGGATGAATTAAAAGATTTTAAACAAGGAATACATGGAACTCTATCTATAGGCACTGTATCTTCATCTGGTGCATCACTTTTAGATAGCAGACTAAGTATATTTCATGATAAATACCCATTTATAAATTTTGAAATTCATGAAGGAAACACATATGAACTATTAGAAGCATTAAATAAAGGTATAATTGAAATGGCCATTGTCAGAACCCCTTTTAATAACTCTGGAATAAATTCAGTTTTATTGCAAAAAGAACCTATGGTTGCAGCAATGGTAAAAGATTTAAGTTGGACTAATAGGAAAATTATTGACATTACAGAATTAAAAAATAAACCATTAATATTTTATAGAAGATTTGAAAGGCTCATATTTAAAGTATGTGAGGATTCTAATTTTCAACCAACTGTATTTTGTAAAAATGATGATGCACGAACTTCTCTGCTTTGGGCAAATTCTGGACTTGGAATCGCTATAGTCCCAAAATCCGCAATAAAATTAATAGGCTCTTCAGATATAATTTTTAAAGAAATTGATAATGAAGAATTATCAACTCAAATAGCTATAATATGGTCTAAAACAGGTTATCTTTCATCTGCTGGGAAAAATTTTTTAAACATTTTCTCAGATACATAAAATTTCCTATCTAAAATTATAATCATTCAACTATAATACATTAATTTTTTTGAAAATATGACTTTAGGTATATTAACTTTAATTATAGTATATTTTTATTAAAACTAATCACGACAATAAAATTTATGACCGTCTGTAATCAGCTATTTAAGCTATATACAGACGGCCACAAATTTTATAATATAAACAAAGTACTACCTTTAAAATCTGCTTAAAAATATATATTAATAAATCTAAACTTATTCTTACTCTCCATTAACTTCTTTTATATACACCCATGTTTTCCCTTCATCGTTTGATTCATACAATGCTTTGCATCCTCCATTGTAATCTCCATCAGAACCTTGCTCAATTAAAATATTAAGCTTTCCATCTTCCTTATAAGGCATTTCTGGTAAATCAAAAGGATTATAACTTTCTCCATTATTTAATGGTATTTTTATACTTTGGAAATCTACTTTTTTATAAGATAAACCTCCATCCTCTGTTCTATATAACTCTCCATTACTGCCACCGCTATGAGATAAGCATAAAAATCCAAGCTTTTCATTCAAAAAAGTTATTCCTGATGCTACTCCAATTCCCCCTTGAAATGGATCTTCATTTATAATATTCCATGTAACTCCACCATCAACAGTACCATTTAATGAATAAGATCTACTTCCTGCTGCTGCTCCAGTTACTTCTAAACGATAACCAACTTTATCTGATAAATAAAATTCATCTGTACCATTATTTGATTTTCTAGAAATTTTTTCACTTTCATTTACTTTTAAAGGATCTGATGATTTAATATTATTTAAATCTTCTGAAAAAATATATCGAACAGGAGTATATGCATTTTCTTTACCTGGTACGAATACAGAAACAGAATATCCTATTATTTCTGAAGAAGCATTCGAAGCTTGCTTTATATCCCCATCTTGATTAACATAAACAATTCCATCTGTATTATATCCAAAGCTTCGTTTACCATAATAAAGTATGCCATACTTATTTTCATTCCATTTACTCACTGTTTCCTTAAGTGGAATCACCTTTGTTGTGTTAATTAATGGTTCTATTCGTTTATCTTCATTATAATCTCCATTCACATAACCATTTAAATTTATTATTATATTCTTTGATTTATTCATATCATAAGTAATTAGATAACTCTCTAGCTTACCTTTCTCCTCTTTTCCGTATAGATATGCATCAAAAGATGTAAT
Source organism: Clostridium sp. CTA-5 (assembly GCF_054768135.1). Lineage (NCBI taxonomy): Bacteria > Bacillati > Bacillota > Clostridia > Eubacteriales > Clostridiaceae > Clostridium > Clostridium sp. CTA-5. The sequence continues at coordinate 501,681 of NZ_BAAAAT010000001.1, read as the reverse complement.
TATCCCATTAGAGTCAAAAGTAAGACTAAAATTATTAGAAACATATAAATCTTTAGGCATATGAATTTTTTTATTAATGTCTGTAAAAATACCTTCTATTCCACTTTCATATATATTGTTATGATCAAAATTTACAGTTTTTTTATTCTGAAAATCATTTAAAAACCATGAAAGTTTTCCATTATAATTTATTGCACTTTCATATATTTTTGCTCCATAAAATAATGTTATAAGAATTATAATTATTATCGCTATATAATTCCATACAACTTTATAAAACGAATTACATTTTACACCAGATTTCAAAAAAGTATTTTTCATTATATTAATCTCATTCTGTGGCTTATTTATCATATTTAGAATCAATATCTCTTTGTTTTTAAGCAAAATAAAACTATATTTTTTATTTACCTTAAATGACTTTATATCTTGAAAATTAATTCTTAATTCTTCACTATGTAAAACTTTTATGCCGCTCTCATAAAACTCATATTCATCTATATTCTGTTGTGGTGCAATTATAGGTTTTTTCATAATTCTAATAATTAAAATTGCAATCCAAACTAAAAAAAATAACATGCAAACAAGTAATATAATAATATTATTATGTAGTCTTCCATATTTACATAAAGTATATAATTCATAAAATGAAATCCCATATACAATTATAAATATTGGATTACGCATCATCGATAGAAGCAATCGTCTTCGTATAATTTTCTTATATTTTTTCATTTAACTCTCCTTAACACTTCTTTTTTATTAACATATTTAAATTATACGGCAAATTTACAAATAAAACTTTACAAATGTATCTAATGGCAGTAGTTTAAAGCGTATTGGCTTTCTCTATATATTCTTTTAAAATTCTACATGTATGATTAAATTGTGATTTTTCCTTTTCAGTTAAGTTTATTTCAACAATTTCTTCTACTCCATTTTTACCTAATATAACAGGTATACTTGCAAAAACATTTTCTTGTCCATAGTGTCCTTCTAATAATGTAGATGCAGGAAGTATTCTCTTTTCATCATGAAGTATTGCTTTAACTATTTCACTTAAACCTACACCTATTCCAAACTCTGTGCATCCCTTTCCAGCTATTATCTCGTATGCTGCATTTGCAGTTCTATGTGTTAGCTCATCTAAATCAAGTTTTCCATAAGTTTCTGGTTTTTCTTTCATTAAATCAAATAATGATTTCCCTCCAAAATATACATGTGACCATGGAACCATTTGTGAATCTCCATGTTCCCCCATACAATATGCTTGTATAGATTTTTGATCTATTCCTGTTTCATCTGATAGTATTCTTCTAAGTCTTGATGAATCTAGAGTTGTCCCAGTTCCAAACACTTTATTTTTAGAGAAGCCTGTTTTCTTCCATATATAATGAGCTATTACATCTACTGGATTTGATATAACTATAAATATACCATCAAATCCTGATTCTAATATTGGATCTATTATAGTATCAACTTCTTTTATTGTGCCTTCTAAATAATCTAAACGTGATTTATTATCATGTGGTGGAATTCCAAGACTTACTACTATAATATCTGCGTCTTTACAATCTTTAAAAGTTCCTTTTTCACTTTTTACATAATGAGGTAAATATGAAACTGTATCACTTAAATCAACTGCTTCTGCATTTGCCTTCTTGTCTATTTTATCAATCATTATAATTTCATCACATATACCTTGTATTGCTAGTGAAAATGCACAATGTGAACCTACATTTCCGCTCCCTACTATTACTATTTTTCTAGTTTTTATACTCATTTTTAATCCCTCCTCATAAATGTACACATACAAATATTTAATTCTCACCATTAATATTATGTAAGTTATTTTTACTATTATTAGATAAATATACCACATAAAATATACATTTCCAATTATTTTATAAATCTCTACAAACTAAAATACCCTACAACAATACTTATATTAGTATTGTTGTAGGGTTTATGCTTTAAGGCGAATTGTCACCTCTAAAATTCATTATTTATTAATATTTTACTACTATACTATATTCTCTAAAACATGTCTTTTAGTTATTTTTTGAGTTGTGCCTTATATAATTAATCCAACAATAGTTGCTGTTAGTACACTTACTAATGTTGCACCATATAATAGTTTTAGTCCAAAACGTGCAACCACGTTTCCTTGTTCTTCATGAAGTCCTTTTACTGCTCCTGAAAGAATCCCTATTGATGAGAAATTTGCAAAAGAAACTAAGAATGTAGAAACAATACCTATTGATCTTGGTGATAAATGTATACTTCCACTTAATAATAAATTCATTGCAACAAATTCATTAGATACTAATTTAGTTGCCATTACACTTGCAGCTTGTACTGATTCATTTAAAGGTATACCCATTAAAAATGCAAATGGAGAGAATACATATCCAAGTGCTTCTTGGAAACTTATTCCAAAAATCCCTTTAAACAGCATATTGATCATAGCAATTATTGCTATAAATCCAACTAACATAGCCCCAACAATAACAGCTACTTTAAATCCATCCATAATATATTCACCAAGAACTTCAAAAAACGTTTGTTTCTTTTCTTCTTGAACTACTAAAATATCTTCTTCTTCTGTTACAGTATATGGATTTATAATTGAAGCTATAATAAATCCACCAAATAAATTTAAAACAATTGCTGTTACAACATATCTAGGTTCTAAAAGAACCATGTAAGAACCAACTATAGACATAGATACTGTTGACATAGCTGATGCACAAAGAGTATATAATCTATGTTTTGGTAATAAAGCAAGTTGCTTCTTTACTGAAATAAATACTTCAGATTGACCAAGAATAGCTGAAGCTACTGCATTATAAGATTCTAATTTACCCATGCCATTAATCTTACTTAAAACAACACCTATGTACTTTACTACAATCGGAAGTATTTTTAAATATTGTAAAATACCTATCAATGCAGAAATAAAGACTATTGGTAGAAGAACACTAATAAAAAATGAAAACTGACTTTCATTAACTAATCCACCATATACAAAATTTACACCTTCTGCTGCACATTTAAGTAATTCTTCAAAACCACGGGCTATACCACCTACTAAATAATTTCCTACTCCAGTATTTAATAAAACAAACCCAAGTATGAATTGTAGGATAAGCATTGTAATGATAGGCTTATATTTTACATTTTTCTTATCACTACTTCCAATCCACGCAAGTGCTAAAACAATAATTAATCCAATTATTCCAATAATATATTTCATTTCTATGCTCCTTCTTGAATACGATAAGTTTAAATTATGATGTTATATATCTTATACAATAAAACACTTTTCTTTTTAGTAAATTGTTTTTATAATAACCTTTACTCCAAATTTCTAATTATATTTTATAAGCTTAAAATAATACAAATTCAGCAAAATATTTTCCATCACAACTTGAAAATACCTGTATTCGGTTTCATTTAAATGTTTTAACTAATTTTACAATTGTTTATTATATAGCCCTTTTGAACATTTGTAAATAATTATTTGAAATTTTGTTCACATAGAATTTTAATATTAATTTTGAATATTAAAAAGCACCCTTTTGCAATTACTTATATTAAAACAATTACAAAAGAGTGCTTACATGTTAAAACTCTATTTAAAAAAATATTTATTTTTACTTTTCTCTATGTTTTAAAACATAGCCTTACTGTTGTTCTAAAAGTTGTTTGGCAGTATATTGATCAGTAATCAAAACATTAGCAATTTTTCCTTTTAATGCTCCTTTGATTGCTTTTACCTTATGTTCGCCACCTGCGACTAAAATAGATTTTTCTTTTGCTTTAATGCTATCCAATGATATAGCTATAGTACGATCATCAATTTCTTTATCACAAATATAACCATTTTCATCAAAAAAATGTGAACAAATATAGCCAACACTTTTTTGCTTTAAAATCGTTTTCTCTTTTTCATTTAAATAACCTAATCGAAAAATCAATTCTCTATCTTCAACAATACCAGCTGTAAAAATAGCTATATTGGCTTGTATTCCCATTTCCATAGTATTCTTAATATGACTATCTTTTTCTACCATTTGTTTTATATTAGAATTATCAAAAATCACTGGTAGTGGCAAATATCTTGGAACTGCCTGCAAATTCTCAGCAAAAATAGAAACTGTTTCTGATGTATATATATTTACTTCTGAATCAGTAACAGACCCTTGTAATTGAACCACTTCTATCCCTTTAACATTTTTATATTTAACTTTTTTAGCAACTTCATACATTGTTGTTCCTGCACTTACTCCAATAACATCTCCATTTTTCACAGTTTCTTCTAAATATTCTGCTGCTCGCTTACTGATATATTCCATGATAGAAACATAATCATTCTTTGGTGAAAGAACAATACATACATCATTTAATTCATATTTTTCTTTTAATCTATATGCTAACTTATCTAAATCAGCAAACGGATCAACTATATTAATTGTAACATAACCTTTTTCTTTGGCATATTTAAGAAGCCTTGATATAGTTGATCTTGATATTCCAAGCTGTGATGCAATTTGCTGTTGGCTATAATCTGATTGATAATAAAGTCTTGCCACTTCTACACTCAATTCTTGTTTTGCATTATCCATAAAACTTTCACTTTCTCTCCTTCTTACCCTATATAAATACTACATTTCTTTATATTACCCTTATTACTTATCTTTATAATATTGATTATATTCTGCTCTAAAATTACAATATGGGCACTTGGCTGTAACAGTTAGGGTAAGTTGTTTTTCATTTTTATTATAGTAACTAATTATAGATATCGATTTCACAACAGCTTCAGAATTTACTCCATCAGTCCATCTAAATTTCTTGTTACAAATATCGCATACAACTTCATTCGTTAAATTTCCATCCTTATCTTTTATAGCAAATAATTCTTTGGTTATTTCTTTGTTATTCATATAAAATCCCCCTCATATAAACTTAGCCCATAAAATATTTTACTCTTATAATATTCTATAAAAGTACCTAAATTTCCTCCTATAAACAAAATTCTGAAAGTACACTTTTCATGTTATTATAAAAAAATAAGAGCCTAAATTACATAGACTCTTTTTCGTATTTATTATAATCACATTAATTCTTTATAAGTTTTAGATAATATTAAACTCCAGGAAGAATTACTTTAAAACTATGCTCACTTATTGAATTTACAAACTCAACTTTTTTTCTATTTTTAAATGCATTTATTATTCGTTTAAACCCTTGTCCATTATTTAAAAATCTCTTTTCATCATCTAAAGTTGTAAGTTTTTCATACAGCCATATATTTCTTTTATTATAATGAGTTCTTTCATTATTAATGTTTTCATCTATGAATTCTCCCGGGCTTGAAACAATAACATTATCCTCTTCTATAAAAACTTCAATGATTCTATTTAAATCAAAATATTCTCTGTAAAGAACAGCATTCTTTATAGCTTCTGTTATGGCTGAACATGGATAATCACTTTTAATTATTTCTGATATTTTCTTTTCTGCCTTATCTATCATATCCAAAAGATTACCTTGAATAATATAAACATCACCATAAGCATTATTTAAGTTGTCCACAATTTTTATCATATTATTAGGAATACAAAGATAATTATCATCTGAAAAAACAAGGAGTCCCCCATATGTGCATCTAAGCTCACTGCCATCTCTTTCTTGTGATACTATTCCTGATGAAAGAAGTAAAAATTCTTTATTTTCATCATTAAGTTCAATTCCTTTATGACTAAAATATTTTTTTACAAGATCCATATTAAGCATTTCTATTCTGCTATTAACAAGAGGACACGTTTCAATTGTTAAACTCAAATTCTGCTCTAGAAGTGTTATAATTTCTTGTTTTCTCATAACATCAGTTGTTGAACCTCTTCTTATATAAAAAGCTCCATTTTCCCTAATCTGATAAGGCTTCTGTCCAACATCATAAATTGTTATTACTCCAATCTTTTTATTATCTATATAAACAAAATCAACCTTTAAAGGTATAGGTGGCTCACATCTTGAAGTTATAATCTGTTGAATCTGTTCTTCTGTAAACAAATCATCTCTTTTAATACCTATTATCTTCTTTGTTTTATCCTGTATTCCAACTATAATATATCCACGCCCATATCCCGTATTAGCAATTGCACATATATCCTTTGATAATTCTTTCTTTCCACTGTCAGTAACAAAATCAAGTTTTAATTTATAATCTAATTTTATTCCTTCTTCTTTCTTTAACAATGACATAAGTTTTCTTTTATCCATAAAATCCTCCACATAAATATTAGAACCCTAATAAAACACATTACCAATAATAATAGAACAGTATGCTCGTCTATTTTAATACTGCATCAGTAAATTTAGCTAATAGCTTGCCATTAACTGAACTTGCTTCTTGTCTGACACAGAATATACAATGCATTTTGTGGCTATTATTTTATTTCATGTGCCTAATATAATATATTTCTTTAAGTGATTTAATATTTATAATACCGTTTATCTTAAAAATTATTTTTTTCTTGCCTTTATCAAAGTTATATCATTTTTCCTAAATTACTTACTAATTCACCAATAGCTTCAACATATCTACTAACTATTCTACTTGCTATATCACTTACTAATTCTTCATTATAAATATGAGATGTTTTATTTCTATCTTCTAATAAATTAATCCATACTTGATCATCTGAAATTAAATTATTAACATATGCTTTTTTATAAATAGTTCTTGGAAATGAATTTTCTAATGTAACTCCTGAATATATTAAAAATTCTTTTAATGTTTTATGTGTTAACTCATAAGTAAATTCAAATTAATTACCTTTAATTTTAGGCTGTGTTTTAAAACATAGCGTAATTTTTTACTATAATTATAACATAAGTAAATTATAAATCTATTCTTGTATAAGTTTAAATAAATAAACCTATTCTTAATTCTACCAATATTCAAAATAATAAATCTAGAGTTATTATCATTCCCCTACATAAAAATACATTCTATTTTACTTTCATAATATATTGTCATAATCAAAATTTACAGTTTTTTATTCTTAAAATTACAAATCTCCTTGTCAGAGAAATTTGTATCAATAATAGCTTTTTATACTACATAATATGGTTTTGTTTATAAAGAATTACTTAACTTTTCCGATAAATATACTGAAAACCAAAAATGTATTATTATAGAAAAACTTAAATATAAAGGAGAAATATATTAAATGAAGAAAAGAAATCAACTTATTTCAAGCTTAATAGCACTAGCAATTACTACAAGCATTACTACTACATGTGCTTATGCTAAAGATGAAGAAACAAATAGTACAATTAATACTAATAATTGTACTGATTCATCAACCGAAAATTCTCTAAAATTAAATCAAGTTAAAGTCACTACTGGTGCAGCAGCTTTCGTTGATGAAATAGAGAATAATAAAATAGATGAAACTGATGAAAAAAATGAAGAAGAATTTATAACAATTGAAAATAGTGAACGAACTTTAGATCAATATTTAAAATCTAAAATACATCAAAATAATAGACGTGTAAAAAGATATACTAGTTTTAGTCTTTTCGAAAGTAATAAGGAAGAAATTAAAGATCGAATTAAAAGTGGAATTGAAAATTATGAAACAGACATTAATATAAAAGATCTTGTTAATCTAGATGATATAAAAAATAATTCAAATAAAATTCTTGACTTGTATTTTGATGTAATGTATGAAAACCCACAATTTTTCTATTGTAGTCCAACTTCTGTAAATTTAGGCAAATGTACATACAATCAATCTTCTGGACAATTAAATTCATGTGATATAAAAATTACTTATGAATACAGTAATGATGTTATAGCTAAAATGAGAAACGAATTAAATAATAAAATAAAGGATATTAAACAAAAATATTTAAATAACTGTTCAACAAACTTAGAAATAGAATACGCTATTCATGACTATATTACACAAAACTGCACTTATGACAAAGATAATTATGATAAAAAAACAGTTCCGAATATTTCACATACATCGTATGGTGCACTTGTTAATCAAATAGCTGTTTGTGACGGGTATTCAAAGGCCACTATGCTTTTATTAAATGAATATGGTATTGAAGCTGGAATAGTAACAAATGATAGTCATGCTTGGAATTATGTAAATATAGATGGAAATTACTATCAAACTGATTTAACATGGGATGACCCTACTCCAGAAACTAATAAAATTATGTATAAAAATTTTAATTGTTCAGATAGTGTAATGCATAAGATACATCCATGGACATCTACATTACCTGGAAATTGTACTGATACAACCTTTGATAATTTATTTAGAACAGTAAACGGAAGTAGCGTTAGTGAAAAAAGTGCTGTAAGAATTAAAGATAAATTATACTATTTAGATAAAACTGATTTATGGAAATGTGATTTAAACGGTAATAATAAAACTTTAGTTAAACAAAATATAACTGAAAATACTAATATGTTAAATTTAACTGCTCACAATAAAGATATTTATTATTTATCTGAACTTGAAATTAAAAAAATTAATATAAATAATGGTCAAATAGAAACCTTTAAAAATCTAAGTGATGAGTTTAATTTTACAAGCGGATCATATTCAGTACAATTTTACATAAAAGATAATAAACTAAATGTTAAATTTGGACAAAGCCAAACAGGTTCTAATCTTAGATATTCAACTAAAAAGTATGAATTAAGTAGTACTGAAGATACCAATACAGATGTAGAAACAAATAATTCAGATGGAAAATCTCAAGATGTAATAAAACTTAATAAATCTAATTTACAAGCACTATATAATGATAATAAAGATAAATTAAAAGGTAATTATACAGATGAAACTTGGAATTTATTTATAAATTCATTAAATCAAGCTAAAGATATATTAGATAGAGATGATATAACTCAACCTGATGTTAATAATGCACTATCTAATTTACAAACAGCTATAAGCAATTTAAAAGAAGAGACTCATGATGTAATAAAACCTAATAAATCTAACTTACAAGCACTATATAGCAATAATAAATATAAATTAAAAGATAATTATACAGATGAAACTTGGAATTTATTTATAAATTCATTAAATCAAGCTAAAGATATATTAGATAGAGATGATATAACTCAATCTGATATTGATAATGCACTAGCTAATTTACAAACAGCTATAAGTAATTTAAAAGAAAAATCTCATGATGTAATAAAACTTAATAAATCCACTTTACAAGCACTATATAGCAATAATAAATATAAGTTAAAAGGCAATTATACAGATGAAACTTGGAATTTATTTTTAAATTCATTAAATCAAGCTAAAGATATATTAGATAGAGATGATATAACTCAACCTGATGTTGATAATGCACTAGCTAATTTACAAACAGCATTAAATAATTTAAAAGAAAAGGTTCATGATGTAATAAAGCTTAATAAATCTAATTTACAAGCACTATATAGCAATAATAAATATAAATTAAAAGGTAATTATACAGATGAAACTTGGAATTTATTTATAAATTCATTAAATCAAGCTAAATATATATTAGATAGAGATAATGTAACTCAACTTGATGTTAATAATGCACTAGCTAATTTACAAACAGCTATAAATAATTTAAAAGAAAAGGCTCATGATGTAATAAAACCTAATAAATCTAACTTACAAGCACTATATAGCAATAATAAATATAAGTTAAAAAGTAATTATACAGATGAAACTTGGAATTTATTTTTAAATTCATTAAATCAAGCTAAAGATATATTAGATAGAGATGATATAACTCAATCTGATGTTGATAATGCACTAGCTAATTTACAAACAGCTATAAATAATTTAAAAGAAAAGGCTCCAGAAGTAATAAATCCTGTGAAACCAAATAATAATACTTCATCAGGTGGAAATTCAAGAGGTGGTGGTTCATCAGGTGGTGGATCTAGTAGTAGAGACTCATCTGAAAACAAACTAGATGCAAACACTCAAAATGATACTTATAATTCCACTAAAATTAATATTAATGATTCATCAAATTTAAAAATAGTAAATACAGTAAAAAATGTAGCAAAAACATTAATTGAAATCAATAATATTAGCAATATTAATAAAGAAGTCTCTTTAGACGAAATTTATCAAGTTAATAGCGAAGGTTTAAAAGGAACTATAGCGGATTTAAAATCAGATAATAACAAATTTATTTATATTACTTGTGAAGATACTACTAACGCTGCTAAAACTGCTTCACTTAAGATAGATACAAGCAAACTAAATAGTAAAGATAAGTATCTTTATAAATTAGATACTATAACAAATAAATTAGTTCTAATAAACAATACTCAAGAAAATTCAGTTGAAATACAACTTAAAAACCAAGACAAATACATATTATCAAATACAGAAATGCAATCTTTAAAAAATAACAATTGGAATAAAATAAATAACAATTGGCTATATGTTGAAAATGGACAGGCAATAACAGGCTGGATTAAAACATCTGATAACAAATGGTATCATATGAATAATCAAGGTATAATGCAAAAAGGTTGGATACAAGATAATAATAAATGGTATCATCTATCAAATAGTGGACATATGGATACTGGCTGGTTTAACGATGCTAATGGAAACTGGTATTATTTAAATACAGATGGTTCAATGAAAACAGGATGGTTTAATGATTATTACGGTAATTGGTACTACTTAAACCCAAATGGTTCACTAGCAGTAAATACTAGGGTAAATGGATATTATATAGATGAAAATGGTTTATGGAATTAATACTCCTAAAATAACTTATATATATATTAAATACATTAAAATAGGCTATGTTTTAAGTAAATGTTAGTATTGTTTTGAAACATAGATTTAAAATACCCATGGAAATCTAAATTTTAAATTTTAAATTTTCATGGGTTTCATATTAAATTTAACTTCTAAACTTCTTTTTCCATGAATCAAAATCCCAAGTTTCTAGAAATTTTTCTGCTTCTTTATATCCATTCAATAAAAGAGCATTACTTTCATCTTCGGTAATCTCAAAATAAGTTGTATTTATTTTTTTATCTTTTCCATTGATATTAATTGTAGTAGGAATCATAATAGTCCTATCTAAATCACCTTTAAGTGTAGAAACATAGTGTTTATCATGTGCATTTAACATAGTATCTATTAAATCTTCACAATACTCTACAATAGATGAAATCGTATGATTTTTATTACTTTGTTGTACCTCTCTTGTGTTTTCAAAAAACTTAAATCCAATTGTGGGCCATTTAGGATTGCTACTTCCATCATCCAAAAGCCATATTGGATAATTACTTAAAACTCCTCCATCAACAATATAATGAATTTTACCAGTACTATCTTGCAATTTAACTGGTTCAAAGTAGAAAGGTATACTCATGCTCATCCTTACAGCTAAAGAAATACTAAATTCATCAGGATTAAGCCCAAAATATTTTAAATCTTGAGGAATTATAATCATCTTTTTCTCTGTTAAATCAGATGCAATTGCACTAAATTTATAAGCATATTTCTCATCTACTGAATCACTCATTCTTATATCACCAAAAGTAGTTTTCCCTTTTGCTTTAAATAATCTTTCAATCCACTCTTTAAAATAATCACCTTCATATATTCCATATTCAAATATTGTACTGAATATCTTACCAGGAATTCCGATTTTGTCAATAAATGTTTCATCTTTAAACTTTAAATAGTTTAAATTTTTAAGTTCATGCTCAATTTCTTCTCCAGAATATCCCACTGCAAGTAATGAAGCTACAATTGCTCCTGCTGAATTACCAACTAAATTAACAAAATCATATTTCTTTTCAATAGCTTTTACAGCACCAACTAGACCTATTCCTTTAACTCCACCACCTTGAAAGACCGCATCACATTTTAGCATTTTTATCACCTCTATTATTAATATCTCACTAATAGAAGTATTAATTCATCTTTTTATCTACATATTATATTTCCATTTCATTAACATCATCAGCTATTATTAAATCAGCATCAGTGATTTTTACTACTTCATCAACAGTTAAACCTGGTGCCACTTCCATTAATACTAATCCTTTATCTGTAACCTTCATAACTGCTTTATCAGTAATTATAAGATCAACACACTTTTTAGCTGACAAAGGTAATTTGCATTTCTTTAGCACTTTTGAATTTCCTTTTTTATCATTATGAGTTAAAGCAGCTATTACATATTTTGCTCCTACTAAAAGATCCATTGCACCACCCATACCTGGAGCAAAAACTCCTGGTATCTTCCAATTTGCAATATTTCCTTCTTGATCAACCTCTAAAGCACCTAATGCAGTTATATCAACGTGTCCACCTCTTATTATCGAAAAAGATAAATCCATTTCAAATGTTGATGCTCCTTTTAATAAAGTAATTGGAGATCCACCAGAATTGGCTAAGTCAGGATCAGACTCACCTCTACTTGGAGTTGCACCAAACTTCAATGCACCATTTTCACATTGTAGTATTATTTCCATTCCTTCTGGCAAATAGTTTGCAGCCATATTAGGTATACCGAATCCTAAATTAGCAACCATTCCCTCTTTAAACTCTTTTGCGATTCTTCTTGCAATTATCTCTCTACTATTCATGATTTCTCCCCCTATTTCATTTTGTTAGTTCTTATCCATAAATCTTCAAAATATTTTTTTCTCTCTTCAAAAGAGTCGCCTTGAACTATTATATCTACCAATATTCCTGGTGTTCCAACACTATCAGGTGAAATTTCGCCTACTTCTACAATTTCATCTACTTCAGCTATAACTAAATCAGCTGCAAGTGCCATATTTGTATTTGTTCCTTTAGTTGTTCCTCTATATACGATATTTCCAAGTTTATCAGCTTTATACCCCTTTATTAATGCAACATCTGCCTTTATTGCTGGAAACACTAAATATTCCTTTCCATCTATAGTAAGTTTCTCTCTTCCCTTTTCAATTTCAGTTCCAAGACCAGTTGGAGTTATAACTGCACCAAGTCCAGCTCCACCAGCTCTTATACATTCTACTATAGTTCCCATAGGTATAAATTCCACTTCTAATGTACCTGCATTGTATTGTTCTTGTATTTCAGGACAAGTTCCGATATGTGAACCTACAAACTTTTTTATTTGTTTATTTGCTACAAGCTTGCCAACATCGTGAGTTTCTCCTGATTGAGCCGATACAGCTTGAATAAGTGTAAGATTCTTAACATTTGTTTCTGATAATGCATCTATCATCTTTAATGGCGCACCTATTCCTAAAAAACCTGCTGTCATAATTTTCATTCCATCTTTAATATTTTTTACTGCTTCTTGTATTGTTCTAATCTTTGTCATTTCTTTATACACCTCCAAAATTTTTTAATCTAAAATAACTCTTTCTATCTTAGAAGTTTAATTCTTATATTATTATTATTATTACCTGATAATTTTTATTACAATTTTATTTAATAATCCTAAATAATTTATTATATATCTGACGTTTATCGTTAATCTTAAATTTCTATTAATTAATATAACTCATCCTTTCATTAGTAAAAAACCTACCAATTAAAAATGCTGGATAAAATAGCTACTTTTATTCAGCCATCTTATCCAGCATGTTTTATAATTTTCTTGAGTTAAGGATATGTAATTTTTGTATAAAAATAAGAGCCTACATTATATAGACTCTCATTCATCATATTAAATTCTAAACTCTGTACTAAATATATATTCCTATATTTAATAACTGAAGTTGAATTACTTAGTTCACTTTACTTATTCATACATAAGCACTCTATTAAAACAAATCCTAGAATATATTTACGTAAACTAAAGCTCCCGCTATTGCTCCTACTATTGGTGCTACTACTGGTATCCATGCATAGCCCCAATCTGAAGTACCTTTATTTGGTACTGGCAATAAAAAGTGAGCAAGTCTTGGTGCTAAATCTCTAGCTGGGTTTATCGCATATCCTGTTGGACCACCTAAACATAATCCCATTGCTAATATTATTACTCCTATAGCTACTGGCTGAGTTCCATTTACAAATGGTTGAGCTGTTGCTCCCATTATTGCAAAAATTAATATGAATGTTCCTACAAACTCAGTTATAAAGTTGAATATAGGTTTTCTTATTTCTGGTGCTGTACAAAACACTCCTAATTTTGTAGCTTGATCTTCAGTTGCTTCAAAATGATTATAGTAAGAAATAAGAACTAACGTAGCTCCTATAAATGCTCCTATAAGTTGTGCAACTATATACATTGGAACATCAGCCCATGCAAATTTTCCAACAGTAGCTAATGCTATTGTAACTGCTGGATTAAAATGTGCTCCACTAATATTTCCAAACATATATACTGGAATTGCAACAGCTACAGCCCATCCACTTGATATAACCATCCATCCTGAATTGTAACCTTTTGTTTTCTTAAGTATTACGTTAGCTACAACAGCATCTCCTAATAATACTAATATTAAAGTTCCAAACATTTCTGCAAAAAATGTTGTCATGTTCATTATATTAGTCCTCCTAAAATCTTATGTTTTTTTATTAATTTATCTTATGAATTTATATAATTTCATTTAAAAAACCCCTTTAAAAGTAAAGGGGTTTTCATAATAGTTATGTATTAATCTACTTTTTTATTATCTTAAAATGCAGCTTTGAATATTTCAACTATATCTTTTTCATTTCCTTTTCTTGGGTTGCTGAATGCATTTCCATCTTTTAATGCCATTTCAGCCATGTATTCGAAATCTTCTTCTTTTATTCCCATTTCTTTTAAGCTTGTAGGAATTCCGATATCAGTTGAAAGTCTGAACATAGCATCGATAGCTTTTTCTGCTGCTTCCATAACTGATAATCCTTGTATATTTTCTCCCATGAATTCTGCTATATCAGCAAATTTTTGTGGGTTTGATATTAAGTTGTATTTTTCAACGTGTGGAAGAAGCATAGCATTAGCTACTCCATGTGGCATATCATATAATCCACCTAATTGGTGAGCCATAGCATGAACATATCCTAAGTTAGCATTGTTGAATGCCATACCAGCTAATAATGAACCGTATGCCATGTTTTCTCTTGCTACTAAGTTTTCACCTAAAGCAACTGCTTGTCTTAAGTTGTTTGATATTAATTTTATTGCTTGTATAGCAGCAGCATCAGTTACAGGGTTTGCATCTTTTGATACATAAGCTTCGATAGCATGAGTTAATGCATCCATTCCTGTAGCAGCTGTTAAACCAGCAGGTTTTTTAACCATTAATTCTGGATCATTGAATGAAGCTAATGGTAAGTTTCTCCAACTAACTATAACATATTTAACTTTAGTTTTAGTGTTAGTTATAACACAGTGTCTTGTAACTTCACTTGCTGTTCCAGCTGTAGTATTAACTGCAACTATTGGTGGAAGAGCCTTAGTTAAAGTTTCTATTCCAGCATATTCATAAAGATCTCCTTCATGAGTAGCAACTATACCAATACCTTTACCACAGTCATGAGC
The DNA here is from genome assembly GCF_054768135.1 of Clostridium sp. CTA-5. Classification (NCBI taxonomy): domain Bacteria; kingdom Bacillati; phylum Bacillota; class Clostridia; order Eubacteriales; family Clostridiaceae; genus Clostridium; species Clostridium sp. CTA-5. The sequence goes on along the minus strand of NZ_BAAAAT010000001.1, from coordinate 486,132 downwards.
ACTTCCGCCTCCAACTGTAACTATCATATCACAGTTTTCATCTTTGAATATTTTTAATCCATCAGCAACGTTTGTATCTTTTGGATTTGGTTCAACTGCATCATAGTATGCAACTTCTATTCCAGCTTCTTGTAATGATTTAACAGTTAATTCTACTGCTCCACCTTCCATGTTTCTTAAGAATTTATCTGTTACTATTAGGGCTTTTTTACCGCCTAATATTTGACATCTTTCTCCTACTAATTTTACACATCCAGCGCCCATAAAGTTAACGCTTGGTACTAAATAATCGTACATTCTCATTGTAAATTCCTCCTAATTAGTTAATTATATATTTAATCTTTTATATATTAATTTAAAATATATTTGCATTGTTAATACTATAGATATTTAAATTTAAATATCTTATATAGAAATTATATTTTAGATGTCTTTTACTTATTAAAAGCATCTACTGCTGCTTGAGCTATAGCCATATCTTCTTCTACAGTTCCACCACTTACTCCAACAGCTCCTACAACTTTCCCATCAACTATTATTGGTAGTCCACCACCAAATGGAACGATTCTGCAATTGTTTGTAAGTTGAAGTCCATAAAGACTTTGTCCTGGTTGTACACATTCAGCTATTCCATGGCTTCCTTGTTTTAAACATGCTGCTGTATAAGCTTTGTTTATTGCTATATCAATGCTTGTTATGAAAGCATCTTCCATTCTGTGCATTAACATTAAGTTTGCTCCAGCATCTACTGCTGCAAAAATTACTGGTACATTCATGCTAGCTGCTTTTTCCTCAGCTGCTTTAGCCATTTCCTTAACTATTTCTAAGCTTAATTGTTTAATTTCATTTAACTTTTTCATATCTTCATCCTCCTAAACTATTTTTCTTCTTCATATCTAGCAAATGCAAATAAAACATCTGATAATCTATTTACATACATTTTAACCTGCTCACGCACATCTTCTTCTTTACAAAGTGTAGCAATTCTTCTTTCAGCTCTTCTAGCTACAGTTCTTGCTACATGCAAAGCTGCTGACATTTTATTTTTCCCTGGAGTTACAAATCCTTTGAAAGGTCCTGCAATATTCATATATTTATCTATTAAAACTTCTAGTTTTTCTATATCTTCATCTGTTATTACTTCTTTTAAATATGTAAATCCTTGTTCATCGCTAGCAAGTTCTGCACCTAATACAAATAATTTTCTTTGTATTTCTTCAAGTGCAGCTTTCTCTTCTTTATCTTCACTCTCAGCATAAGCCAATCCAATAAATGAAATAACTTCATCAATAGTTCCATATGCTTCAACTCTTAAACTATCTTTATCTACTCTACTGCCACCATATAAAGCGGTAGTTCCTTTATCACCTGTTTTAGTATAAATTTTCATAATATAACTACTCCTTATACTCTATTTAAAAGCAATTCCTTTAACTAACCTACCTGCATTCGCTCCTAAAGCTCTTAAAACTTTAACTTCATCATCCAAACTAACAGTAAACAAAGGCTCATCTTTTTTAAGTTTATTTAAAGTTAATGTTACTTTTCTACTTTTGTCGATACCAATACCGACTCCTAACTTTGAATCTTGTGCAGCCATATGACTCAGCTCTTCTGCTCCTAGAGAATCTTCTTTACTTAATACCTTACAAGGTATTCCTTCTTCCTCTAGTCCCCATAAAATTTCATCGAATATAGTTAAGTCTTCTAATTTTGAAGAATGATACAGACATATAGTTGGTATGTCGTACTCAAAATATCTCATTATCATTACTTACCTTCTCCATTTCCATTAAAAGCTAATACAAGTCCTGTAGCTACAGCATTTCTTGGTCCCTCTGATCCTCTTATATTTCCTCTTCCAGCTACTACTCCATATTGTGATAAAGCATTTGTTACCAATTGAGGAACTTCAAAATCTAACGAAGATCCACCTACTAATACAACAAATTCAATATCTCTTATACTTCCTGTAGGTGATACTATACTTAATGCTCTTAGGCAGTTAGTTACAAATACCTTTTCTTTAGCATTTTTTCTTATATTTATAATTTTTTCTAAAGAATTTTGTCCATCTATTGGAACAAGCATTCCATCTTTTAAAATTACAACCTTAGCAAAAACTGCTGGCTCTAATGGTTTTTGGAAAAACTCTACTGTTCCATCTTCATGTCTTATATGGAATAAACTTTCTACCTTTGCTAATGGATATTTTTTAATATCCTCAGCCAAGCTAAAATCTTCTAATCCAAGCTCTGACTTTATAAGCATAGTTACCATGTTTCCTGCTCCAGCCAAATGAATTGAACAAATTTCTCCTTGCTTATTTATTATTGATGCATCAGTAGACCCTGCTCCCATATCTAATATTGCAAGTGGTGTACTACTTCCTGGAGTTGTTAATGCTCCTCTTATAGCCATATCAGCTTCTACTCCACCAACTTCAACAGGAACATTTAATTGTTCTTGTAATTTATCTGCAATCATCTGCATTTGAAGTTTATCAGCTTTAACCATTGCAGCTATTCCTACTGCATTCTCCATTGAGAACTCTGCTGCAAGTCCACCCTTTACCATTTGAGGTATGAATGTATCAACTGCTAATAAGTCTTGAATTGTGATATCTGCTATTTTTTGCTTTGTAAGATTCGCCATTACTTGTCTTACTCTTTCTAACATTCCACCTGCATTTGTACCAGCTTCGCCTTTAACATCTTGAATTGGAACGCATAAATTAACTGCATCCATTATTCTTCCTGCACCATGCTCTACATCTACAACTTCTTTTCTTTTTAATCCATTTATATGAATTTTACCTGCTGGTATTCTTTTTTCCTGAACATCACCTTTAGGAGTTTTAATTACCACTGCTGATCTATTTCCTATTAAAGCTCTAGATATTGGCACTATCATTTTTGTTTCTTCTGATGTTAAATTGAAAACTGTAGCAATACCGTAAGGGTTAGATAAAGTTTCAACAACATCACCTTGTGCAGCAACCTCTACTGCAGCCATCATTCCTAATGGCACTTTTTCTAGAAGTGTTACTTCATCTACTATAGGTATTTTCTTTTCTAATCTATTATTAATTAAAACCCCATCGTCTCTTTGAACTACTGCTGATGTTATATTTATCCCTCTTTTAGTTGCAGCATTAATTCTAGCTGCAGCCTCTAAGAAGTTAACTCTACTTAAAATTAAAGGAATAAATTGATTTTCTTCGATTTTATCTACTTCTAAGTTATCTAACTCTTCAATATATATAGTCTTTCCTATTCCAAGACCTACCCCACCTGGAGTAGATGGATTATGTCCTATCATTGTAGATTCTGTTATTATAGTCTCAGTAATAGTCTCCATAGCAACATCACCTATAACTGGTGCTGCTTCATTTATTCTTACTAAATCCAAATTCTTAAGTTCTAAATCTACCTTATTTAAAGCTTGTTTTAAAGAGGAAAAGACTCCTTCTATGTTTTCTTCTGTTCCCTTTATTCCTGTCGTTGGAACTATACCACTTGAAAGAAACTTTATCTTTTCATTTTCAACCTTTGCTAATGCCACTTCCGTTGTAGCATTACCAATGTCTACACCTGCGATTATTTTCATTAAATTTCCTCCTTAATTCAAAGCCAATTACTCTTGTCTTAATTTTTGTCTTGTTTCGTAAACTTCAATAGCCTCTCTTACGAAATCTGCATTAACTTTTGCTCCATAAAGTGTTTCAAGTTCTTCAGCTATTGCTAAAAGTTCTTCTCTTGTTGAACGATTTGGTCTTAATGCATTATATATTTCAAGAATTCTATCATCTGGAACTTTTATAAGTTCTGCTGCTCTTCTAAAATTTCTAGCTATAGCATCTCTATTCATACCTTCAGCAATTTGAGCTTGCATTTCTAAAGTTTCTGGTGATATTCTAACGTCTTCTGCTTTAATATCTCCATTTAATACGTTCTCTAAAGTTATATCTTGTAGATTTTTTCCTGTTGGTGTCTTTATACTTTCAGGTCTTTTTGTAGCCAAAGGATAATCTTGAGGATTCATCTTTCTTTGTTCCATAACAATTATTCTCCCTTCAAATTAAAATTTTACTTCGATTTCTATTGGTTTTGCTCCGACTTCTACATGTTTAGTTTCTTTTATGTGGAATAGGGCAGCTATTGCCATAAACTTAGGTCTAACCATTTGGTCGTTCTTTGTTGGAACTGGTGTTGGTGATTCTCCCTTAGCATATTTTGCTGCATTCTTTCCTATTAATCTATAAGTATCTAATGTTAATAGTGGTGCTTGTGGGAATAATTCTAAGTTGTTTAAAGGAAGTAAGTCTTTTTGATGAATAACTGTTGTTCCTTTTGATTGTATTCCTATACCTATTCCTGATCCACTTATTTTTGCTGCATCATTTGATATGAATGAAACATCAGATGTTCTTATTACTCTAACAACACGAGCCTTTAATCCTTCTTCTTCTATTCCAGCTATAATTTCTGTTAATATATCACTGTGTGATAAATTTACTAATGTTTTACTTTGAAACTTAAGGAAAGCTGGTGCTAATCCTATAACAACCTCATCTGCCTTAGTTCCAACTTTTGCTTCTCCTACTTCAGTAAGCTGAAGCTTTGGCATAACATATTGATTTGTTGTATTTTCCATATCGCTCACCTCTACCCTTACTCTATATCTTCTGGTTTTATTACGTTAGGGATGTTCTTTATTTCTTCCCATCTCTCTTCGCTCATTCTATAACCAGTTCCTGGTCCCATATAATCATTTTTATCATTAACTGCACTTATAACATCAAAATCATTATCTAATATAGCTGATGTTTGTAAGTAATCTCCAGTTACTCTTTGCTTAAGCATGTTTAATATGTTATTTGCAACATCATCAAATCCACCAGTGCTTAATGCTTTAACTATATCTAATCCACTTACTCTCTTCTTAAGCATTTCTTCTGCTGCCTTTAAGTCTTCAACTATGTTTCTTTCAGGCATATCTTTACTTCCATGAGCATAAGTTGCTGCTTCAACTTCTTCGTCAGTTATAGCAGGGAAACCTAATTCTCTAAATACTGCTTGTATTGCTTTTGCAGCTTTATTTCTAATTGCAATTGTTTCTTCTTCTGATACTGGTCTTAATCCACCATCTACCATTAAGTCTCTTTGAAGAACGTTGTAATCATCAAAGTCTTCAGCATCAAAGTTTGAACCTGCAAACATGTTATCATAGTTTGGAACTGCACTATATCCTGAGAATATGAAGTCTGTTCCTGGCAACATTTGCATTAATGTTCTTGCTGTTCTTCTTATATCTGAATGTGAGAAAGTTTGGTCATTTGCTGATGCAACTTCTATATCAAGCATTGCTGCTATTAAGTTTTCAGCTAATACTGCTCTTATTCCTGATGGAACTGCTCCTGTCATACCTATACAACTAACTGCACCATTTTGAAGTCCTTGAACGCCAGCACCCTTAGTTATGTATATACATCTTGACTCTAGGTAAAGCATTGATTTTCCTTCTGAATATCCCATTAATGCTTCTGAACCTGTACCTGATGTATATCTCATCTTAAGACCTCTTGAAGCATAAGCTGATGCTAAAAATGCCTTTGACCATGGAGTATCATCTCCATCTGTAAATACTGCTTCAGTTCCATATACTGAAACTGTTTCTGCATAACTTGTAAGTCCTCTCATACCAAGGTCAAGTTCTGTAGCTTCCTCAACTGAACATTGAGTTAAAACTCCTCCACGACCTACTTGTGAACCTATTAGTATTGCTAATGCATTAAATGGAGCATATCTAACTATACCAACTGTAGTTTCTTGTTCTGAGAAACCTCTTATTCCTGCTTCTGCTGCATCTGCTGCAATTTGAACTGGATTATCTTTTAAGTTTGTAACATGACATTGATTTGAAGGTGTTTTTCTAGCTCTCATTTTTTGAAGAGCCATCATCATTTCAACAACATTCATATGTGACACAACTTCTACTACCTTAGCTGGTGTTATAGCTGTTGTTATATTAACAATTTCATCTCTGCTAACATTTATATCTACAAGTTTTTTTGCTATTTCTACTGAATCTAAACTCATAGCGTTTTCTGCATTTTCTAAGTTGATTGCATAGTCAGCTATAAATCTATCTATCATATCAAATTCTTCTCTTTTTTTATTGTCTAACTCTACCACTTTTCCATTTTCAATTTTTATTGAAGATTTTGGATCGTTAACACCATTCATTGCTACCAATCCCTCTTCTGGCCATTCTCCAATAAGACCATCTTGATTTACAGGACGTTTTGCTAAAACCTGGAATCTTTTTGATTTCACTTATATTTCCTCCCTTTAACATAACTTTGTAAAAATTATATTTAAACTTTGTTATTTTTTTATCGATGTGATGTTTAGATTATAATATACATCCACCTAAATTCCATCACAAATTCTTGCTTTGTTCTTGAACTTTATTGTTTGATTTTCACGAGTGCTAATTGGACTTTTTTGTCCATCTTGTTAAAAATAATCCTATAAAATAAAATTTGAAGCTTGTTCTAACAAAAAAAACATCTTTTTAAACTTTAAAAAGATGTTTTTCATGCAAAAATATAAAAAAATTACCCACTTTACATAATTTGATAAAGTGGCCTTCTATAAAATTATTGGACTTTATGTACTTCTCTATACTTTTTAGGTGTAAGCCCTTGTGATTTTTTAAATACCCTTATAAAATACCCACAATCATCAAATCCTAAATCTAAAGCTACATTAAGAACTGGTATATCTGTATTTTCAAGTAATTCTTTTGCCCTATTTATTTTAGCCTCATTAACATATGAAATAAAAGTAACTCCAACCGATTTCTTAAATACCCTACTAAAATAACAAGGACTTAAGTTGCATATAGATGCCATTTTTTCTAAACTCACATTTTCTCCAATGTTATCCTGTATATACTCTATAGCTGCTTTAATAGGCAATTCCTTGCTCTCACTTACTGATTTTTCTGATTTTTCTATACAGATATCTTTGTTAATTTTTAAATTAACAAAGATATTATTTATAACATCTATTAATTCACTTGGTTTTATTGGTTTTAAAATATAATCGTCTACGCCTAACACTAATGCTTTACGTACTAATTCAAAATCATCATAAGCTGTTATCATTATAATAATCTTATTTTTGTTTTGTTCTTTTATAATTTGCGATGCTTTTATTCCATCTATTCCAGGCATTTTAACATCCATTATTATAACATCAGGATTAAATTCCCTATCTAATTCTATAGCTTCCCTTCCATTACAAGCTTCTGCTATAACTCTTCCACTATCTGAGTTATTTATAATCATCCCTAAAGCTTGTCTTTCTAAAATTTCATCATCAACAATCATTATTTTAAGCATTTATTCAACTCCTAGCTAAACTTCTTTCTTAATAGTTATTTTTACTGAAGTTCCTATTCTTATTTTGCTAGTTATTTCTATTTTATATTCGTCTCCATAGTAATAAGCCATTCTTTTATTTGCATTATTTATTCCTATTTTATCCAAATTATTATCATCTCTTATTTGTAGTTCTTCTCGCATTAAATTAAGTTGCTCTCTAGGTATACCTGTACCATTATCTTCAATATGTACTATTACATAATCCTCTGCATCTTCTACAAAAATTTTTATATAACCACATTCTTCTTTTGTCTCAAGTCCATGTACAACAGAATTTTCTACAAAAGTTTGAATAACCATAAAAGGTACTCTTATATTTTTAAATTGTTTATCAATATTAATTTCATAATTTAATCTATCTGAAAATCTTACCTTTTGAAGATTCAAATATGAGTTTATATAGTCAAACTCTTCTTCTAAGCTAACAATTTTATTTACCTTTTTTAATGTATATCTTAACATATTAGATAAATTATATATAACCTCTTGAGTTTTAGGTGCATTTTCAACTATAGCTAAAGACGATATGCTATTTAATACATTAAATAAAAAATGTGGATTTATCTGAGATTGAAGTGCTTTTAATTGAGATGCCTTATATTCTTTTTCCAACTCCGCTTGCACTTTTTTAGTTTCTGCAAACTTGACTTTTTTTTCATCTAGCTCTCTTTGGACTATTTTTGATATAGCTTCTTCTACGATATAATTACTTATGTGAAACATCATTTGTGCCACTGCCTGTATTCTTTTAAAACTAACTACAGGCAAATTATTATAAGCTTCTAATAGCTTTTCTTTTTCCTCTTTCTTTAAATCATCAAAATCATTTTCTACATTTACTATTTTCTCCAATTCAACATTTGAATGCTCTTCCATTAACACTTGGCCTGCCATTACTGAACCTAAGTACTGACCATTAACAATTATAGGTGTAGCAAAATCTATTAATCCCTTATGACATATATATATATATGGCTTTTCTAATCTAGCTGCTTCTAAACCACCACGTGAGTCACAACGTTCACACAACTGAGAATATGATTCACTTGCCCTCATAAGCTTACAGAATTCACTACATCTACTATGCTTAGTTGCTAACTTTCCCATATAATCAACAGTTATTATAGACATTTCTGTAGCATCTGATATATCATCTTGTATTTTCTGAAAAGCATTTATATCAATGGCATCTTTCAAATGCAATGTTTTTTTCATATTTTCATCTTCTTTCTTTGTATATCTCGTGTACATTATTGCAATAAATTTTTAATGATTTTATTTAATTTTATTATATTATTTTTCATATGTAAATTGTAAATTTAAATTATAAGTCTACAATTCGAGTATTTTTGTCTTAAATCTACATGTTTTATGCCTTGTAAAGCCTTAAATTAAATTCATATAAATTTCTTTATTTTTCTTAAAACTATATCCATCACATACCAAATAATAAGATAGATTTCCTAAATAATGAAAACCCCAAGAATAAATTAAAAATGCTAATAAAACTTAAAACTAATTAAGCTCTATTAGCATTTTTCTTAATCTATTCACTATTTCACAAATTCCTTACTTTAAATATAAGTTCTATTCCTTAACTTTTATTACACAATCTTTTCTATAAAATGAAATTCCGTATTTAATTATATTTTCGTATCCTTCTTCTTTAAGTTCTTCTTCATAATTTTTCTCATCAATTTGTGCTAATGCTTCATCACATTTCTTAAAAATATCTTTAGGTTTATCACATACCTTAAGTTCTAAAATTACACATGGTTCAAATATTGAAAGTGATTTTATAAAAATATCGCTCCTGCCATCTCCAGCTTCTCTGTTAGACTTTACTAAAAAGTCATGCATGTTAGCTAATACTCCTAAAGTAAATCCATGATAAAAATTTTCATAAGCATCATTAAAGCTTATAGTTTGTCTAAGCATTAAATTCAATTCTTTTTGAAAAGTTTCAACATCTTTATCAAATATAGCCTTATACATTTTAGATAAATCTTTTACTTTAACCTTATCATGAAACCATTTTAAAATCTTATTCTTAAAAATGTATTTAACTTCTTTATTAGGTATTTTTAAGCTTATATAATGATTGTCTTCTTCATCCATTCTTTCCCCAACTTTTTTAAAATACCCAGTAAAGAACATAAAATTCCAAAGATTTTCCATGCTATCATAAACTTCATCGTAAGTTATATCTTCATGAACTCTTTTTTCTATAGTATTTCCTTCAATCAAAAGCTCAATTTCCTTTTTGGTTACACTATCTGCTTTTTCAATTAAACTTTTAACAATACTGTTTGAACTTGTATTTGCCCAATAAGATGTTGGTATTACATTTGGATTTATTTTTAAATCCTTTATAAAACGTACAGCACTCCAAGGATTATAAACTTTAGCATCACCAAAAATATAACCATTGTACCAATCTTTTATTAAAGTTTCTTTATCCATTAAATTATAATCTTCAAGCATTTTATTTACCTCTTTTTGAGTAAAACCAAAATACTCATCATAAGATTTATTTAAAATTGAGATTATTTCTAGATTATTAAGTCCAGTAAAAATACTTTCCTTTGAAATACGTAAACAACCTGTTATTACTGCAAATTCTAAAGAAGGATTTGTTTTTAATGCAGATTCAAAAATTGATCTTATAAATGCTATCATTCTATCATAAAATCCTTCAAAAAATGAATTTTCAAGTGGTACATCATATTCATCAATTAATATTATAGTCTTTTTCTTATGATATTTTTCTAGACATTGACTAAGGAAAAATAGCGAATCAATATAATCTCCTTCATCACCTTGTTCTCTTAGAATCTTTAAGAATCTTTCTTTATCATCTTTTAATTTTTCACTTTTTAATATATATTCATGCCTTTTATATTCTTCTGCTATTCTTCGTGTAATAGAAATATAAGCTAATTCAAAATTAGGTTGTTTTCCTGATTTTAAAGAAAGATTAATTACAGGATATTTTCCTATATGAGAAGTATATTTTTCTCCTTCTTTCATTATATTTAACCCTTCAAAAAGATAAGAATTATCTTCTTCTCTTTTTTCAAAGAAATATTGAATCATACTCATATTTAAAGTTTTTCCGAATCTTCTTGGTCTTGTAAATAAATTAACATCTGCTTTATTATCTAGTAAGTCCTTTATTAATAATGTTTTATCTATATAATAATAATCTCTCGTTATTAATTTTTCAAAATTATCTACACCTATTGGTAGTGGCTTTAATTTCATAACAAACCTCCATATTTTAACTGATTCATTACAATAATCAATTACATTACCTCTATTATATCCAAAAATATCTTATTGTTAAACCTAAAATCCTAGAACCACTCTTAAACTCAACCTTTTCATAATATTAACACCTGCAAATATAGTGTAAGTTAACTACATAAAAATTACCCCATCAAGTAGATTTTACAGCAGTACTTTTACTGTATTATTTACTCAACGGGGCTCAGTTCAAACATAAATTTAGAACAATGTTTTTATTTGATAAACTTATACAAGAATTCTAATCCTTTTGTTAGTTTTCTGTTCTTGGAAGGCCTCTTGTAGGTTTATGCATTTTTTCACCTGGTTCCATAGTAGTACTTGATGATTTATTATCATTCTTATTTTTATTTGATTTATTTTTTGACATTTTTCTCACCTCAAATTCAGTTTTTCCTTCTTATAAAGTTTATATTCAATAACCTATCTTAAATTAAATTTTTTGTTATGTTCTTATCTAATTTTATAAATTAAAAGAGATAGACAATTTGTTTTTTTACAAATTATCTATCCCTAAAATTATATTCTTAAATATACTTACTAAAATAAAATACTAGTCTAACTCTATCTACATATTAACATAGATTTCTTTTAACTATTTCTAAAATATCCGCTCCATATTTCTCACACTTAACCTTTCCAAATCCAGATATTAATTTAATATCATCCAAAGTCTTAGGTTTTGATTTAATTATATCTTTAATTCCTTCATTACTATATATAAAGTAAGACTTAACATTTCCCCTATAAATTCCATATAATTCTCCCCTTTCAAATCAAACCCAATAATTATATTTTACCATTTAACTAAAATAGATTAATTAAACTTTATTAGCCTTTTAGATATTTATTATAATTACATCTTAAACACTTTATTTTATACCCTTATATAACCTGTTTCAGTATCAATTCCTATTCCCGCCAAATCATTCGCATAATATTTATTATTAATTTCATTAGTATTAATTTGTGAATATATAGCTTTCCATTCCCGTATAGATTCAATTATATCTATTCTTGTTATTTTAGAATTTAAAAGAGACTTGGCATTCCAAGTCTCTTTTACTATAATAACATCGTCTACTAAAACAGATTTATCTCCATGTTTTAAAGTTATTGAAGTGTATAATAGTCCATCTTTAAATTGCAAACTTTTCACTTTATACACTCCTTCTTATTCCCACATGTTTTACTAATTGTATTACTAGTTCCTCATTTTTAGTACTGTATACTAATTGATCTGTTTTACAATTTATAAATTCTTTTCTTGCATCTTTTCCATCAGAAATTGCTTTAATAATTGCAACATCATCTACATACTCTTTGTTATCTTTTATATGAGATTCTAAAATTTCAAACTTTACAAATTGATTAGGATATAATTCCCTTACTTCTTTCCATTTCATATAGAATCACTCCTTATCTTTAGGTTTCTAAAATAATTATATCATTATTTTGATATATTATATATACTTTCTACATCTTTCTAATAATACAAAAAATAAGTTTATAATATCTAAGTTAACTATACTAATACATTTCTTTGTTTTAATGAATTTATGTTCTAATATCCTAGGAATTTGTTTTTTTGTGGTAATTCATAAGAAATAATTATTACTTTTAACATAAATTGTATAGTAAATTTTTCTATACTTTTTTTATAAATTCTGTATATAACCTCACTGGCATTTCATGTTCTAATTTTATCTTAACTGTTATAGGCTTTTCACCTTCATATTCTACTACATCTCCTTTGCCTATATAAATATAAGGTTCTACAGCTCCATCAATTTCTTTATACTTTCTAACAAAAATATGTAAATTAACTTTTCTTTGCTTATTAAATATAATATTTTTACCTCTTTCTGAACTTTGAGAAGTACTGTTTGGTGTTTGCCACTGAAAATATCTTCTATCTATAAATTTATCTTTATAATTTATACTTTCCTTAATACCATCTTCCTTATGTAAATCCACAAAAAGAAAATATTCTTTTCCATTAGTTATAAGCCCACTTCCCCTAAATGAACTATGAATTTTAGTATAATTAGAAAGAAGTGCTGCATCTACCATTTGATATTGTTCATAATTTTTTAAAAATGGCATCCCATAATACTGACTTTCAAATTCTTTTTCATAGCGTATAAGTGCATAATTTATAACATCTTCAATATACATACTATATTTTTTATCATTTACTACCTTTTTAAAATTCCAAGTAGCTTTTAATACTTTACCCTCAAACTCAAAACATTTAATATTATTCTTAATTTGCCCTGAATCATAATAAGCTTGGCTTAAACATTGAAGAGAATGAATAACACTATTATCATCTACATAATCAATATACTTTAAGATTTCACTTTTAGCTTTATCTACACTTATCTCTCCATGCTTTAACATATATTTTAATATGCTAAATTCATATACTCTTTTTATAGGTAATTTACTTGAAAGCTCTTTAAGTATTTTAATAAAAACTTCATCCTCTAATAAATTTTTGAGTTTATCATCCTTCTCAATTTTAGCTACAAAACCAATATAAGTTTTTTCTTTATTTATAAATCTTAAAGGATCTGGAGCTCCATCATACTTTATATAATCCATAAGAAAATAAGGAGTTTTTAAACCATTCATTTTCTTAAATTCTAAATATTCTTCCTTTAAATACTTCATAGAATTAAAGTTTTCTTCATTTAACTGCTCTAATATTCTTTCCTGTGCTATTCTATCCATTTGAATATTAGTACATCCTGGTATATTAGCAAACTGAGTTGCAACAGCTACCTTCAAACTATCCTTATCATAATATTTAGAGCTATTTAAAGCTAACGCTATTAAAAAAGCTTTCTTATGATTTCCTATAAAATCTAAAACAGTTAAAAAAGTTTTTTCCTTATGTTTTCTAAGTCCTCTACCAAGTTGTTGTATAAATATTATAGGCGAATTAGTAGGTCTTAACATTAATACTAAATTAATAGAGGGTATATCTACACCTTCATTAAAAATATCAACTGTAAAAATAACTTCTAATTCATCATCTTCTGATTCTAACTTTTTTATATAATCAGCTCTTTCCTTTGCAGAATTTGATCCTGTTAAACATATACTTTTTATCCCTTTTTTATTAAATTCATTTGCCATATATTCAGCATGATCAACACTTGCACAAAAACCTACACACTTTAGTTTTTCTCCATCATAACCATAAAAGTTCATCTTATCTATAATAAAATCAACTCTTTCATTAACTTTTAATCTTTTGGCTATTTCATCTATATCATTTATCTTCACATCACTTAAATCAACACCATCAATATCTGTTATTCCAAAATAATGAAATGGAGTTATTAATTCAAGTTCTAAAGCTTCTCTAAGTCTCACTTCCAAAGCTACATTATTATCAAAAATATCAAAAATACTTTCACTATCACATCTCTCTGGTGTTGCAGTCATTCCAAGTAAAAATTTAGGTTTAAAATACTCCATAATTTTTTTATAAGATGGACTAGAAGCATGATGAGCCTCATCTATAATAATATATTCAAACTCATCTCTACTAAAATTCTCAAACTCACTGCTCATAGATTGTATAGTAGAAAATAAATAATCAGCTTCTAACTCTTTACTTGTCCCTGTTAAAAGACCTGTAGTTTTATTTTTATTCTTAACTAATCTTTTAAAAGTTCTCTCAGCAGATATTAAAATTTCCTCTCTATGAACTAAAAAAAGTATCTTTTTAGGTTTATAACTTAAAACATCAAAAGCTGACATGTAAGTCTTTCCTGTACCAGTTGCTGCAATAACAAGAGCTTTATCCTCACCTGAGCTTCTAATTCTATTTAAATTTTCAATAGCTCTTTTTTGCATATTATTTGGTTTAATAATCTCATAATCATTAAAATCCAAGCTTTTATTATTTTGGACTTTTCTAATTTCCTTTAAAAAACTACTATAACTTTCCAAAAATTCATTATCAACAATAGAAGTTACTTCCCATAAACTCAAATATTCCTCTAAAACTTCGCGTGTAAAACTATCATCTTTCTTAGAGATAACACTAACATTCCATTCAATATTACTTTTTAACGCTCTTTGTGTTATATTAGAAGAACCTATAATTATCTTATATTCTTCCTTGTTCTCAAAAATATAAGCCTTAGTATGAAATCCACTCTCCTTAGTGGCTATAAAAACTTTTAAATCAATATTACTAAACCTATTAATTCTCTCAAGAGCCTTAGGTTCAGTAAAATTTAAATATGTAGAAGTTAAAATTTTGCCCTTAATCCCCTTGTCCTCAAGCTCTTTAAAACTATCTAATAAAAGCTGAAGACCGCTAAAATTAATAAAAGCTACACTAAAATAAAATTTTTCACATTCACTTAAAAGTTTTTTAAGTTCATCTAAAAGATTACCTTTCTCTGAATTGACTATAAGCTTATTATTAACTAAAAATTCCTTACTCTCTATATCTTTATATTTAATATCATTAAAACTGATTTGCTCTTCTCTTACACTATTCAATTCATTAACTGTTGAATTCATATTATCCCCCATAGTTCTTATTCACCATGTTAATTTTACCAAATTATTTAATATTTTTCTATTTTAAAAATAAAATCGTCTATAAACACTTATCTTATAGACGATTCATTGGTTTCATGGTGGAGGAGAAACATGACCTTTAAAATCCACCACTTATTATTTTAAAATTCATTCATTAAAGTAATTAAGATTTTATCTACTTCATAAACTTCTTCTGTTTCAAAAATTTCCTGTAGTGTTTCTATATTCTCTTCTAAATGCTCAACATCCTTAGAATACATATGACTTATATCCACCATATCTTCTTCCGTAAGTTCTCCATTTTCTATCCATCTTACTACTGCCAATTCCTTAATCATTATTAAACTAATTATAGCTATCTTTATTTTTGCAGATACATCATAATCAAAAATAGCCTTCATAAAATATCTAAATATAAAATACACTAATATATTCTTAAACTTGTACATATTATTTTTGTAATAATAATTAAATTTCTTATGTTCATCTATATAAAATTCTCTATTCTCTTCACTTTGCCAAAAATGTCTTAATGCATTATTTAAACCTAATTGATCATTAGGTTTTATATGTTTTAAATCTATATATGTTTTAAAGTATTCATATACATTATTATATTTAGTTTCTTCATTTCCCTTATATCTATATAAATCATTTATTATTTCTTTTATAAAATTGTTTTCACTGTACTTTTCTCTAACATATTTTATTTCATCCATATCCCCTAAATCTATTTTATCTTGAATTTCTTTAACAAATTTAAGCACCACTGCTGCCTTAACTTCTAAATCTATATTAGGCATTTCTATAACATTAATGGCTATATTTCTACAAAGCAAAAAGTCTTCAAGTACATTTTCATCAATATCACTATCTTTATCCCCAACTTCATTATTTTCACTTAATTCAAATTCTGATACTTTACAATTTCTTAATATTATTCTTGCAGCCTCTGGACAAGATAATGATATTCCAATTTCTCTTAAATCCAAAAACTCTTCCATGTATCTTGGGTATTGTCTGCATACATAGCAAAGATTTTTTTCTCCAAGCTCCTTATATATTTCACAAAGATTATTTTCATTCAAAAATGAACAATTATCACCGTTTAATACAAAAACATTTTCCCCATCTTCTTGTACTATCTTACTTCTTAACATTTCTCCAAACTCACTATCTACCTTTTGATAATAATTATTAGTTTCCTCATCAATTACAATTCCCCATCCTGCACAACATGTATCTTCACACTCTGATGATATACATTTAAAATCCTTAAAATAACTTGGTACTCTTATTCTCATTTCTAGTTTCACACTTTCTATATAAATTATTACTTAATTTTACTATTTATTGATTATAACATTCTTAACTAAAAATTCAAATTTTCATTAATATTTTTATAAAAACTAAGGATAGACTAAAATAAGCCTACCCTTTAATTTTCTTTTCTTAACCTTTTAATTTTTTCTATATCTAATACTGTTTTTATTGCTATTGTTTCATCATCTAAAATATCTAATAAATTCTTTGCGACTTGCAATTTAGTTCTTTCTTCTGCTAAGCTAATCATATTAGCTCTGTAATGTAATCAAAATATATATTAGCTTCATCTATAGAATTATATATTTTTATATAAATTCTTAATAACCTCAAATGTATTCTACAAAAATAAAAAACTAATTTTAAGTTAATAGTATTATTTAGAATAAATTTCCTCTATTAAATATTAGATTTATTTTATCAATCCAATCGCCACTCCAAGAATACTACATTGATCTTCTTCAAGGATAATTGGTTCATAATCATCATTTTCAGGCATTAAGAGGATTTTTCCACCTATTGTTTTATATGTTTTTAATGTACAATTTCCCTCAATATCTACTGCAACTATTTGTCCAATATCAGCTGAATTTTGTTTATTTATAACAACATAATCTCCATCATTTATATTCTTATTTATCATTGAATCACCTTTAATCTTAAGAATATATACATCCTTAAAATTTCTAATCCATTCTGTTGGTAAATAATATTTTCCTTGTATACTATCATTGATTAATATAGGCACTCCCGCTGCTATCTCATTAAATACTGGAACAGCTCTTACACTATCAACTTTTCTTTCACATCCATTTTCCTCTATATATAATTCACCTATTGCCAATGAATCTTTTATAAATTTATGACTTATATTTCTTTTTAAATCTATATATTCAATAGTTTCTAATTCTAATGGAAGCATTGATGAATCAAACTTAGGTATATCATCTACTTCTTTTAAATCTTTATTTATTATAACTATTTCATTTCCATCAGTTGCTATTCCATATTTAGCACTTGGAGTATTAGCCATATAGCTCTTTAGTTGTGATAATGCATTCTTTATACCACTGCCCCAGCTTTTTACCTCTATCAATATATATGGACCTTTAGTATTATTCCTATAAATATCAACTGCAATATCCGCAAATTTAATTTGTGATCCTATATTTACTTTTTGTTCTATAGTAAATAAGTTTGTTGGATATCCATAAGTATCTCTTAATTCTCTAAGTACCCATTGTCTTATTTTTTCTTCTCTAGAATATATATCTGAAATCTCTTCTTTAAACAAATAATTTTCTAAACTTATTGAAGAAATTCTCTTCATATCACAATTACTTTTTATTCTTAAATACTTATAATCTATATCTTTAATAAATTTAGACGGTATACCATCTGATGTTATAAATAATTTTTCTGTAGCTCTAGTCATTCCAACATAAAGTAATTTTCTTTCTCTAGATTCTAGCATGTCCATATCTTCTTCTTCATTTCTAACTGGACATAAAGGCATTACTTTAGAATTTAATCCAGCAATTATAACAACCTTAAATTCAAGTCCTTTAATAGAATGCATAGTTACAAGCTTTACACTTTCATTTGAAAAATCAAATTCATTATTTTTATCAAATATAGAACATGTAATTTTGTGTTTTTCTAAATTTTCTTTAATTTCTTTTAATTGATTTTTTCTTCTAGAAATTATAACAATATCTTTAAGGTTATACCTTTTCATTAGATTTCTGGTTATTAAATTAGATATATAATATGATTCTTCACTTGAATTTTTAAAGTTTCTGTATACTGGATATTCACCTTGCTTGTCTATTAAATTAGGTTTAACAAAGTTATCATCTTCAATTAAATCTTCATCTGTATTAATTAAACTAAATGCAGCTTGAGCTATCTGTGTAGTTGTCCTATAATTTTTACTTAAAGAATTAGATTTTCCCTTCATATCATAACCCAAACTTGCAAATGAACGATTTTTAACAAGCCAAGCTTGAGGATATATACTTTGAGCTACATCAGAAATAAATGTTATACTAGAATATTCTTTTTCATTATATAATGCTTTTAAAAATTCCAATTGAACTCTTGTTAAATCTTGACTTTCATCTATTAAAATATGTGTATATTTCTCAAACGGATGTTTTTTAGCCTGAGATAATGCGATTAATGCCATATCTTGAAAATCTACTTTATTTGTATTTTTTAAATTTTTATTATACCTTAATAAAACTTCAAAGATTGCATTTCGTTGTTTAGAATTTTTTCTAAGTTTTTGCGGGCCATCATTATTAATTTTTCTAACTCTCCCTATTCTATCAACAGATTGATATTCTTCAAGCTCCATATAATTACAAGCTTTTATCCACATAATTTCTTCTTTTATAAATTGAAAATACTTCTGATTAATGATTTTAATATCATCAAAACTCTTGCTAACAAAATTTATTGCATCAATTAATTCATCTTGACATTCTTTTTGAAATGCAATTTCTAAATTAACATTATTATACTTTTTATATTGATTAAAATAATTAAACATTATTGAATCTATGGTTTTAATATATAACTTACTACTATTGTCTTCATCAAATATATTAAGTTGATCATTAATATTATCTTTAATGTTATCATATATAAATGAAACATATTTTTGAAGTGATTTATTATAAGTTGCCATAAGAACTCTATCATCTTTAGAGGAACAATAGTGCCTTAATAGCAATGGAATTCTATTTACAGCAACAGTAGTCTTACCTGAACCAGCTACACCCTTTATTAAAGAATGGCCATTAGGTTTACTCTGAATTATTCTTTTTTGCTCTACATTAAGTTGCATTTCATCCTCCATTTACATACTTTATTATACTTTTAATATTTATACTATATTATGTAATTATATGTAATGTTTTGAAATATTATGAATAGAAATTAAGTTACTATTGATATTATTTATAATTACTGTATTTTTACTTTTGATTATCATTTTTTTAATTTTAATATAAAAAACAATCAATTTACTTTTTTAAAATTATTGATTGTTTCTTATTTAAAATAATATTAAATTATAATAGTTTCCACATGTTTTACTTATAACAACTCTTATTTAAGTACTGAAATAGTATAACTAATTTTCTAATTGTAAGTATAATAACTTAGCTATTTCTTTAGTTTGAATTATAAAATCCACTTTACAAAAAATCATTTCATTTATTTCATGATGTAGGGGAAGCTTGACCTTTGAAATCCACTACTTTTTTAAATATATATTATTCAAGGTAATAATATATATTGAATTTTCATTAGTTATAAGTGCAAAAAAATAGACTACTATACTTAATTTATTAGAATACTAAGACAATTTTTGTTTATTATATGAAATGATTGAACTTAGTCGAAAAAAATGTTATGCTGTCAATGTTAAACTTAGTAAATTGTCTTTACTACATAAAAATCAAGTATAAAATTTCAATTGCTAAGAATATATTAAAGTGCTTATTTTTATAAGCTCTTTTTTAAGTTATAAAGAGAGGTAATAATATGATAAAAGTTGATAATTTGTCCTACTCATTTCCGCAAAAAGATTTATATAATAAGATTTCATTTACCTTAGAAGATGATCAACATTGTGCTTTTATAGGAACAAGTGGTAGTGGAAAAAGTACACTGATAGATATAATTATAGATTCAGAAAACTACATGTTCGATGGCAGCCTAAAGATAGATCCAAATTGTAAGATTGGATATGTAAGTCAATTCCCTCAACTAGACAAAACAAAAGAAACTACAGTTTTCGAATATCTATGTGAAGATTTTATTAAGCTACAAAGTGAAATAACTTCTATTTGTGCTGAAATGGAAACATCTTCTGAGATTGAACCTTTACTAGAAAAGTACCAAGAAGCTTTAGATTTACTTGATGCAACTTTTGGAGATGATTTCGAAAGTGACCTTAATAAGAAATTAAATCTTGCAAATCTAAGCAACCTTAAAGATCTAATGGTATCTGAACTTAGTGGTGGGCAATTCAAGCTTATTCAAGTGATTAAGGAAATGCTTAATAGTCCAGACTTAATGATTATGGATGAACCAGATGTGTTTTTAGACTTTGAAAACCTTAATTCTCTCAAAAATCTAATTAATTCTCACAAGGGAATAATGTTAGTTATTACGCACAACAGATATCTATTGAATCATTGCTTTAATAAAATTATTCACCTTGAAAACATGGAGCTTCAAGAGTTTGATGGAAGATATATTGATTATAACTTCACATTACTTCAAACTAAAATTGAGTTGCAGGAACTAGCTATTGCTGATGATGAAGAAATTAAGAGAAACGAGCAAATAATCAATAAACTAAGAGATAGAGCAGAAATTACAGGTGAAACTTCTGCTGGAAGATATCTAAAAGCTAGAATGAAATTTCAAGAAAGATTAGAAGCACGTAGAATTAAAACACCATTTGTAGAAATTAAACAACCTTATATTCGTTTAACTACTAATAATCAAATTGAAGAAAAAATAGCTTTAAAAATTAATGATTACAGTGTTAGCTTTGATGAGATGCTTTTAGAAAATGTTAACTTTGAGATTAAATCCAATGATAAAGTAGCTATTATCGGGTTAAACGGCACTGGGAAAACTACTTTACTAAGAGATATCTTTAAAAATAATCATCCTGCTATTGAAATAAATTCTGACATTGAAGTAGCTTATTTATCACAGCTTCAAGGGGAAGTACTAAATGAGTCTAATACAATACTTAAAGAATTCCTAGATGCAGGATTTAAAACTTATGAAGATGTTGAATCATATATTTCAAACTATGATTTTGATGAAGAAATCATTAACCAAAAGATAGAATCTTTATCTGGTGGAGAAAAGAATATACTTCAATTAGCCAAAGTTTCTGCTAGTAAATCAAACATGTTGCTTCTAGATGAACCAACAAGCCATTTAGACACCTATTCACAAATAGCACTTGAAAAAGCCATAGAAAATTATAACGGTGCGATTCTAATGATATCTCATGATTACTATTTTATAATAAACTGTGTAGATTATGTTTTACTCATTGAAGATAAGACAATTAGAAAAATGAATATGCGAAAATTTAGAAAGATGATTTATTCAAAGTATTTTGATAAAGACTATTTAGAAATTGAACAAAAGAAAAAATCAGTAGAAATGAAAATAGCCTTAGCTTTACGAAATACTGATTTTGAACGTGCAAAAACTTTATCTGAAGAGTTAGAATCGCTGATTAAGTTACTTTAAATCTTATATTTTTTTACTTAGGACGTTAGCAAAGGGGTTTAGCTATATCTAGGCGTTAATTCTTTGACGCTTACCTCTTATCAAACAAAAGCAGATAAAATTATTCTTAATAAAATCACAATTTTTATTAAAAAATCACAGGCGACTATGAAGCCGTAGATTTTTTTTACGCATCTGTCTTTTCGAACGCATGTGAGAAAAATCTGGCAGGCGAATATATTTGTTTTTTATTCTTTAGGTTTTTGTCAAATGTATTTTGTTAGCTTATTATATAAGTTATCCACAGATTTAATGTATTATAAATTCCTAAAGAATAAAAAAGCACTCCATCCGATTAAAGACATAAAAAATAACAAGTTCCCTATAATATATAGTTGAACTTGTTATTTTCATAGTTTATTTAAATAGGTTTAATGCACAATCAAAAAATGCTAGTTCAATATAATTGATATTTAATCTATTATTTTTTGATTGTGTTTAACTAGAGAACAAATTTATTAGATTTTAAAATGTGGCTTATCTAAGCATCCATCCTGAAATCACCATCATTTGAACTTCTGATGTTCCTTCATAGATTTCTGTTATCTTAGCATCACGCATCATTCTTTCAATTGGATAATCACTTGAATATCCATAGCCACCAAATAATTGCAGGCAACGATTTGTTACATCAGTAGCATTTCTAGAAGCAACCAATTTTGCCATAGCAGCTAAATGTGTATATTTTTCATTATCATCTTTTGCACATGCTGCTTGATATACTAAAAGTTTTGCAGCTTCTGTACTTGCACGCATTTGTGCAAGTTCAAATTGAGTATTTTGGAATTGTGAAATTGATTTTCCAAATTGAACACGCTCTTTAACATATTTTACTGTTTCTTCTATTGCACCTTCTGCAATACCAAGAGCTTGTGCTGCAATACCAATACGTCCTCCATCAAGAGTCGCCATTGCAATTCCAAATCCTTTACCTTCTTCTCCTAAAAGATTTTCCTTTGGAACTATGCAGTTATCAAAGAATAATTCACATGTAGAAGATGCACGAATTCCCATCTTTAATTCATGAGTTCCAACAGAAAAACCTGGGAAATCTTTTTCAACGATAAATGCTGAAATACCCTTTGTTCCCTTGCTCTTATCTGTCATAGCAAAAACAATATATATATCTGCATATCCTGCATTTGTAATGAAAATCTTGCTTCCATTTAATACATAATGGTCTCCTTCAAGTACTGCTGTTGTCTTTTGCATAGAGGCATCAGTTCCAGCAACAGGTTCTGTTAATCCAAATGCACCTAATTTTTCACCTGAAGCAAGTGGTTTTAAATATTTTACTTTTTGCTCTTCTGTACCAAAAGTATGAATTGGAGTTGCGCAAAGACTTGTATGTGCTGAAACAATAACACCTGTTGTCGCGCAACATTTAGATAATTCTTCTACACATTGTACATAACTTAATGTGTCCATTCCAGCTCCGCCGTATTCTTCAGAAAATGGAATTCCAAGTAAGCCCATTTCAGCCATTTTTGCTACATTCTCTTCTGGAAAACGCATGCTTTCATCAATTTCTTTTGCGATTGGTTTTACCTCATTTTCTGCAAACTCGCGATACATTTCTTGTAATTGTTCATGGGTTTCATCTTGTCTAAAATTCATATTAATCTCCTGCCTTCCTTTTTTCCTTTTTATAATTTGTGTGATATCAATTGTTTTTTTTTAATTCCTTTTCTTGTTTTGTGGAACATCTTTTCCTTTTTACTTTTTGTAGGATACGCTTATTTTTCTTTTTTACTTTTATGAGATATTTATATATATAAACTTTTTTATTATGAACTTAAACCTTCTATTTGGCTACATACTTTTCCTGGATTCATAATGGAATTTGGATCAAAGACTTTTTTAATGCCTTTCATTAATTCCATATTTACTTCTCCAATGCTATCTCTTAAATAGCTAACCTTTCCACTACCAATTCCATGTTCTCCTGAAACAAGGCCTCCACATTTTATTGCTTCCTCGTAAATAATCTTAAAGAATTTATCAACTCTTGTTTTAAACTCTCCTTCTTCTAAATCATTACTGCATTGGTATATGTGAAGATTTCCATCTCCTGCATGTCCAAAGCTTTTAATAGTTATTCCACACTCTTCACCAGTTTTATTTACAAATGCAAGATAAGGAGCAATTTTATTTACTGGAACTACAACATCACATTCATCTAATAATTTTGTTTCTGCCATAATGGCTTCAAGGAAACTAGAACGTGCAGCCCACGCATCCTTAATTTTTGCTGGTGTATCAGCTACAAGCACATCAATTGCTCCTGATTCTAATACTATTTCACTAGCTTGTTCTATAAGATTATTTAACTCATCTTCATTACCCGCATCAACAGTTACAAGTAAATAAGCATTTGCAGTTACTCCATCAATTACTTGTGGGAATACGCTTTTTCCAATATATCTTTCACTAGATAAAACGATTTCTCTTTCCATAAATTCTATAGCTTGCGGATTCATGTGTTCCATTTTAAATTTAGGAACAGTAGCAATACAATCATCTAAATTTTCAAAAGGTATAATTAAACTTGCAACTACCTTTGGTGCTGGCATGATTTTAAGTGTAAGTTCAGTAATAACTCCAAGGGTACCTTCTGAACCAATCATTAAATTCAAAAGACTATAACCTGAACTTGTTTTCGATACTGTAGCTCCAAAGTCTGTTACTTCACCTGTTGGAAGTACAACCTTCATTGCACGTACATAATCACGTGTTGCACCGTATTTTACCGCTCTCATTCCACCAGCATTAGTTGCAACATTTCCACCTAGGCAAGCGAATTTTTCACCTGGGTCTGGAGCATATAATAATCCTTTTTTTAAACAGTCCTCTGCAAGATCGTTTAATAAAACACCAGTCTCTACACGTACAATAAAATTCTCTAAGTCATAAGAAAGTATTTTATTCATCTTTGTAATATCAATTAAAACTCCTCCGAGTAGTGGAACTGCTCCACCTACAAGCCCCGTTCCTGCGCCTCTTGGAGTTACTGGTATTTTATTTTCATCACATATTTTTACTACCTTTGAAACTTCTTCAGTAGAATGTGCCATAAATACAACTTGTGGAGCTGCTTTCCCATAGATAGGCATTTCATCGTGACTGTAATCTTCATTTATATCTTCACCTGTTAAAATATGCCCTGGAGCTGCCTCCTGTAATTTCATGATTAATTCTTCTGTCAATTGATTATACTTAGCCATAATAATCATTTCCTTTCTAATTTATTTAGCGCCAAATTTAAATTTTTTCCTAAACTTTTACCTGACATCTTTCATACCTTATCTTTTTATACTATTTATCTCTTATCTTTTATCTCTCAATACTACTTATCTCTTACTTATTATCTCTTAACTAAATAAACGTGTGCCTATAAAACATAGGATTCCACCAATAGTTACATAGCATATATAATATTTAAATACACTTCTTAAAATTTTACTTTCCGAACCAGATTTGCCTATTGCACTTGTGCCAATTGCAATACTTTGAGGACAAATCATCTTTCCTATACCTGCTCCAAGTGTATTTGCTGCACCCATCCATGCTGCTGAAAGTCCAAGGTTTTGTGCTGTTTGTACTTGTAATCCTCCAAATAAAACACTGGTGGATGTACCTGAGCCTGTGACAAAGCCTCCAATAGATCCGATTAATGGTGAAATTAATGGATATGCTCCTCCTGTAACTACAACTAAAAGACTTGCAATATCTGAAATCATTCCACTATAGCTCATTACTTTTGCGGTTGACATAACTGCACAAATTGTTACAATCGTTTTCCAGTTTGCTTTTAATGTACCTTTTAATACATCAAACATCATTGGCACTTTTGCACCTTGTGTAAACCCTCCAATAATGGCCGCAATAAAGATAATTACACCCGGTGTGTTAATCCAACTAAAGGTTAAAGTGTTTCCTCCTTTACCTGCATATACAATTGCACTAGTTTTAAATCCTGCAATTGCATCATGAATTGGTGGGCATAATGTTGAAGTAAACATTAACATTAAAAATATTAAAATAAATGGGCACCAAGCTTTTACTGCATTACTAAATGATAAAGTTGTTTCTTCTTGTTTTTCATTAACTTGAATACAATATTCTTCTTGAGGATTTTTATTAAATATTTTTGCTGAAGCAATTGTACATATCATGCAACAAATAGATCCTACTATATTTGGTAATTCTGGTCCAAGTACTGTTGCTGTAATATAAGCAGGTATTGTAAATGATAATGAAGCAACCAAGGTAACAACAAATACCCCTTTAAGTGCCTTTATTCCCCCACCTACAATGCATACCATAATAAATGGAGTTATAAAAAAGATAAACGCTTCAATTATCGCTGTGTTTGCTGCTAGTGAGTTAGCTCCAACTTTCGTTACTGCAGAAAGTGTTACTAAAGGTATTCCAACTGATCCAAAAGCAGTTGGTGCTGTATTGGCAACTAAACATGCTAGAACTGCTGAAATTGGATTTAATCCAAGACCAGCAAGCATTGATGCTGGAATAGCAACTGCTGTACCGAATCCCGCCATTCCTTCCATGAAAATACCAAAGCCCCATCCAATAATTAATATTAATACTCTTTTATCTCTAGAAACTCCAGCCAACATTTTTTTAATGGAATCCATTGCGCCTGTACGTAAAATCAAATTATACGTAAACAAAGCTGCAACAATAACTAGACAAATTGGCCACAATGCGTTTAGTATTCCTTCTAATACTCCTGTCATAGTATAAATGACATTCAAATTCCAGAAGAAAATAGCTAAAATCATTGTAAGAACAAGTGCAGTTAAACAGGCTTTAAAACCTGGCATTTTTAATCCGCTAAGTGCAATTATAAGCCAAATAATTGGTGCTATGGCCATTAAGAATTTTAAAAACAGCATTTTCATATCCTCCTTATTTAATTCTTAAGTGGTATAATCTTTCACAAATTGGTATCACCATGGTATTATAATTATCCATCTCTCCACTTGCTAATTAATACTGTTTTAAAAATATACGAATATAATTATTTTTTATATGCTACGTTTATTATTAATTTATTTTTAATAATTCTCTAAGTGTACAAGTGTGAAATTTTATATTTAATTTCATATTCTTGTGAATTGAGATTTATTTTTAAGTTATTGCAATAGCTTTTAGTGAAATAACCCTTTATCTTAGAAAAAACTTTACTGTGCTTTTGCTTTTTTCATTTCTTCAATCATAACTGGAAGAATTTCTGCAACATTACCAACAATACTTAAGTTGGCAACTTCAAATATTGGAGCCTCTTCATCTTTATTAATTGCAACGATATAACCTGAACTTGTCATTCCAGATGTATGTTGTGTTGCTCCAGAAATACCACATGCAATATATAGTTTTGGTGCTACAATCTTTCCTGATTGTCCAACTTGATGTGCACGAGAAATCCATCCTTCCTCAATTGCGGGTCTTGTTGCACCAACTACACCGCCAAGTACACGTGCTAATTCTTCAACAAGTTTAAAATTTTCTGCATTTCCCATTCCACGTCCACCAGAAACAATAACTTCAGCTTCTTCTAAATTAACAGATTCAGAAATTTCTTTTACTACATCAACAATTTTTGTCTTAATAACATTAGCTGAAATTTCAACCTTCTTTTCTGTAACACTTGCATTTGAAGCAGCTTCTGGCTTTGGAAAGCTTCCATTTCTAACTGTAACTATAGCAGTGCCTTCTACTTCAATATGTTCCAAAATTGTGCCGCCATAAGCTGGTCTGGTATATATAACTTTATCATGGCTTTTACTAATTCCTGTTACATCACTTACACAGCCTAAACTCATTCGTCCAGCAATACGTGGTGCAATATTTTTAGCGAGTGCTGTATTAGCTAATAGAATAATATCTGGATTTTGTTCCTTAACAGTTTCTGCTAATACTTCTGTCAAAGTATCACAGCCATCCGCATTATCTGCAAAAATAACTGGAATTCCAAACGCTGCTACTGTATCTGCTAAAGCCCTGTTACCTACTACAAGAGCTGTTCCTTCTGCCTCTAATGCTTTTACTGCACTAATAAGTTCTAGGCTTCCTCCCAATACTTTTTCTCCATCTGTCTCAATAAACAATAATGCTTTCATACTTTCCTTTTCCCCCTTAATTTAGATTGCCTTATCCTTTTTCATTTGTTCCATAACAGCACTTACTGCAAGCACAGCATCTTTCTCTTTAATCTTGATACCAGCTTCTTTCTTAGAAGGTTCAACATATTGAATGCAACATACTTTTGCTTGTTTTACCTCTCCAATTTCTGCTGCTGAGTAAGTTGGAATTACTGCCTTACGACTTGCCATCTTAGTTTTAATCGTAGGGTAACGTGGATCATAATTTGGTTTACTTACTGTTACTACTGCTGGTGATTTTAAAGAAACTAAATTATATCCTTCATCAGTTTCTTGATGAACTTCCAAATCATTATCTTTTAGACCTATTTCAATTGCACTACTTACAAAACCCATTTTAAGTTTTTCAGCAAGCATTGCTCCAACCTCACCAGTAATTTCATCTGTAGATTCCTTTCCACAAAGAATTAAATCAAATTTTTTACCCTTGTCCTTTTCAATTTTATTAATAGCATCTGCCAAAACATGAGCTGTTCCAAGGGAGTCTAAATCTGCATATAAATCATCTTTTACAAAAAATGCTTCTTTAGCTCCTACAGAAAGACAATTTTTCAAGGTATTTAAAGAATCTTCTGCTCCAACTGTTAATACACTTACTTGCCCTCCATGTGCTTCAGTCAAGCGGACTGCTAGCTCTAATGCATATGTATCAAATGCATTTGCTACCAAACTCACTCCACTTAACTTGGGTTTTTTAGCTTCCTTATCCAAATGAATTTCAACAGAGTCATCTGGAACTTGTTTTACACATAACATAATTTCCATGTTTTTTCTCCCCTTTACCATTTACATTAATTTAATGATGTTAACAATTTTATTAACATTCTTTTCCTAGATTTAATATATTCCTATGATCAAAGATAATTTTCCTCCTATAAATTCATGCATACTCATCATACCAATCATAAATAGGTCTGACCAATTTATGATTTCATTATATCTCCTCAAATACTGATTGTAAACAATTGTTAATAATTTAACAGTAAATGTTTACATTGGTAATTTTCTCTGTTATAAAAAGTTATATATATAAGTACTTAAATGAATTTTTACATCATTGATTTAAAGTAATTTTTTTCTTAATATCCTTATTTTTGTATTTATTGTTAAATTATTAACATGCTCATATCAAAAAAATATTTAGATTATTAACATGACATGACTTGCATTAATAATCTAAATTTAATTAATTAATCTTATCTGCTATCTATTTTTTTTGTAAAACATGCCATTAAAAAATATTTTATCCTTTAGAATTGTTATCTTAGTTCCATACTCATTGGTGGTTTTTTTAGATCTTCCGCCACTAGCTGGAATTTTATAAAGATTTTCATTGTCTGAATAATTTACATAATACACATATTCTTTGCTTGCATTTATAAATGTAGCTTTGTTATTAGATTAGCAAGTTCAGTCATTCTTCCTTCACAAAGACCCCCGGGGGTCTTTGGCTTTAAAAGATAGGATCTTTATCTGGTGGAGAAAAAAATATGCTTCAATTAGCTAAAATTTCTGCTAGTAATGCAAACTTGTTGCTTCTTGATGAACCTACAAGTCATTTAGATACATATTCGCAAATAGCACTTGAAAAAGCCATAAAAAATTATGGCGGTGCGATTCTGATGATTTCCCATGATTACTATTCTATAGTAAACTGTGTGGATTTTGTTTTAATCATTGAAGATAAGACAATTAGAAAAATGAGTATGCGAAAATTTAGAAAGATGATTTATGCAAATCATTTTAACAAAGATTATTTAGAAATTGAACAAAATAAAAAATTAGTTGAAACAAATATAGAATTAGCTTTAAAAGATAATGATTTTATCACTGCAAAAGATTTATCTGAAGAGTTGGAAAAGTTGATTAAGTTACTCCAAATTCAGTTAGTAGCACAAGGTTGTAATGTCATCAAGCTAAGAATGCGTTAAATTGATAAAAAAACTTAATATTTTTAAAAATCGCCCTAATAATCCTGACCTACGGACAGTTATTTGTAATAAATTTTAATAAAACCATAATAATTGATTAAATTGATTATTATGGTTTTCCATTTACTCTTATAATGAGATTTTATTATATAACTGAATTAATATGTAAATGAATAATTAAAACTATTCAAGTGTATTATGTCAATGGGATTTTTAAACATTAATTTTCATAAAGTGTAAAGCAAAATTTTAGATAATATTCATTTCTATTTGAATAATAACATCTTTTAAACCATTTTAATCCAGATCTAAATAAGCTATAAATTCTTACTTTTTTACCATTTAAATTTTTAACAACTCCAATAATAGTGTTATTTTTATCTTTACCACAAGAAATTCCTAATGTTATTATGAAGCAATAAGCTATTGAAATACAAAAATAAAGCATCTTTATATATTGAATATTCATGCTCCAAGTAGATTCTAAATTAAAACCACCACTTTTAAAGTCTTTAAACATTTCTTCAATTTGAAATCTCTTTTTATATTCTCTTATTGCAAGAGATTTTTCTAAATTATGTGCTATAAACCAAGTTTCTTCCGCGTCTTTTGCTTTGCAAACGGATAAATTGCAATTATAATTTTGAGCAGTTAATTTTATATTATAAAAGTTTTTTCCTTTATTACTTAATGGTTTTATATCTTCTAATTTCTTTATTTTAGATTTTCCTTTTATGGTTACACCTAAATCTTTAGTGCATCTAATACAATATTTCCACTTAAGCTCTTCATCTATAAATTTAAATAAATCTACACTAAAAATCATTTTATTTATTTTATGGTGAATGTGAAGTACAACCTTGAAAATCCACCTTATATAAACACTTTAGCATTTATAAATTTTTACGTAAATCTTAAACATATTATTTTGACACTCTGCATAAATTTCTCCATTATGAAGTTCTACTACATTCTTCGAAATAGCTAATCCAAGACCAGAACCACTGACCTTAGAATTTCTTGATTTATCACTTCTATAAAACCTATCAAAAATCTTCAATATATCTTCTGAAATATCGCTCTCCACTTCATTTTCAAATAAAATAGTTATATATTCATGACTTTCTGTTAAATTTATACTTATATCTGTACCTTCTACCCCATACTTAACTGCATTTAATAATAGATTTTCAAAAACTCTTCCTAGTTTGCTTGAATCAACATTTAAAATTATTTTAGAAACATCATATTTCTTTTTTAAATTCATATTTCTTTTTTGAGCTTCAATAAATAATTCTCCTATGCTTTGCTCTAGTATCTCAACTACATTGACTTCACTCTTATTTAAAGATATTCCTCCAGATTCTAACTTTGAATATTCAAATAAATCTTCTATAAGCTGTTTTAACTTATAAGCTTTTTCTATAGATATAGCAGTATACTTCTTTTTATTTTCCTTTGTAGTTTTTTCGTCCTCTACAAGCTGCATATAAGCTATAAGTGAAGTTAATGGTGTTCTTAAATCATGAGAGACATTAGTTATAAGTTCTGTTTTAAACTTTTCCTGAGCTCTTTCCTTCTCAATATTTTCTTTAAGTTTTATTGCCATATTATTCATACTTTGTGCTAAAAATTCTAATTCATCATTGCCTTTTTTCTCTATTCTATAATCTAAATTTCCACTTGAAAATTCTATTGCACCATTTGCTATTGTTTTAATGTACCTTACCTTTCTATTTGTTAAAAAGAATGTCAAAAGCATAGCTAAAATAGCTGGTGTCATTAAAATACATAAAAGTTCCTTATCATTTAAACCTAAATACCAAGGATTATATTTTCTATATATAAGTAGTTTCTGATCTTTATTATCTATTGTAATATCATAAATCTGATAAAAGTTTCCATCTTCATATTCTCTATGAAACCATTTATCCAATTTTTCCATATCAAATTTATTTTCTTTAATATTTCTAGATTTCAATAATATTGTTCCTTCTGTATCTATAACTGCCGCACTTACATTATTTAATTCCGCAACATTGTTTAAATATTCCTGACATGAATCATCATTTCTATTTACAAATTTCTCTGCATCAACAAAAGCACGGTTAAAAGCATTAACCACAGTATATGGATTTTCTATATAAACTGAATATAATATTGCACTAATCCCACTCAATATTATAATAAAACTTATTACATTCATTAATATGGATTTAATATTTAAACTACTTGAATTTCTTATTATTTTATTTTTCAAATATTCCACCTCTTATTTATCCATCTTATATCCAACACCCCATACCAACTTTATATATTTAGGTTCTTTAGGATTAATCTCTATCTTTTCTCTTATATTTCTAATATGAACTGCTACAGTGTTATCTGAATTTATAAATGGTTCATCCCATACTTTTTCATATATCTGTTCTGTACTTAGTACTCTTCCTTGACTTAATGCTAGAACAGTTAATATATCAAATTCTCTTGGAGTTAATCTAATAAATTTATCATCTACGAATACTTCCCTTGTAGCTGTATTTATTATAAGGCCATCTATACATATTTCATCACTATTTTCTTCTCTTGGTTCATTAAAACTTGTGTTTCTTCTTATTTGAGATTTTACTCTTGCCACAAGTTCTAAAGGATTAAATGGTTTTACAACATAATCATCTGCACCAATATTTAATCCCAAAATCTTGTCACTATCCTCACTTTTGGCTGACAGAATTATTATAGGCAGCTTTTTTTCTTCTCTTATTTTCATACATGTCCTAATGCCATCTAATTTAGGCATCATTACATCTAAAATTATTAAATCTATATATCTATTCTTCAATTTTTCTAAAGCTTCTAAACCATCACAAGCTGTAATTACCTCAAATCCTTCATTTATTAAATAAATTTCAATAACTTCTCTTATATCTTTTTCGTCATCTACTACTAATATTATTTGTTTCTTTTCCATTTCTAAATCCCTGCCTTTTCTTAGCTTTGAATCTTTAGACACAATTAGAAAAATAATAAACTAATATGATTACATCATTAATCTATTATTTTTTATCTGTCTTGAACTTACATATTCTATTATAAGTATAACCACCTGAAAAAATAATCATTAATGGCATAATAGGATATGCATATCTACTACATGTAAAATACGGTAGATACACTGCATTCATAATTATTATACTTAAAATAATTACCTGTTTTTCTAAAGTCCAGTTTCTTGCTTTAATAGTGTTTTTAATACCAATAATCGCTGTTATTAATATAAAATAATGTTCTATAAACGCTAATAAATAATTTATTCC
The DNA here is from genome assembly GCF_054768135.1 of Clostridium sp. CTA-5. Lineage (NCBI taxonomy): Bacteria > Bacillati > Bacillota > Clostridia > Eubacteriales > Clostridiaceae > Clostridium > Clostridium sp. CTA-5. The sequence goes on along the minus strand of NZ_BAAAAT010000001.1, from coordinate 452,717 downwards.
AATATACTTATTCCAATAAAAAGGTTCATACCAAAAATAAAATGTCTTTCCTAAGGTATACCAATAAGCAAATTTGAGCGGCGCTTGTATCCCATATATCTTTAATCTTTCTATCCCCATATCTATTTCATATTGGTCTTTTTGTATCAAATTTTCACTTTTTTTATAATCTATTCCCCATCCATAACTTTGATCATAATTAACAAAAGTTCCTTGTAAAAAAGGGTTACCACTAGACTTTGTAAATGGTATGAACATATTAAAATCCTTATAATTTCTTATCCACCAAGGTGACATTATTATACAGAATATAACCAATACTATACTAGCATATTTAACTACGTCCTTAAGCTTATATTTATTTTTAATCCAAACTATAACTATTACCAATGGATATACTGCTATTGTAGGTTTAAATAAACATCCTAAGCTCCAAACTATCCCTGCAGCTACATAATACTTTACCTTTCCAGTTTTAAGTGCATAAATACTTACATATATAAGAAGTAATACTAAAAATTTAAATGTAACTTCCATAAGTATAAGATTAGATGAATATATCTCAACAATATAAATTGAATCAATTATACATGCTACTAGTGCTACCTTACTATTAAAAATTTTCCTTCCAATTAGAAATATTAAATTTAAACTACCTACTTGTAAAATAACTTGAAATATTCTAAATACTACAATAGCTTGAAATTTACCAAATACTATTACAAATGATGATAATATAAATGTGAGTCCAGGCATTATATATACTGTAGGCTGACTTATATCTTCATATGAAAATATTCTATTTTCAACTAAGTTCCAAGCACTTCTTATATATTTTACATCATCATTATCAAACTGTTCTAAACTTCCAAGTAATGTTGAATTACCATATTTAAAAATTGATATTAAAGATACTATTACAAATATCGTCTCTAATAAAATAAGCCATAATTTTATTTTTTTGCCTTCTTTAAAAATATCAAACATATCTTTCTCCTATCTCAAACTAATAATAAATGCTCCAATAATTATAAAGACTACCCCCAAGCCTTTGTTAAATGTAAAAGACTCCTTAAGTATTAAGGTTCCAGCTACAATTCCAACTACATAACATAAACTCTGAAGCGGATACACTCTACTGAGTTCTGCTTTCGATAATATATAAATCCAAATAACTGTAGCAAATACATATATAATTGCGCCACCTATTATGTAAGGATTAAAAATCATATTAATAATTCCTTGAACTGATAAATTAAACACAATTTTACTTGTTCCAATTTTCCATAGAACTTGACCACAAACTAGCATTATTATATTAATTAATAACAACACATATATCATTTGTTTTTCTGCTCCTTTATAAACTGCCAAATCACAGCATTTTCCTGAATTAATCTTACTAACTTTTTCTTTGTTTTAGATATTTCAATAATTAAATATACAGTTATAAAAATTGATATTGTAATTAATACTTCAAATACACCCATAACTTACTCTCCTCACTAAGCACGTAAAAAATCTAATAAATCAAATATGTAATATTAACTTGTTATTTTCTTAAGCGTGATTTAAATAATATTTTTTATTGTATATTAATAAACCTGTTTTTGAGCTACAATCAGTGTAGATAATGTTACCTTAATCATGTAGTAAATTGACTTTATTGGTGTTATAGATGATTTTCCTTTAGATCTCTGCCTCATATTAACACCAATTTCCTTAACCTTAAGTCCATTTTTGCATGCATATACTATTGTTTCTACTTCTGGATAATCCTTTGGATAATATTTGGCAAAAAGCCTTATTCCTTTTTTATTAATTAATCTGTAACCAGAAGTTGTATCATAATAATTACTTCTGCATAAAACAGAAACTAATTTTGAAAAATATCTTATACCAATTGCTCTGAATGTACTTGGAATATAATTTGTTTTTTCAACAAATCTTGAACCTATAATCATATCAAAATTGTTTGTTTCCATTTGTCTTATTAAATTTGCTAAATCCTTTGGGTCATGCTGTCCATCTCCATCTATTTGAACTGCTACATCGTAGTTTTTATTTAATGCATATATATATCCTGTTTGAACTGCTCCTCCAATCCCTAAATTTTCACTTAAATTTATTACTTCCACCCCTGCCCTTTTCGCTTCAAAATACGTATTGTCTTTAGAACCATCATTAATTACAATGACATCTGCAAATACATTATTTTTCTTTATTGAAGTAACTACATTATAAATATTTTTCTCTTCATTATAAGCTGGTACTATAATCAAACACTTCATAACTTTACTCCTCTTTCTACACTTCTAACTATGTTTTTATTTTAGTAGCAAAAATAAAAGAACTGTTTATAAAATTTATGAAGAAATTATGAAGTTTAAATTTTTATCTCCATTTATAAATATAAATAGTTAATTATTATGAATTGGACTATTGGAGATTATCCAATAGCTTTTTCTTGTATTTGCATCTTCCCACGCTTTGTATTTATTGATTCCTAATTTAGCTAGATTTCTCTGTTTAGTGCTAATCTTCTTCCATTGTTTCCATATGCAAACTCTTAGTCTCCTTCTAAGCCATTTGTCTAGTTCCACTAGCTTTCCGCGTGCGTTAGCAATTCCATAATAATTATTCCACCCTCTTGTGATTTGATTTAATTTTAATAGCCTTTATTCCGTGCTAATTCCTTTATTTCTGTTAGTAAAGAATTTAACCTTTTCCTTAAATCTATTTATGGATTTCTCATGGATTTCTCATGGATTCTTATTTCTGCTCCGCTTTTCAAAAAGTAAAACAAAAATCCTAAAAATTTTTGTTTAGATACAAAGTCTACTGTACTTTTATCCTTATTTACTTTAAGTTTTAGCTTATTTTCAAGTTTACTCATAAGAATATCATGATTAACTTTATCAAAGAACTTCTCTGAATCCATATCTACAACCCATTTATTTCCTTGATTTATATATTGTTTTGATTTCCTTATAGCATCCTATGCTCCTCTACGATGACGGAATCCGAAACTATTTTCAGAAAATAAAGATTCATATTTTAGATAATACCTAAGTAATTGCCTGTTGAATCAATCTATCTTGTACAGTTGGTATTTCCAGAAGTCTAACTCCACCATCTGGTTTAGTAATTTCTTTGATTTTATCCAAAGTTGTAACCTTCTAATGTTCAGTCCTTCATCCGCTACCGCGTTTAGCGGAATTACTATGACTTCTGCTGACTTCTGATAAATTCAGTTATGCATCACTATATAAGTTGTATTTAGAAATTTTAATTCTTTTAGTACATATCTATCAGATCTCCCCAGGTGAGACCACATACCTTCACCTCATCCATCTGCCACATTTACTCTTTCTGTTTCGGATAGTTATTTGGCTTTACTTTGTTTGGCAAGTTTACCCACCGAATTAAACCTCAAATGTGATTCGTATACCTCAGACCAAGGCTTTGCCGCCGACTTCCTTAGATTCCACCTCACAATCGACACCCTTGTCTTAAGCTAATGGTTGCCACTATCAGCCCCATTACGGACTTTCATCGATTAGCATGTGCCAATGGGCACACCAAAATAAAAGGCTCAGATAATTATTAGAACCTTTTATAGTTATAGTAGCAAAGTTTTTAAATTTTGTATTAACAGCATCTGTAGTTATTATCTGCAGCTATTGCGGAAAGCCTTGGGTTGGTAATAGTAACAGACGCATCAGATGTAGCTGTAGTTGCTACTAATGAATAGGTGCAGCATTCATGGTGGCAAGTGTCACAGTCACAGACAAAGAAAGAAAATGTTGAAGTGCCAGAAAATCCAGGTGTTACAGGCTGTCCTATATTTGTAAACGGAACTGAAAAAACCAACTGTGGTCCAACTGGTATTGGGTTACGTTGATTGTCGCAAAGTTTAAATAGCTGGAAGTTTACAACTGTGCTATCAATAGTGCTAGGGCTTGAATAAGCTAAATTACTTGCAAATTCAAGCTTTACACATGGGTCACATAAGCAGGAAGTATTTAAAGTAAGAGTACTAACAGTAAAAGTAGTGCCTGCTAAGGTATCTGGAGTTATTGATATTGCACTGCCTGGTGTTCCGCATTTTAAGATAGTCCTGTTTTCTTTATGGCAAAGTTTATTACATTGGTAACAGTCATCATCATGTTCCGGATTATCTGCAATAATTGTGGCTAGCCTTGCTGCGAAAATGCCAACATTACCAATAATAGGAGTAGATTCACCAGGTGAAACAACAATACTATAGGTGCAGCATTCATTTGGACATGGATCACAATCACATACAAAAAATGTGAACATATTGGCAAAAAGAGCTGCTATCGGTTGTGTAAAAGAAAATCGTGGACCAATAGCAATTGGTAGTTGATTATTACACGATCTATATAATTGAAAGTTTAAAGTTCCTCGAAAAAGTGTTCCAATTATATTAGAGGTAAATTCAAATATTATACATGGATCACAAAATTTAGAAGTATCTATGGTGATAGTAGCGGCAGGTACAGAAGTTTCTATACTCGCACCATTAAATAATAATGCCTGACCAACCTCTCCGCATTTTAGTATTTGTCCGCACGAGTCACTGCTCTTATTACTATTTTCATAATCATCCTTAAAATTAGCCTTTGATAATAAATTCATATTGTTCACTCCTCTACATTGAGAATTTTAAAAATTCAACTTAACAGTGCTATTTACTTATAAAGAACAGGTTAATTTAGATGTAGAAACTATAATTTACCTAACTAAAGTTATCTAATATAGAATATGCGATAAATGAATAAAGGTGATTATTTCTTATAGACATTTATTTGGCAAATGCTGATTTTAAATGTTTAAAACCTTTTTCATGGTCATGGCTCACCCTCATTAAATAAAATGAATATCCATGAGAATCATACGCACAAAAGAAAAGATGCGAAAGTCATCATCCCACATCTAAATCAAGCTCACAGCTCCAACGTTTCAAACCATTTGAATTTCAACATTTAAGGCTTTTGCAACAGGATTACAGCCTCTACATGCCTTGTATACGAAAACATATTGACTCTCTTCCAAAAAACTGTTGCAATATGCTTAATTTTTATAGCAATCTATTTCTGATAAAAAGTGCACACTCAAAGGTAAAAATGCACACCTTCTATCTAAAATTCATATGGATATGCATATCCAATATAAAAATCTATATTTCTAAGATTCAAACCTTAAAAATTCCTGCTCCAAATTCTAAAAAAAACAGCAAAAGCCATTGAAATTAATGACTTTCTATTGTATCAATATTACAAGTTTATGTATGGTGGAGGCGAGGCGTCCCAAACCCCTATCTTATTTTATAAAATCATTTTTTATCACTTTAAAATTGCTAATCTAAACAAACTCCTCCATAACACAAAATCCCTGATTAACAGCAATATTATATACTGGAGAAACTTCTTTTTTTATCATCTTATAGAATTCTTCAATGCTTCTTTCTTCTTTAAATTTCTTAGCATCTTCTATCTTTAATAATTCTCTATACTCTTCAATTTGATTATTTCTTTTAGTATCTATTACAAATGAAAAAGCTTTATATTGTAAGTCACAAAACTTGTCTATATATTTATCATAATTTAATAGATTATCACTTTTCTTACTATTTATATTCTTAAATGTCGGTACCAAATTCCATATTTGATCATGAAGTACAAAGCTCCAAGGTATAAAATGATCCATGCTTATAACGCCATAATGATCATAATTTTCTTTTGTAAATTCTAATCCTGTATAAATATCTTTTATATTTTCTCTCTGTATTATTTCCTTCCAAATCTTTGTTTGGACTGTAAAATTCCTATTCTTTGGAGCTTCAAGTTTCATTGATATACCTGGCACATTAGGATTTCTTTTTTGTAGAAATATTACAAGCTTATAATATGCCCATCCTTGAAGTATTCTGTAATTATTTTTTAAATAATTGCACCAATTTTCTCTAATTTTAATACACTTTTCTTTATTTTCATTTATATAAATTTCATAAACACATCTTTCATCTTCTTTTGAAAGAGTTTCAATTATTTTTTCAACTTTTGATTTTTCTCCTGATGTATGTTCTTTAAAAAATGGAGATAAAAATCTATAAGGTACATTATAAGTTAAATCCTTAAGCATCTTATTTAATATCTTATCTTCAGATGTATATATAAAATCCAGTAACTTTTTCTCATCATAATTACTTCCTAAATTATATGTATCCTCAATATAATTAACTACCTTAACTAAATTATCACATAATCCAAAACTAAGCTTATATTTAAGTATTGGATACCATGCAAAAGTTACCATTCTGCTTATAAGTTTTTTAAAATCTATATCAAAATTATCAAGTTGAATTTCTTCTAATAAAGCTAAAAGCCAATACGTCTTATATGTAGCAACCATTTTATTATCATCTAATACTGCTGAAAATGTTCTATAATCTACTTCAGTACTATATGGCACAAAACTTATTTCTTTAGGTAATATGATGCCTTCTCTTTCTGTATCAATCTTGTTCATTAAAAATTCTCCCTCATTTAAATCTCTTCATGAATATTTTACCATAATACTCTGCCTTATTATTTTAAAATGATAAAAAAATAAGAGCCTAAACTATATAGACTCTATTTAACGCTAACCACTTCAAAAGACCTTTTTTCTGCTCCATACCTACCCATTTTATCTTCTTTGCAATATTTAACTTTCCAATCACTAAAAAAATACTTTATATCATCTTCATTAAAAAATCTCTTATATCCAGCATTAGTTAAATAAAAATGCTTTTCTATTTCTTTTCCTTCACTTGCTCCATAGTTAAAATCATTTAAAGAATTAACTCTACATATTAAAACGCCATCATCTTTGAGTATCCTCTTTATTTCCTTTAATATGTTTTTTGTAGTTTCTTCATTAAAATAATGTAATGATAAATCAGCTATTATCATACCAATACTTTCATTTTCAAAAGGTATTTTATATGAAACATCAACATTTAACACTTTTATATCAGGAATATTCTTTTTTACAACTTCTAATGCTTCTTCACTATTATCACAAGCTATTATGTTTTTATATCCTCTTTCTATTAAATATAATGAATCCGCTCCACTTCCACACCCTAAATCAAGTATTACATCATTTTTATGTTTTTCTAATATATCTTGAAATTTGTCTAACCATAAATCAAATATTATATCTTTATTCTTAATATTTTTATAAACTTCATTCCAGTATTTATTATTATTTTGCATAATGCTCTCCTTATTATATTTATTTTTTTAATCATATTTTACCATATTTTATGTAATTACTTAAAATTAAGAATCTCACATATATATTTATAACCAGTTGTAGAGCAAAAAATAAGAGCCTAATTACATAGACTCTACTTCATGCTTATATATTATTCTTTTATATTTCACTAAAATCATGTTTAAATTGTTTTACTGTATATTTAATATTCTTTAATAAACTTAAGTTTAAATCAAAAACATTCGAGCAAACCATGAATGTAATTTCAACACATTGTTTAATATCTAATAAATAAGATGCATCACCTTTTGTATAATTATCTAACATTTTTTCAATTAAAGCTTTAATTGAACCTATACCATTTCTGATAGAACTCTTATTGTTTAAGGAACTGCTAAAATGATCTTTTAAATCATCATAATTTTCTAATAAATAACTTTGCAAGTCACGTTCATACTTTAAATGATATGAAATATTGCCCATTGATCCTAATATATGAGCATTGCAACAAAAATCACATAGATAATGAACAACTATTCCTAACTGCATTGAAGAATAAGCATTAAATGTTTTAACTGATGTAAGGTTTTCTATCTTTTCAAGCACATAACTAAGAGATTTTTGCCTATAATGTGGATGTGTTTTAACATGCCAACTTTGATCAACCATAACAAGTCCAAAATTAAACATAAATTTTGAAAACCCTTTAGGAATGTTCTTTATATTATTATTAAATGCAAGTTCCGCTAATTTAACATGAGTTCTTACTTTCATTCTAAATGATTCACCCCTTATTTCTTCCTAAGTAAATACAGTATAGAATACAAAGATAAACTATAAATAAATTAAACCTAAACTATTTATAAACTAAACACTGTTGTTTCTTTTAACTATTTCTAAAAAGTCATTTCTTATTTCTTTTTATATAATATTATTACATCTTTTATTTTGAAGATTTTTATTTATATTCTCTATATGTTTTAATTTTTTAATATCTATATTTCACCATAAATAAAGACTAGAAAACCTAAAGAATTCTAGTCTTTATCTGTATAATTAAATTATTTTCCATATTCATTTTTTATAATTAAATATTTATATCCCCACCATGTTTTATTAATATATCTTTAATAACATCATTTTGGCACAAATACAATGGGGTATGTCCTGCATTATTTTTTGAATTTATATTTAAGCCCTGAGAAATAAGAATTTTTAAGAAATCTTCAAAAGCTTCAATATTACAATCTGAATAATCATTGTGTAATATAGTATTCTTATATTTATCAGTATGTTTTACATCTGCTCCATATTTAATAAGAAGATTTAAAAGCTCTGTAGAATAACTAAAATTACAGTAAAACACTGGAGTTTTTCCTGATATATTTTCAGCATTAACTTCAGATCCTTTATCTAAAAATAATTTAACAATATCAATTTTAGGATTTGCTCTTGCACATATTCTATGTAAGGGTGTTTCTTTAAAATAACTTTGATGACTATTTATATCTGCACCATTATTAACTAAAAATTCTATTACTTCAAAATAATTATTTTCACAATTATCTATGGCAAAGTTAAGTAGGCTTTTATCATCACATTTTTCATTAACATTGCCTCCATTTTCTATAAAAGCTTTAAGTTCCTCCAAATTCCCCTCTTCTATTATCATTGAAATAGTTTTTGGCCTTGAACCAAATAAAATATCACAAATTTTCATTGAAAATTTCCTCCTAATATTTAATATATATATTCTAATTAAGTTATTACATTTATAATATTTTATATCATTTATATAGAAAATTATATGTTTAATTAATAATATCTAGTTAGAAGCATATATATCATAATTTTTTTATATAAGTTCCTCTCTATACTGGTGAATAATACTATTTATAAATGTTTTAAGATTTATATTAATGAACAAACTTTCTTGGAGCTTATATATTATAAATTAATTATAATATGTTTTTATCAATCTTTTTATATTTTTCTTCATTTATTATATACAAATTTCCATATTAATATCATTTACCATTACTATTCTTATTAAAACAACGCTATGTTTTTTAAGTAAATGTTGATATTGGAGTATAATCTATCTATCTTATAAATTAAAAAATTCCCAACAATACTTACATTAAAGGTATTGTTGAGAATTTTAGTAATGAAAATAGAATTCTATATTAGATCTTAAACTTCACCTTATTTTTTTATATAAAATTACTTTTTTATGTTATCATCTCTTTATAAATTGACACTTTTACCCCATAAAACAAATAACTTTAAATTAATTATGGCCTTCCATATATTTTACTAATCTATTATAATCTTCCGTTGTGTCTGCATCTAATGTACATCCAATATCTTTAACAGGAACTGTTGCTATCTGATCTTGAAGTTGTTTCCAAATTTCTCTAAGTCCACCTTCTTCATTAAACTTAAGAATGTAATCTATACATTTTGATGAAATCAAAGGTGGATGCTTTTTATATCCATCAATAGTTGGGAATGAAACCATGGCATGTGTTCTGCACATATTTTCTTTTACTGCAAGAAAAGTTTTAGTATTAATGGCTGGCATATCCCCTGGAAGAAGATAAAATGCATCACAATTATCTAATGCCGATATTCCAATTTTAATAGATGTTAGCATGTCAGTTTCTGCATAGTTTTCATTTTTCACAAATAGTAATCTTAAAGGATCATATTTATTGCAAAGCAAAGATTCAACTTCTTTAGCTCTATGTCCTAATACTACAACTACTTTATTTACACCAGCATTAAACATACTATCAATACTGTTTTCAATAATAGTTTTTCCTCTCAAACTCATAAGAGGTTTAAACGCTTTCATTCGACTAGACAATCCTGCTGCCAGTATTACTCCATTTATATTCATTCAACTATCTCACTTTCACTAAAATATAGTATTACAATGCTTATAATATATATGCTTCAAGTCTAAATTGTTCAACACAAGAATAAATAGCTATTAGATTTATTGAACACTTGTTATTGTAAAACATATCTATTATTTATTTTTTTGACTTTTTATAAAATGTATCTCTCAATGGGAAATGAGTACGGAATTTACCATCTAATCTATAATAAGCATGTGCACAAGCAGGTGCTGTTGGAATTAAACATAATTCTCCACAACCTTTTGCTCCATAAGTTTCAGGAATTTTTCCTTTAGCTTGTACGAGAATAACTTCAAGTTCTGGAGCATCCTTTGCTCTTATAAGTCCTAATGTTCCTAGTTTTGTCTTAGGATATCCTCCTTCAACTTTAAATTCTTCTGTCAAAGCATAACCTAATCCCATAACCATACCACCTTCAATTTGTCCTTCAACAGATTGAATATTAACTGGTGTTCCAACATCAAATCCTGCAACTACTTTTACAACTTTTCCTTCTTCATTAAGAACTACAACCTGAGCACCATAGCTATAACTTACATGACTAATTGGATTATCTTTTATAGCTCCCATTGGATCTGTCTTTGCAGAATACTCTCCAAAAAATTCTCTACCTTCTAAGTCTTCTAATGTTAATCCTTTATCTAGTTCTGCTTTTAATTTTTCAGATACTCTCCTTACCGCCTCACCTGTTACTACAGTTTGCCTTGAAGCAGTACTAGTTCCTGAGTTAGGTGTACGAACAGTATCTGGTCTTTCATGTATAGTAAGAGCTGGATCTAAACCAGTTGTTTCACATAACACAGTAGTACACATTTGTGCAATTCCTTGTCCCATACAAGCTGCTGAAGTTCTAATATGCACTTTACCATCTTCAATAGATAAAATACAACGACCAATATCCTTATGTCCTACACCAGTTCCACTGTTTTTCCATCCTATAGCAATACCTGCATATGGATTTGATTCATATACATCTTTAACAGCTTCCAAGCATTCTACAATAGCAACACTTTCATCAGCTATCTGACCATTTGGTAATACTTGACCTGGACGAATTGCATTACGATAACGAATTTCCCATGGTGAAATACCTACCATTTCTGCTAATAGATTAATATTACTTTCAGTAGCAAAACAACTTTGTGCTGCTCCAAAACCTCTAAAAGCTCCACTAACTACATTATTAGTATAAACTGACATTCCAAGTATATCCATATTTTGATAATTGTATGGTCCACCTGCATGAGTACATGCTCTTTCTAATACTGGGCCACCAAGAGATGCATATGCACCAGTGTCAGCAATAATAACAGCTTTCATAGCAGTTAAATAACCGTTTTCATCACAAGCAGTTGTCATTTCTATTCCCATTGGATGACGTTTAGTATGATAATTTAAGCTTTCTTGTCTTGAGAATTTTACTTTTACTGGTTTTTTAGTATACCATGCCATTAATGCTGCGTGGTGTTGAACACTCATATCTTCTTTACCACCAAAGCCTCCTCCAACAAGTTGAGCATGAGAATGTACTTTTTCCATTGGAATTTGAAGCATAGTTGAAATTTCACGTTGTTCATCATATACAGATTGTGAACTAGTATATAGCAAAAGGCCATCTTCTCCTTCAGGCATTGCAATTGCACATTCTGGTTCCATAAATCCATGTTCTTGATATGGTGTTTGATACTTTCTTGTTACCACATATTTAGAATTTTTAATTGCTTCAGCTGCATTACCACGTTGAAGCATAGCACGACTCATAATATTTCCATCAGAATGAATTAAAGGTGCATCTGATCTTAAAGCATCTGTTGGAGAAGTAACTGGTTCTAATTCTGTGTAATCGACTTCAATAAGTGCGCAAACTTCATCAAGTTTATCTTTATGATAAGTTGCTACTAATGCTAGTGCATCTCCTACATATCTAGTTGTTTCTCCTTCAGCAATCAGTACATCCCAGTCTTGCTTTATATGACCAATAACATTGTTTGGAACATCCTTTGCTAATAAAATTTTAACACAATCTGGATGAGCTTCTGCTTTACTTATATCAATTTTATTTATAATAGCTCTTGGATATTTAGAATGAACTGCTTTTGCATAAATCATTCCTGGCAATTCAATATCATCTACAAAAATACCTGTTCCATTTACTTTTTCAGTTGCATCAACACGTTTAAATCTTTGTGCCATCTTTAATTCAGTTGGATTAGGGGCAATTTGAATATTATTTCTAAAATATTCTGCTGCCATTAAAATCGCTTCTTCAATTTTCTTATATCCTGTGCAACGACAAATGTTACCATTGATTGCTTTCTTTACATCTATCCTAGTTGGATTAAGATTAACATCTAATAAAGCTTTTGCACAAATCACCATACCTGGAATACAGAAACCACATTGAACTGCTCCTGCTTCTGCAAAGCAATGTTCATAAACCTCTTTTTCTCTAGGACTTAATCCTTCTACAGTTAAAATCTTTTTCCCCTCAAATTTAGATACTTTTTGTATACAAGCTTTTACTGCTTTTCCATCAACTAATACAGTACATGTACCACATGCACCTTCACTACAACCATCCTTTGCAGAAGTGATTCTCAAATCATCTCTTAAAAAAGATAGTAGTGGCTTGTCTATCTCAGAAATTACATCTTTACCATTAACATTTAATTTAAACATAAATACCCTCCTATTTAGAATAATTTAACAAATTATCTTATAATTATTATAAAACGGAGAATATTTTCCTTCAAATTCTTTGTAAAAAGAACTTGTTTATATAAATTTCTAAACTTTTAAAAATAGTCTTTTAAATTCACCTTTTGCATATTGACGCACATTCTCTTCAAACTGCTGATATTTTTTTAAAAATTCTATACCTTCTTTTGTTAAATAAGTTTTTCCACCTTTATTGCCACCATGTTTTCTTTCAACTACTGAATAACCTAGCTCTTCTTCTAACTGGTTTAACATATTCCATGCTTTACTATAAGACAATGCCATATGTCTACATGCACCTCGTACAGAGTTCATATCATTAATTAAAATTAAAAGTAATTTTGCTCTTGAATCAAAGAATGAGGATTCTTTTTCTATACTAATTTTAACAAAAGGATGTAGTATGCGTTGATTATGTTTTATTAAAAGTTCATCTAACTGATCAATATAATCTGTATCATAAAGAATACCTTCATCTTCTACATCTATCCATTCTCTTGTAACCCCAATATTTTTAATAGATCCTCGCATTCCCATATTTCCATCATATTTTAGAATTCTAGGAATTAATTCAGAAGAGATCAAAAGTGGATGTCCAGACTTTCCATGATACGATGGAGAAACCAATCCTTTACCACATTCTATCATCATTTGAAGTGTCTCTGTTGTAAACATCGGAATACTTACTGGAGTAAATATTACCTGCTCACATTTATTCTGTAAAAAATCTAATCCTATCTTTGCAGAATCAAATTTTCTTGAACTTTCATATTGATTATTTTTCAAAAATATAACTCCATAATTAGCTAAATCACGCTCAATTTCATCAGCATTATGTCCTGTAATTATTACAATTGGTGAAATAGAGGCCCTCTGGAAAGTTAAAACAATCCTTTTGATTATAGTAATAGAACCAATTTTTAATAATGGATCAGAACTAATCCTTTCTGATGGTTTTCCAGCAGCAACAATTATTCCACCTGTTGTTTTCTTCCCCTTTTTTTTCATATCTATAACCTCTTACTCTACCTAAGTAGTATTATCCTATTTGTAAACTACTTTTTACTTATTCGATTTAAAATCTGATTTATTATGCTGAATTTCAACACATTTGATTTCATATTAATTTTATACATTATTTCCATAGTTTTCAATAACCCCTCAATTAATTGTTTTATTTTATAGTGTAAAAAAAGTGCTCCTCTTTACAATAGACATTTTTATTATTTTAAATATCTACCATAAGAGGAGCATATTAATTATTTATTAAAAACCTTTTTTATTTTTACCATTGATATCGGTTTACTCCACCAGTCTCATCATTTGAAGTATCAAACCAGCAATCTAAAAGTTCAAACCAATTTCCAACATCATTGATTTTAGGAGTTTGTCCATCTTTGCACCAACTTAATTTACCATATAAATAATTATCTTTAATAATAGTTGTATCTATAGAATTATACCAGCTTTGACCTTGCCAGCAAGGGAAACTTATATATGAAAATGAATCAGTGTATATTTTATTTCCATCTGGTAAGAAAATACTCATTCCATTTTTACCTTCAGTAAAGCCTTTAAATTTACTTCCAGCATATGAATACACTATAGTATTATCTACATTTTTCATTACTTTTTTAGCTAAATCCTTAATATTGTCACTAAAATTATAGCTTTCAGTTATACTTTGACATAAATCATATAAATCAAAATATGGATAAGCCATCCATTCAGCACTACTATTTTGGTTAAAATAATTAATTAAATTTACTTTTCTATTTTTTCCTCTAAGATTTTCAATGTCAGCTTTTTTATTTTCTTTCCATAAAGCTCTAGAAAGCTCATCTACAGAATCTTTTACATTTTCTATTTTTCTTAAATCAAAACAACTTAAAGCTTGATTATTAACATTAGCTTTTTTAACTGAATCTCTTTGAGCTTCAACCATTATTGCTCCAAGCTCAAGATCTGTAACCTTTGAAGGATCAAAATATTTTTCTCTTCCTCCTAAAGTTAAATCTCTTGTTCCATTATCTCCACCACCAGATTTAAGACGACTAAATATTTTTTTATAATCAAATCCATATCCCCAAACTACAGGTGCTGATGCAACCATAACATTTGCAGAAAAGCTACCATTTCCAGGTCTATATTGATAAGCAACTTCTGCTGTTCCCATTAAACATGCATCATAAGCTAATACATCTACAGATTCATCTTCAGTTAAAGTGTCAGTTATTTCAGCAGTATATAAACAATCGTTATCATCTGTTTCATCCCAACATACTGCTTTTGGGTTTTTAACTTCTTCCTCTTTCTTATCATCTCTTGCTCCACCACCATGATTAGAAACAATAAGTGCATATTTATCAGCAGGATATTGATCTTTACAAGAATCTATAAATTTCTTTAAAGTATTTGCATCACCCATATTTGCTTCATAATCACTTGTTTTAGTTATTTCCGAAAATTCATTCCCACCATCAATCCTAATAGCTTTATTTCTTTCGATTTTATACATTCTTGTATCAGAAAAGTCTTCCCCTAATACACTTGAATCATTAGAATAACCTTCATTTCTATCAACTAAAGCTATTAAATTTAAATTTGGATTATCAACATACCCTTCTTTCATCTCCTGAAGATCTAGTAATAAATTAGGTTCTAAATTATTATCTGCATCACAATAGAACATAATAGTTAATTTTTTATCTTCATTTTCAGCCTTAACTTTGTCTTCATATTGCAATGCTGCTTTGGTAGTAACATCCATATTAATGGCATCATTAATATTATAAGAATCGTTAATAGGAATAATATTCTTGCCTATTTCATTTGTAGCTTCCTGTTCAGTTATGTTTGTTTCTTCAGGAATTTCTGTAGCTGCATGTACAGGCATCGACGTTAACAAGATGCTCCCCAATAACATCATAGCAGTTAACATTTTTAATTTTTTATTCACTCATAAGCCCCCTTTTAAATTTTCTATTTATGGAAAATATTCCATTAAAATCATATTATCATTTTTTATAAAAATAAAAAAATTATATTTTCTATGAATTCCTAGAAAATAACTCAAAAAAACGTTTAAATTTATATTTTATTAATTATTTTACATAAAAACACATTTATGTAATTGCGTTACTTTTTTTTGCTCTGTTATCAGTTTTTAGGTATATATTTTGGTTATTATAAAAATAATCTTGACAAACAAGACATGAAATTACAACTCTTAATGAAATAAAAACCAAAAAATAAAAATATGTATGTTAATTCAAATATTAAGAAATAATAAGTTGAACTGCAAATCTTAATATATATGAAATTGTAGTTTTAAATCTATCTTATTAAAATTTTTAATTTTATTAAGCCTAACTTTTAATCTCTACTTTAAATATACATAATAAATTTTTAGAAAGGTGTTTTTTATGGAACAACAAAACTATATAGAAAGTAAAATAAAAGAAGAATTAATTCAAAATGGAGGCACTTTAACTCATGATTTTTCGAATAATATTCATTATGAATATATATTAAATTCATTAGGAGGCAAAGAACTTTTAAAATCAAAATTTCCAATAGTTTATTCAACATTAGAAGAAACAAGAAATATAGCTTTAAAGACTAAAGATATTAATTCTAATAATTTATCAGCAGAAGAAAAAGATAATATGTTTGATTGTCAAAAAATTGATTTTATTCATTTCCCTCAGACTTCACCACATAACAATTTAAAAGGTAGCACCCCATTTTCTATTGAGTTTGGGTTAACTGGTAATTTTATATATAAGCAATTATATGTATCAGCTATTGGAACTTTAAAAAATGATGATAATGAAATTTTTGATTTTTCAGAATCCATTGATGATACTAGTGTTTTTAATTACAACCCTTTAGTAAACTTAGAAGATTATGAAGTATCTAGCAATGATAATTTTTTAGTTCATAGTAAATTTTGTTGGGCTACTGAAATAAACGGTAAACCTTTAGTAAGTTTTACAACAACTGAATATAAACAAAACTATAACGAAGCTATTAATATAGATAAAATGATAAAAAATATTACAATAGAAGATCCCATGAATACAAAATCTGGAAGACCAGAAACTTATGTTGTTTATAATCGTTATGCAACAGGATTTGATTATAAATATTCTAATGTTGTAGACCCTACTTCAACATTTTCAAAGATAATGATGCCTTTTAAGGGTAGTTTAGAATCTACTGATTCTTATAGGATTGTTGGTATAGATAAAAATGAAGACTTTTCATTAACTCTTACTTTTAATAAGCAAGGTTTAGGATCTTTTTATAACGGTACTCTTCCTAGTAATTTTTATGACTTTTTTACATTAAATAATGATCAAACTAAATTATC
This sequence comes from Clostridium sp. CTA-5, assembly GCF_054768135.1. Lineage (NCBI taxonomy): Bacteria > Bacillati > Bacillota > Clostridia > Eubacteriales > Clostridiaceae > Clostridium > Clostridium sp. CTA-5. The sequence goes on along the minus strand of NZ_BAAAAT010000001.1, from coordinate 435,413 downwards.
ATGGCAATTTCCTGAGGATTGGAATTGTAAATTTTTTCTAGACCGTTTTAAAGGCAATCATTATCCTGTAATAGACTTTGAATGTAGTATGTATATAAGAATGTATCACATTTCAACTCCTGAAAATATACAAACTATAAAAGTCAGAATATCTAGCAGAAAAGATCAATATCCTACAAAAAAAATTCCAAGAATACTTCTTTATTGGGGATGCATAGGAAAAGATACAAATATAAAAATGCCTGATGGTAAAAAAAGGAAAATATCTGAACTTAAAATTGGTGATACAGTACTCTCTAGTACTGGAAGAAATTTAACTATAAAAGATATAATTACTGGAAAAGAGAATCTTATGATTTATATTGAAACTCATAATGGAAAAAATGTAATTGTTACGGATACACATCCTATTTTCACTGAAAAAGGACTTAAACGTGTTATGGATTTAACTGCTGCTGATAGCATCAAAACTGAAAATGGTTTTGAAAAAGTTAAATACTTATACCCAATTGAATATAATGATATTGCTTATAATTTAAGGTTTGATGATTGTAATGGCTTAATCTGTAACGGGTTAATATTAGGAGATTTTGAAACTCAAAATAGTGAAATACCTGATTTATCTGAACCTAAACAATATTCCAAAGAGTCACTTTTATTTAGATCAGAATTTAAAGAACTTTTAAATTCTTTAAAGGAAAGGAAGTTAAAAAATGTCTAATAAACAAAAAAGTGCTTTCTATTCATTACATATTAACAATACAGATGAAGAAAGTTATCTAGAAATAGAACCTATAAATCTTCCAATAGATAAAAACGATTTTTCTTTCGACATTTGGTATTATATCAATGGGCAATCTTCAGAAATTCTCTCTCAAAAATCTGGTTTTTCAATGGGTATAGAAGAACAAAATTTATTTATATATCACCCCAATGTCGGAAAATTTTTTATAGATAATACACATACTATGTTTAAAGTAAAGGAATGGACTAATGTATTTGTTTCCTATGATAATGAAAAGCTTACTGTAGCCTTAAATGGGATCTATATTTATTCTAAAGAAATTAAAAATATAAGACTTCTGACAAATGAAAGTATAAAACTTGGAGCAAAATTTTCAGGATATTTAAACTCATTTAGAATTTATAAAAAAGCCTTATATCAAAATGATTATAAAAAATACCTATTTGAACAGACTTATACAAAGGATATGAGTGATCTTTTAGGATTTATAACATTTTCTCAAAATCCACCAATAGATTTAACACCTAATAAATTAATTGTTGAATTTACTGGAGAATGTAATGTAACAGATTGTATACATGTATATAGTGCTCAATGTGAAAATGGTTATGGTTACGCTAAACTTGAAAGTTCATCAGAACTTAATCCTGGTGGTTTTGAAAATGGTAAATTTTCTATTTATGCAAAAGTATATATTAGACCTTCAAATAAAGAAACTCAAGGAATACTATCAAACGGTTATTTTGATAAAGATGATACTATTGCTATATATACAGAACGTATAGATTATTACTCAGTAAAAATTAAAATAAAAGTGGGTAATAATGAAATCCTTATAGATCAAGCTTATTCTAATTGGATTGATTTATTAACTTCTTATGATGGAAATAAGTTATGCACCTTTATAAATGGTGAGCTAAAAAATGAAACTTTAATTAGTAAATTTAATAGATCTTCTTCTGGTGATGTTAAAGTTGGAAACATGTTTAAATCTACTGACAATGAAGAGAGTTTTCCTTTTGATGGCTATTTAGCTACTATAGGTATCTTTGATAAAGCTCTTTCACAATCTGATGCCAGTGATTTTTTCAAAAACCAACCTTTTATTTTTGAAGATGGTATTAAAGCATTATTTAGTTTTGATAAAGGATTAGCTGTGGATTTAGTATCTTCAAAAGATTTAACTCTTACAAATAATGGATTAATGATTGCACAACATACTGTTGAAGAGTTAAATGAAGAACCTTATAAATATAGAGTAACTAAAAATTTCTCTAATTTATCTGACATAAATAAATGGAAAACTAACGTTATTGCTTCAGCACTTGTTTCTTATTTTGAAAATTCCTTTGGAATAAAGTTTAATTTCGAACCAAGTGGTACTGAAAAGTTTCCTCCATATTTTCAAGATTATATATATAGAAATTTCCGTTATAAAACTAAATTTACTCCACTATTTGCTGAAGAAATAAAACCAGATGAGCTTACTAGACAAAAACTTATAGGTAATGCTGCAGATGCCTTGAAGGAAACACAAATACATAACATTATGATCACTGGTTCAACTAACACCACTAATAATATTATAGCCGGTGGTTCCTCTTTAGCCTTAGGGGCAATGTTTATAAGCGCAAGTACTCCAGCACTAGAAAGTTACTCAGGATTATTTTTAGTAGTTTCTCCACTAATAATTACTACTCTATTAGATGTTATTATAAAGATTATTGATAGATCGCGTGAATATAAACCTTCTGGTGATGAAGATGACGATGAAGATCGTGAGTACATAATTCAAATATTAGAATTATCATTGCAATCAAATCCTGATAACTTTAAAGAAAGCGCTATATATTGCCAAAACTATCTAGGAACTATTAACCCTCCAGAAGTAATAAGAAAAAATACTAATAAAAAATATGGAGTATATATTGCAAATGAGGTAAGTGAAAATATTAAAGTTAAAGCAAAATTTAATCTTATAGTAAAAAAAGGAAAGAAAAAACCTTCTTACAATGTTGTCCTAAAAGGATATGCTAAAGAAAGTACTGCTTTTTTTAATGAATTACAAGGAAGTGGTACTTTTAGTGAAGGAGAACACACTATTGAACTTACTACACAAAAAGTTCTTAATAGGTGTACAGATGGTATATATAAATATAATACTGTTTTTTCTTGGTCTTATTCAGTAGATGATTATCAAGATACTGATAATGATACTACCCTTAATATTTACACTATACCTTTTATTCCAGCACTACCTATTTGTTTAGATAAAGCAATGCCTAAAGACTACCTTAATATAGATTACATAGATTTAGTAGCGCAACCACCTAAAATATGCACTATGAATCCATCAAATCCAAAGCTTGGAGTTACACCTCAAATACTTGCTGAATACGTAAAAGTTGTACATAAGCTTTCTCAATTACGTTATTGTAGTTTCGGAAGTTCTACTTTTCATTATTTTGATATTAAACATTATGGAAATTTTGAATATATTGAGTTTGATAAAACTGCATTTAATTTAGCAATGTATAATGCTACTGAGAGTAATCCCGTTATAGCTGATTGTGTTGCTTATGCTGCTATATTACAATATTATTTTCGTACACTAGGAGCAGCAAATTCGTTTATTATAAGAATTACACATAGGGACTATATTCAATATAGTACTGCTCTTGGGTTACCACTTAATCAAGATTTAATAGCAGCTGGGAAAAATCCCCAACAACTATCAGGAGAGTTTAAATTTCATATGGTAGTTATGGTGCCTCTTCAAGAGGGAAGATACTTAATTTATGATGCATCACTTCGCTCTTACGAAAGATATTTTGATGGAATAGAATATAAACACATAATGTATAATTTTGATATTGAGCAACGGGATGTTGGCAGTTATTTACATAGTGTCTTTAATATGAATACGTCTTGTAAAATTCATGAAATTGTAAGATTTGTTGAAAAGCCACCAGCCCCTATTATTTCATAAAATTACTCCTTTTATATTTATTTTATTAAAAGTATGCTAAAAATACCTGATTTAATTCAGGTATTTTTATTTATTAATAAAGTGAGTATTTCTTTTTATTAAGTCATTCCTGATAATTTAATATTTTTTAACCAGTCTTGTAATATCACTTCTATTTAATTTTTTTCTCTTTCATTCGTAAAAGGTATTTTACGTTTACTTTAGTTATTTTAATAATATATAAATTCACATATCTTATGCATGACTGATTCAAGTATACTGTTTGTCCTTCTCACATTTTATTTTGATAATAAAATATATGCCCTAATGTCCTCTATTTTTATATTATATAACTCATTTAATCTAAGTCCAAAATTTAAAAATAAAATTACTCTTCAAAATACTCTTTTTATTTTAGATTATTAAAACAGAATTTTCTAATAAAGAGTATTAAAATTTATAAAAAACTTCTTTATAAATTTTTCATAAGTTTAGTTTACATTTTTTAATACACCTTCCTTTTATTATACAGAAGGTTAAAAAGTCCATTTAAATTAATCTTCAAAATAAATTTAGTTTATAAGGAAGGATGATAACTATGAACAATCAAACTAAAAAATTTAATGCAGTATTTGAAGGGGGTGGCGTTAAGGGAATAGGTTTTGTTGGAGCTTTAACTAAACTTGAAGAAGAAGGTTATTCAATAGAAAGGTGTGCTGGAACATCAGCTGGAGCTATAGTATCAGCACTTTTAGCCGTAGGATATACAGCTAAAGAAATAAAAGAAATTATGATTAATACAGATTACAACAACTTTTTAGATAAAAATATATCTATTCTTAGCTCAGGTAATATTTTAGAAAAAGCTTCTCATATGTATAATTTATTTAATGATAAAGGTTTTTATAGTGGTGATTATTTCGAAAAATGGATGAACAATCTACTTAAGGCAAAATCAAAAACAAAATTCAAAGATATATTTGTAAACGGAAAATCTAAACTTAAATTAATTGCTGCTGATATAACTAAAAGCACTATGTTAATTTTCCCTGACGATCTTCCAAAATACGGAATAGATCCTATGGAATTTGAAATATCAAAAGCAGTAAGAATGAGTATGAGTATTCCTTTTTTCTTCAAACCAGTAGAATTACAAACTAATAAAGGAACAAGCTTTATTGTAGATGGTGGTATATTATCAAATTTCCCTATATGGATATTTGACTCAGAAGAAAAGCCTGAATACCCTACCTTTGGTTTTAACCTTGATGAACAAGAGTTAAGTTATACCGCTCAAGGAAAAACAAACTTCTTATACTATTCATATGATTTAGTTAATACTTGTATTTTTAGTCACAAAAGTGAAGATAGATATATTAGAGATAAAGACTTAGTTAGAGTAATAGATATACCAACTCTTGGAGTAGGCACAACTGAATTTGATATATCTAAAGAAAGAAGCTTAGCATTATATCAATCTGGATATGATAGTACAGAAAAATTTTTAAAAGAATGGGATTTTAATAAATATGTACAAGCTTATAGTATATATAAAGAAGCTTAATACATTTTAATTATTGGCTGTGTTTTAAGTGAATGTTGATATTGTAGTATAACGCTCATGGACAGGGGAATTTACTTTAAGAACTCTAAAATAAAGCTTAGTCCAATTAATGCATGCTCCCAATCAAAGATTACTGACAAGCAATTAATTGTACAAATCTTTATTAAGAGTTCTAAAAAGCAAATTCCAATGCCAGTTCGCTATTATACTAAAATATCAACACTGTTTTAAAACATAGCCTAATTATTTAAACTCTTATAAAAAAATTGGAATATATTATTATAAAATTGAACCTATATAATAAACACTTATAAAAACAATTTATTTATATAGGTTCTTTTTTCAATTTATAAATCAATTTCTTTAATATGCAGTTTTCTTTAATTTATTTAATATCTTTATAATAAATAATAAGAGTCTACATAAGCATAGGCTCTTATTAATATTCTTATTTACTATATATTTTAATTCCATATTTATCAATTTGTTCTTTTACCTCTTGATTTAAAAAATCATTAAATAAAATACCTAAAGAATATATTACAATAACGTCATCTATATTCTCTACTATTAGTAATTTCCATTCTCCATGAGCTTTATACTTAAAATTAATTTTTAATATAGTATGTTGATTTTAAGAAATCCCCTTAATTAAGCTTCCAATTTCCTGATTTCTCTCTTACTTCCCAAAACTTTTTATATACTCCTTTTTCTTTAATTAATTCATCATTTATTCCTTTTTGTATGACTTGTCCATTTTCCATTACTAAAATCTGATTTGCTTCTTTAATTGTAGATAGTCTATGAGCTATAACAATAAGAGTTTTATTTTTAACTAATTCACTAATAGCTTGTTGTATATAGAATTCATTTTCAGGATCAATGCTAGATGTTGCTTCATCTAATAAAACTATAGGGGAATCCTTTAATATAGCACGTGCAATTGATATTCTTTGTTTTTCTCCACCAGAAAGAGATGAACCGCCTTCCCCAATAATAGTATCAAATCCATCAGGCAAATTTTTTATAAACTCATAGCACCTTGCCTTTTTAGCAGCTTCTTCTATTTCTTTCATTGAGGCATTATATTTTCCAAGCCTTATATTATTGGCAATAGTATCATTAAATAAATATACATTTTGAAAAACTATAGTAATATGTTTTAATATAGAATCACAACTCATATTCTTTATATTAACTCCACCAATTTCAATTTTACCTTTTTCTACATCCCAAAATCTTGCAATTAATCTTGTTATAGTAGTTTTTCCACAACCTGAATGTCCAACAATAGCAGTCATACTTTTTTCTGGAATATGAAAAGATATATTATTTATTACTGTTTCATTATCGTTATATCCAAAACTTACATTTTTAAAATCAATATTGAAGGAATTTAAATCTATGTCTTTTGCATTTTCATCAATAAGTGGAAATTCTTTTATCTTTTCTATCCTATTTAAAGAAATCTCTAGCATTCTAGTTAATCCTGTAATACTCCCCAACGCTTCAACGGGTGTATAAATACTAAAAATAGCTACTAAAATAACAATCATTTTAATAATAGATAAATTTCCATTCAAGACCAAATACGGTGATAAAAACAGAATTATTCCACAAGCTATTTTTAGTGATAAAGAAAATAAAGTATTTAACGGAATAAATTTTAATTCTAGATTGCAATTAGCTATACTATATTCATCAAAAGATGATTTTATTCTGCTATTGCTATTATTGGAAAGGTTAAATAATTTAAATATTGAAATGCCTTGTATATATTCAAGAACAGAAGATACGACTTTTACTTGTGCTTCTTTTTGAGTTTTTGTAAGCTCTAGAGCCTTCTTTTGCATTAGGTTTAAGATCAAGATTGCTAAAAATAATCCTATTAAAAATACAAATCCTATTTTCCAATCAAATATTATCATAGCTATACATATAACAAATACATTAATTATTGAATTAAGCATTTTATCTAACATAAATGGAGCTTGCTTTTCAACAAGTTGCATATCTGATGTGACAGTATTAGTTAATTCTCCCAGATTGTTTTGATTAAAAAATCCCATAGGAACTCTTTTTAACTTTTCTCCCATATCTAGACGTTCTTTTGCAATCATTTGATATCCTGTATGTCCTTGTAATCTATAAGTTGTAAATTTGCAAATTATTCTACCAACAATTCCAACTAATAAAATAACAGTACATTTTATTATTACATTTATTTCAACCATTGGTTCTATAGAGTTATTTAAATTAATTCCTTTAAAAAAGTAGAATATTGCAATCAATGGAAATGATTCAAATATTCCATCAATAAAGCTATAGATAAAACTTTTCTTAATCTTTGAAGACATATTCCCAGATAAATTTATAATTCGTTTTAATGTTGTAAACATTGTTTACCCTCCTTTACACTCCAAGATTTTGAACCTATATGAGCTTCCCACATATCCTTATAAAGAACAGAAGTTTTTAATAATTCATTATGATTACCTTCACTTACAATTCTTCCTTTATCAAATAAAATAATTTTATTTGCATTTACTATTGTTGATAATCTATGAGCGATTACAATAAGGGTTTTGTTTTTTGTTAAATTATTTATAGATTTTTGGATTATCTCTTCATTCTCTGGATCTGTAAATGCTGTTGCTTCATCTAAAATTACAATTGGAGCATCCTTTATCATCGCTCTTGCAATTGCAATTCTTTGACGTTCTCCACCTGAGAGTAATTCACCTGCATCACCAACTTTAGTTTCAAATCCTTTAGGTAATTTTGATATAAAATCTAAGCATCCAGCATTTTTAGCAGCAAATTCTATTTCATCATCTGTTGCAAGTTTATTACCAATTCTTATATTTTCTCTTATGGTCATATCAAATAAGAAATTTTCTTGAGAAACAAAACTTATTTTATCCATTAATTGTTTAAGTGGAATATTTTTTATATTCTCTCCCCCAACCATAATGTTGCCTTCATTCACATCCCAAAATCTTGCAATCAATTTTGCAACAGTTGATTTACCTGCTCCAGATGGCCCAACAAAAGCTGTCATCATCTTTGGTTCTATTTTAAGAGAGATATCATGTAATACATTTTCTTTTTCATATCCAAAATTAACATGATTAAATTCAATGCTATCATCTTTTAAATCTACATTTTGCAAATTTTGTTGTAATTCTTTTGTAGAAAGTATTTCTTTTAATTTGTTATCAGTAAAAATAATGGTTGGAATATTATCTGTAAACTCAATTAATTTCATGATTGGTGGAGCAATTCCTAATGATAAAATCATACCTATTATAAAAGTTGAAAGTTCAATCTTATTATATCTTAGAAGAATAGCTCCTGTAGGTAAGACAAAAGCAATACTAGATGGCATTATTATATTATATGCACTCAAATAGAGCCAACAATGAGAAAACCATTTTGTCATTACATCTCTGAAATGTATTACAGAATTGCTGAATTTTTCTATAGAAGATAGGGTTTGATTAAATGCTTTTATAACCTCCATGCCATTGATGTATTCAACTGTACTTGAATTTAAAAGAGCTTTTCCCTCATTAAATTCCTTAAATATTTCCATTGCACCGCCTTTCATCATAATAGCATAGATTATAAAACTAATAATTATTGGTAATAAACTTGCTAAGGCTAAACGCCAATCTACAATAAATAGATAAATTATTATAGAAATAAAACCTAATAAATTTGAACTTATTTCTGGAATTGCATGAGCTAATGGATATTCAAGTTGCTCCATATCGTCAATAATAAGTTGCTTATATTCACCAACTTTTTTCTTTTTTAATTCTCCCATAGACATAAAAGCTAATTTATCAACAATCTCATATCTAAAAACATTAATTGTGTTATATGCTAATTTATGTGATATAGCAGTTGATAAGTTAAATAATATAATTTTTAAACAAAATCCAACTCCCCCTATTATTGATAAATAAATGATATTAGAAATCGTACCAGTTTTTAATATCATTACTGTAAGTATTTTTGTCACAATAAAATATGGGATTATTCCAAATATTACACTAAAAATAGATAATACAATTGAAAGTGTCATTTTTCCATTATACTTTTGTACAAATGAAAGAATCCCAGAATATTTTGTTTCTTCCATATTTGCCCTCCTTTTTAATGACTATATTTATATTTTTAGTCATTTAACAATTTAACTATACCTCTAAATAATATTTTTATCAATAAAAATATTGAGAATAATTCTTAATTTATATTTAACAGATTTTAAAAAAATAATAAACCATTATGCTCGTCTATTTTGTGTGATATTTCGTCAGCAAATTTAATCAATAAATCACTATTAACTAAATTTACTTCCTTGTCTGACTCAAAAGATACAACGCCTCTTTGATCTATTGTTTTATTTCATCTACCTTAATTGACATGTAAACCATATTATGATAACGTATTAAATGACTAAATTTCATTATATATTCATATATTCTAAGGAGTGAAAAAGTTATGCCGTTAATTTTCGATGAAGAAACAAAAAAACATTTAAGAAAACAAATGTTAGAGAATGGCTTTCAATTAATTAAACTTTATGGGTTAAAAAGAACAACTGTTGAAGATATAACAAAGAAATCAGGAGTAGCAAAAGGAACTTTTTATAATTTTTTTAAAAACAAAGAAGATTTCGTATATGAAATAATAATTTTTAAGAGAGATAAAGCAAAAGAGGAGTTTCAAAATTTATTAGATGAATCTAAACAATTAAACAGAACACAATTTAAAAAATATTTAGAAATATTAGTATTCGGTGATTATAACCTTTTTGTATATCTTAATGATGCTGAAATTGCTATGTTAAAAGCTCGCTGGCCGCAAGAATACCTTATAAATGAAAAAAATGATGAGAATACTTCATTATGGATTTTAAAACATATTAATAATATTTCAGAAAATTGTAATTGGAAGGTTTTTTCAAATTATATTAAATCTATTGCTATAATTCAAGCTAATAAAGAACAATTACATAAAGATGCATATAAAGAAACATTAGAACATTTTATTAATAACATTTTAGATTATGTTTTTATATAATATTTTTTCTTTTATAAAGAGTATATAGTTTTGCTTTTCACACAAAACTATATATTGTTCCTATTATAAACATTAACTAAAAAATCTTATAATCCTTTATAACATTAAATGATAAAGCATTCATGCATAAATCTTTCATTTCACTTCCATCATTTAAAGCTTGATTAAGTACATTGAAAGATGCACTTTTAGAGACTATATTCATTAACTCATCTTTTTCATAATATGAATTTTTAATAGTTCTTTGAACAATATCGTATATAAGATTATAAGACATAAGTTGTTCTTTAAATAATTTAATCTTTTCGTGTTCTCTAATTAATATAATTTCCTCTGAATATTTTACTTCTGGAAATAAGAGTTCACAAAAAATCTCTGGTATAAAACAGAACAAATCATTAGCTAATGTGATATCATTACAAAAATTAAAAATTTGAATATATAAATTTTCATATCTTTCTTGTGAATCACATTTTTTATATAAATCCAATGCTTTCATAGTAATATTACTAATTTGTTTTTGAGTAATGTTATATGGTGTATATGTATTTTCATCTTGGATTAAAACAAAAAATTGTTTTTCAGAATATAGTGGTTCTTGAACTTTCCAATCTTTAATATGCTCATTAATAATTTCAGTTATATCAATATTAACTTTTCCATTTATTCTACATTCGCAATTAATTGAATTTCCAGTTTTAGATGCATATATCTTTATATAATAAACTTTTTTATTTCCTAAACGTTTTTTTATTTCATATCCTAAAAGATCCCAATAATCTGTGCACTCACCTGCTAATCTTGTCCCTTGAGCTGTTAAACAACTTTTATAAAGTTTAAATTCATTTACCTTATTATAATATTTTATTTTTACTTTCTGTCCATCTTCATCTTTTAATGCATGTGTTAATCCACATAATGATGATAAAGAAAAACTAGCTACTGCATATTCAATTGCATTATTAATATCATTTCCAATTCCAGCTACAGATTCAATTAAATCTTCATCAAAGATCTTGTGCTTAAGTACAAATATAACTTGAATAAATCCTTGATTTACCTGTGCTACATGTGCTTCTATTGTTAAATCTATACCTTTAATGTGTAAACTTTCATTTTCTATTTCACTATCTTCTATTGTTCTATTCAGCACTTCGAGAACCTTTTCATCATTAGTTAAATTATCTTTTATACTTTTGCTTTTTCTATTAAATATCCTATTAAATATCCCCATATATTTTTCCCCTTCTGTTATTAACTTTTTTGTTATTTTAATTTTCCTATAAAAATTAAATAACAAAAATAACAACACTTTACTATCGGATTATTTTTACATTACTTTATATTTATTCAAAAAGTACACTTATATATTAATTTTACAATTATTTAGATTTGTATCAATTTATTAAATTAATTCAAGAAATAAAATATAAACTTCTCTCTTGAAAAATTTTAAAAACCAAATGTAAAATTTAATTTTCTACTTTTAGGTATGTTGATTAAAAATCTCAAAGTAAATATCAACTTGATATTGTACTGCACTTTCATCACTATTTTTAAATATAGTTAATCTAAGAATGCAAATTATTGGCTATTTGAATAAAAAATTATAAGTATAACTATTATTTATACTACTAATACTATAAAAAAGGAGATGATTTAAAGTGGGAAAGAATAAAAAAGAAAAATTAATGCAACAATCAAATGGTATGTCACAATCTAAGGTTAAATCATATGAAGAAAAACAAGATAATGTAGATAAAGTTGTATCTAAAGGGAAAGATATTACATTTAATCAGCTTTAAATTTAATAATTATTCACAAAAAAATCGCTAAGCGACTGTGGAGCGTCGATTTTTTTAGCCATGCACCCTTTCCAAACGTAGTGCAGGAATAATGGTGCGGCACATGATTATTTTTTATTCTTTAGGTGTACTTATAATACTTCTAAAACAAGATATTCTAGAAGTTATCCACAGATTTTAAAATATATAAATTCCTAAAGAATAAAAAAATCACCTTTTGTATATGATTTATAAAATCTGTATACAAAAGGTGTACAAATAATTAATTAAATATATTATCTACTTTGATATCAAATTTATTGTAATTAAAAATATTTTTACTATCAGTATTATCATAAGTAACTACAGTATATACTTATAGATATTCTTAATATTTACATACATTTGCCCAATAATTTTTGAATTTCATCTTCTGAAAGCATTCGATGTTGTCCTTTTTTAAGTGCTTTATCTAATGTTAATTCTCCAATTGAAATTCTTTTTAAATATATTACATAGCAGCCCACTGCTTTTAACATACGTTTTACTTGGTGTTTACGTCCTTCTGAAATTGTAAGATATCCAGAAACAACAGGTTGTTGATAAAAGTTTGACTTTATATTATAAAACTTTCTAATATCCAGTTCCTGTTCTAAATCTTCATACATTCCAGATTGTATTACTTCTATTTTGGCAGGCTTAGTTATTTCTTCATCTTGTCCAATAGAAATTCCATTCTCTAATTTTTTTATATCTTCTTCGTCTAATGAACCTAATGCAATAAAAAAATATTTCTTTTCAACATGTTTTTCTGGACACATTAACTGATGATTAAACTCTCCATCATTAGTAAATAACAATAATCCTTCTGTATCTTTATCTAATCTTCCCACATGAAATATTCCATTCATGTTTACCTCGTCAAAAAAATCAAATACTGTTTTATTAGTTTCATCTTTTCTTGCAGTAATGCAACCACCTGGTTTATGAAACATATAATACACTTTACCTCTATAAGTAACTACTTTATCAAGATATTCAATAATATCAATATCCTCTTTAATTTCTATTGCTGGCTCTGTTATAACTTTTCCATTTACTTTAACAGCTCCGTCTTTAATATAAGTTCGAACATTTTTTCTTGTTCCAACTGATGACTCTGCTAAAAATTTATCTAATCTCATGTTCCCTCTTTTCTAAGGCACAATCAAAAAATAACAAGTCCATTTAGCATCCTATTTCCCATCATAGGAAGCTCGACTTGTATATGATCGCTGAATAAGCGATTTACACAAAATCATAGATTGTAACTTCGGACTTGTTATTTATTTTCATGTGCCTAATCATTTGTAAAATAATCTTAATCTATTTCTACTATATAAAATTTAATTCTAAGCACAACTTTAATTGTACTTTTTCTGAGCATTTATTAAACTTTTAATTATATACATTTGTATAAATTAAATTTACCTATATTAATATATATTAATTTTACTTTTGCGTAAAGATTAACAGTCTAAAATTTAAATAATTTTTAATATAAATCAAAATAAATTATATATTTAATTAAAATTTCTATTATTAAATGAATCCCTGAAAATACTATAGATTCAAAAAGAAATATACTACATTTTTCTTCATAATTACTAGTAAATATACACAACATTGTTTATGATTTCTAGATGCAAAGTCATAAATCTCCATATACATACGTAGAATAATACTAGTCATTATAAAAAATTGGGTTAAAAAATACTAAAATAACTGTATTTTTTACTAAGGGGGATTTGTTATGTTTTTTTTTGAAGCGCAGCCTATTACAAACTGGCTTATGTTACTAATGGTATTTTTGGCGTTGATTGGCCTGAATGAATTAGGTCGTAGATCTAAATTAGGTGGAATATTTCTATTTATAATAGTACCATTAATTCTTACCTTTTTTGTATGGCCAAAAACTACTGAAGGTACAAGCGTAAATGATTGGTTTCACTATGCTAAAGTATACTCAGCACTAGCAGGGTGTATTGGCTTCTGGATAATTAGACATGTAAAAGGTGCAAGTAGCAAAAAGTGGGCTTTATGTTTCCCACCATTAATTTTAGCAATTAATATTTGTGAAGCAGTAGCACGTGATTTTCAAATTTATGGACTACATCTTAACAAAGAAATATTTGAAGGCATGATGACAGTAAGTGGTTCCTGGAATGTTATGAATGGAATTGCTGGTATCTTAAATATTATTACAATTACAGGTTGGTTTGGAATATGTATAAGTAAAGATAAGAGTAAAGATATGTTATGGCCTGATATGCTTTGGTTCTGGATTATAGCATATGATATTTGGAACTTTGCATACACATACAATTGTTTACCAGATCATGCATGGTACTGTGGTTTAGCATTACTTTTAGCTCCTACAATTGCAGCTTTCTTTATCAGAAAAGGTGCTTGGTTACAACATCGTGCACAAACACTTGCATTATGGTGTATGTTTGCAATGACATGTCCAAGCTTTATTGATCAATCACAATTTGCAGTTAAATCATCACATAATTCAACTGCTCTATTTATTGTAAGCTTATTAGCATTGCTATCAAACATTGCAGTATTTGTATACTATCTTTATAAGATTAAGATTACAAAACGTAATCCTATTACAGCTGAACTTTATACAGATCTTAATAGCTACAAAGAAATTAAGGAATTATCCGAATAATATTATAACTAGTTATAGCCATCCTCAAACAAGGATGGCTATTTTAAGTTCTTAATTTAATTAATATTTAGTATATGTATTTCTAACATATATGAGTTCCAATAAAGTTTGTTCATTAAATATAAATCTTAAAATATTTATAAATAATATTAATGACCACTATAATGAGAAACTTATATAAAACATTTATACTATATATGGTTCTAACTAGACAGAGTTAATTAACTCTTCTTACTTTGAATTATTTTTAATGGTTTGACCAAGGATCAATCCACTTATATGTCTTTATTTCTTGATAATTTTTAACTAAAACTGCATCATCTAATTGATGATATCCACCTTTTCTCTTATATACATTTCCAGTATCTTTTCCAACATAATATATACATACTGCATCTCCAGTATCCATATCATATAAATAAAAGACATAGACTGATTCATTAAGTTGAAATCCTTGAAAATATTTTTTAAGTTCAGGGTTTATTTGTTCTTTTGAATATATACCTTGAGAAGTTAATTGACTATTAACTTTATCATTTGAACAAATTAAATTTAAAGCCTCTTCGGCATTTGTAACCCCATTATTTACTTTATTAGATGTCTTATTACTTTCCTCAGTTTTTTTAGGTTTTGGTGTTTCTTTTATCAACCCTTTTTCATTTAAATAACAGCCATCTATGGTTGTATTTGTAGCCATAGTTCCATCACTATTTAAATAATACCAATTTTCCTGATCTTGTATCCAACCAGATCTCATTTTTCCATCATTACCCAAGTAGTACCAGCTATTTTTATCTTGTAGCCATCCACTTTGTTCTTTGTCATCTTTATAGTAATACCAGTTATCCCCTTTTTGTTGCCAGCCATTAAGTTTTTCTTTAACCGGAGCCGTAGATTGAACAGGTTCGGATTCTACATTCTTAGTTTGCATATTACTAGCTAATATTGCTCCCCCAGCAGCACATCCACCAATCACAAGTCCTGCTATTATTCCACCAACAACAAACATTTTATCAGTAGCCATATTATTCCCCTTTGTTATAATAATTTCTTTTTTACATAATTGTACCATTTATTATATCATATTTTTTAGACCTATAAAATTTATTAAAACCAATATTTGCTTAATTACTAATCTGTTCATTAACATAATAATAAAGTATATAAATAAAGAACCTAACACAAATAAGTATTAAGCTCTTAATCTTATCAAACTATAAATTTAATGTGAAATTAATCATGTCTTCTAGTTCTTGTTTATCTTCATTGAAATTTTGTGGATCACTTGCCAACATTAAACAATGAGGTTTATTATTCACAAAGAACACTACTACATAAATACTTTTTACACCATCAATTCTATCATTTGAATATTCAAAACATGTTGCACTCTTTCCAGCATAATTTTTTTCTATACTATAAATATTCCATGAGTCTTTTGTAAGACTATTTTTAAGCTCAGCTAAAAAAGCTCCTTTAGATCTGAAAATTGCATCTATCTTTATAATTAAATTATTAGACATAGAGAAATCCATGATGCCCACCTTTGAAGAAAATAATATTTAATTAATATATTTTAATAGTGAAATCTCCTTTACAAAATATGGTATAATCAACTTATAGTAATTAGGAAAAGTTCTCTATACATCAGTGAAGGAAGTGAAATTGTATGGATATATTTATTTTAATTTGTAATATTACTATACCTACAATAATGTTTGCAATAGGATTGTTATATACTATTAATCCATCTAAGAAAATTAATACAATTTTAGATTTAATAACACCTATAGTAATGATGTTTTCAGGAGTTTCAGATACTCCAAAAACAAATATAACTAAGAATGAAAATACATTTATTGTAGCAAATAAAAATTGCGGTGTTATATGGATTTGTAGTGGTTTATTTATACTAATAGTTAGTACTGTATTATTAATATTAAATGACTCTGAAATTAACACTATAAGCAACTCATTATTCGAATTTGAATGCTTAATATTTGTTTCTATATTTGTAACAGTTGAGTATCATTTAAAAGGAAAATTTTATAAAAAATCTAATTAATAAATTTAATATATAACAAACAAAGCAGTATGACATCATACTGCTTTGTTTTATACATAAATATAAAAAATATTAAAACATAGCCTAAATTTTAATAAGTATATTCTTTAAAATTAATACAAGTTTTCTTGAAAAATTAACCACTTGAAATCTCTATTTCTTTCAATTACAATTAAATCACGGGCTAAATATAATCTCTTTCTTTAAAGAGATTTCAAAGTATTTTTAAAACTGTATTTAGTTTTTAATAGTTATCATTGGCATGATAACTATTTTTTATTTTGCTACATTTTAACTGAATGTTTATATTGTTAGTATAAAGACGAACTCGAATTTACTTTTTTTAAAATCATAGCCTTTTATTTAATTAATATTAAGTTTAACAACGCCACTCATAAGGGTATGCGTCATTACCAAGCCACTTGTAGGTTTTTACTATCTCATTATTTTTTATTTGGTATATTGGAAGTCCTCCTTGATGTGGAACACAATATATATTATTGCTCTCTTTACCAACCAAATAACCACAAATCTCATATTCACCACTACTATCAACAAGATTAAATACATATACATCTTCCACTGGTAAATTCCATTTATCATTAACTATAAAATTATTAATATTTCCTTCACTATATCTTGTTGATAATTTAGCTCCATATTCTTTAGCATTCTTAGAGATAAAATTGCTATCTTCTTCTAAAATTAAATTTCTTGCTTCATTTGCTTCTTTAGATGGCATATTCCAACATCCTTCCTTATCTAATTCACATCCATCAATAACAGTATTAAAGGCTTTTTCTCCATTTGAATAAAGATAATACCAACGTCCATTTTCCTCTATCCAACCTATTTTCATATAACCATCTTGTCCAAAATAATACCACTTATCTCCTATTTGTTTCCATCCTGTATAATAAGAACTATCTTGTGAATACCACCAGCCATTATTATCTTGTCTCCATTCAGCACTTACACCTATAGAATTCAACGCTACTACTAAAAGTGCTCCTAATCCAATTACCATTCCCTTTGCTAATTTTGATCTTCCCATTTCATTACCCCCTCTCAGTATAATATAAAATATAAAAGGAATTTATGCTTTTAAATCCAAAATATTATGTATCTTGTTAAAAACATAACAAAAAAGAACCTAATACAGTTTGTACTAAGTTCTTAAAATAATCTCTAGAAATATTTATTCTTTAAATTATTATATTTTTTCTTTATCAGTTAATTCTTGTCCAATTTTATGTCTACCATACATTGTACTTAAATATATTTAGTTTTATTTTTAAATTTATTATATTCTTTAAAACTTCTCTAACTTAATGCTGCAAGCTTATTTCTGTGTATTTCTAATTTTCTTTTTCTGCTCATCATATACTTTCTTATTCTTAAAAATCCATAAGTTCCAAAAATTACAGTATAAATTATAATATCATTTATATGCTTATCAAGCTTTCCAGAATATAACACCATTACATGAATATATATCATGCCAAAGAATAAATAAGCCATTCTTTGTACCTTCTTCCAAGTAGATGCCTTGATTTTCTTTCTTACACATCTAAAAGACGTTATAAAAAGTGGTAACATAATTGATATCATACCTATAGTCAATAATGCAGCTATTAATTGTAACCTAGGTAATGATTGTGGATTTAAAAATAATTTTGGAAAATAATATATTCCATAAACTATATTATGTCCTAAAGTTGAAATACATGCCATTATGGACATTTCTCCTCTTATGCTAAACAGTTTTTTTGCTATTGTAGTATTTTTCTTAATTGCTCCTAAATACATAACAATAATAAATGTTGCAGTCGAAAAAGCTCCTCTTTTAAATGGACCTATAAGATATGTCGTAATCCATTCAGGATATACTTCATACATTTTTACTCTATAATAATAGATTATAAATCCTGTTAAAATAATCATTAAAATATAAAAAATCCATGATTTTTTCTTTATTTGTGTATTTAATATTAAATAAAATATCACTGAAAATAATAGTGAGATAATAAGTATCATTTTAATCCTCCTTTATTTTAATTATTTGCCTAAATAATACTCTATTATAATATCATCACACTATATCCTAGTCAATAATAATTTTCAATTGATATATTTTATCATTAATCATCTTTTATAAGTACTTTGCAGGATTATCTATAATTTCTTCAATAATATTAAAGTATTGTCCAATGTGCACTCCATCAAGCAATGCATGATGAACTTGTACAGATACTGGTAACTTAATATTTTCCCCATCCTTAAAATATTTTCCCCATGCTATTCTAGGTATACTCGCAGTATCATCTATGTTAATTGGATGAGTTAAATTAGTAAATGAGATCCAAGGAATGCTTGTTATATATACTACATCATCACCTATAACTTCATCTTTGATAATAATATTATTCTTTACATTTTCAATTTCTTTTAATGTATTAACTTTAAACTCATTAAAATTGTCTATATAATTTGATTTACAAAAACTAAATATTTTATCATCTGTCATAACAGTAAATGAAGGATTTACTATTTCATGCTCAATTACTTTATCTTCTCTTATTCTAAGTTTAAATTCTTTTATACTATTTGCTGCTTTGCTTGAAGCATATAAAATTGATATAAAAAATGGTAATTCATTTTCTTTAATATATTTATAAAATTTTGTAATATCAATATTGGCGCAAATATTAAAATGTGGGTAGTCCATTTTTTTGAAATAATTATAATGTTCTTTTCTCTTCCAATTTTCAATATCTATAAATCTCATTATAATGTCACTCTCCTTATAATATTGAACTCCATTCCATTTAATATTAATTATACCACATTTTGTATTAATGAAATCATCTACACTGTTTAAATTAACCTTATATGCCAAGCTATATCAATATTAAAAAAACATTTTTATTTTAAAAATTCACATTTAAATATTCTGTAAATTAAATTATATATTTTATAGTATTTATATTAATACGCTATTTCTTTGATACTATAGTTATTATAAAGCTATACAGATATTTATAGTTAATTATAAATACTTCTCAGGATTATCCATAATATCTATTTAACCGGTAATTTTACTTCAAAGATAGTTCTATTATCATCGCTATAAGCTTCTATAGTACCGTTATGTAATTCTATAATGTTTTTTGTTATAGCTAATCCTAATCCAGATCCACCTATACTACTGTTTCTTGATTTTTCTACTCTATAAAATCTATCAAATATATATGGTAAATCTATTGTTGATATTGATTGACCATAATTTATAACTTGAACTACTGCCATATTTGCTTCAATTTTAGTTATTACGTCAACATAATAACCATCTTTTCCATATTTAATTGAATTAGATAATAGATTTTCAAATGCTCTAACTAATTTTCCTGCATCTGCATTTATTATTAGCTTATCTTTTGAAAAATTAATTCTAGATTGCATATCTGCACTGTTAAATTGACATTCAAAACAAGCAACTACTTGACCTAATAATTCAACTAAATTAATATCAGTTTTATCTAAATTAATAGTGTTATTTTGCATTTTAGTAAGTTCAAACAATTCATTTATAAGAAGGTTTAAGTTTTTAGATTTTTCGTATGCTATATTAACGTAATATCTAAGTTCCACCTCATCTTTATACTTATCATTATCAATAAGCTCCAAATATCCCATTATTGAAGTTAATGGAGTCCTTAAATCATGAGAAACATTAGTTATCAAATCATTTTTAGTTTTTTGTGCATTTCTTTCCGCTACTGTTATGTCTTTAAGTTGACTTGATATATTATTTATATTTTCTGCTAACTTTTTCATATCTCCTTCTGATTCGACTTTTATTACCCTATCTAAATCACCATTAGACATGATTTCAGTTTCATCTATAACAGCTATAAGATTCTTAACTTTTCTATAAGTTATCATAAAATAAAACACTGAAAATAAAATTACTCCAACTATTATATTAAAATATTCTCCAACTACCTCATACTTAATTTTTCTCCAAAACGCCCAAAAATAAAAAGCAAAGTTACTGTCATTTTTTATATATAAATAATTTAATATTTTTTTACTTATATATGCTATTATAAATGTTGATATTAAAGCTATTAATATTTCTCCTAATGATATTAGGTAATATTTATATAATTTCTTATTTTTCAATTTTATAACCAACTCCCCACACAGTATGAATTACCTTACTCCCTTCCATATATTTTTCTATTTTATCTCTAAGTCTGCTCATATGTACCATGACAGTGTTATTTGATTGATAATATTTTTCTTTCCATACCTTTTCAAAAATTTCTTCTGCACTAAAAACTCTTCCCCTGTTGTTAGCTAATAAATATAAAATTTCAAATTCCCTTGCTGTTAAATCTATTTCATTATCATCTATTGTTACTTTGTGTTGTTTCTTATCTATAATCATTGATTCAATTCTTATTGTATTATCTAAACTTTGAATTTTACTATTTAAAAAATATGTTCTTCTAAGTAATGCTCTTATCCTAACTGTAAGTTCTAAATGATTAAAAGGCTTACATACATAATCATCTGCACCAGTCATAATGCCTTGTATCCTATCCATATCCTCTACTTTTGCACTTAGCATAAGAATTGGTATACTATACTTTTCCCTTACTCTTTTGCAAACTTCTAAACCATCCATGTCTGGCATCATTATATCTAAAACCATTAAATTAACTTTTTCTTTTTCTAATATTTCTAAAGCTTCTTTTCCACAATTTGCTTTAAACACGTTATATCCTTCATTTGTAAGATTTATTCCTAATAAATCTCTTATTTCTTTTTCATCATCTACTACAAGAATATTATTGTTCATTTTTCCCTCCAATTATACAATTATTTACTTAAGTATTCTTCTAACGTAATTTTATTATTATAAATATATTTAGCAGCCTCCTTCCCAACATATCTAATATGCCAAGGTTCATACTCTATATTCGTTATATTTTTCTTTTCCTTTGGATATCTTATAATAAAACCAAATTTATAACAATTTTTTGCAAGCCAATCTGCTTCTTTTGTTCCTTCTATAAAATATCTATCTTTATTAGTAATATCAATACATAATCCAGTTTGATGTTCACTAAATCCTGGTTTAGCTACATATGCATCTGCAAGTGCTTTTCCTTGAGATCTTACTCGATTTTTATAAACATTTTTTTGAGACTCATAAGATCTATATCCTGAATTTCCAAATAATATTATTCCTTCTTTTTTAGCTGTGTTCACCAAGTTTTCTAATGGATTTACAATAATTCCTGCTATATGTTTTTCTTCATAATCTGAACTATCTGAAAATGGTATATTGGGAATACTTAAATTTTCTGGTATATAATTTGAGTTTAAACCATTCTCTTTATTTACTAATAACTTATCTGGTTTTATATTAACATTACTTTCTTTTATTGACTTGTTCTTTTCATTTAAATTAATATTAATTCCTGCAACACTTGAATCTTCTAACTTTAATACTGTATATTTTAACATACAGTAAAATCCACAAATTATTATTATAACTAATATACTATTTTTAAGTACTTTTTTCATATCTTCTACTTCCTTTCTAATGTCATAATTTCATTGTAGAAGATAGAATTTACAGGAATTTTAAAAAATTCTTACGAAATCTTAAGTTTATAAAAATCAAAATATCTAACTTGCAATAAAGTTTGTTTATTAATATAAATCTTAGACTATTTATAAATCATATTACTAATCATTATAGTTAGGAATTTATATAAAAAGTTTATGATATATATTTAATACAATATCAATTTTATAAATTCCATCTATTTATTTAAACTCATATGATATAATCAAAGAAAATAATTTCTTACTTATTTAACATTTTAAGAAGGTTATTCATTTGGAAATAATTTTAGGTGTTTTAAGTATTATTGGTACTATTGCAGTAGCTGTTTCTTTTGCAAATATGCATAAATCTTATATGAAAAATCATTCACAAAATTAAATAAAAAACACCTCTAATATATTAATATAAACTCAATATATTAGAAGTGTTTTGCTATTAATTTCTTCATCAGTCAAATTGTGTAAATTTTCAAGAGCAATTTCTATAGCATGTCTCCTTGTATCTATTATTGAAATATTACTTTTAATTGGTGTCCAAGATTCAAACCACTCATCTTCATACCATCTTAATATCTCAATACTAAATAATCCATCAGTTCGTTTTATTATTTCTGCTTTATATTGTTTGTTCTCAGTAATGATTTCCTCTATAATTTCCATGATATACTCCATTAAATATGCAAATAGAATTTTGTTTTCCTATCAGCATTATTTTATTCCATATTTTAATATACATTTTTTTCTTGCTTATACATATTTTCTATGTTGTGTAACTCAATCTTATCTACTTCTTCCCTCAAATCCTTATATTCATACTCCCCCATAATTACAATTTTCTCTGCATCAAGAAATGACAGTATTCTTTTAGCTTCATTCTTTAAATTCCTCTTAGTTTGTTCATTAAAAATATATGCCTCATATTCTCTAGGCATACCATTAAGAACATAAGCTAGTCCTATATACCTTAAAAAATTATACCCACAACAATACAGATCATACAATTTTTGAATTGCCCTAATTAAATCTTCTCTATCATCTATAATATATTCAAGTAATGCTTTTATCTTAATCTCTTCAAATTTTCCAAAAGGCACCTTACTAAATAATAATTTTTCTAATTCATTCATCACATATTTATCTTTATAATTTAAAGATATTAATTCAAAATAAAAATTATATCCATAGTATTCAATTAATAATTTTTCATCAATATTATAAACCCATTTTTCAAATTCTTGAATATTCAATCCTTGTCTCAATAAATCAAAAAATTCTAATTCTATATCTTGTTTATTCATAATCGCCAATTATATTTCACCTAATTCTCTATCTATATCTATTTGTGTTTGCTTACTTATTTCTTTTAAAGTATTTAACCAATTATCAAGCAATTTTAAAGTTGTTATTTTTGAATTTCTATAAATTTTAATATCTGCTCCACCCTTCAGAAGCTCAGCTATAAATTGACGAAATAACACTTTTCTATCAACGCCCTCTATATCTTCAATCACATCATAATACTCTAAATCAAACACAACAACAAAATCATTATTTTCAATATTTTTCTTTATATCACTAATTGATATGGAACTATCAAACTTTCTAATAAGTGAAATGTATTTAATTACATTATTATCTTTCTTAATTTTTATTTGTACTAAGTCCATAATAACATCTCCCTCCCAATTACAATTATTCTAATTATAATACACAATATAATTTATAATTCTGCATCCCCTGCTTCTTTGTATATCCGTTTAATGTTAATTTAAATATATTATCTAACCTAATTAATTTTTATATTTATCGATATATTCCTTTTCTATATAATTAATAGCATCATTTAAACCTATAAATTCAATAAATAATGGAAAGTCTTTATTACCTTTCTTCCAGAGCAAATGAATAATATAAATTCTACTTTCACTTTGAAATAACACATTATCATTAGTTTCACATTTTGCAATTGCCTTTAAATTCTTTCCATATAACTTATGTTCTTTAACCAACTCTTGTTTTAATTGCTTATTAAAACAATCCATATTATTAGGAATCCACCAATTAAAGTCCTCTCCATATTTATCAATTAAATCTGAAAACATATATACCTCGCCTATATCATTTAATATACATTATTTATCTTTTAAATTCCTATTTTAGTAAATTATATCATATTTTAAACATACTCTTTCTATTATAATTTGGAACAACATAATATATAATTTGAAACTTTTATGAGGTTGATTATAAATTATACATTCTTTTCGTAAGTCTGCACAATAAAAAAATACATCTCTAATATATTAAGATAAACTCAATATATTAGAGATGTATTTTTTATCATATTTATAGATATTAAATTTATATTTCTATGACTACTTTCATTCATTTTGTTCGCTTAATCTGTAATAACTTTAGCTCTATCACTAAAATTAAGATACTTTATTTTTAAGTCTTAATTTATCAGCGATAATTGCTATAAATTCCGAATTTGTAGGCTTGCCCTTATCATTGTGAATAGTATATCCAAATAGCTTATTAATAGCTTCTATTTGGCCTCTTCCCCAAGCTACTTCTATAGCATGTCTAATTGCTCTTTCAACTCTTGAAGCTGTTGTATTGTACTTCTTAGCTATTGAAGGATATAATTCCTTTGTTACAGCTGATAATAAGTCCATATTGCTTACTACCATTGTAATAGCTTCTCTTAAACGTTTATGCCTATAAATTTTTATTGTATTATTAGCCGTATCTTTATCGGCTTAAGTCCCAATGTATTTATAGGTATAATCATATACTTTTCTTAACAAATTGGCAATAGTATCTTTGTATTTTTATCAAAATTTAGCTAAAAATCATTTTACAACTTTATCTTCTAGTAGTCATTACTGCAAACTCAGCCTCCAGCTTAACATCTGTACTGTATATTGCTGTCAAAGTAAATATGCTATCCTTGCTAATAGCCTTAACTGTACGCGTTTACCATATTGAGACTCTATTGATGATATGCCAAGCTTTAAACACCCCTCATCAATACTGAATTAAATGTTCTATCGCCTAGCTCTGATCCATCTTTATTCTGACATATTATTTTCATCCACACACTGTCATTATCATCAGCCATAATACACTATCATTAAATGAATTATATATTATATAATGTAGGAATTTTCTACACGCTTAATTTACACCTGCAATTTGTTACAACTTATTGCTATAACGCCTTGCTTGTTTTTAACAGTCCCTTTGCAGCTAGTACTCCCTTCCTAGCCACAACATCAATACACTCAAAAAGCTTCTCCAAGTCCTGTGCAACTCCAACAGTTACTCCTATATTCAAGCATCAACTTTATTCTACAAATGTAAACTCTGCCCCCCTAGGCCTCTTACTATAACATTAAAATCATACTTTTATAGTACCAAAAATCATTAAGAGTACTAATCAAACAACCTTTAAATATTTCCATGGAATCCGATATGCCTCCATATTATTAGTGATTTATTTACTGAAAATCTATTTTTCTGGCATAACTTTTCACCAACTCTTCTTTGTTATCATTAGATTACAAGGTGTTGATTGAGCATCTTGAATCTATAACAAACAGGAGGACTTAACGTGTCACAGTAAAAAAACTATTCAATATCCCCAGAATGGGTACAGCCGTTAATTGATGAGTGGAGCAAATATAAGGATATGGCAGATAAGGCGCTTAACATGGTCTTGAATGCCAATATTGAACTTTATGCTTATATTGAGCATCACACATCCCTGTCGACTCCATCAATCGGACGCTATAAAGAACTTAGTCGCACTAACAGATGTATAAGTACATACATTAATGCATTACCAGCGTTTCTTAAGCAGGTTGACTCCGGATTAACACAGATAGGAAATTCCACTCACATTCAGGAATAACGAATAATCATCACTGCGGCTCAGGAATGGAAAGACAAATATAACAAAGCAGTAAAAGAATATAAGCACTTGCAGGAATTGTACAAGTTATCTTTCTATAACAATGATGGCACATTTAATTTTGCAAATTGGATATAATGATTTTTTCAATTAATTGAAAAGGCGACCACAATTTGTAGTCGCCTTCTTCATACATTATTCAATTAATATTTTATGGTCTATCTTTACCGACTTAATGTCACTTATTCTTAATATTGGATTATTTCTATAGTTATTCCGAGTATAATACTACATCTCATCCGGGAACATTTTTCTCAATTCCTTGTATTCATCTGGGTTCGAATCATGTAAAAAAGTATTTAAATTTGCCAATTTACTTGTTGCTCTAAGTAAGGCATATATTGTATCACCCTCTTTAACAATATCATTCGAATAGCATTTCATACATTCAGCACAAGATTTTTCTGGATCAAAAAGATCTATATATTTTTTTCGTTGTTCTTCGTATTTTTCTAATTTTTCATTGTAGTTCTCACTTTTTTTCTTTCCAGGTTTTCCAAGAAGAATATTGGTTCCCCCATTGCAAAAAAATTTATTTGTTTCTTCTTTGTTAATCTCTTGTTTAAAATATTCTTTACTACAAACTACATATCTTTTTGCATGATAATAATCTCCCAATTCTCTTAACAACTCTTCTACATACTCTTTCCCACCCATTTTGCTATAGTGGTCATACGTATCTGGATAAATACTCAATACCACATGAAAATTGTTAGGAACCTCTTTTCCTAAGTCTTTATGAGTTTTTAATATATCAAATGCTTTTATATATGCAACAAACTGAATCTCTGGATTTCGTTTCATTATCCTAATCCATTTACAAAAGTATTCATAACAATAAAATTCACCAATCGAATGAATTCTTACTATTTTTTGCCGTATTGTTTTTAGTAATTCACACATCAATTCTTCAAATTCATCAGTTAATGAGATTTCATAATTCTCCAGGGCTATTCTGTCTGTCTGGAAATAATCTTCCTCATTTTCTGACAAACTAAAAACACTATTTCCATAACAATATTTTTTACACAAATCAGTTGCTCCTTTACATACTCCTGACTTTCTTTGCTCATTAGGAATATAAAAATTAGCAATTTCACCTAATAGACCATTACTTTTTGCAAATTGTAATCCCATATCTTTGTCATCCTTTTCCTTTTCTATTTTAGTATTATTCACTAAGGATCCTGCTCTACTTTATTTCCAAAGTCTCTTCCATATATTTTCTAAATGCATCATTGTTCCAAAATCCTAATCGTATTCCATCGATACCTCTTGTAAGAAGCACATAATAGATATTCATTACAAACAAAGTGAATTCAAACTGGTTCTCCTTGATATCCATTTCCTCAGCAGTAAATGTTCCATTAGTGTTGAAGAAATTATCAGGATTTGCTACTAATTTTCTATCACTTCCAACCTGGAGGTCAGCGCCAATAAGAACTCCAACCTTATTTAAATCAATACCTTGAACTGCAAATACTGAGCCCATCTGTTCTTCAGCATCTGGTTCTTTACTATTAATCCAATTTTCCTGTGTTGAATTCCATCTGCGTGAAATATCACCTTCATGCCAATGTGTAATACTTTGGTCTTTTCCATCACTCTGTTTCCAGTCTTCGACCAAGCCTGCTAACACACGGTTAATATGCTCTGGATTAAAATTCAGATCTTCATCTAGCCAGTCAATCAACTTATGTAGTGGTTGTTCTGTCACATATCCAAAATAAGCATCTACGCTCTTATCACTAAATAATTCACGGTTAAAGCTTGGATTATAATTCGTGAGATGTGAATCCAATAATCCCGTATCCTTATAAAGAAGATACTTAATTCCATTTATATAATCATCTGATGTATATGTCTTTCCCTTAGGAGCCTGAATTCTAAACTGTGTCGTTAAGAATTTTTTTTCGTAACCCTTGGTTAAAGACTGAAACATATCTCTAGTAACATTTGCTGGTCTGATAGCTTGCAACACATCATACATTAGAATTATCTGGTTACCTAATTTCCGAATTATCTCCAAGTGAGATTCACAGTTGTTAAACTCAGCTATCTTATAAACAGCATTAAATGATGGGTGCTGTTTCCCATACTTTCTTGACATTTTGTGCGATTCATCAACGATTATGACATCATACTTTTCATGTGTTGCAATAAGCTTAGTTGCTGTCAAAACAGATAATCTGCTGCTGTTCATGCCATATACTTTAAAGATGCTAGCGCCTGTCTTCTCCCAGTTCGGCTGAACAACAACTCCAACTCTCGCATCAGGTCTATCTTTTAGTATACTTGCAACCAAATGAGTCAGAAGAACTGTCTTTCCTGTTCCAGCATCTCCATTAATAACGTAACTTTTATCTGGATTATTGATTATCTCTGAAATCAACTCACCCTGCTCAGCTGTTAAAACCTTTATTGGACTATACTTTACAAGTTCCCTAGTTCTTAATTCGTCAAGTGTTTCCGTAGAAGCCCATCCCTTTGGAAACAATACATTTTCCCATAATGGCAGTATTACTTCAGATGCAACATCTTCTCTTCCTGCGTATTCATTCACGCTATTACCGCCGGTTCTATTAATGACTTCATCATTGTCAAACTCTACTGTATTCTTTGTTGCCTTCTTATTATCAGCAGTAAAATATGTAATTAACTGACTTTCTACATCATCGAGTGCAGATCGATTGAAGTATCTTGAGAAAACGACTATCACTTGATTAAAGTCTGCTGTATTGAACTTTTCTTCACTACCTGAATAATGTTGTTTATGTCTATCCACGAAATGAATTGTTTGTCCAATATATATCTTCTGGGCTTTTGTTCCCCTATAAATATAAATGGCATTTTGAAGTCGTAAGGCCTTTTTTTCAGCTTCACTTTTCTCTTCAAAATCTACCAACTCACCATTTATTATTTGTAACTCAATAATATTGAATTTTGCCATATATCCTAAACTCCATTCATTACAATTTATCGTACTTAGTAGATACTCCCTTTGCCTTCTCCACTGGATATTTCTTCTCTGTCTTATCCATCTTTGCATTTACAATATCAATAATATCTACGTTCAATACTTGAGCCATTTGAATACAATAATTTGTAACATCAGCCAATTCTTCTAAAACATCGGCTCTATCATATTCGGCATCGCTCCACTGAAAACATTCCAAAAGCTCATTAGCTTCAATTGAAATAGACTTTGCAAGGTTAGAAGGGGTATGGAACTGATCCCACTCCCTCTCCTTATTGAATTTATCAATTCTGTCACTTAATATTTCTAATCTTTCCATTGTTCTCTTCTCCTCATCCGAGCTTAATGCCGTAAAATCCAGCGAGCTGTCCTAAACTTGCAAAAATACCAGCATTCTCAAGTCTTTCTTTTCTCTCAATTTAATTATTTCGCTCTGCTCATTTATAAAATTAAACTTTTATATCGACTAGCTTTAGTTTAACTAAAAAATATATTAAGTATAGAACTAAGATTTTATCATGTTTCACTAGATATTGTTAATTCTCTGCTCACTCTATACTGTATTGCTCGTAATATTTGAAGTGCTGTGCCATGTCTTGTAAGTAAGCCTAAAGGAACTATATTGTTTTCTTCGGCTATAATTTCTTCAGCACGTGCCCTTACGTCTGGATTGAGTATTACGTTAGTATTTGTATAATCTTTTACTGTAACTAACTCCCTATAGCATTTAGCTATTTTTATTATGTAATACTCTCCCTTATATTCAAATAATATTATATAATCCCTCGTCTCTGTATTATAATATATAGTTCGTTTACTTTCTTCATTCATAAAATCAATCCTCACGTATAAAATCATATATTTATTACGCACAACAATCCTTAGCTTTTAAAATAATCTATTAATTACTCTTTCGAATTCGGCATCTAATTCTTCATTAGACATTTTCCATATTTCCTCTTTTTTCTTTTTTAGTTCTTTATCAATTTGTTTTCTATCCTTGTTTGGAATCATTTCCAAAGTGCCATCAGCTTTTATTATTCTAAAATATTTTTCTAATTCATTAATAGTTACCACACATGCATTTATCTCTGAATATGCTACAAATTTTCCATTATCATACATAGGTTGTTGCATACAATACTTTATTGCACCTGTGCTAAAATCTGTTACAAAAAATGTACATTGCCAAGGTTCATCCCCCATTGGAATTACATTTTTACTTTTTCCTACATACTTATAATTGTTCTCTGAAATATTCATTATTTTTCCCTCCCAAATTTTAGTATTATGAAATATTCATTCTCTAAATACCTTATAAAATTCCTACTTTATTTTGGCTCAGATACTATATCAAATAACTTATCTAAATAATCAAACATATCACTATGCTCCTTATCTTTACAACAACATTGCACTTGTTTCATATTCGTATATCCTAAACTTCTTAATACTTCTAGTGTTACTTTATCGCTATCTATCTGTTTTATTTTCTTAATTAAGTAATAACCTTCTTTATCATCAATTAACTTTTTTCTTTTCTCAGGATGATATTGATATTTTCTATCATCCATGACATCTTTTGAATTAGCACCTACTCCAACAACTTCACATTTGTATCTAAAGTTGCTAATTGGTTTTGTTAACCACATATATACTATATCGCCTATTGTCAATCCTTTTGTAGCTTTGCGTATAGCAAATGGTAATATCTCATTTTCATTATAAGCGTCTATCAAATTATATCCAATTGCATCTTTTTCATTTACATTTACTGATATCGCAATTCTCATATTATTTATCCCTCCAATTGCAATTTGTTTCAATCGTATAATGCGCCTCTTTCTTTGTTACTTAATTGATCTCTTGTACATTTCTATTATTTCTTTATTAAATGTTTGAAATCTTTCTAATTCTTCAATTCTTTTCTCAATTATTGTTTTTTCTTTCGGTTCATTATCACCACAAATATCATCTTCAATTAATCTTGTAATAATCCTTACCTCTGGCATACAACTTTCAAGATATGGAATAGATGAATTAATCCACTCTATTGTCTTTTCATCAAGAATTTCCTTCGTAGCCTCTTTTAATAAAAACGAAATCCATATCCTAGCAACTTTATCTATATTTTTCACTATTTCTAAGATTCCATTAATGCTTTTCATTTCTGAATGATTTGGCAATTGATTTCTTATATAAAAGAAGTCATCTTTTTCTGGATTTAGTTGTTCTAGAACAGTAAATATTGAAGCAAAATCTTTGAATGGATATTTTTCATTTGGCCAACTAGTACGATGATCCCACAGTTTCAAAATGGCTTCAAAGCATTTTTGTTCAACTTCTTCTTTTTCTTTTCCACTGCTTTTTTTCACAGTCTGCATTTGCTCTGCAATATAAAACACCATCCAATTTGTAATCATATCATTACTATCATCTAATTCTTTTATCAACAATTCCCCTAATTTTTGTTTATCACTATTCATTTCTCAATTCTCCTTCTTCATCAAACACATAGATTCTATGCTTAGATGGAGTATACACGTAATCGTCATGGCTACCATAATTACGTTCAATACTTCTATCAATTTGTACTTCAAAAATTATAAATAATCCCGTCATTTTAACTATCTGCTTTAATGCCTCTTTTGAGATATTCAATCTTTTTCCTAATAAATATTCTGTTTCTCTACGTCCTTCATATGGGACACTCCATACATAACGTTTAATCTCATTCTGTGAAAGTAATTTTTGATAGTCTTCTCCTATTTTGCAGTTCCAATCACATATCTCTCCTGCCCAAGGATCAAATCCATCAATTCCACGTTCGGTATCTATATCATCTACTAATCCTTTTAATTCAAATGGATTATCGTTATATTCCCATTCTTTTTCACTATAACCTGGAAGTTTATAATCATGTGGATCATCATAGTTCATTAAAGCAGTAATTAATGAGCTTGCACCTTCCTTTGAAACAAGCGCTGATGATATAAAAACCTCCTCCTTATAGCCATCATCCTTTATTTCCCAATATCCATCTAAACAAATAGACTTTTCTTCACATTTTATTGCTTGAATAAAATCTAGTTCCATAAGACTCTCTTTCCAATTACTATCTTTTTCTTTTTCATACCACTTTAATATATCTTTTGGTATTACTTCTCTACTATCAAACAAAAAATAGCCATCTTTACGAGAAATTCTATGTCTCATTAACCATTTATCCCACGGCTTTTCTTCCCAATCATAAAAATGAATAATAGGTCTTTCTTTTAATAACTCAGCAGCTACTACTAACATAGCGTGAAAAGATAAATAAAAATTATATTTCTCTATACTAGGGTATGAACCATGCGAGTGAGACGTTTTTTCATAGTATCCATTTTTCTCCCACAAACCATATCTCGGATCTGTTTTATACCCACCATCACTATTAATATTCCACACTTTAGTAATTATTTCACTAGCTCGCTTTTGAACGTATTTCTCTGAAACACCAAAGACTCTTCCTAATGGTTCAAACCAATACCTCTCAAAATCATAGCCATGATAAAACTTAATTTTTTCAGTATCTATTTCTTCACTTTGTTCTTCAATATAATCTTTTTTATCTATAATTCTGAATGGGCTTTTCACGCTATTTATTGCTTCTTCATATGTTTCTGTGCTATATGACTTTGGAAATGTTTGTTCTATTGATATAATAATATCTACCGCATATTTTTGTATTAACGCATGTGGCATAAATTTCACAGCATAATGTAAAAATTTTTCTTTATAAGGTAATAGAATTTCTGCGTTATCTTTTACAACCCTTTGTAATGCAATCAATAAATACAAATGAGAATGTAAAATGTAGTGTGTATATTCCCTATGGCTAAACCATTCAAGCTTTTCCTGCGTTGTAACTTCTATCAGCATAGCAATTTCTTCTTTACAATCAAATTCTGCTAATCTTACTATTGCATGTACAGCTTGCCATCTTACCGCTGCTTCCGGTGAACCTAACGCAGTCCAAAGAAATCTTGCTAGTTGAACTTTAGACTCTGGATATTTAGATGCTTTTTGTTCTCTAATACCATCTCCAAATTCTTCTGGAATATGTAGTTCTAATCTTGCTAATGCAAAATTTAGGATATCCTTTGCCTCCTCAGAATTCAAAAAGCATGTTGAAGTACTTACATATTCAAAATAGTCATCTATGTTCTCTAACGATGCTGATTGAGATATCCCCATTAATATTCCTTCATATATAATCTTTTTGCTAGGCTCTTTAATTACAATATTATTTAACAATTCCTCTCTTGCATATTTATTTAACAACGGGTGAGCATATTTTATTCCTATAAGTTGCAATATACTTTTCCATTTCTTATTAAAACTAGGTTTTTGAAACCACATCTCAGGTATATATTTTATTGCTTCACTCATATTCCAGTACTTAAATTCTGGTAACTTGATAAGTAGCATAAGGAAATCTGCGTACCTACCATCTGGAACGTTTCTATATAATGTATTCCAAAATATTTCTTCATTTCCATAAGCATTACCGCTCTTACGAAAACGTTCAATTAATGTTGAAATCCCATTTTCATTCATAAGATCTAAATCACCAAACAAAGAGCAAACCTCTTCTTCTGTCATTACATAACGATTAGTAATTTGTGAATTACTAGAATATTTATTTTTAATATTATAATCTATTTCCAGTAAATCAAAATAATATTGTCCCTTCAACTTTATAATTTTCGATATTTCTTGAACTATTTCCATCTCAGCACAAACCTCTGAATAATCAAGAACTTTCCTATCTAATATAAATGCGGACAAAGACCATGCTGCTTTGGGCGCCATATATCCATCCCTTACAATTGCAGTGGCAACAACAGGAAATAACTCATTCATCCACCCTATTCCTCGTTCACGCCAACGACTTATTGCAGCTAGTCCTTCTGCTGGCGATAGCTGTGTACATACTCTCACCGCTTTATTTCTATCCCAATATTTTTCTCTCGCTACATTATCTCCAACCATTTCAGCACAACGAATAAATCGATACGCCAGATCACTTTCTCTGCAAAATCCTTCTGAACACTTTTCTGCTACATCTGCTATTGCTCTCCATCTATTAGGCAATTCATCTCCAAATTGAGAAACTGCATTTACCGCCATATCAAAATATTCTGTTGCATCATTTAGACTTACATTCAATACAGTTCTTGCAAGGGAAACATACTCATCTGACATATTTTCAGCTTCTGCTGCCAATTTTTTTATTCTTTCGAATGTTAAATACTCCAAATTATCATTTACTGTTTTAAGATGTATAAGCCTTTTGGTTGCTCTTAGAAATTCAATTTGACTTGATATTCTAAAATGTTCAATATTTCTTACTACATTTTGATATATTTCTTCTACCTCATTCTTAGCACTATTATTACTAAATATTAAAATATCTGCACGTACCTGTGCTATATCATACGGCAGCCTATCATATTTCTGATAACGTACTTGCAAACTTTTAGAAGTTTCATTCTCTATTTGGTTAATCTTATCCAGTATATTATCTTCCAATCTCAAAATGCAATTCAACCTAAGCTCATACCAAGGAAATAAAATAGAATAGACTTTCTTAAACTCTGCCTCCTCATCATGTCTGTTGCCTTTAGGTATCCATGAATCATCTTCTATTAGGAAATTCATACAATACATAATTACTCTGCTTCGAAGAAATTCTTCTCTATCATCAGTTCCTGAGAAATTATCAACGAATGAATGACTTGCTTGTTGTGGTAAATACTTCTGGACAATTTTTTTTACTTTATCACTTTTTAATGCATGATACATACAAGCTTCTACATAAGCTATAATAGCCATTGTTCTATCATCTTTATATGTACTATGATTATGAAGAGAAGAAATCTTTGTAATTGGCATCTTTTTAAGGCACTTCTCTAATACATTTTTATTTACAAATAGCCCCACCCTCTCCAATTCATAGTTAATTCCTAAGATACCATACAAATTAAAACACACTTGTTCACTCAACTCATTTATTTCATCTAAATTTCCAAAATCAATTAATCGCTTTGTAAACAATCTAAATAATTTAAATACAATTGATGGTGGTTTCCACCCTAACATGAACCTTCCTGCCTCTTTTAATCCATAAAGGCAATAACACGTATAAGCTAATTCTGCAATTTCTTCATCTTCCAAGCAAAATGCATCATGATTATCTTTTTTACTATAATACTCATTTAAATATATATGCAACCATTCATTTGCTGCTCTAAAATAACTCAAAGCTTCGCCTTTACATTCTGCTATACTTGCTAACAATGAAGCTGTATATATGTTTTCAGAACCCACCCAGTTTCCACCTAAAGTTCTCTTGAACGCTAAATCTTGTACCTTTTCTTTAGTCTGTAAAATTGGAATTAAATCAATGTTTTGTTTAAACAATTCCGTTTGTCTTTTATTCCCAGCACTTTCTTCTCCTGCAAGTAGTGCCAATTTTGTTGCATCTGTGTATTGTTTGGACTTCAATGCTGCCTTAAATGCAAATTGTAGTCTAAATAACCTTACATTTCGTATTTCTATAGGGTTATCAGTTGGAAGGCATTTATCTGATAGAGCCAACTCTACTAATTCTTGATACATCTCCGCTTGAAGATATAAAACAGGGAGAACCTCTGCAACATAAACAGATTTATTAGCCAGCTTTTGTATTGTGTCTATAAATAATATGATTTGCTCCTTATTTCCAGCATATGTTTTTCGGAACCATGATTCCGTTGGCTCATCTCGAAATTGAACTACATCATCTAGAACCCATAATGCTCTTCCCAAATCCGAGATAAAACTTTTTATAACTACCTCTTCTACCTTTGAAGCATTTGCCAATATATCAATTGGGATAAATGGTGGCAGTGTGGCTAACCCACAACAGATAGTTTCAATCTGTTCTTTGAAATCCTCTGTAAGTCCCTCCTTTATTGTTTCTACAGCTTTTTCTAATTGATATTCAATTAAACCTTCTACCGTTGTTCCTTTTGGCCCAAGGTACTCTAATACAGCTTTCTTCTTTCCATTTGCAAAGGTAATAGCATTAGATTGTACACGCGGATTTCCATCTGTCAGTCTATGTATTTCTAGGCATTCTTTATCTGAAACACCTTTTATTCTTTCCTTCAAATATACCTTAGTTTCATCTTCCGAAAACGGTAATAATTGAAATTTCTTTGTACTTAAAAGAGGCTTTAACAAATGAATTCTTTCAGTTCTACATAACATGATCAAATGACAATATTGAGGCATTTTTTCTCTTATTAATTCATGTACAAAGCAACTGTCTCCGAATTCCTTTGCTGCCATTTCTGCATTATCAGCCGCATCAATAACAATATATAATTCTCCTTCTTCATTATTCTTTCTTATGTTCTTTACAGTTACAGATATTCTTTCAAAAAAAGTATTTAGAATTTCATTTTCTTTAGCCGATGCCGATACAAGCATTGGATCACATAAGCCCTTTGTTGATAATTCATTAACAATTTGAGTTAATGCAACTCTATAGCTATGCCTAATTTTACTACGGTTCCGATATTTACCTAACCCAAAACAGTCATATAAAATTGCAGTACCTTTATCGCCTATAGCTTGTTCAAGAGCCTTGGCAAAAATGCTTTTCCCTACTCCACCTGGTGCATGTATAATAATATTTTCATCCGTTCTTTCTATTTTTCTCATTAAATCTATATATTGTTCACGCATAACAATATTGCTTAGTTCCTCAAATTCTGGAGGTGCAGGATACAGTTCTTGGATTGAAGCATATCCAAGCCTCTTTAAAACGTCTTCAGCACAAACTCTACCATCTGAGTCTGGCAATGCTTTATCGGCTATCATTGCTATCAATGTATCTACTTGTGGATGTTCTAATTGACCTGCTATCAATTTTCCCATTTCAAAATATAGGGTATTCCATTGTTCCTTATAATCACCGTATCCATCTAACAACCGCACTCTCCCACAAAAGTCAGAAAGTAAAGTTCCATCAAGTTTCGTATAGGCTTTCATCTTTTCCATAAATTGTTTTGAACATTGTTTATTGTCTTTAATCTTTAAAAGATTGTTCTTCATTCGTTGAGAAATCAATCTATTTGTAATCACATAAAAATAAACATTATTAGAATTTTTCCTTTTTTTATGTTCTAAATACCTCTCTGCAAACCCTTTAATACTATCTTCTAATTTTGCTAATGTAAAAGGATCTTCCTTTCTGACAGTAGTATGCTTTAATTGATAATAATGAATTTCTTCGTTCTTTTCTGTAGTAACATATTCTGCAACATCAATAATATATTCTCCTGCTGCTTTTGGTTCTTTCGAGTTTTCAATGGTAATCATATTAACCTTTGATAGAGGATGTATCATTTTTAAGCATCTTAATGCAGCCCATCTATAATGGAATGTATCTCCTGCTCTTGAAAATCTAACTAAATCATTTCCAATTTGTTCACTCATGTTAAATTCATCCCTTCTCATTCTTTTATTCCGCAGTAATGGCCTAATTATTAACTTCTTCCCACAACAATACATAACTACTATAATTATACATCTTATTCCAAATATAATCAAAAATATTGGTTGTCGTCCACAAAATTCCAGAATTTATTGTCATAGTGAAAGTAATACATACACAACCCTATCAAACTTTATTATAATTATCTATTTGTAAACTGTTTTATATGCCATATAAAATATCGATTTTATTCCAAAGAAAAAGAAGAGATTTTCACTCTTCTTTAATTTCAACAAATTCATCATTATCCATTTTATACATTTTCTCTATATACTTTAATCCTTTACTAATTTTTATATTATCAATCGACATATTTATTAGATCTTGAGAATCTAACAATACAATATTGTGCTCATTACCATACTCTTCAGCCTTTTCAGTAAATCCATTGTGACTAACAAACAATAGTTGTTTACATTTCATTTTTATCATTTCATTTGATTCTATGGACATATATATATCATCCTTAATCAATTGCTTAAGTTCAAATGGTTTAACTTGTTCAGAATAACACTTTACTTGTCCATGTATACACATTTTTCTACTTTTTTTGCTATTAAATATATTTATTTCTTCCACCCCTATTATATCAATACCACCGTCACAACTCTTTTTTATGCTTATACATTCTATTCCCAAATCATCCAGAAATTTTAATACTAATTCCTGATAAAAGTATCCCTTCTTATTTTTATCTTCTTTTTCTAATACACATTCTAACATTCTAGTATAAGTTTCTTCTAGACTTTTTAGCTTATTTCCATTAGTTTTTATAAAGAAAAGCGGATAAACATTTTCAATGCAAATGCTTCTTTTAATCTTATTATTATCCAATTTTTGTTCTATTATTTTTATGAGATTATCATAGGATGCTGAATTTCTGTTAATCAATTCTTTTTCTATTAAATCATTTTCTATAGTACATACCTTGGATATTTCTGTAGCATGATCTAATATATAGTCAATAACTTCTTTCTTATCATCATTAAAATTAGATATGATGTATTTAGCAAGTATCTTTAATATACTTTTCTTAATCATTTTTGCATATATCCAAACACTTCAGCAGTTTTTCACTTCTTATATTTATCTCTAAGAGTTTTTCTTTAAAGCTTATTGCATAATCCTGATTTATAGGAAATGATTTCAGTACTTTTATTACACTATCTATTTTACAATTAATTTCTTTTATCTCTTGTTCTTCATAGTCTAAATTTGACTCTAATATTGATACTATACTATCTGAGGCATAATCTGAAGCTTTATAATAGTCTTGAATATCTTTAAACTTTTGTAATAAATCTTCGAGATCGTCAGACTTATACTTTCGTATTAAATCCCTCAACTTTTTTGAATTTATATTTTCACTTCTTGCTATTTCCACTATTTTAGGAAATATATACAATAATTCTTTTCTCTTCTCAATTATTTCCTCGTCATCATCCATCGATTCCTTATTATCCCAGATAAACATCCCCTTGTCATTTAAATATCCAAATAAAGTTCTTATATCATTGCTTTGTTCAAATATTTCTAAATACTTAAAGTCATGCTTATCCAATTCCTCTACATTCTCAGTCAACACTTTATAAAATACATACCTAAAAATGGCGCCTTTAACTCTAGTTAATGATATTCCAATTTGATCCCCAAGTTCCTTAAAAATTTTATTTTCTAATTTAGCTGGATCTATTTCCTTAATTAACTTATAAGAATCATATAGTTGTTTGGACTTTGGGATTTCATTCCAATCTGTTACTATCATAACATTATCTATACTTTGTAATCTCTTTCTATTTTTGAGATACTCAATATCGCTTTCATCATCAGATTTTTCTAATATAACAACTTTTAATTTCTCATTAATATTAAAGGTTTCTCTCATTGAATCATCTAATAAACATGCTAAACGTGTATTCCCATCAACTGTAATATATTTTTTCCCTTTTGGTATACTTCCAATTAACGCTCTCTCATTTTTAGTTAATTCATTAATAGGAGCAATCGCTATCTTATTTGACCAAATTAATCCAGTTCTCATTCCAACTAACAATTCTCTGGCCTTTTGACCATGCATTAATATTTCCCTTATTTCCTCTTGTGATTTATCAATACGCCCTCCAAATCTTGGATTATCATTATCCAACATAATTTCCTTAATTAATACTTCCTTGTCTAATTCCTTCACTAAACTTTCCCTCTTCTCATTTAATATTATTGTAAATTATTACCATTCCTAATAATAATATACCTATATAGCTTTAAAGTATACTTTAAAATTAACTTCTTGCTTTTATTGGAACAAAAAAGGCATAGAAATCACTTCCTACACCATTATTTTCATCTAATATCTTCTTATATTCTATTTTCTGTATAACCATAAATATATATATCAACACTGTTCTCTATGAAGCCTCTTTCTCTAGCACCTATTAGTGTGTGGTACATATTATCCCTTCCAACAACATTATCTGTATGAATATATACTTTCCTTGGACTTATTCCATTCTCACACATATATTTGACGACATCATAACCATTCTTCTCAACTCCATTTTCATCTATACCTAAGTCATGATCTAATGATAATATGTTTATTTTACTAGTATTTAAAATCTCAATAGCTTCATCATAACTTCTTGCAATACTAAACCCATCTGGACACTTTCTTAGGTCATCCACATACAAATTAACTAAGTCCATATTGGAAACACCCCTTCTTGTTATATTTATGTAACTCTATTATAGCCTAATGACTTCTCAAAGCAAATTACACAGCTTTAGCAATATTGTCTAATTTCTCTCTGGGTTGTGTAGATTCAACAGCTGGTATTAAAACAATATGCTGACTTCTTCTCATAAATGTATTCCTACCCCGCCCCTATACATAAATGATATTTAATAGGGGCATTAGAATGATTTTAGTCTTATTTTATTCTGTGTTATGTGACTACAACTCTTTAATAGCTTGTATAATGCCTTAGAATTGATTGCGCTACCCATGTAAAATGAAGATTTTATTCCGATAAAAAAAAGTACCCTATTTCAGATACTCAATTATTATTTAGCCTTACGCTTGTTATTCTCTCTTATGAGTGTACTCTTACTTATTCCTAAGAGTTCTGTAACCTCTGTATAGCTTTTATCTCCACCATTTACACTAAGCATTGATAATGCATTATCTAGTTGTTTTGATGTATATTCCTTTGGTCTGCCTTCCTTAAATCCTTCTTTAGTCCTTGCAATTGCTTTTCCTGTTTGTGTACGCTCAACTATTGTATTACGCTCCATTTCTGCTACTGCTAACAATGTAGTTAGGAAGAATTTACCCATGCTTGTATTCTCCAACAGTCCAACATTAAGCACATGAACGCTTACGCCTTTATTAAATAGCTCTTGTACAAGTTCTATTCCTTCAACTGTATTACGTGCTAACCTATCCAATTTAGAAACAACTAACATATCATTAGGCTTTAAATCTTTAATTAGTTGGTTCAATATTGGTCTGTCTGTTGTTGTTCCTGTAAATTGTTCCTTATATATTATTGCATTATTATACTTTTCTAATATAACACCTTCTTGTTGCTCAAAACTATTATTCTCTAGTTGTCCTTTACTTGACACCCTTGCATATCCATAAATCATAACTTAAAACCACCTTTTCTACGTTTTGTTTTGACACTAAGTATTGACACCTCGCTATACCCTTATTATAGGTCTTTACTTCTTCGGTGTCAATACTCATAAGTTATGACACTTTCATTGCTTTTTGCAATAAACAAAGAAGTATTTTAGATTAAATACTTCTTATGTTGATACATAATTTAAGAAGATTCCAAATTAACTCAACAATAAATTGGAATTTGTGAGTTTTGTGTTATAAACATAATGAGAAGTTCATGTCTTTATATAAAAATTAATTTTGTTATATTATTCCATATATGCTAATACTATTTCAAAGCCTTTTGGGAATCAAATCAAATTCTGGACTCAATTCATCAAAGATCATTTTATATACAGGTATATTTAATACATTAGCAATTTTAATAATCTTGTCTGCATAGGATGGCATACAGTTCATTCCAATATATATTTCTTTTGGTACTGCTGACACATAAGGCATCCCTTCTGCTATAGCTCCTGTGGTACAGCGAAATTCATTTTCATAACTCCACGAAATATGTTTTATATTACAAAAAAATGATGTCAAAAACACTAATGATAAGTCATCCAATATTATCTGCTTTTTACCCTCTGCCGATTGAATATCCAATTCTCGAATAATTTTTTTCACTTGTTGATCCATTAAACTAGTAATGTCAATGCGCTGATTTGTATATTGAACTGGAAAGGTGCAACCAGATAATTGTACATTACTCTTCATATCATATGACACGCAAAAACCTGCATGATTATTTGCATAATGTGCCCACATTGGCATCGAATATACGTGGTTAGATGTTAATGAAGATACCTTCGTAAATGTTGAAAAGTCATCAATCAGCTTTCCATTATGTTCAGTTAGCCGTTCATATTTTTTTAATTCATCAAATCTATAAAAATAAGCCTTATTATCAAATGGATCGTTCAAATATTTAACGTCGGACATAAATATCTTTTTTTGCTCCAATGTATGTAATTTCTGCTCATTCAAATCAGTGTCATCTGTCAACGAATAATATTTAAACAATGTGTCTGGTATGTATAGACGCGTAACACGATAGATAGTATTAAAAACTTCATTCTTATTTGATGATGTATTAATTAAAAACATTGCTTTAAGATAATCCATCGGATTATCTATGCGCCATTTTTTAATATCAAAATCTTTTTCGTCTATTTCTTTTTCTGGAATTGCATATTGAACATCTTCTATTTTCAATAATTCGTCACTCCCCTTATTTGTAATTATTTAGGTTGGAAATACTAACTGCTCCAATTATTTTTATAATGCATACCAAGCTATTAGCAATTTTCGGTGGAACTAAAGCATTATTATACACCATCGAACTATTCTACTATATATAGATTCTTGCTCCCTACCCAAGGATTGATACCTTACTCCTTAAAATC
The DNA here is from genome assembly GCF_054768135.1 of Clostridium sp. CTA-5. Taxonomy (NCBI): domain Bacteria; kingdom Bacillati; phylum Bacillota; class Clostridia; order Eubacteriales; family Clostridiaceae; genus Clostridium; species Clostridium sp. CTA-5. Next base: position 392,221 of record NZ_BAAAAT010000001.1, on the reverse strand, counting down.
GACATTCTACTGTGTAACAAGCGTCTATAATCTGCACCTATAAAAAAATGAAGCGAGGTTGTTATTCATTGGCTACCGCTCCTCATTTCCTTTTTACCAATACATTTGATAGTAATAAGCTGGTAACTGCAATTCGTCGTTTTTAGACAAATTGCAATCAGCACATAATAATTGGAAATTTGTAGCATCATTTGTTCCGCCTTTTTCTAAAGGGATAATGTGGTCAAAATGTAATCGTCCAATCTGCATTATCTGAAAAGAGTTGGACAAATCATCACCGCATTGCTGACAGGTCGCTCTGTCACGGTACAAAATACCGTTTTGCAGCCACTTCGGAATAAATGAACACCGTATAACATGATTAAACTCGTTGAAAACTTCTTGTGGCAAGTTTTGTGTCTTGATGAATTCTGAAATCATTAAATTGAAGTCAAATAAAAATTTCTTGTTGCTAAAGAGCAAGAAAAATACATTTTCAGTAATATTGTCCTTTAATGCAAGAGTAGCAGTTCTCATTTCATCAATCAACTGTTCAACTTCTTTTTCTAAAAGTTTGATAACTGGCTCTTCTTTTTCATATTCTAAATCAATTTTTGCAATTAGCTCTGATATTTTTTGTTCCCAATCATTAACATTAAGTCCACAATCTTTCGTAATTATTCTGACTTGATTTAATAAGGTGTAGAGTTCATCAAACTCGCCACTATCGTAAATACTATCCTCAAAGTAGTAGAATTCATTGAAAATATACATATCATAGAATTCGCCAATAAAAGCGTGAAGAATCGTAATTTTGGACGGCTTCATTATCTTATCAATATTTTCATTTAATAGCTTGATGATAAATTCATCGTACGAAATAGCGTCAATGCACAACAATTCATCCATTTTATCGCTCCTGTTTTCAGATGAGACATTTTTAATAATTTCAGAAGCAATAGAAAAAGCCGCATTAAGATTTACTTCCTTAAATAATCCTTTTATGATAATCTCTCCCTTTGAAATTTATTTTATCATATAAATGTTCTTTTTCCATAACAAGCTGGATGCAGTAGTCATACAATCCGCTACTGCGTCTCGTTCTTTTATTTTATCTCTTCAAAAGTTATTAGTTGGTAACTTTGTAACCCCAATACTTTTGCAAAGTCTTGAGCTTTGCAAAAATCATCTTGGCTGTAATACGATATATACCATTTGCAAGTTGGCGAAACAAACCTCGCAATTTCAATAAAATAATTAAAATCTATTAGGGACAGAGAATGACCTAAAACATATATTTCATCTGTTGGTACTAGTGCTTCAAAAAAAGAATGGTTTTGTTGCACTATCAAAGCAGTATCTTTGTATGTTCTCTTGAAATAGGATTTGATTATTTTCTTTGCTTCCTGTACTCTAAAATCTTCATCTTGGCTATCACGATACATTTCCCATTCTTCTTCTGAATTAAATACGGGCATAGGTTTTTCTTGAAAAAGAGTATCATCATGGTGCCCTAATATAAGATTATCTCCGCGCAAGGCATTCCCATGAACATATAAAATTCTATTGGTAGGAATACCATATGCTCTTTCTACTGTATCCGTATAGTTGAAATTTAGAAACAAGCAATTTCTGTCTAAAATTTGCGATGAAACAATAGGTAAAACATTGGTATTTATCTTTGTAATCCACTCACTAAAATATTGTGGAATATCAGAAGCGAAAGATAAATCTTCATCTATCATGTATTGATAATCATGGTTTGCACTATCACGCCAGTTATCATCTCCATAATCCATATAATAACAAGAATTGTCTTCTTGCACTTGTTCATCGTCCAGTATGCCTAATGCATCCTCAAATGAATTCCACAAATCATCTTGCGGAATATACTTACGTATTGCTTCAAAAAAACGATGTTTCTCTTGGTCATGTGGAGTAATACTGTGGCTATAAACAAAATTTCCCATGATATATTCTGGCTCTTTCTCAAATGACTGTAAATACTGCATGAAATCAGAATACTTCGTATCCAATCCATGTGCAATATCAAAACCGTTGCCTATTATAACTAATCTATTCAGATAAATTCCCCCTTATCATTTTGAAATTGCGGTTGCGCCTTTTAGGGCTACCTTCAAAATTTAGTAGCTCAAAGCCATATTGAAATGTGATAAACTTAATCTTTTTTTAATAGACATATGCAAAGGGCATTAGGATATAAAAAGAATTAGAAATTTTCTGATACACCTCTTGAACCTCCTCCAAGTCATGTAGTCAATTTCAAACATATGCACTCTTCATTATTTTTTGTAAAATCATTATTTACATTCATCCAATTCCTTCGATATAACTGCATTATCCATATAATAGCATAATTTTTATTTTCCAATCATCCCCATAACAAATCATCTGTAAGCTTCTCATTATATACATAATAACTCTCCTATACCATTATTCTACAAATTGTAATAGTTTCCTTTAAATTAATATACTTTTTAACTATAAATAAAAATCTACAATTAAATTAGTTTGTAGATTTCAATCATTTTAAGTTAACAAATTATAATTTATCTACATAGAAATATGAATTATCTTTGTTTAGTACTTATTTACTATCATGCATCAATTATATCATGACTTTCCTATGTAAAATAACAGATAAGCATCAATACTTTTTAGTTATGCCATAAATAAGACTTACATCTATAAAATCATATTTAAGTATCATAGCAGATAAGGACTGCTATAAAGAAATTGTTCTCATCAAATCTGAGAGCACCTATATATCCCGCTTCAATTTTACGTTCATCTAATTTCTTCAAATCAAAAACACTTCATCGATGCTTCATCGTGAAAAGCCTTATAAATCACTGTTTTATAGATTATTTGCCAATTAGCATTTTCTGAACCATTACATTTACTGGCTTTAAAACATACTCTAAAAGTGCTTATCGACATCGTGAAAAAACTCTGTGGTGCACGAATGGAACTGTTGACTGCTCAGATTTGAGCCGAGCTATTTCTCAAAGAACTTCTCCTGTTCTTCCTGTTGCATATCATCTTTGGTTCTGTTATAGAGACGATTTCTACCGAAGTATCTAAGAGTTATACCCAAGGTCAAAAAATAGAGAGTCAAAGCGTCTAGAAACTAGTGAAATCATTGTTTCATTACCCTCGTCATAATGGCGAACCTCTGTCTAACAAATCTCCTCCCAATAAGATCATCAAGATATATTTCAATTCATATCAATAGCTTATTTAGCTACGCTTATCTGCTCCGTAAATTCAACTAAAGGTTTATCCAGCTTCACTCTTAGTCTCTAAAAGCATCACAGCTTCGCTAACTATTAATTGAGTTAATTCTTTAGTAACAAGTACGGCATCAATACCACCATTATAAATAGCTAATACCAACTCTTGCGCTTAGGATATTTGAATTGCACTTGACTTAATTTGCTTTTCCATTCTTCAAACTTAGTCACATAAGTCGCTGTAAATAAGATTCCTTTTTTACCAGTCATCTCGGCAACTTTTCTACTGTTAACTGTTAATTCTTCGTTCACTTGTTTAATAACTCCTTCAACTATCATCAGCATAAGTCTTAAAACTAACAAAAGCACTATACTAGATGATAGTGCTTCTTCTTGTAACCTTTTTTAACATAGGCATTTGTTTATCTCATGTCTATAGGTATAGGTGGTATTCTCTTGGTTGTCTTCGTATTTGTCTCCGTCTTTTCATTTAATAATATATTTGTTCCATTTGTCTCATCAAAATCACGCAATTCTTTAATATATTTTAACTCTAATCCATGAATATGCCCATAAATCGATTGTGATGCTTGTCTCTGTGATAATGAACATGGAACTCTATCTTCTTCCTTTCTTGCCGTATCATCAAATTTTATTAATTGAAAAGTAGTAGACATTTCTTTATACACCTTTTCATCACTAATTGGTTGATTTTTGTTATCTAAGAATATTCTGAATGGCTCTCTCCTAATTATTAAGTTCCTTTCAAGGTACTGACGTCTTAATTCTTTATACTTGTCCGCATCCTTACCATATTTCTCTCCATATTCATTTTTACATAGTTCATCAAGCCAATCATGAAACTTATGACACTTAAAGCCTTTCCTATCTTGTCTTATCAAGCAATTTATCTCATGTTCATTCCTCTTCTTGAAACTATCTTTATCAGTCATACCTACATATATTCGGCCTTTTAATTCTAAGAAATATACACCTATTTCCCCCTCTTCTCCTTCAGTCATAGCAATATTAACCTTTCTACCATGTCTATCACAATAACCATTCCCCATAGTTGCTATTTCATTGCACTGTCTCCATTTACATTTTGCTTTCTTCATTCGTTTATCTCCTCTACATTTTATCTATAACTATATTTATACCTTTAAGTTCATTAATATCCAAATCCTTAGGGTTTGCAACTTGCATTAACTCCTTAGTCTCTAATCAATATTTAGATATTTCTTAATACTCACCATTCTCTGTTGCCTTACAAATGCTCTTTGCTGAAGTAATATCCTTTAACACTTAAATTAACTTCTCCTTAGTTCCTTGTGCATTCTTAAATTTTTTATTCAAGTCAAACTGCGTATTCATTTAGCTAGAATTAACATAATATTTAAAGCTAATATTTTATACTTACCGACGTATTTAAAGCGTGCGCTAGCGCGCGTATATATAGATTATTCATCTCTTATCTCTTTTTTATTTTACTTTTATTACACCTCTATTGAGTATGCGAATTATATACCTAGAGTGTAGTATTTTACTACTAAATGGTATGTGAATCACATACTCAACATATTTTCACTACTTTTATGCAGACTTTTTCTTTTGTTCATTTAATTCATTTAGTTCATGCAATTGTTCAGCTGATATTGTTCCCTTCTTTAACTTATTAGTTAATCCTCCTATTCTCCCATTAATTTTCCTATCGTTATTTGTATATTCCCTATTAGTAATACTATAACCTTGTTCTCTAGCTTTATAACAATACTGCTTTAGACCTATTTTAAGTTCCCTTTTTATACTTTCTTGTAGATTATTAATGACATAAACATTCTCACATTCCGTTATAGTACTAGGTTTCCCTTTTAAGTACTTTTTGCCAGCACTTGCATATGTTATTAAGCCTAATTCCTGTAATTTCTCAATGAGTTGTTTAATATTTGATTGGCTTATATTCGTAAATCTATTAATTAATTCATATGATTGATACGTTGATTGTGAACGATAGTCATTCCACCCTGCAAATTCTTCATATTTCCATTCTTCTAATCCTTTTTCTAGTTTATTTTCTTCAAAGCTTCTTTTATATGTCCTAGCTTTTAAATATAGATACAACTTAATTAGAGCTATTCTAGTCTTTGAATTTAATTCATTATCCATGATGGTTTTCACTTCATTCTGTGTTAGTGAAGTAAAATCTGTTTCGGTAGTATAAAACAGTGCTTCAGTATCAATTTCTATCATTTGACCACTCTTAATATCTCCGTCTTCTCCCTCAAAATTAATCCACCCATAATATCTAAGTTGTAATAGTATGTCTCTAAACGACTTCCTTGTCCTTTGATTTACGCTATATCCGCATTTTTCTATAATATAATCTAATGTTATTAAAGCTTTTTTTTCAAAATTAGTTAATAAATACAGCTTATGCAACACTAAAATCACCTTGTCATCACCTACATTATTTAAAATACTATTTTTCTCATTGCTTGATTTACCTTCTCTAATATAAAATAGTTGGTTTGTTATCTTGCTATACAATTCCATACTTTATCAACATCCCTCCTATTTCCTTTTGATCACCTGTTGAATTCTTTAATTTTTCTTTCATGTCTATCTCTCCTTCTTCTTTTGTAACTTTTACCTTTTTGCATGTATAAATTTCATCAATAAAATATCTTTTTGTTGACAAAGTAAACAATGGTATACTATAATCAATATTGTAAGTTAATATTATAATTTGCGCTAGCTATACATATAATTATACACGCGAAATTATTTTAACATATGTAACCAATATTTCCAAATCCACTTCTAACTATTTTTCAAAGATATCTCTTTCTACTTCTATCTTTTTAATTCATTCTCTAAAATACTCAAAATTTCAAACTTTTCATTGCAACTCCCTTTTCAGTGTTCTTTTCCTTTTTCTAAATTATTAGACAATTCTTCTGTGTCACGTTACACATATCTATGTACCAATAATTCATTACACCTCTTCATAGTTCATCAATTGCATTAAATCTCCCTGTTCTTATTGTTCATACTCTCTTCCCCACACATTCCTTACAAACACCTTTCTTATTATAATAGAATTCTAAACACCTACCATTACTAGCTTTCCTTCGTTTAATCTAAATCCCTTGCTTTTTCTAAGCTTATAGTGACACTCAGTTCAGTGTATTTATTTCAAATTTACTACTTGACTATGAGTGAGCCAAGTAATATTGTTTGGGAATTTGTCAGTTACTTTGGATATAATTATTTTACCTACAAGCCATCAAAAATTAATTTCAATGGCTCTTAAAGTAAAATAACATATTGTTTGGTTGTAAGATTTGGTAGTCTTTTTCGATAAATTTTTGTAGCTACAATAATCCAAGAAATCTTGAATAAAATCTATCATTGGTTTGACTCTCTTAGTAATTTTTGGCAATAAAAAAACACCTCCTGTATATCAGTCATTAAACCGATGTACAGAAGATGTTCATCTAATAATTCAATTTAATATTTATAGGTATAAAACGTTGAAATCCATAGCGATTTTTATAGAGTTTATCGCTATAGCCATTCACAAGAATCCTACAACGAAGCCGTTTAGCTAACTTTATTCTTAAGTCTTAATTTATCAGCGATAATTGCTATAAATTCACTATTTGTAGGCTTGCCTTTATCATTGTGGATAGTATATCCAAATAGCTTATTAATAGCTTCTATTTGTCCTCTGCCCCACGCTACTTCTATAGCATGTCTTATAGCTCTTTCTACTCTTGATGCTGTTGTATTGTATTTCTTAGCTATTGATGGATATAATTCCTTTGTTACAGCTGATAATAATTCTATATCATTAACAACCATAGTTATAGCTTCTCTTAAATACATATAGCCCTTTATATGAGCTGGTACTCCGATTTCATGAATTATGTTTGTAATTTCTGTTTCTAAATCCATTGTTCCCTTCGGTGCTTGTGATTCAGTTGTATATGAAATCATTTGTTGTGCAGAAGTTTTTCTTGTATTTTCACAGTCTGTTCCATTACTAAACATTTCTCTTATTCTTTTTGTAAATACTTCCATATCAAAAGGTTTTACTGTATAATAATCCGCACCTAATGTTATAGCTTTTTGAGTAATCTTATCTTGTCCAACTGCAGATAAAATTATTATTTTAGGCATTTTTTCTAAATTCATAGTATTTAGTTTTTCTAAAACACCTAATCCGTCTAAATGAGGCATTATTATATCTAATATTACTAAATCTGGTTTTTTCTCGACTATTAAGTCTATAGCCTCTCTACCATCTTTTGCTATTCCTGTTACTACAATATACCTTTGATTTAATAAATAATCATTTAAAATACTACAAAACTCCTTATTATCATCAGCAATAAGTACAGATATTTTTGAATCTTCCATGCTTCTTCTCTCCTTCATTAACTTACATTATATTACTATTTATTACCAACCTCTATAAATCAAAATGATTACTTAACACTTAAGTATGATAGTTTTATTTATAAATTCTATAATACTCAGTAAAAATCCTCTTTTATTTTGTTTTTATTATAGTGGTATGTACTTTTTTCCGTTTTATTTTTAATAAAAACTTAACCTCACCTTATAAATTATACCATGATTTATATAATTATAGCATTAATTGTTATAATTTATTTATATTCCACTATTTGTAAATTATAACCTTATTTTTAGTATAAGTAAATACTTTTGTAGAAAATAGTTTGATAAATATGTATTATTTTTTTTAAAATCTAAAAACACTAGCGAAAAACTAGTATTTTTAGAAATATTAAATAAAATAATAGACCAAATATACTGAATATACTGGTCCATTATTTTTAAACATTTATTTATTATTTAATTATTTCTGCATCTTTTAACATCCATTCTATATATATACCATATCCTGTGTCAGGTTTATTGATTAATACATGAGTTACGGCTCCAACAATTTTATCATTTTGTATAATTGGACTTCCACTCATACCTTGCACAATACCTCCTGTTTTCTCTAATAATACTGGGTCTGTAACCTTTATTACCATACTTTTTGGTCCTGGAGTTTCTTGATCTAATAATTTTACTATCTCAATATCATATTCTTTAGGTCCTTGTTCATCTATTGTAGTAATTATTTTTGCTTTTCCTTCTGTCATTTCATTTCTAAAACCTACTTTCATAGGCTTAGGGTTATTTTTTAAAATATTTACATCTTTTACTGTTCCAAAAATACCACTTTGGGTATTAGTTTTTATTTTACCGTTCACTTCATTTTCATTTGTAAATATTCCTTGTAATTCTCCTGGAGAACCTTTTTCTCCTCTTCTTAAGTTTATTATAGATGATTGTAATATATCTCCATGCTTAATTAAAAAAGGTTGATTTGTATCACAATCGGTAATAGGATGACCAAGAGCACCAAATTTTTTAGATTCCTTATCTATAAATGTCATAGTCCCAACACCTGCAGTCGAATCTCTTATCCATAACCCTAACTTGTATTCACTATTTTCTTCTTTTTTAAGTTCTACTTCTTTATTAAAATTTTGGTTATCTCTTAAAATATTTACAGTTATTTTGCTTTCGTTACAACCTTTAATTATATTTATTAAGTCTTGACAATTTTGAACTTCTTCTCCGTTAATTTTTACTATCGTATCACCTAGTTCTATTCCTCCTAATTTACCTGGACTTTCTTGCTTTTGGTTATTAATTTCTATTTCAGAATATCCAACAACCAAAACACCTTGCGTGGAAACTCTAACACCTATACTATTTCCACCAGGGTATAATTCTAAATCTTTTACTTTTTGAACTTCTAATGACTTTAATGGTATTACACCTAATAATTTTATCTGATATTTGTTTTGATCATCTTTTATTCTACTTAATGTACTTCCTCTCGGAATCATTGATGATACCGCTATATCCTTATTAGTATAAATTATATTAGGTATATTTATAATATTTATTGTGGTCATTAAAACCAGAATCAAGATTGGAGCTGTGATTAAACTAATTACTGATAAAATTTTCTTCTTCATATTTCTCTCCTCCTTTGCTTCTGATTTTAATTTTCCCAGTAGACAAGCCTATTATGCTGTATTAACTTTGTTATAAAAGTCAAAAATTTTTAACCTATGTTAATTTTTTATAAATATCTTTTTTATTGTTATAAAAAAAAATAAAACCACGACATCCATGGTTTTATTTTTACCAAAATATATTGCTATATGTATTATTTTTTAAATTTCTAATTTTTTAATTTCACCTAATCTTATCATTTCTTTAACATTATTTAATGTAGCTTCTGTTACATCATCTCCACCAAGCATTTTACCAATTTCATATTCTTTTTCTTCTTTAGTTAGTACCTTAATCTTGGTAAAAGTTTTATTATCTTTTACTTCTTTTGATACAAAATAATGATAATCTGAAAGAATTGCAATTTGAGGAAGATGAGTTATACAAAGCACTTGGTGATTTTTTGATACTTGATACATCTTTTCACCAACTCTTTGTGCAACAACGCCGCTAATACCAGTGTCAATTTCATCAAAAATTAAAGTAGGTATTTTATCCTTATCTGCAAATACACATTTTAATGCTAACATAATTCTAGAAAGTTCTCCTCCAGATAATACCTTTTCTAAAGGCATTAAAGGTTCTCCTGGATTTGTAGAAATTAAAAAGCATACATCATCAAATCCTCTTGAATTAAACTTATCTTCTCTTATTATACTTATTTCCATTCTAGATTTTTCAAGCCCTACAAAAACAAGTTCTTTTAAAATATTTTCTTCTAATTGTTTACTTTTACTGCATCTTAAATCATGAAGCTTTAATGATACTTTTTCCATTTTATTTAAAATTTCTTGTTCTTTAAGTTTTAGTTCTTCAATAATCTTTTCAGAATTTATAATTTCATCATATTGAGTTTTAATTTTTTCATGATATTCTAAAACATCTTTAATAGTAACTCCATATTTTTTCTTATATTGGTTTATTTCATATATTCTCGCATTTATTTTTTCTAATTCATCATCATCATATACAACATCTTCAGCTAAATCTCTTATATCTCTAGATGCTTCTTCTATTAAATAAAATGCTTCTTCTATTACTTCTCTATTTTTTTTAATTTTTTCAAAATGAGTTTCTACATTAGATAGTTCTTGTATTACTTTAGAAAGAGAATTTATAATGCTATTTTCTCCTTCAAGTCCATTTAATAATCCATAAGATAACTTTAAACTATTACTTATTTTTTCAGCATTAGATAATAAATTAAATTCTTCCTTTAAATTATCCTCTTCATCTTCTTTTAGTTTCCCTTTTTCAATATCTTCGATTTGAAATTTAAGATAATCTAAAAGTTTTTCTCTATCTTGATTTCCTGAAATTTCTTGAATTTTAATTTCAACTTTTACTAGTTCTTCTTTTAAACTAGTAAATTCTTCTAAGAAAGGTTCAATTTCTGCTCCTATAAAACTATCTAGATATAATATATGAGTACTTCTTTGAAGAAGATCCTGATTATGATGCTGTCCATGTATATCAAGAAGACCTTCTCTTATTTTCTTTAACTGAGAAACAATAAGACTCTTTCCATTAACCTTAATTAAACTTCTGCCGCTTTGATGAGTCTCTCTTGAAACAATTAATATATCGTCTTCACTATCTATATCTAATTCAATTAATACTTCTCTTATTGCGTTATTTTCAATTGTAAAAAGTGCTTCTACATATGTCTTTTCTTCACCTGTTCTAATTAAACTTCTAGAAAACTTTCCACCAAGTACATAATCTATTGCATCTATTAAAATAGATTTTCCTGCTCCAGTTTCACCTGAAAGTATGTTAAAACCTTCATTAAAATTCATCGTTATATCTTGTATTAATGCAAAATTTTTAATATTTAATTGAATTAACATTCCTATCCATCCCTTATATTTATAGTGATATTCTCTTTCTTATTTTTGCGACTAGTTCCTCTGCCTTTTCTAAGCTTCTAACTAAAATAAATATTGTATTATCTCCTGCTACAGTACCAGCTATATCAGTTCCCTCTAAATTATCTATAGCTTCTGCTGCTGCTGATCCTGAACCACTTATGGTTTTTATTACTACCATCTTATCTATATTCTCTACGCTTACTACAGTATTAGATAATATATTACTTAATCTATCTACTATATTTTTTTCTTCACCTGAAGATACAACATATTTAGATTTACCATTTGAGCCTTGTACTTTTATAAGCTTTAAAGTTTTTATATCTCTTGAAACAGTAGCTTGAGTAACATCAAAACCTTCTAATTTTAATGCTTCTGCTAAATCTTCTTGAGTCTCTATCTCTTTAGATGATATAATTTCTAATATTTTTGTATGCCTTTTTGATTTCAAACTTCATCACCATCACATTCTTTAGAATTATTTAAAACCTTTTTTCTTATTACTTTAAAATAATCATAATCATTAAATAAAAGTAACTTTATTGATTTTTCTTTCTTTTTTATTGTTATCGAAGATTTATCTTCTATCTCAATAGCTTTTTGGCCATCTAAAGTTAAATAAACTTTTTCATCCGAGTTTTCTGATACTATCTTAATAACACTATCACCCTTTAATACAACTGTATACATACTATTTGTATGTGGACATATAGGTGTTATCGTAATCACTTCTAAATCTGGATGTATAAATGGTCCTCCTGCTGAAAATGAATAAGCTGTTGAACCGGTTGGGGTTGATACGATAATTCCATCACCCTTAAATGTAGAGTATAATTTTCCATCAACAAAAATTTTAAACTTTACCATTCTAGATAGTGTACCTCTTGCAACCACTACTTCATTTAAAGCTTTAAGTTCATTTTTGTATTCTTTTCCATCAACTTCACAATTTAACATCATTCTATCATGAATCTTGTATTCTCCTGCTTTCAACCTTTTTAATGCACAATCTAAATCTGATATTTCAGTGCTTGATAGAAATCCTAAATTTCCTATATTAACCCCTAGTATTGGTGCTTCAAAATTTTCATCTAAATCTCTAGCTACACCAAGAAGTGTTCCATCTCCACCTAATACAATAAGTAAATCTATCATACTTAAGTCTAATTTTTTTACTTCAAAGCTGTCATATACATTAATATTCTCGATGTTAAATACCTTTTTAATATTAGATATAACCATATTTAATATAGTATTTTGGCAATCTTTTGATGGATTTATCGCAATCCCTATATTTTCCATAACCCCTCCAAAAATTTTAAAGTTCTTGATGTGATTCTTCTACAACCTTATCTATATCTTCAAGTTTGAAATCACTCTCTTTTTCTTTATCCTTTGTGAAATAAACTAAATACTCTCTATTTCCTTCTGGTCCTTTAATTGGAGAATATCCTACTCCTAATACATTTAATGCTTGTTCTTTAAGAAAATCAATAATTCCATAAACAACTTCTTTATGTGTACTGATTTCTCTTACAACACCTTTTTTACCTACTTTTTCTCTTCCTGCTTCAAATTGAGGTTTTATCAAAGCAACTACTTCACCATTATCTTTTAATAATCCAAGTGTTGCTGGCATTATCTTTTTTAATGATATAAATGATACATCTATAGAAGCAAAGTCTAAAGGCTCACCAATATCTTCAAGAGTAACATATCTTATATTTGTTCTTTCCATACATACTACTCTTTCATCTGTTCTTAGTTTCCAGGCAAATTGTCCATATCCTACATCAACTGAAAACACTTTTTTAGCTCCATTTTGAAGCATACAATCAGTAAACCCACCTGTAGATGCACCTATATCCATGCATACTTTGCTTTCTAAAGAAATATCATAAGACTTCATTGCTTTTTCTAACTTTAGTCCACCTCTACTTACATATTGAAGAGTTGCACCTCTATATTCTATATTAGCTTCATAGCTTATTTTTTCTCCAGCTTTATCTACTCTTTGACCATCAACAAACACTTTGCCTTCCATAATGCAAGCTTTTGCTCTTTCTCTTGAACTAATTATCCCCTTTTCTACTAAAAGTAAATCAAGTCTTTGCTTTTTTCCCGCCATGTATTTTTCTCCTTTTAATTATAAAGCTTTATGACAGCCTCACTTATACTTTGAGGATCGATTTTATATTCCTTATAAAGTATTTCAATGCTACCTTGTGGAACAAATGTATCTTCATATCCTAATAACTTTATATTTCCTTTATAATCTATATCATTTAAACTTCTTAATATTGCTTCTCCTAAACCACCAGATAAAACATTATCTTCAACAGTTAAAATATTATAGCCTTCTTCTTTAAGTTTTTGCAATACTTTTTTATCTATTGGCTTTATAAATGTAGCATTTATTATTTTAGGATTTATGTTTTTATTTTTTAATAATTCCTTTGCTAAAATAGCATGTTGTACCATTTTACCACTTGCAATAATACAAACCTTATTTCCTTCACTTATAGTTTCCCAAGTTCCATATTCTATTTCTTTTATAGGTATCATATTATTTATAATATCTGTACCTCTAGGATATCTTAAAGCTATTGGAGCATTTCTTTCAAACGCCCATTTTAATAAAATTTCAACTTCTTCTATGCACTTAGGTGCTACAATCGTTATATTAGGAATTATTGATAAATAACCTATATCCATAATTCCTTGATGTGTCTCACCATCGTCACCAACTATACCTGCCCTATCTATTGCAAATACAACCGGTAACTTTTGCAAGCAAACATCATGCATTACTTGGTCAAAACCTCTTTGAAGGAAAGTTGAATATACTGCAAATACTGGTTTTAAACCATTACTTGCCATTCCTGCCGCTAACGTTACTGCATGTTGTTCTGCTATTCCCACATCAAAAAATCTTTTAGGAAATTTACTTGCAAATCCTTTAAGGCCAGTACCATCAGGCATTGCTGCTGTTATTGCAACAACATTTTTGTCTTTCTGTGCAATATCTATTAAAGAATTACCAAAAGCTTTTGAATATGTAGTATTAGAAGATACTTCTACTTCTCCACTTTCTAAGTCAAATGGTGCAATTCCATGATATTTTGATGGACTTTGTTCTGCTAATGCATATCCCTTGCCTTTTCTGGTCACTGTATGTATTATTACTGGACCATCTATTTCTTTTACTCTAGTAAATACTTCAGTCATAGTCTTTATATCATGACCATCAATAGGTCCTATATATTTTAGACCCATATTTTCAAAAAACATTGAAGGAACAATAAGTTGCTTTATGCTATCTTTTACTTTTGTCATTTTATCCACTAGATTTTTACCTAAATCTGATGAACTTAATGATGTATTTATATTAGTCTTTAATTTATTATATCTTGGTTCAGTCCTTAATCTATTTAAATATCTTGATAGTCCTCCAACATTTAGTGAAATTGACATTTGATTATCATTTAAAATAATAATCATTTTTGTTTTTCTAAATCCTACATCATTTAACGCTTCTAATGCCATACCACCTGTTAAGGCTCCATCTCCAATAACTGCAATCACATTATACTTTTCATTCTTTAAATCTCTAGCTCTTGCAATTCCAAGTGCAGCTGATATTGAAGTACTACTATGACCAGTATCAAAATAATCATACTTACTTTCACTTCTCTTAGGAAATCCACTCATTCCATTAAACTGTCTAAGATTTTCAAAGTCATCTTTTCTTCCCGTTAAAATTTTATAAACGTAACTTTGATGTCCAACATCCCAAACTATTTTATCTTTATTAAAATCAAAAGCTTTAAAAAGACTAAGTGTCATCTCAACAACACCTAAATTAGATGATAAATGCCCTCCTGTTTTTGAAACGCTGTCTATTAAAAACTCTCTTATTTCTTTACTTAATTTTTTTGTGTCATTCTCATTTATCTTTTTTAAATCTTCTGGGAAGTTTAAATTATTTAATAATGACTTCATATTAACCATTCCCTTATTCCCTTTTTTTAATTTTGTCTATCTAAAAGACCATATGTTAATTCTTTTAGCGGATTTGAATTCACACTCAATTTATCTAAAATATTAACACATTCTTCTGTTAATTCTTTGCAAAGTTCTTTACATCTTTCTAATCCATAAACTGTTATAAAATTAGTTTTATTTAATTCTTGATCTCTGTGAGGATTTTTCCCTAATTCTTGACATGATCCTATTATATCTAATATATCATCTTTTATCTGAAAGGCTAAGCCTAATTTTTTTCCATATTCATCTAAAGCTTCTAAATCTTCATTTGGAATATTTGCTAAAATACCTCCTGATACTACAGAAGCTCTAATTAATTCTCCAGTCTTTTTTGAATGCATATATTTTAATTCTTCTTTAGATATCTTTTTTCCTTCACTTAATACATCAACAACTTGACCGCCAATCATACCTTCTGCACCAGCAGCATTTGCGATTTCATAAGATGCTTTTAATGCATTTTCTCCTAAAGTTAATGAATTCTTCATAAGAAGTATCATAGCTTCATTTAATAATGCATCACCTGCTAAAACGGCTATATTTTCTCCAAATACTTTATGATTTGTTGGTTTTCCTCTTCTTAAATCATCATCATCCATACATGGAAGATCATCATGAATTAAAGAATATGTGTGTATCATCTCTATTGCAGCTGCCATAGGGATTGCTTTTTCTATATCTTCTTTATATATACCATAAGCTAAGCAAAATAGTATAGGACGTATCCTCTTTCCTCCTATGTTTAAGCTATAGCTGGATGCTTCATATACAGATTTATTATAAGAATCTTTTCCTTCAAAATATTGTTTTAAATAATTATCTATTTTATCTTTTATATTATTTATCATCATTTCGACTGTCAAACTCCACTTCTTTTTGATCCTTGATTACAGATATTTTCCCTTCATAGGAATTAAGAGTCTTGTAAAGTTTATTTACAAGTTTCACACCATCTTCATAAGCTTTCATACCATCTTCAAGACTCATGTTTTCTTCTTCTAGATTATTTAATATATCTTGAAGTTTAGTTAACATATCTTCATAACTTTCTTTTTTTGCCATATTAAACGCTCCTTACTTAGTAGGTATAAACTTTCCATTTACTGTGCCATCTTTAAGAGAAATCTTTAAAGTAGTTTCATCCATTAATTGAGATACACTTTTAACTAAATTACTATTTTCATCCTCTATTATAGCATATCCTTTATTAAGTACTTTTACTGGGTTATTAGCACATAATAGATTATTTAGTCCTTCTATATTTTGTCTTTCTCTTTTAATTCTTGCACTTATTACAAAATTTAATCTATCTTTTAATTTATCAACTTCTAAATATGAATTTACTATCTTAGACATTGGAGAATGTAATTTTAAAATTCTTTCATTTGACATCAATTCATTTCTACAATATCTTAGCTTATCCTCTATTGTTGTTTCTAATTTTTTTGATATTTCATAAATTTTATCATTTATATCACTTAATAATGGAACTGCAATCTCAGCTGCCTGAGATGGTGTTGCTGCTCTTACGTCTGAAACAAAATCTGAAATAGTAAAGTCTACTTCATGTCCTACTGCGGAAATAATAGGCAATTTAGAATTAAATATAACTTTTGCTAAATCTTCCTCATTAAAGTTCCATAGTTCTTCTATTGAACCTCCACCTCTACCTATTATTATTAAATCAACAGTTTTGTCTTTATTAAAATACTCTATTCCTTCAATTATTTCTTTATAGGCACCCTCCCCCTGAACTTTAGCAGGATATAGTATTATGTCAACTAAAGAATTTCTTCGTGTAGTAACATTAATAATATCCCTTATAACTGCTCCAGTTTCAGAGGTTACGACTCCTATTCTTTTAGCATATTTAGGCAACTCTTTTTTATACTTTTCATCAAAATACCCACACTTAGATAATTTTTCTTTAAGAGCTTCAAATTTAATAAATAATTCTCCTTGCCCTTCTTTCTTTATTTCATCACAATAAAGTTGAAAACTACCTGTAGCAGGGTAAATAGATGCTCTTCCCTTTATAACAACTTCCATTCCATCTTCTAATGTAATATCTAACAAATTAGCTTTACTTTTAAACATTACACAATTTATTTTTCCATTGTTATCCTTAAGAGAAAAATAAATATGTCCACTACTATGAAACTTTAAATTAGAAATCTCCCCTTTTACAGAGAGATTATTTAAAATAAAGTCACTATCCATTACTTTCTTTATATAATTAGTTAAATCTGAAACGGTTAATGTTTTAATCTTCATAGTCCTTTAAAGCCTCACATGAATTTTTTATTAAAAGAGTAGTAGTTAAAGCTCCAACTCCACCTGGTACTGGTGTTAATAAAGAAGCTTTATTTATTACCTTATCAAAATCAACATCTCCAGTTATCTTTCCTTCAAAAGATGATGTTCCTACATCAATAACTATGGCATCTTCTTTAACATATTCATCAGTTATAAATTTAGGTCTTCCTATTGCTACAACTAATATATCTGCTTTTTTACAAACTTCTTTTAAGTTTTTTGTTCTAGAATGACATATTGTAACTGTAGCATTTTCATTTAATAAAAGTTGTGCAACTGGTTTTCCTACAATATTACTTCTTCCAAGAACAACAACTTCCTTACCTTCCATATTAAGATTCAGACTCTTAAGTAAAGTAACAACTGAATTTGGAGTACATGGTAAAAAGTTTGCTTCTCCCATATATAATCTTCCTTGACTTTCAAAAGTAAGACAATCTATATCCTTATGTACATCTATTTCTTTAATTATTTTCTTTTCATCAAGATGTTTAGGTAATGGTAGTTGAAGTATTATTCCTTGAACATCTTCATCATTATTTAATTTATGAATTTCTTTAATAACATCTTCATTGCTACAATTTTCTTCTAATATAACTTTTAAAAATCCTGCTCCAAGTGAAGTTGCAACCTTTTCTTGACTTCCCATATAATAAATTGATCCACCGTCATTTCCAACTAATATAGATGCAATCTTAGGTACTTTAAGGCCTTTATTTTTTCTTTGTTCAACAAAAGCTTTAATTTCCTCTTTTACTTTAAGTGCTACTTCTTTTCCATTTATTATTTGCCCCATTTTTAATCGCCCCTTCTTACTTCTTTATAATATTATCTAATACTCCATTAATAAATGAAACACTTTTTTGATCTGAATATTTTTTTGTTATTTCTAAAGCTTCATTTATAGCAACTTTGCCTGGTACTTGTTCATCATATGATAATTCATAAACTGCTAATCTTAATATACATAGATTAACCTTTGATATTCTATCTATCTTCCAATTATGTAAATTTTCAGAGATTGCTTCATCTATCTTTTCTTTATTAGCTTCAACACCAATTAATGCTCTTTTTATGTAAGTTAAATCTAACTCTTTTATATCTCCTTCATAATTATCTATAAAATTCTCTAATGTTTCTTCAAAATTGTCTGTGTTTAAAGTCATTCCAAATAATAATTCCATTGCTTTTTCTCTTGATAATTTTCTATTCATTTAGTCCTCCAAAATTTAAGTTATTTCCATATTTTTATTATTACTATTTTGAGTGTTTTATAAACATATTAAGCAAATTTTTTAATAATGCCTTGCATGGAAACACCCTCTGAAACTCAGAGGGTGAAATCAAACTAAAAACTAATTAGATTCATTTTCTTCTTTTTTAGGCATATATATGTTTTGAACATATATATTAACAGCCTCAACTACTAACCCTGTCATAGCTTCTACTGTTCTTTTTACATTTTCTTGAACTTGTGAAACTACATCCATGATTTTTATTCCATACTCAACACTGAGACTCATCTCTATAGTTGCTTTATCTTCAATCAAAGTAACCTTAGTTGACTTTCCTGGGGCTTTCTTTCCTTTTAAAATATTTGTTAAATTATTTGAAACCCCTACTTGGTAATCACTAACGCCATCAATTTCTTGTGCTGCAATTCCAGCAATAACGCTTACTACCTCATCGGATATTTTTACAACTCCAACGTTATCTTCTTTGTTGAAATCTTCCATGCTATTCACCCTCCTAGGTTTTGTAATAACAAAACATGCTAATCTTACGTTTATTATATCAAATATAATTTAACATTACAATTAGACATTGTATTATTTTTCAAAGCTATAATTATGTTAGGCACGATCAAAAAAATAACAACTCTATTTGCCCGCCTATTTTCCATGATAGGAAGCTCGACTCACATACGCTCGCTGAGTAAGTGATTCACACAAAATCATAGATTTTGGTTCTCTACTCATCGTCAAATTGACCTAATAGGCACGCTATGATGACAATTTATCTCCTTGCCTCATGAAAAATATCCATTGCAACTTTGGACTTGTTATTTATTTTCATGTGCCTTATTTTTCAACTTGTATTATTACATCTTTAATATTTGATACATTTTGTACTATTTCTTGTATAGCTACACTGTCTTTTTCTTCAATTCCATTTTGACATTTAACTACTACTGTTGCTTTTTTATCGTCTAACATACATAAAGCATCTTCATAACCTTTATTCTTTATGTTCAATTCTATTCTAGCTTGTTTGTCTTGAGTAACTGTTTTTTTTGTTAATTCCTTATTTGCTTCATCTTTTCTTTCTTGTGATGTATTTGCATCATTTATTACAGCTTTTAAATTTTGAATTGTTACTGAATCATTTTGTTCTCTTTCACTCCTTGCTTGGTAAAAACTTTCTTGTTGGCTTAAAGTTGCTTTATCTTGATTTGCATCTGCTACCTCTGAAGTATTTTCAGTTGTATTACCTATAACATTTTCAGTTGACAATACTGCACTTAAATCTGTTGGATCATTTAATCCACCGTTATTTAGTTTTGCTGCTAACACACCTACACATAAAATTAATGCTAATAGAGTAAAGATTATACCTAATTGTTTCCTTTTCATAATATTTTTTCCTCCCATCCTTTTTCTTTTAAATTATATGCTACTTCTTCATTGGATATACATTAACCTTATCTAAACTTAAGTTATATAATTTTGATACGGCTTGTTCAATATTATATTTTGTCTTACTACTTTCAGCACCTTCTGCTACAATAACAACACCAACAACTTTTGGTTTATATGTCCTTAATATAAAAGGTTCATTATTTCCATTATTGCTTGTCATTACAACAGTTGATCCATCATTCTTTTGATTATTTACTCTTTTTCCACCTTCAGTATCGGTTTCTTGAGTTGTTGATGTTTGTGCTGTCTTGTCATATGCAGGAACTTTTTCTTCTCCGCTTTCAAACGAAATCATTACATCAACGTCACCAACACCATCAATTTTCTTTAAAATATTTTTTAATTCCGTCTTTTGTTTTTCTTCATAATTTCTTTGCTCATTTGATATACTACCTGAAGTATTTTTATTTTCTTGACTTATACTAGGGTTTTGATTAGTATTATTATTGCTATTATTCATTTTAGTATTTATGACACTCTTTTTAGGCATTAATACATTCATGGACACAAGTATAAATGCTAGTATTAAGCATATTGAAATAAGACTGCTTAATTTTTTTTCAGATAATATTTTTTTTAATTGTTCTTTAAATTTATCCTTATCCACTTACTCATCTCCTATTCTTCTAATTCATACACTTCTATTTTCTCTTTGGAAAGATTTAACTGTCCACATATAAATCCAACTATCTCTTTATACTCATCATTTTTTCGACTTTCCTTTTCGTCATCTTTATTATCTTTAATAGTTATTTTATTTATCCTATTTATTTTCTTTATTCTTTTATCACTTACACCTATTTTAAGTTTTTTTATATCTAAACTCATATCTGCAAAATTAGCTTCACAATCAATCTCACATTTAAATTTTTTATCGGGATATTCAGTCTTTAATAAGCTTTCACAATTTTTATTAAAATTTTCTTTAAATGTTTTTCCTCTAATATCTGTATTATCATTTTCTAAGATATTACTATCACTATTTTTCGCCTTATTATCATACTTCGATAAAACATCCTCATAATCGCTAATACTAAGGAATATGTTTTCTTCTCCTTTTGAAATAACCTTTACTATTGGGTTTAAGATTACAGTTATTAAAATTAATCCTAATATGAATTTTAGATATTTTTTCATACTATTGTTTGGTGCTATAAGTTCTACTGATGTTATAAATATGAGAACTGTCACTAAAGTTATTACAAACCCTTTTAGTATCTCCATAATCTACCCCCCAACTACAAACAACCCTGAAGATGCGATAATGGCTATTAAAATAAAGAACATTAAGCTTACGCTTAAAACACATGATATAATAAGTGTCATTGAACTTCCTGCAGCTGCTACTGAATTTGTTATTCTAGAATCACTTATTGGCTCTATAAGTGCTGCTGCCAATTTATATATAAGTGTCATAAGAATTAATTTTATTATTGGATATAAAAGCATTAAAACAATAATCACCAATCCTATTGAACTTACTGCATTTTTTATTATTAATGAATATCCTGCAACTGATGCTATCGCATCTGAAAATGTTTTACCCACAATAGGTATAAAATTATCTATTGCAAATTTTGCCGTTTTTAAAGTTACTGCATCTATTGTTTTTGAAGTGATTCCTCTTATTGTTAATATTCCTATAAAAACAGTAATTATAATCCCTTGCATCCATAGAATACTTTGCTTTAATAATTTACAAAGATTCGTTATTTTATGTTCATTAGAAAGATTATTTGCAAATTCTAATACAAATCCCATTAAAATAAGTGGAATTATAATATTAGAATATATTCTAGGTATAAATATTACTCCTACAAATACAATAGGATCTAAGGTAGCAGCTTGAGTCATCCCCCCCGCTACTCCTATCATTGTTATAAGTACTGGTAATAGTGCAGCCATAAAATCCGAAATATTTGTTATAACTTCTCTTGCAACATTGATAGAAATAATAAAACTTTTTGATAAAATCATGATAATTAAAGCATAGCAAGCATAAAAAGCTATTTCTGAAACAGAGTCACTAGAAAATGCTGACTGTAAATTTTTAATTAGTGAACAAATTATAACTATTGTCACTATTGAAATTACAAGCTTTAATACACTTTTAACTTCTCTAAAGAGCATACTTATTACTGCTTTACTTATAGTCTTTATGGAAAGGTTCCCTTTTCCTTCTTTAACGTACTCTTTGATGTATTCTACTGGATCCAGATTATTCATAAGCTCTACATCTGTTTTCATCTTGTTTATATAATCATACAAAGCATTAATTTGTCCTTTGGTGTTGCTATCTAAATCATCTATATTAACTTCATTTACTGAAGATTGATTTATTTGTGTATTGCTTTTATTATTTTTTATATTATTTATCTCTGCTCCATAGACATTGTTGTTTCCAAAAAAAATACAACTCACCATGGATATTATGATAACGTTTATCAATAAAACCATTGTAAATCTCTTTATTATATTCATAATCACACCTACATTATCTGTAAAATAGAGTTTAATACAGCCATAAGTATTGGAATTGCTAATACTAAAATCATTATCTTTCCTGAAAACTCCACCTTTGTAGCTATGCTTGAAGCTCCTGCATCTTTACATATTTCACTTGTAAAAGACGCTAAATAAGCTATTGCTAAAATTTTCAATACAATCCCAATATAAACTGTATCTATATTAGCCTTATCAGCTATACTTCTCAAAAAGGTAATTATTTCTTGCACTTGACTTATAATTAGAAGTAATATTAATACACTTACAGCTAAAGAAATAAAAACACTTATTTCAGATTTACTATTTTTAAAGAGTAAAGTTAGAAATAATCCAACAAAAGCTAATGTTGCAATTTTTACTATTAACATAAAATCACCTACATCACGAACATTGTTTTTACTGTATTAAATAAATTTCCAATAAGAGACACTATCATCAGTAAAATTATTACTACACCTGCAATGTTTGTGATTGCTGCAATATCCCCCTTTCCACTACTAGTTAAAACTTTATCTAGTATTACAAGTAATATTCCAGCTCCACCAATCTTAAAAAGAATGCTTATATCATGCATAACTATCCTCCTATCTAAATTAAAAATATTACAAGCATTGCACCAAAACATATGCCTAAATATCTATAAACCTTTATATTTTTCTTTGAAACTTCCTCTGCCTCTTTTAAATTTATCTTTATATTTTCAATAACCAAATTAAATATTTTTTCTTGTCCATATGTTCCTGATTCTCCTAAAGATTTTAGGAAATCCTTTAAAATTCTTTTATCACTCTCTAACAAATAAAATTTTTCTCTTAATTTTAAAAATTCTTCTTTAAATGCGTTATAAACACTTTCTACTTGTCCTTCTATTAATTTTTTATTTGTTTTGTTTAAAAGTTCACTTAATGGTGCATTAACTTTACACTTAACATTATCTAATGCTTCTGGAAGAGGAGTGCTTCCATACAAAATTTCATTTTGCAATATTATTAAACTTTTTAAAATCTCTTTAAGTTCGTCATATCTTTTTCTAAATGTTTCACCATACAAAAATCCTATATATGAACTAGTAATAAAGAGCATAAAAATAAGTATTAATTTAAACATACTATTTCCTCTCCTTTTAGTGCATAAACCTTTTCAATGGTCCCTACCCCTTCTCTTGAGCTTAATATAATCACTCGTTCTAGTATTTGATTATCAATAAGTTCTTTAAACACCTTACGTTTATAAATATCATCAATTGTAAATCCATGAATTGTTGTAATTATATTAACTCCTGAATTAAATGCCATCATTAGTGCCTCTACATCCCCTTTAGTACCAATTTCATCACAAATCAACACTTCTGGAGAAAGACTCCTTATCGACATTATCATTCCTTCCTTTTTTAAGCAGTTATCTAATACATCTGTCCTTATTCCTAAATCACTTTGAGGAACACCAAAATAGCACGCTGCTATTTCGCTTCTTTCATCAATTACTGAAACTTTCTTACCATCTAGTGATAAAGATTTAATTCCAGTTGATATATTTCTAGCAATGTCTCTTAAAATAGTAGTTTTTCCACATTTAGGTGGAGAAATAATAATAGTATTAAAAATTCTATTTCCAGACACTATATATTTCATTAGTTTATTTGAACACCCTATTATTTCTCTAGAAATTCTTATATTTATAGATGATATATTTCTAATGGTTTTAACTTTACCCTCAGACATGACACATTCTCCTGCTATTCCAATTCTGTGGCCACCTTTGATTGTTATAAAACCTTGTTTTATATCTTCTTCATAAGCATATAAGGAATAATTAGATATCTTCTGAATGATGCCTTTTATATCTTCTTTAGATGGCCTATATGAGACAATAGACTCTCCTATATTTGAATAAACTATAATAGGTTTTCCTACTTTAAGTCTTATTTCATAAAATTGTTCCTTTTGTGACTTTTCTTTTAGTAAACTGGATATATTACTTTGAAAAATATTTAGGATTTCATTTTCATCTTTCATCTCACTTCCTCCTCTATTGTTCTTCTTAATTTATTAATATTGATTAAGAAATGAAAATATTACTTTTACAAAAAAAAAAGATATGTAAATTTAAAATTACATATCTCTGAAAATAAAAAAAGAACCCCCTATGAGTTCCCTAAGTCAATAATTATCATGCTATAAGTTGTACTATTTATTAAGCTAATCCAAACTGTTTGTTTATAAATTTGTTGCTTCTAGTTGAAGCCTCTATTATTTTTTTATAAAGAATAGTACTACTATATCCCTGTTCCATATACTTTGTTTCATAATATTCAAAAGGTTTATTAGAGTTATTAGTATTTAAATTTTCTGCTAATTCTCTATCCTTCATTAATTTCCTGGCCTCTGTCCTATATTTGTTTCTTAAAAAATGAGCTTGTTTGGCCTGTTCTTTTATTGACAACGATTCATCTATTTCGTTAATAATATTTTTATCATGATAATTGTACCATATTCGTACTTCCAAATTAGTCAATTTTCCTATTAAATTTACACATATATCAAAATCTTTAGCGACACCTACCTTTTTAACCTTTCTTTTAAACTTTCTTTATTATACCCTATATATTTTTTTAAATCAATTTCTCTATCCATGAGTTTTGTCCATAATCTATTTATAAATTAAATTCTTATATAAATTATTTACAGATTTTAAAAAATATAATTTCCTAAAGAATAAAAAAGTCATAGTAAAACTATGACATTAAAAACATTTTTATGCTTTTATATTTTTATTACAATATGGACATGGAATTTCACTATTGTTTTTTAAAGTTGTTTGTTCTGCAAAAATTGTATTACCACAATGACAACAACTAACCTCTGTATATTCTTCTTCCATATCATTTAATTCATCTATGGACACTTCTTCAAAAAGTTCATCTTGAATATCAGTTAAATCATCATCCATAAATTTAATGTTTTCTTCAATGGTTTCTTGATTTACTGTTAGTTCTTCTATTTTATCATTCATTGTATCTAGAATAGAAATTAAAGAAGAAAAATAACTTTGATATTCTTTATTTTCTATATTAGATAAGTTTAACTTTAAATTTTCAATTTGATTTTTAAGATCTTCCATATCTATTCACTTCCTTTTATAAATAAGGCACATGAAATAAAATAATAGACTCAATAGACGTTGTATATTGTGTGTCAGACAACAAAACAAACTTAGTTAATAGTAAGTCATTAACTAAATCGGTTGACGCGATATAACACAAAATAAACGAGCATATTGGTCTATTATTTTTTTAATGTGCCTAAAGTTGCTAAGCAATAAGCTTAGCAACTTGTATAAGGTATTTAAAAAATTCCTTATAAGAGTTTAAACTCTTTCCATGTATTCTCCAGTTCTAGTATCTATTCTTATAACATCTCCATCGTTAACAAACATAGGAACATTTACTATAGCTCCTGTTTCAACTGTAGCTGGTTTTAATGCATTAGTAGCTGTATTACCTTTAACACCTGGTTCTGTATATGTTATTTGTAATTCAACAAAGTTTGGTGCTTCTACTGAGAAAGCACTTCCTTTAAAGAATTTTATTACAGCGAACATATTTTCTTTTAAGAATTTTATTGCATCTGCAACTTTTTCTTCATTTAAAGGAATTTGTTCAAAAGTTTCTTGATCCATGAAGTAGTATAACTCTCCATCTGAATAAAGATATTGCATTTCTTTTCTTTCTATTACAGCTTCTTGTAATTTTTCAGTTGGGTTAAATGTTCTATCTACAACTCCTCCTGAAATTACATTTCTAAGTTTAGTTCTTACAAAGGCAGCGCCTTTACCTGGTTTAACGTGTAAAAAGTCTGTAACTGTAAACACTTGTCCATCCATCTCAAAAGTTACACCTTTTCTTATATCTCCTGCTGATATCATTAAATATCCCTCCAAAATTTATAAAATAATTACAATCTAAATTAACTTTTAGATATTATTAAAGTTCAAATGCTATAAACTTCGACATAACAATGATATTTTATCAAAAGAACGAAATAATTGCAATTATTTCTCTACATTTTGCATAAAAAACTATATATTTTTATGCTTTAAAATAGTCATCTTTCGTTCTTTATTTTTCATACTAAACTTAATGCATAGTTAAAAAATAATAAACAAAAGTTAACATTAACTAAATATCTTATTATTTTCGCTCAATTCTATTATCAATGAACTTTTATCTTTATTATGCTCAATTACATAATCATTTATAGCATAACCTTTTAAATAAGATAGACATTCTAAAATTTCTTCTCTTTGCCCCTCTATACTTACTTTCATATACCACTTTCCATCTGATTTGCTACCTTCCAATATATTAATCTTATCTATTTCTTTTAATTCATCATTAAATTCTTTTAGTGTCTTATGTTTTTCATTTTGAGTTACAACTTTATTAGATTCATTAAAATTTATAACTTCATTATTTGATTTCATATAATACAATCCTAAAACTTGAATGAAAGCAAATATAATAATCACTATAATAAATATATTGTTATCTTTTCTCAATTAAATCTACTCCTAATATATAATTTCCATTATTGTTAGAATTTAAACACTTAATATTTATATTTTCTTTTAATTTTTCATTATTTAAAAGTTCTAAGTTATTTACTTCAATCTCTCCTCCATCTTTAGTAATTCTTGCCCATTCAACTTCGTCTATAAGTGTATTTTCTACCCAACATTCTATAGTTTTAATATCTAGTTCTTCTTCTAAAACATTTGTTTCTTCTATAATTTCTATATTATCTACAGACGCATTTTTAAATTCTTGTAGATTTTTTAAAGTAATAGGTAAAATTAAAATATTTAATATTATAAAAAGTGTCTTTATTCTCCTTTTATCATTTTGCTCCTGTTTACTTTTTTCACCATAAAACTTTCTTGGAATAAAATCTTTGTTTTTCATATATTTCTTCATATATCGCATCTACATCATCCTCACAGCTTATACTTACCAATTTCATATTATTAACAATACCATCATTTATTTTTTTATAAAAATTAGATATTTTCTTATTAAAATATAGTAAACTTTTTTCTTCATTTAATATTTGTTTTACCTCTATATTTTTTAATCTATTTAGTAATACTTCTAATTCTTTTTCTACAAAATTTTCATAAATCTTTCCTTGTTTTAATGATACATAATAATACATTCCATCAATTAACATAATAAATTTCAAATTTAAATTTTTATCTTTAAATAAGTCTATCATTATATCTTTTAATATAAATTGAATTGGTTTAATTAAAATATTATTTGCCTCTTCTGATAATATTTCTAGTCTTTTTCCTCCCTTTATAGAGTATATGGATATAACCTTTTTATTTTTGTCATATTCATAATGATAAAGTATGTCATTATTTTTATTAAACTCATTATTTAACTTAGTTTCAATAAATTCATAAATGTGTTTTCCTCTTATGCTCTCACTAAAATGCCTTGCATATAATTCTTCCTGCATTATAATGAATTCTCTATTTTTACTTAACAAATTCTTTATATCTCTAAACTCATTAAATAGATACTCTTTCTTATTGTATATAAAAAACTCTTTCTTAATTGTTAAAACTGACTTTCCCATAACAAACACTCCTTTATAAATTATACTTTCCACTATCTCTTTTTTAAGTGTTTACATTTTAGTATAATTACTAACTAACATTGGAATTTTCTTTTTAGAATTTTAAATAATTATCTTTGTTTTATATGTTGGAATAAATAATATTTTATTATTTTTTATGATATAATCTACTTCTCTTTCTATTTTCAAATGTTTATTTATAGATGTAGATAAATAAAACATATCTTTCACCTTGTTATAAACTAAAGAATCTTCTTTATAATCTTCTTCAAAATCATCTAATAATAGTTCATCTATATCTTTTTTATTGAAATTTTTCATAAAATTAATTAATAACTTTTTCTCTTTACTTCTAAAATCATAAATATCACCATCATTGCAGTAAAGACTTTGTATTTCTTTATTATTTCTCATCATTTTAAAACTACAATTACCTATAATAATGATTAATGATAATATTAAAGTTGTACTTATTAAAACATTTCCTTCTCTTTTTACAAACATCTAATAAATTCCTTTCCATCTTTATCAATTATTATCGTATAAATTAAATTTTCTTTTTTAACAACTTTAAAATCCCTCACATTTAAAAGTAAAGTATTCTTTCCTTTTTGGTTTTCTCCCTCAAAATATTTTACTACCAAAGAATTTTTTTCTTTTGTTATCATTTTGCTTTTCAAGTCTGATTCTACATTTCTATAAATTAATAAGTAATCATTATGTACTTCAATATTTTCTTTTTCATCTTCTTTTAATACCGAATCCAAATTTAGATAAAACGTTTGCATTTCATCATAAGCTATACTTATATTTTTATTATCTATATATCCTTTATAAAAATTAGTAATACACTTTATTCCTTCAAGTAAGATTAAAGTTGTTAAAAAAATATATACCATTGATTCAATGATTGTGAATCCTTTCTTCTTCATAATTTTAATATTATTTTGCATATTCCATCCACCATAATTTACTAAAGTTTTTTTCTTTGCTAATTATAAAATTATCACTTTCAACTATTGTCACAGCTTGCATTTCTAATTCATAGTCATTTTCTTTTATTAAAGAAATTTTTATATCATTTCCTTTAGTAAGATCTTCAAGTTTTTTAGTTAATAATTCCTTTGAAATATTCTTATCAAATTTAAATCCAATATCTCCATTTGATAATAAAGTTTTTATTTCATCCATAGTAAAATTGTATTTTACCTCATTCATCAAATTATAAATTGTCCTATCAACCTCTTCTGCTACTTTTCTTTCTTTTAAAATTTTATTACTATAAATATAGGTATTTATTCCAAAAAGCATAATTAAACTAAGTATAAAGAGAGAAGCCATAATTTCAATTAAAATATTACCTTTTCTTTTCAAAATTCTATCCCTTTCCTTACCTAAAAGTTCTTAACTATTTTTCTTTATGGTAACTAAGTCCACGCCCACTCTTATTGTAATGTCGTAGCATTCATTATATTTATCTTCAACAGTTATACACAATCCATTCTTTATGTGTCCATTTGAACCTATATTTAAGCTTTCATTTTTCATAACCAATCTTATATCTTTAGGTAGAGTAACCTTTTTAATTTTGTTATCACTCTTTTGGTAAAATGCAATTTCATTAAGCTTATTGTCTATCTGTATTTCCCCTGGGGTATTATTTTTTTTACAGTATAGCTTAGAATAAGATATAATATTTTCTATTTCATAAAGTACACTTTCATATTTTATATCATTAGAGATTCTAGAATTCATCTTACTTAAAGATATAGACACAGTAAAAATAATACTAATAATTGCTATACTTATAACCACCTCTATTAAAGTAAAACCTTTCTTCTTCATTTATCTTATTCCACTTTTTAGTGCATCAAATAATGGTAATATAAACACTATAAAAAATATTGTAATTAAGATAGACATAAAAATTATTAATAATGGTTGTAAAAAGCTAAGATATTTGTTTATTCTTTTACTTAAATTTTCCTGAAGTGACATACTTAATTCATCAAGTCCCTCTCCAATAGATCCACTCTCTTCTCGTATTTTCACTACAGCAATTGTATATTTAGAAAACCCTTCAGCATCAATCAATGATTCTGTTAATGATTCTCCTGTTAAAATGTTTTTATTAATATGATTTAACTTATTACTTAAATAATTTAAATTCATACCCTCAGAACAATACTTTAGTCCATATGATATATTAATACCACTGTTGACTATAATAGAAAGTATTAAAACAATAATATATTCAAAAAAATCGTTAATAATCTTTATATTTTTAAATACATATACATTTTTTGTACTACTTAATCCCTTAATAGCTATAATTGGTACAAATATAAACCAACATATTATAGAAATTGTACTAAGTATAATATTTTTCTTAAAATAAATACTAGCATTATACAATATTGAACAACTTGAAGGAGGAGAAGTTCCGATAGATAAATAAATTTCATAAAAATTAGGGATTACTATTAACATCATAAATATGATAAGAAATATGATAGATATTAGAATAATTAATGGATATGTTATTGAATTTATAATTTCTTTTTTTATCGAAACTCTTTTACTATAATAATTTTTTAACGCACATAAAACCTCATATAGCTTCCCACTATTTTCTCCTATTGAAATTATTCCTATAAAAAACTTTGGATACAGTTCTGGCATACATCCAAAAGCTTCAGATAAACTTTTTCCTTCCTGTATTAAATCTACTACTTTTTCCAAACTTTCTTTATAACCTTTATTCAAAGTTACTTCTTTAATTAAATCTATTGCATCATTTATTGGAATTCCATCTTTATAAAGATGAGCTAAATTTCCTGATATTAAACTCAATTCCCTATGATTAACCTTACTAAATTTATCTTTAATAAAATTCTCTCTAAGTTTAAATACACTCACCTAATCCCTCGCCTTCTATAAATTTCAAGTAATCATCATAAGGTATTTCTCCCTTTTCTATTAGACTTTCTAAATCATTTTTCATGCTAATGTTAGATAAGCATTTTCTATCATTATAAATTTTTTCTGTTTCATATCCTCTTCCTAAAAAATATACAGAACTTACAAGCTTTCTTCCACTATATCCTGAATAATTACATGATTTACATCCAGTTCTTTTATAAACCTTATTTCCTTTATAAAAAGTTTCTTTATCTTCTCTTTTACATTCTTTACATAGTGTCTTTACTAACCTTTGAGATATAATTCCTATAAGAGAATCTCTAATTAAGTAAGGTTTAACCCCCATGTCCTCTAATCTAAAAAACACCTCTCTAGGAGTAGCAGTATGAATTGTAGTATACACTTTATGACCAGTTATAGCAGCTCTAACCACCATATGAGCAGTCTCTTCATCTCTAACTTCTCCTATCATAATTACATCAGGATCCTGCCTTAAAATGTTTTTTAGACCTGTGGAAAAATTAATACCTAGCTTTTTATTTAAACTCATCTGATTTATATTAGCAATTACTGCTTCTACAGGATCTTCTAATGTTATAATGTTTACATCTTCTTTGTTTATTTCCTTTAAAATTGTATATAATGTAGTGGATTTTCCGCTTCCAGTTGGTCCTGTAACTATTAATAATCCTGTATTCAATGCCATCATTTTTCTAATAACTTCTACTTTATCTTTAGAAAATCCCAAGCTCTCTAATTTATAATTAAAAGTTTCACAATATAATATTCTTATAACTAACTTTTCTCCATAGACTAATGGTATCGATGAAAGTCTTAAATCATACTTAACACCTTTATGACTTATCACAATCTTCCCATCTTGAGGTTTTCTTTTTTCAGAGATGTCCATATTAGCTCTAAGTTTTATTTTAGATGACAAAGCTAGGTATTCTGAAAGAAATATTTTATGAACCAAAACTAAGCTTCCATTAATTCTATATCTTATATCAACCTCATTTTGCCTTGGTTCAAAGTGTATATCACTAGCACCTCTATCAATTGCGTTATATATAAGATATTGATCTAAATCTTTACTATCTACTTTAAAGATTACATCTTTTAAATATTCATAATTTTCCTTTGTTACTTCTTTTAAGATAATATCTGTATTATAAATAAATCTTAAATAATGTTTAGATTCTTCCAATGCATTATAACTTAAAACTAAAATCTTTTCTCCTTGTTTCTTTAAAGGAATTATCCTGTATTTTTCACATATATCACTATCTATTTTTCTAGCAATACTTATATCTACATCCCTTATTTCATACCCTCTAATCTTTCTCTCCTCCTTTACATTATTTTCCAATTATACCTTTTACTCTGACCTATTGGATATAAATTTATTCACTTTTCTTAAAAAATTATAAAAATAAAAGGCTATATTTTAAAATAGTGCTTATATTATAGTATAAGGGTGAACTGCCATTGAAATTAGCTTTATACTATCAACGTTCATTTAAAACATAACCAAAAATAAAAAGATGCTAAAACATTACTTTCTGTTTTAACATCTTTTTATTTATAATTATTTCAACTTATATAATCTAAAAAAATATATTCTTTTGCTGGCTTAGACAGCAGTTCTATAGTTCCATCTTCTGAGAAACTATATATGCTCTCGTTATTTAAAGATGCATTAGAGCCAATAAATAATATATTATTATTTTCATCAATACATAACCCTTTATCAATTTTTACTACATTAGGAAAATCAAAAACCACCCTTTTTACTTTATCTCCATTTATTTTATAAAGAGACTCCTTATCACTACTAATTTTCCCCGTAAAATACAGCTCATCATTTTGAATAACTACATCTGATACTATTTCTATATTATCATTTAATAAAGTTACTTCTTTACTTCCTTTATTAATCATCATTAAGCTTTTTTTATTTTCCAAGTCTATTTGTAAAAAAACAACATTATCTTTCGATGCCTTTATAAAAGATAAAAAACCTTCTTGTATTTTATATAATAAATCTTCTTTGTTTGTTTCTAAATTATAAGTAAATATACCATTTACGCCATCATTACTTATACCATAATAAACAAGAGTATTTTTATCATACCAATCATATAAAGTTCCTGATATAGAAACATTAGATTTAAGTTGTATTTCTTTATCCTTTGTATTAGTAACAACTTTTAATTTTAATCCATCATTCTCTATAAAATATGATACATACTCTCCATTAGGTGACATTTTTATGTTACTATAGTTTTTATCCTTAATTTCCATTTTATATCCGTTATGTACAATATAATGTTTTTCATCCTGCATGTATATATAACTTGAACTTGATTTATCGTAAGTAACTACCATACCATTTATTTGTTCCTTTTCATATTTCCCATCTTTATAATTGTATAAACCATATGATGAATCTTCACTCTTTAATACTGCCCCTGAATTTAACTTTATTTCCTCTGCTGCATTAGAAACTTTAGCCTTATTGCCTGAGCATCCTAATACAAACAGAGGAAAAACAATGAAAGCTAAAAACTTTAAACTCTTATTTTTAAATATGCTCATTTTTATTCCCTCATATTATTTAAGTAATTATTTTAAATAACAGTCCCTTTACATATAAATTCTGCCGGCCCACTCATGTATACACCATTTTCTAAGACGTCAATAATTAATTCTCCACCTGGTGCCTTAACAAAAATCTTCCCATCTTCTACATATCCTAAATGTTTAGCAACAACTACTGATGCACAACATCCAGTACCACAAGCAAGAGTTGCTCCTGCCCCTCTTTCCCATGTATTTACCCTTATGTGATTCTTATCTTTAATCTTAACAAAATTAACATTAGTTCCTTCTTTAAATAAATTAAATTTCTCTATTTTGCTTCCTTCTTTAACATCATATTCTTTATCAGTTTCAAAAATAACAGTATGAGGAACTCCCATTAATATTGTAGTCATTTTGTAACTTTCTCCACTAATATTAACCTCAGTATCTATTAGCTCTTTTTTATCATTTAAAGGTATATCTATTCCATTATAAGATGGAACTCCCATATATACTTTTACATATTCTACATTGTTGTTATTTAATATTATTTCAATTTCTTTAACGCCATCTCCTGTTTCTACTAAAAACTTAGTTTTATTTATAATTTTATTTTCATAAACATATTTTCCAAAACATCTAATAGCATTTCCACACATATTTGCTCTCGAGCCATCAGAATTTATTATAATCATTTTAGCATCAGCTTTATCTGAATCTCTAACAATAATTAATCCATCTGCACCAATTCCAAAATGCCTATCACAAAGTTTTTTAGCTAACTCACATTCTTCTTTTATTTCACAATTAAAATCTTCAATAAAAATAAAATCATTTCCTGCCCCATGCATTTTATAAAATTCCATTTTAATATCCCTCCTATTTTATAAGTTTTGCATATTTTATATGAACAATACCAAAAATCTTTATAAATATTTCTTCTCTTAAATAAATTATTCTAATACTAAATAAAGATTAATTCATATCCTATTTTACTATAACTACTATATAATATGTATATTTGATAATATTGCATTTATAATGTTATACTATTTGCAAGACATTATTTTTTAATGTCTTAGTCGCACTAAGAAAGGACGAATTACAATGGCACTTGATGGTATCTACTTATATAGTTTAGTTGATGATTTAAAAAAATCAATATTAGATTCAAAAATAGATAAAATAAATCAACCTGAAAAAGATGAAATTATTTTAACCTTAAGAAAAAATCGTAAAAATATAAAACTTTTAATATCTGCTTCTCCAAGGTTTGCTAGAATTCATTTAACAAATTCCACTAAAAATAATCCTATTAAAGCCCCTATGTATTTAATGGTATTAAGAAAATATATACTAGGTGGTCGTATTACTAAATTAACTCAAAAAAATAATGATAGAATTTTAATAATAGATATAGAAAATCGAGATGAATTAGGATTTGATAGTGTATATTCTTTAATAATAGAACTTATGGGTAGACACTCTAATATAACATTAGTTAGAAACCGTGACAATAAGGTTATGGAATCTATTAAACATATCACTCCAGATATAAATACTTTTAGAGTTCTATATCCAGGAGTTAATTATGTTTATCCACCCGCTTCTAACAAATTAAATCCTTTTTCATTTACTTATGAAGATTTTAATAATTTTATTAGTATTAATTCAATCATTTTTGATGAAACCTTTTTTTCCAAATGTTTTACAGGTATTAGTAAATTATTGTCTTTAGATTTATATTATAACATTATTAAATCTAATTCATCACCTACTAGAGAAGAAATTTTTAATTTTTTTAATAATTTTATTATTAATTTAGATAAAAATATTTCTTATAATATTTATGCAAATGAATTAGGAATTTTTAAAGACTTCTATTTTTTAAAACTTTCCTCTTTAGAAAATAAGTATTCATCTATATACTATAATGATCCTAATATTCTTATGGATAATTTTTTCTTTAAAAAAGATATGCAAGATAGACTACATAGTAGAGCTAGCAATCTAGAAAGACTCGTTGCTACAAATATAGATAGATGTAAAAAGAAATCAAAAATTCTTATTCAAACATTAAATGAATGTTCTGAAAAAGAAATATTAAGAATTAAAGGTGATCTTTTAACTTCTTATATATACACAATTAAAAAAGGTGATGATAAAGTTTCATTATTAAATTACTATAGTGAAAATGAAGAATATATGGAAATAAAGTTAGACCCTTTTAAAACTCCATCTGAGAATGTGCAAGCTTATTATAAAAAGTATAATAAACTAAAGGTATCAGAAGAGTATGCTAAAAAACAGCTTGATAAAAATTCTAAAGAAGAAGAATATTTAAATTCAGTTCTTACAAATATCCAAAATGTTGAAAGTTATGAGGAAATTTCAGATATAAAAAATGAGCTTATTGAAACAGCATATATAAAATTCAGAAAATCTGATAAGAATAGCAAAAAGAATAAAACTTCGAAACCTCATCATTTTAAATCTAGTGAAGGAATTGATATCTATGTAGGTAAAAATAATCTACAAAATGATTACTTAAGTTTAAAATTTGCAAATAAAAATTATCTTTGGTTACATACAAAAGATATTCCAGGTTCCCATGTTATTATTGCTTCATTTGATGTACCAGATAAAACATTAGAAGAAGCAGCAATAATTGCAGCTTATTATAGTAAGGGAAAAAATTCTTCTAAAGTACCTGTAGACTATACAAAAGTAAAAGAACTTAAAAAACCAAATGGTTCAAAACCTGGTATGGTGATTTATCATACTAATAAAACTGTGATAGTTGATCCTAAAGAATTTGCTAAACTAGAACTTAATAAATAAAATATGTGTTAAAATATCAAGATTTCAAAATAAAAAAAGTATAAAAAAGAACTGTCTTATAAGACAGTTCTTTTTTGCTTTAAAATATTAACTTAATTAATCCATTAATTCATTTATTAATGTATCTCCAGGATTTTTAATTTTATCATTATTAAAATATTGATAATAGTAGCATTTAATTTTACCATTATATAATTTTCTATTTTTAGTAGATTTCACATTAAGTAATTTTTCAAAACCTTCAATAGAAGTTAATATATTAAAATCCCAACCTTCTAGCTTTCTTTTAATATCTCCCATGTGTTTATAAAGAATTCCTAAAGACTCTCTTTCACCTAATCTTTCACCATAAGGAGGATTAGATACTATAAAACCATGTTTTTTAGAGCTTGAAAAGTTCATAAAATCTCTTTTTTGGAATTTTATATACTTATCTACACCTGCTTTTTTAGCATTCTCCATAGCTACTTTAAGTACTCTATAATCTATATCATATCCTATTAGATTAATATCTTTATCTTTTTCTGCTTTTTTAGCTCCATCACGTACCATATCGAATGTTTTTTTCATTTGATCAGACCAAGTTTCACAAACAAAATCTCTATTTGAACCTGGTGCAATATTTTGGGCTATCATAGCTCCTTCAATTAATATAGTACCTGAACCACAAAATGGATCTATTAATTCAAAATCATCTCTCCATCTTGAAAGTAATAACATTGATGCTGCTAAAGTTTCTTTTAAAGGTGCAGCTCCTGCTAATTCTCTATATCCCCTTTTATGTAATCCAGGACCTGTTGTATCTATAGTTAAAGTAACAACATCCTTTAATATAGCTACTTCTATTTTATATACTGGTCCACTTTCACTAAATTCGCTAATTCCATAGTGTTCACCCATACTACTTACAACAGCTTTTTTTACTATAGATTGACAATCTGGTACACTATGTAAAGTTGATTTTACAGATTTACCAACAACATGCATTACTCCATCTTTAGGTATTATTTCATGCCATTTTACACCTTTTGTTCCTTGGAAAAGTTCTTCAAAAGATCTTGCTTCAAATTCAGCCATTTTTATTAGCACTCTATCTGCAGTTCTTAAATGAACATTTGCAATTGCTATGTCCATCTCATCTCCTTCAAATGTTACTTTACCATTTTCAATCTTTAAATCTTCATATCCAAGTGCCTTTAATTCTTTAGCTGTTATGCTTTCAATACCAAAAGTACTTGTTGCAATTAAATTGTACATATTCTACTCCTTCTATAAAACGGTTAAAAAAATCTTATTTTTCTTTATCTTCTGGATCATATATTTTCACTGAATCTTCTTGATCAATTTCTTCTACCATTACCTTTATAACTTCATTTTTAGATGTTGGAATATTCTTTCCTACATAGTCTGCCCTTATAGGAAGTTCCTTATGCCCTCTATCAATTAATACTGCTAATTGTATACACTTTGGTCTGTCCACATCCATAATGGCATCAATAGCAGCTCTAGCAGTTCTACATGTATATAATACATCATCTACTAAAATCACCTTTTTATTTTTTATACTAACTCCTAAATCTAAATTCTTAACTTTAGGTTCTTTATCTACTATTGTAAGATCATCTCTATATAAAGTTATATCTACAGATCCAACATCTACTTTTATCCCTTCAATTCCCTCTATATATGCGGCAATTCTTTGAGCAATAGGATACCCCCTTCTTTTTATACCGACTAATACTATATCCTCTATGCCCTTATTTCTCTCTATTATTTCATGTGAAATTCTAATTAATGTCCTTTTTATAGCTTTATCATCTAATAAAACAGCTTTTAAACTCATAAAAATACCTCCTAAATCTTTATTCAATATTTAATATATCTGTTCTAATTAAGTTACTACATATGTTGCAATAAGAGTTGTTCAATAAATCTAAAATCTATGTATTATTTTATTGTATATTTAAATTTGCAACATATATGCATTTATAATTTTTTTATTTGATTTTTATAAAAAATAAATTTCTTTATCAATACTATCTAATTAAAATCATATATATAATAAATTCTCTACATAAATTCCTCATTATATTATTTAATTAATCAATAGATTTTATTGGAACTTATATATAACTCTTTTATTTTAACTTTTGTAATACTTCTTCAAAATAGTCTGGTAAATCAGTTATAAATTCTACATACTCATTTGTATTTGGATGTATAAAACCTAATTTTTTTGCATGTAACATTTGTCCTTCAAGTTTAAATTTTTGCTTTTTAAAACCATAAAGTGGATCACCAACTAAAGGGTGTCCTAAAGATGCCATATGTACTCTTATTTGATGTGT
Source organism: Clostridium sp. CTA-5 (assembly GCF_054768135.1). Taxonomy (NCBI): domain Bacteria; kingdom Bacillati; phylum Bacillota; class Clostridia; order Eubacteriales; family Clostridiaceae; genus Clostridium; species Clostridium sp. CTA-5. The sequence continues at coordinate 353,109 of NZ_BAAAAT010000001.1, read as the reverse complement.
TCTTCCGGTTTCTAAAATACATTTAATTAATGTATAACCCGCATCATATCGTTCTAAAACTTCATAGTGTGTTATCGCTTTTCTTCCATCTTCAGTTATAGCAATTTTTAATCTATTTTTTTTATCTCTTCCGAGTGGTCTATTAATAGTTCCCAAATCGTTTTTTAATCTACCTTCAACTAAAGCATAGTATTCCCTTTTCATAGAATGATCCTTTAATTGAGCTGCAAGTTTATTATGGGCATCATCATTTTTTGCCACTACTAATACCCCTGATGTATCTTTATCAATTCTATGCACTATTCCTGGTCTTATAATACCATTTATACTTGATAAATCATCGCAATGGAAAAGTAATGCATTTACTAATGTTCCATTATAATTCCCTGGTGCTGGATGTACAACCATGCCTTGTTCTTTATTTACAACTACTATATCTTTATCTTCATATAAAATATCAAGTTCTATTTTTTCCGGAGTAACTTTTAAAATTTCTGGTTCCGGTATAATTACTTCTATCTCATCAAGTGGTTTTAATTTATAGTTACTTTTAACTAACTTACCATTTACACTGATACTTTCCTTTTCAATAAGTCCTTGAATAAAAGAACGAGATTTGCCTTCTAAGATATCACTTAAATATTTATCAATTCTAGTTCCTTCTTCTTTATCTACTATAAAAACTTTTTTTTCCATAGATTAGTACCCTTTCTATGCGTATTCTCTCAACATTATAATATAATAACTAACTTATCTCAATACATTGTTTTAATTGACAGGTAACAATGAAGAATTATAGTTGAAAGACTCAGACTTTCTTAAAAATATATATATTTAGAAATCACGTTGTGATTTCATCCTAAATTGTCAATTATCCATCGTTTATTATCAATTCAAATTTGTCTCCATAATCTTAGATTTTATCAGCATTTCAATCTTTAAAAACTCTATAATTTCATCATATTTAAAAATGGATAAGATGACTATAACGTCAAGAATAAAAATACCTTTAAACAGTAATTATAATTACAATTTAAAGGTATTTATATTGCTATAACTATAGTGACTAATCTTGGGCAAAAAAGCTCTTTATTTCATTTAAATCTTCAGCAATTGACTTTTGATCATAATCACCTATACTTTTATCAGATATTTTCACTTCTTTTTCTTCTAAGTCAATATCCTTTTCTTGTATTTCAGATTCTTCAACTGGATCTGAAACATTATAATTCTTAATAAAATCTTTTTCTAAATCATCAAATGTTTCTAATTGAGTATTCATGAAATTTCTATATTTAGCTCTAAATTTAATAAATTCTTGCTTTACTCTTTCATACTCATCATTTATTGCAATCACATCATTATGAGATTTATCAAGTACCTTTTGTGCAGTTTCATTTGCATTTTTAAGAATTAATTCTGCTTCTTTTTGTGCTGAGCTCTTAGCTTGTTCTGCTGCATTTTGTGCAAGTACTAATGTGTTTTGTATAGTACTTTCAATTTTAGAATAATGATCTACTTTTTCATTTATATTAGTTAATTTTTCTTTTAAATTAGAATTTTCCTTATATAGTTCTTCATAATTATTAACTATTTCTTCTAAAAATTCATCAACTTCTTCTATATTGTAACCTCTTATTCCCTTTTTAAACTCCTTATTTGTTATGTCCATTGGTGTTATTTTCATACCCTCACCTCAATTATGTATATTTTTTTATAATCATTTTGTATTTTCCACTTTTACTATTACCAATAACATTTCCTACTATAAATTTACCAGTTCCTTTTATAGTAATTCTTTCATCTTGTTTAACTTCATAACTTTTATTTTTAATTTTTGAATAATCTAATAATACTTGACCTTGATCAATTAACATCTGTGCTTTTGATCTAGGTAATTTAGTTAGCTTAGACACTATTCCATCAATTCTTAATGAAGAAACTAAAATAATACTTTCTTCCAATTTAATTTCTGGGAATTCTCCCGGTTCATTAACTTCTTTAATAGAACAAGGTGTTTTCCCAATTTTATCTAAATTATATAATAAAAAACTTATTATATCTTCATGTGCTGGAAAATAACACATATTATTTTCCACCAATAAATCACCTATTTTATTTCTTTCTATTCCAAGTGATAAAATACCACCTAAGAAATCTTTGTGTTTTAAATCTGAAAATTTAGATTTACTTTCTATCTTAAACAATTTCATGGGAAAAGAAGATTGATACATATTATTAAATACTATCATTCTTCTTTCAGAGTTTTTAAAAATCCCATTACTTTCAACTCTAACATTACTATTTTTACAATTTTTCTCAAACCATCTCCATATATTTGGTGGATAAAAGCAATTTCCAAAAACTGTAATATCTTTATTTAACGATAACATATATTTATCATATAAATTCAGTACATCTATCCTGTCTTCTTCTACAAATGCTTTAATTATTTGTTCTTTCATAATAAACTAATATAAAAAACTCAAAATTATAGATTTAATTATATCCATAGCAAATATCGCAAAGATAGGAGAAAAATCTATTTGCATATTTGGCATAAACTTATATTGTAATTTTCTAAATGGTTCTAATACAGGATAAGTAAAACTGCTTATTAAATTCATAAACTGATTTTGTTTGCCAGGAGATACCCATGAAAATATACATTCTATTAGTATAGCAAATTCTAATATTCTAAAAAGTATACTAATAAAATTAGCAATAATAAATGACATATTTGCCTCCTATTTTGACCAATTAAATAAAGCTTTTGAACTTAATTCATTTTTTAATTCATTAGTTACTTCTACATTTGAAGGTGAAAGTATATATACACCTTTTTCTATTTGTTGTAACTCTCCTCCTAAGGCATAGCAAGAACCACTTATGAAATCTAATAATCTTTGAGCAATTTTTAATTCTAATAATGTGGTATTTACTAGAACTATTCTTCTATTTTTTAATGCATCACAAATTTCAGTTGCTTCTTCATAATCAACAGGTTTAGTAATTGTTACTTTTATAGATGAAGAGGTATGGATATTTACAACCTTACTATTTTTTTTATTGGTAATTACCGGTTCTATTTCTTCTGATTCATCTTCGTCTAATTCTTCATCATAATCGTCGTAATCGTCGTAATCTTCATCTCCTAATCCTAAAAATGATTTCATTTTAGTTAACATATCACTCATGACTTTTTCCTCCTAATTTATCATATATTATAGTCTCTTTTACCAAATACTCCCTGTCCAACTCTCACTAATGTAGAACCTTCTTCTATTGCTACTTTAAAATCATGTGTCATTCCCATTGAAAGTATTTCCATTTTAATATTCTTATAATCTTTTTGTTTAAGATCATTAAATATTTGTTTTGTTCTTCTAAAGTATTTTCGGTTATCTTCATCATTTCCTTTAGGAATAATAATCATAATTCCTTTTACAAAAACATGATTACACTTTTCAACCTCATTAATTAAATCAAATAACTCTTCTTCTAATATTCCACTTTTACTTTCTTCTCTTCCGATGTTGATTTGTATTAATGTATTTACTGTTTTATCAGCATTTCCAAATACTCTCTCAATCTCTTTTAAAAGTTTAATACTAGATAAAGAATGTATTAAATATACTTTATCTACTAAATATTTGACTTTGTTAGTTTGAAGTTTTCCTATAAGATGCCATCTTACATCCTTATGAAAATTTTCTTCTTTACTAAGAAGTTCTTGAACTTTGTTTTCACCAAAATCTCTAATTCCTGCTTGGTACGCTTCTTCTAAATCTTCTATGGGTTTTGTCTTAGAAACAGCTAAGAGATCCACGCCTTCAGGAATTTCCAATCTGAGTTTATTTATATTTTCTTTAATACTCATAGCCTACTCCTTCTCTAATTAATGCTTACTTCCCATCTATAATACTATTCTCTAAAAAAATCAAATTTCCTTCAAAAAAATATTAGGAAATTAATTTTTATTTTATTTTCTTTAATTATTTTCATATCTTTTCATAAATTGTGGTTCTTTATTGTTTGTTGTTGGTAATATGATTATATTATCTCGTTCTTCAATTTCTACGTATAAATTTCTAATAATAAGTTCTTTTACATGACTACCATCTTCTAATAGTGCTGTTTTAAGTTTTTCTGGATCACCAATTGCATATATATTAAACGGAGCTGATTCCATACTATTATCATCAAATCCAATAAACGCCCAATTGCATATTACTCCAGTCCAGGGTACTACTCTGTGATTATTAACACTAATAGCTTCTGCACCAGCCTTACGTAACTCATTTAAAACCAAAGCCATATCATTATCATGAAAAATTTTACTTTTTGTTTCATATTCTGAGTCTTCTTCTAAATTAATATTTCCGTCTTTTACCTTTAATACTATACCCGAGCCTTCCACTTTACTTAAGCCCGTAAATAATTCATAATCCACTATTTGAGCTTTCATATCTTGAAGTATCTTTTCATTTTTTTCATCTTCTTTCATATATTCATTAATTTTATCTTTAGTTTCAATATTATTTTCTTTTAAATTCCCTATTTCTTTATATAAGTTAGCTCTTTCTTCTGTTGCATCTTTATATTGTTTAGCATTTAATTCTGTAAAAGATCCTATTTGTTCCAAATTAAAATTTGTTGATATTAAAACTCCTAAAATTATGCTTGCAAGAAAAACAAAGTAAAATTGCTTATTGTTATTCACAATCTTCACCTCTTAACGCGATTTAGCTTTTTCTAATAAGAGTCTTCTTATTATTGCAAAATTATCAAATATTCTTCCTCCAAAAACTATTACTGCTGCTATATATATAGGTATCCCTAATTTATCTCCTAAATATGCTAGCCCTGCTGCAAGAAGTGCATTTCCAAAAAAACCTGATATGAAAATATCTGCTTGAAAATTTTTAGATAAATTTGCCCTAATAGCACCAAAAACTGAATCTAAACATGCAAGTATAGCAACTGACATATACGGTGAAAATGTTTCCGAAATATTAACATCAAATACAAATCCTAATATTACTCCTATTAATAATCCAATTATTGCAATCAAACTTATACCCCCTCTATTCTTTTACAGCCTTTATATATTCACTTTTTATAGATTGTGTTGTTTTTTTAATTAATATATCATCACTTGTTTTTACTTCACAATTATAATTTGGAAGTGCTCCATAATCTAATGATCCTGGAAAAGATATACCTACATTTAATCTTCCTTTATCTCCAATAACATTTATTACAATTTTATCATTAGGATATATTCTACCTGATGAACCTATAGAAATACCATTACCCGCAACCTTTATTCCTGTTTGAGGTGTTATTCTAATATCATTTATTGAAATGGCTTCTGCGCCAGAATACCAAAGTAAATTCACAACATGAACTAGTTCTTCTTCTCCTAAATTTCTACTACTATCTGATGGATTTGATGAAAATATAGAAGTTTTAGGTGCTATAGTTATTACTATCCCTGGTCCTTTAACATCTACTATTCCTAAATGCATTCTAGAATTATCAAGAGTATTTTTTATCTCTTTTCCTAAATCCCCATCTTTTGCAGCAGACTCTTCTAAATTTTTAAGTTCTTCAGATAAAGTAGCATTAGATTTTTCAAGTTCCTCCTTTTCCTTTTTTAAACTTTCCACTTCTGCAATAATATTGTTTTTATCATAACTACTAATCTGATTTTGAGTATTTTTATTTGATAATAACTTAAATTGATAAGCTAATAAAAAGCCTAAAAGTGCACATACCAGTGCTACAAAAATTTGCGATTTAGATACCCTCATTTTTATCTACCTTTCTATTCACTATAATATACTGGTGATCCTTGAAAACTAACATCTATATAACCTTTTTTCATCCCAATTTCTGGATTTGAAATGACATGTAGAATTTTATTCATTTTATTAAATAAGTCCTCATCATTTCCTATTCTACCTTCTACTTGACCTATATATACCTTAATATTTGTCAAATCCTCAAGATTGATACAGTTTATATTATGTTCTGTAGGGTTATTTTTTACTATTTTATAAAACTCTTCTAAAATAGTATTTATTCTTTGATCTTCCAATACCTTATTACCTATTTCTGTGTCTTCAAATTTAATTCCTTTAAGTTCTAATAAATTTCTACCTTTTAAATCATCTGTTTTTTCTAATAAAACTAATTTATTGTTAAAAATATATTTTTTATCATCTTTATTTATATAATAAATTCCTTCTTTTTCTACTACATTTATATTAACTTGTTTGGGAAATTTTTTAGTCACAGTTACCGTATCAACATAAGGATTCTTTTTAGCCTCTTCTATTAAATCTTTTTTATTAACAAAGAAAATATTATCACCTAAAATTTTTTCACATCTTTCTTTAACATCGTCTCCAGTTATTATAGGATTTCCTGTAACTGCAACTTTTCTTACTATAAACACACCTGATTTTGTTATAAAAATTATAACTCCTATAACCAAAAAAAGAAGTATAACTATCAACTTCTTTATAAATCTTTTACGCTTCGCTCTTAGAATATATTTATTTTCCTTTTTTGTCATATTCATCCCTATTTCCTTATACATCTCAATAAATATTTATTTATACAAAACACTTTAATAAATCATTTTTTACTAAAATTATCTTATATAATAATACCACTTTGTCAACATATTTTCATCATTTTTTTAATATATGTTACATATTTAATAATAATTTAATAAATTAAAGATACATTTTCAAATGATAACATTTACCCAAAACATAATATTAAAAAATTGTCAAATATAATTTTAAAAATAAAAAAGCTATAGTTTTTTTAAACCATAGCTTTTTATTCATTAATAGTTACGTATCTATTTTTCCTTCTGTCTGACGCGATATATTTAAAAGTACTCCCATCGCTGCCATATTTATTACTAGTGACGTTCCTCCATAACTAATAAACGGAAGTGGTACACCAGTAACAGGCATTGATCCAGTTACAACTGCAATATTTATTATAGATTGTACTGCTATAACAGAGGTAATGCCTACTGCTAACAGTGTTCCATAAGTATCTTTTGCTTTCATTGCAACCTTAAGCCCTCTACATATAAATACTACAAAAATAGTTATTATTAATATACATCCTATAAGCCCTAATTCTTCTCCAATTATAGCAAAAATAAAATCATTATGTGGCTCTGGCATATATAGAGTTTTTTGTCTTGATTGACCTAAACCAAGACCTGTAACCCCACCAGCTCCTAATGCATAAAATGACTGTATTAATTGATATCCATTTTTTGCTGGATCTTTCCATGGATCTATAAAATTTAACATTCTAGCTCTTCTATATGGTTCTCCTAATGTAAATACAGTAGCAGCTGCAACCATAAGAGGTGCTACTATTCCAAATAAGTGTTTTATTCTACCACCTGATGAAAAAAGTATTATAAATGTAACTATCATTATAACAGATGCAATACTTAAATTTTTTTCTGCTAATACCAATGCAGCATATATACCTGAAACCCCTAAATATGGTACTATACCTGTATTAAATTTCTTTATACCATCACCTTTAAGTTCTATACTTTTAGCCAAAAATAATACTACTACATACTTAGCTAATTCTGATGGTTGAAATGATAAGGGACCTATTTGTATCCATCTTTGTGCACCATTTACCCCTGGAAATAAAAATACGATTAATAATAATGGTATACTAACAACCATTATTCCAAAGGTATATCTTTTTATTTTATGATAATCTATTGACATAGTAATATACATTACTATCATTCCTAAAATTGCCCATAACAACTGTCTTTTCAAGAAATACATACTATCATTATTTCTAAACATAGCATAATAAGAACTTGCAGAGTATACCATAACAACTCCTACTGCTAACAATAAAACTACACTGTAAAATATACCATAGTCCATCTGGCCCATTTTCCTTTTTTTGAGTTTGCCAACCCTCATACACAAATCCTCCAAATCAATTAATAAAGTTTACTTTGTGAATAGAGCTAAAGTGCTATAAATCCTATAATACATAAGACTAATGTTGTTGTTGCAAAAATTGTAACTATTTTCACTTCACTCCATCCACATTGTTCAAAATGATGATGTATAGGTGCCATTTTAAAAATTCTTTTTCCTGTTAACTTAAATGAAGCAACTTGCATTATAACTGATAAAGTTTCAAGAACATATATTCCTCCAACTATAATTATAAATAGTGGCATCTTTAATATCAAAGCTATTGTTGCTATAGCTCCTCCTAATGCTAATGACCCTGTATCACCCATAAAGATTTTTGCTGGAAAAGCATTAAATCTAAGAAATCCTAATAAAGCTCCAGCAAGTGCAATAGAAAATACTCCTACTTGATAATGACCTGTTTTAAAACCTATTATTGTAAAAAATGTTAAAACAATAACTGTAACAGATGTTGCAAGTCCATCTATTCCATCAGTTAAATTAACTGCATTAGTCACTGCAGAATAATATATAACTGCTAGTGGTATATATAATATTCCTAAATTCAATTGATAATTATTTAAAAACGGAATTATTATTTCTGAACCTATATTTACGTAACCATAATAAGCTAATGCTACTGAAAATATAATTAATAATAACATCTTTTGCCATGCTCTTAAACCAAGATTATCCTTATGAATTATTTTTAATATATCATCTAAAAATCCAATTATTCCAAAAGCAATTAATGAATATAATATTACCATAGCTTCATCTGTAGGCTTATATCCTATAATTAACATTGTAACAGTTACTGAAATAAAAAATATAAGACCTCCCATTGTTGGAGTACCCGATTTTTTTTGATGACTTTTAGGTCCCTCTTTTCTAATATTTTGACCAAATTTTAGTTTGTGCAATACTGGAATAAATATTGGTCCTAAAATCATTGAAAATACAAATCCCATTAATAATGCTGATAAAATTGTTGGATTTATTAATTCTTTTACTATATCCCCCATCTAATACTGCCCTATTAAGGCAGTTCACCTCCTTTGTTGTATTATAAATTTTCTATATATTTTACTATTTCTTCAAATTTTGCTGCTCTCGAAGCTTTAATTAAAATCACATCATCTTTTTTAATAAGACTTGTTAAATTTTCTATAAGCTCATTTTTAGAATCAAATGTTAATGTGTCTTTTCCAAATCCCTCTTTATAATCTTCCTTAAATTTACCAGTTGATAATATTATATCTGCTTTTTCTAATGCATACTCTCCAACTATTTTATGTGATGATTTAGAATGGTCTCCAAGTTCACCCATATCACCTAATACTGCTATTTTTCTTTTACCTGAATAAGTTCTTAAAACATCTAATGCAGCTTTCATTGAATCTGGACTAGCATTATAACAATCATTAATTATTGTAAAATCATTCTTTTTTATAAACTCTAATCTCATTGAGGTTGCTTGTAAATTCTTAAGTCCTTCATTCATTTCTTGAAATGTGACACCAAGTTCTCTTGATATTTGTATACCTAAAAGAGCGTTTAACACATTATGTTTTCCAACCATATTTAATGTAAATCTATAGTTTTCCCCAGTTTTAGTTACTGCATCAAAAGATGTTGTTTTTTCAGTTAAATCTATATTTTTAGCATACACTTCACATTCTTCATTATATCCAACTTTTTCTAATTTAAATCTATTATCTTCTTTTATTTTTTGAAGCATATCATTTTCATTATTTATAACTAATGGATTATTATCTTTGAAAAAATCAGTTATGCTTAGCTTTTCTTTAAGTATATTCTCTCTTGTTTTTAAATTTTCTATATGTGATACTCCTATATTAGTAATAGTAGCAATATCTGGCATTGCAATATTTGCTAATCTATGAATCTCATTAAAATTATTTGTACCCATTTCTAAAACTGCAACATCATAACTTGAATCTAATTCTAATATCATAAGAGGTAAACCTATTTCATTATTAAAATTACCTTTAGTTTTAAACACTGAGTATTTTCCACTTAAAAAAGCTGCTACTAAATCTTTTGTAGATGTTTTCCCAGTAGAACCTGTAATTCCTACAACTTTTATATCTAGTTTTTCTCTGTAGTATTTTGCTATAGCTCCTAGTGCTACCTTTGCATCATCTACCTTTATAATTACACCATTATTGTTTAAATCTTTTGAATCAAATTTTACTTCATCAACAATAACAACTGAAGCTCCTTTTTTTATAGCTTCAACTACATAATCATTACCATTAAAATTTTCACCTTTAAGTGCAATAAACAAACTTCCTTTTTCAATTTTTCTTGTGTCAGTTGAAACTTTATTAAAAATACCATCACAATTTTTAAACAGTATTTTTCCATTACTAGCTTTTACAACTTCATTTAAAGTTAAATTCATGATTTGTTCACCTCTTATTTATGATCTAATATTTCTTTTACAACTTCTCTTTCATCAAAATGTATAGTTTTATCCTTTAATATTTGATATGTTTCATGTCCTTTTCCTGCAATTACTATAACATCATTTTCTTTTGCCATTTCTATTGCTCTTTTTATAGCTTCTTTTCTATTCTCTATTACTATATAATTATCTCTATCTATTCCTGCTTCAATATCTTTTATAATTTGCATAGGTTCTTCACTTCTTGGATTGTCTGAAGTTATTATAGATATATCAGCTATACCTGTACCTATTTTCCCCATTTGAGGTCTTTTTACTTTATCTCTGTCTCCTCCACAACCAAATACTGCAATTAATCTTCCTTCTGTAAATCCTCTTGCAGTTTTTAAAATATTTTCTAAGCCATCTGGAGTATGAGCATAATCTATAATTATATCATATGGCAAATCATATTCTATTGCCGCCCTTTCACATCTACCTGGTACTATTACTTTATTAATACCTTCCTTAATATCTGCAACTGGTATATTTAATTTATAACATGCTCCTATAGCCCCAAGTGCATTATAAATATTATATTCTCCTGGAATTGATAATATAAATTCTTCACTTTCTGATAAATTTATTTTAAACTTTATGTTTTTACTTCCCATTTTTTCATCATATGCTTTAAAATAAGAATCTTCTTTTATTGAGTAATCATATATATTGTTTGCATTAAGATTAGTTAAATCACTTACTACTTGTTTTCCATAATCATCATCAATATTAACAATTCTTATAAGACTTCTTTTAAATAATTTAAATTTAGCTTTATAATAATTTTCAAATGTTTTATGAAAATCTAAATGATCTCTAGTTAAATTAGTAAATATTCCAACTTCAAAATCAATTCCATATACTCTATCTAATTCTAGTGAATGAGAAGATACTTCCATTACGCAGTATTCTACTCCTTTGCTTACCATATTATTAAATAATTCTTGTAATTCTAATGACTCTGGAGTAGTTCTTTCTGTATCAATTCTTTCTTTTCCTATGTAATTAGCTATTGTTCCAATTAAACCAACTTTCTTTCCATTAGCTTCTAAAATTGATTTTATCATAAAAGCTGTAGTGGTTTTTCCATTTGTACCAGTTATACCTATCATCTTCATTTTTTTACTTGGATTATCATAATAATTTCCTGCCATAATAGCTAAGGCTTTTCTACTATCATCAACCTTTATTACAACAATATTCTTATCTGAAACCTCTATATCATCTTGAATTATGATAGCTTTTGCACCATTTTCTAATGCATTTTGAACATATTTATGTCCATCAGTTGCAAATCCCTTTACACAAACGAATAAATCCGATTTTTCAACCTTTCTACTATCATAATTAATTGACACTATTTCCTTATCTAAGCTTCCTTGTATAACTTTATAGTTTATCCCCTTTAAAATATCTTTAAGGTTCATTTTTAACCATCTCCTTAAATAATATGCTTTTTAGCTTTTTTAAATACTATTTTTGATTTTCAATTTTACATTAATTTAGCATGTGAGTAAAACCCACATGCTAGTAATTTACTTAAGTATTCTAAATAAAGTTAGATTAATTAATTTATCTAAAATCACTTTAGTCTTTATAATCTGAATTTAGAGTTAACTTAACTGACGTTCCTTTTGTTATAACTTCACCTTGATTAACACTTTGATTTGTTACTATTCCATCCCCATCAAAGGTTATATTTATTCCAAGACTAGTTAATAACTTAGATGCATCAGACTTAGAATATCCTCTAACATCTGGCATTACAACATTTTTATTATAAGACCCACTATTTCCTGTGTAAAGATTTATTTTTGAACCTTCTTTTACTGCATATCCTGGATATGGCTTTATGTCTGTAACTACATCCCCTGAATCTTCTAATACACAATCTAGTTTTGATGCTTTTAATATCTTTTGAGCTTCATCAACTTTTAGTCCTCTTACTTCTGGTATTACAATATCTCTTGATATTTGGCTTGAATTTTCGTCTGAGAACTTACTATCTAAATAGTTAAATATATCAGAAAACACCATTTTAGCTGCTGGAGTACATACTTGTCCTGCATAGTATGCTCCATTACTTGGCTCATCTACTGTTACCATAACTGTAACTTTTGGATCATCAACTGGTGCCATACCAACAAATGAAGATATATATTGTCCTGCTCCATAAGTTCCATTTTCCGGATTAACCTTTTGTGCTGTACCTGTTTTACCGCCTATATGATAACCCTCCATAAATGTTCCTGCACCTGATCCACCAGTTACAACTCTTTCAAGGTAACTTCTAAGTTCTGCTGTTTTTTCTTTACTTGCTACTTGAGAGGTTTTAGGATTAAATCTATCATCAACAACTTTAACACCACTCTCATCATTATGTGTAACTTCTTTCATTATATGAGGTTGAATTAAATTTCCCCCATTTGCAATTGCATTAAATGCAGTCATATACTGAACAGAATTTACAGTATTGGTTTGACCAAATGCTATTGTAGCAAGGTCTGTTTCAGAAATCGTATCTACTTTTTTAACTATACCTTTAGCTTCTCCTGGTAAATCAATTCCACTAACTTTTCCAAAGCCAAATTTATCAATATACTCACATAATTTCTCTTTACCTATCATTTCACCAAGTTTCATAAATCCTACATTACATGAATTTTGGATTATATCAGGGAATTTTTGTGCTCCATGCCCTTGTGTTCTCCAACATTTAATATAGCGATTACCAAAGTGTAATCCTCCACCACATGTAAAATCAGTATTTGCATTAACAATACCTTCTTCTAAACCAGTAATAGCTGTAACAACCTTAAAAATAGATCCTGGTTCAAAGGTATCATTAACCAATCTATTTCTCCACATTTTTTGTAACTTTTCTGATTCATTAGCTCCTTCAAATTTTTCAGTTCCCTTATATGGACTATTAGGATCAAAATCCGGTTTATTTACCATGGCTAAAACTTCTCCTGTTTTAGGATCCATAACTAGTATAGATACAGCTTTAGCTTTATTATCTTCATATGCTTGCTCTGCTGCTTTTTCAGCAAAAAATTGAATATTTTCATCAATTGTTAAAGTAACATCTTTTCCATCAACTGGTGGAGTAAATTGAGAAATTGTATAAGGTAATTCTCCACTATTTCTATCAAGTTCAGCAATTTTCATTCCTGGAACCCCTGATAAGTAACTATTATATTGAAGTTCTATACCTGTTAATCCCTGTCCATCTATATTAGTACTTCCAAGTACATGGGCTAAGAAATTATTATTAGGGTAATATCTTTTTGTATCAGGTGATACTAAAACTCCACTTATATTTAATTCTCTTACCCTATCTGCCACATCTTTTTCTATTCTTCTTACAAGAGTTGCAGAACCTGCATCTGCTCCACTTGGTAATTTAGTTTCAAGTTTTTCTTTAACCTTTTGGGTTTCCAAATCTAAAGCTTTTGCTATTACTGGTGCAATATCATCAGTTGTTAGATTTTCTCTGCCACGTTCTACGTTTATTCCTATACTCTTTAATTTTTCAATTCTCTTTTCTGTTAATTCCTGATTTAAATATGATCTTATAGAGTTTAAATCAAAATCTACTCTATAAACATTAGCAGAAACAGCTAACTCTTTTGCATTTCTATCTAAAATTCTTCCTCTTCTTGCATCTATCTTTACTTCACTTGTCCATTGTTCTTCTGCACGCGCAGCATATTCCTGTCTTTTAACTATCATTATATAAGATAACCTAAGTGTTAAAATAAAAAAAACAAAACTTAACCCTACAACTACAATTGTAAGCCTCTTTCGCATTTTTGCTCTATCTTTATAATTTGGTTTTTTCACTGTTTAATTCCTCCATCTAATTTCTTTTAGATAAAAGCAAGTAGGGATGCACTATTTAAAGGCATCCTTCAATTTAGAAAATAAACCTTTCTTTGTTTTATTTTCCTCATCATTGGTATTCTCTAAATTTGCAAAATAATTTTCAGAAAAATCAATTTTAACTATATCACTTTTATTAGGTACTACCATTGCTAAATGACTTTCTGAAATATTTTTAATATTCTGTAAAGATGAGAACTTTAAAAGTTTAACTTTTAATGCTTCATTGGTTTCCTGAGCAATTTTAATTTGACTATCTACTTCAGTTACTTTTTGTTGGATATTATAAACTTTTGCATCTCCAGTAATAACCATAACTCCTAAGCAGAATATCATAACTGATGTCATAAGTACATTTTTTCTTGTTTCTATGCTTTGATTTTTTAGTTTTTTATTTGCATTCTTTTTAACTTTACGTAAATTATATTTACTTCTTCTCGGTGTAGTTACTATACTTTTTCTAGATGGTTTTACTGCTGTACTACCTTTAATATAATCATATTCTCTTTCTACCAAATTATTCACATCCCCACTTAATTTATAACATAACAAAAATTATTTTTATAGTTTTTCAATTATTCTTAACTTTGCACTTCTACTTCTTGGATTTTCTTCTACTTCTTCTTTACTAGGTTCTATCCCTTTTCTAGATATTAATTTTACACTAGATTTTTTACCACAAACACAAATAGGAAATTCTTTCGGACAAGTACATGGATCTTGAAGTTCCCTAAATTTAAGTTTTACTATTCTATCTTCTAATGAATGGAATGTTATAATTGCCATTCTTCCACCTGAATTCAATCTATTTACTCCATCTTCAATTGTTTTATTTAATATCTGAAGTTCTGAATTTACTTCTATTCTTATAGCCTGAAAAGTTCTCTTTGCTGGATGTGGCCCTTCTCTTCTAGCCTTAGCTGGAATAGCTGCTTTAATTATGTCAACTAGTTCCAGTGTTGTTTCTATTGGCTTTTCTATTCTTCTGTTAACTATGAAATTTGCAATTCTTTTAGCAAACCTTTCTTCTCCATAGTCTTTTATTATTTTATAAAGCTTTTCCTCACTATATTTATTTACTATTTCATAAGCTGAAAAATCATTATCTCTATTCATTCTCATATCTAATGGAGCATCTTTCATATAACTAAATCCACGTTCTCCTTGATCTAGTTGATAAGAAGATACTCCTAAATCCATTAATATTCCATCTACTTTAGGAATTTCTAAATTTTCTAGAATGCTATCTATGTTATAAAAATTACTATGAACATAAGTTACATTTTCAAAATCCTTTAATCTTTCTTTTGCTGCTTTTAAAGCGTCTTTATCTTGATCTATACCTATTAATAGACCTTCTTTTGATAAATTCTTTAATATATGTGATGAATGTCCTGCTCCTCCTAATGTGCAATCTACATAAATCCCATCTTCCTTTATATCTAATGCATCTATGCACTCGTTTAATAAAACTGAAACATGTTTAAATTCCATAATAAAAACTCCTTATATTCCTAAATCATTCATTTTTTCTGCAATTAAATCAAAATCAATATCTGATTCATTATAATTAATCCAATTTTCCTTACTCCATATCTCGACTCTTGATAATACTCCTATACTTACTATGTCCTTTTCTATTTTTGCATATTCCTTTAAATTCTGAGGAATCAATCCCCTACTTTGCTTGTCTAATTCAATTACACAAGCTCCTGAAAAAAAGAATCTTACAAATGATCTAGCATCTTTGTTAGTTAAAGGTAAGGTTTTTAGTTTATTTTCTAGTACTTTCCATTCATCTATTGGATAAATATAAAGACATCCATCTAACCCCTTAGTTATAACAAACTTATCTCCAAGGTCTTCTCTTAATTTCGATGGAACAATCATTCTATTTTTTGAATCCAGTGAATGTTGATATTCTCCAATAAACATCGTTTTACTCCTACCTTAATAATTTACAGTAATTTAAACTCTATTTCAACCACTTTGAACCACTTTAAACCACTTTACTATAATTATTCTATAAAAATATAGTTTTTCCTCCTATACCATATACATTTTTTAATTTAATTAAGATTTTTTATAAATATATTTAATAAATCTACAATTTATTATCCTGACCTACCATTTTTAAAATCATATAAAAGATTACAAAATGCAAGAATTATAAAAATTACAATTAACCAAACAGGACCTTCAAGTGGAGATACGATAGAATTTGTTGCAGCCTTAAATAAAAAATAAAAATATATTATATATCCATTAAATAATATTATATTAATCCACTTTTCCTTTTTGTTTTTTTCCTTAGAAAATTTTAAAATTAAACTAATCGTATATATACTCTTCCAAAGTACTATTGCTGTAACTAAAAATACTAATACTAAATCCACTGTTTTCCCTCCAATTATATTGCCTTAATATATATTATTTTTATTTTTAAAAAAAATACTTTAAATATATAAAAACAATCCCTAATATATTTTTCCTATATTTTCTATATTTTTTTCTTCTTATTTGTTATAATTTTTTTAAATGTGCCTTATAATTTTTGGGGGGATTAATTTTGGAACAAAATATTAATGAAAATAAAAAACTTGGTAATTTAGACCAATACAAGTATGGATTAAAGAAAGGGATTCCCATAGCTTTAGGATATCTCTCTGTTTCAATTACTTTTGGAATGATGGCTGTTAGAGGTGGGCTTAGTCCTTTTATTGCCTTATTAATATCAATGACTAATTTAACGTCTGCCGGACAATTTGCTGGTATTAATTTGATGTTTAATACAGCTTCATATTTAGAACTAGCTTTAACTATATTTATTATTAATATAAGATATATGCTTATGTCATTATCTCTTTCTCAAAAAATGTATGATAAAATACCATTATTTAAACGTCTTATAATTTCATTTGGAGTAACAGATGAGACTTTTACATTAGCATCTCTTGAAGAAGGAGAATTAAGTTCTGAATTTATGTTAGGATTAATTACACTTCCTTATTTAGGTTGGGGATTAGGAACATTTATAGGTGCTGTAACAACTAAAATTCTTCCATATTCATTACAAGATTCTTTAGGTATAGCTTTATATGCTATGTTTATTGCTTTAATCATACCTCAAGTAAAAAAATCTAAACCTGTATTTTTAGTTGTATCAATAGCTATTGTTTTTAGTTGTTTATTTAAATATTTACCTGGCTTAAACAAAATTTCTTCTGGCTTTGTTGTTATTGTTGCATCTTTAATAGCATCAGCGATAGGAGCTTACTTTTTTCCTATAAAGGAGGATTTATAATGTATATAATTATGTGTTTAATAATAATGGCTGTAATTACTTATATCCCTAGAGTAATTCCATTAACTATATTTAATAAAAAAATCAAATCTATATTTTTAAAGTCTCTATTAAGCTATATGCCATATGCAGTTTTGGGGGCTATGACATTTCCAAGTATTTTTTATAGTACAGAAAACATTTTTTATTCAACACTAGGCACATTAGTGGCAATAAGTTTAGCATATTTTGAAAAGAATCTACTTATTGTTGCTGTTTCATCTGTATTAGTAATTTACGGATTAAATATATTTATATAGTTAAAAGAAGATAAAGCAAAATTTTGCCTTACCTTCTTTTCTTTTAAAATAGTATTAATATTATAAAACATAATTTTATTTTTTTATTCCTGCTAAAGCAGCTATATTTAATAAACTCCAAGGTTTATTAAAATGTGGTTGAAAAAAGAAATCAGTCATTGCAAGTTCTTCTATAGTCATGTTATTTTGAATTACTACTGAAAGTGTATTCATAAGCTGTGTTAAATCTATCTTAGAAATTATCTGACCTCCAAGTACTCTTCTTGTATCTTTATCAAATACAAGTTTTAATAGAGCTTCTTCAAATGTTGGCATGAATTCAGGTCTATAATTATCACTTATTACTACTGACTCTATATTTAAAGACGTAGTACTTTTAGCTACTTCTTCTGTTAAACCTGTTGATGCTATACACTTATCATATATTTTTATTCCTGAAGTACCTTGTGTACCCATATATTTAAGAATTGGTTTAATTATATTTTTAGCAACTAAAGTTCCCATCCTTACAGCATTAGTCGCTAATGGTATGTAGCGAGTGTCTCCTGACGGATTATATCTTACCACACAGCAATCTCCTGCTGCAAAAACATCTTCCTTACTTGTTTTCATATATTCATCAATTATTATAGCACCATTTGGCAATGTATCTAATTTTCCTTTTACCAATTTAGTATTGGGTGCAAATCCTATGCATAATATAACTAAATCACCTTTATATTCATTTTTATCAGTTATAACTTGTGATACTTTTCCCTCTTCCCCTTTAAAACATTTCACTTTTTCTCCTAAAACTAAATTAACATTATAATTTTTAAATTCTGTTTCAGCTATATCTGTAAATTCCTTATCTAAATATTTAGCCATAATTCTATTTTCAGCATCTATAAGTGTTACTTTCTTACCTTTCATTTGAAATGCTTCTGCAAGTTCAACTCCTATATATCCTGCACCTATTATTACTATATTTTTTGCATCAACACACTTTTGCTGTATAGCTTTGGCATGATTATAATTCTTACATAACACTATATTTTCTAAGTCTCCACCTTCAAACTTAGGAACTATTGGCCATGAACCTAAAGTAAGAACTAATTTATCATAATTATCTTCAAAAATATCGTTTGTTTCTAAATTTTTAACTTTAACATTCTTTTTATAAAAATCTATATCTAATACTTCATGTCTCATATTGGTTTTTATTCCAATAGATTTTAAATTTTCTGGAGAATTATAAAATAGTTTTTCAGTTTCAGTAACAACTCCACCAATACTTAACGCAATACCACAAGAGAGAAAAGAAATATTATCATTTTTTTCATAAACAATAATTTCACTTTCCGGATAAAGTTCCTTTAAATTAACTATAGCAGCAGTACCAGCATGAGTACATCCTATTACAATAACCTTCATATTAACAACACTCCTTTATAAATATTATATATTAATTAATAATTATTATCTTTTAATATATAATACACTTTTTTATATGATAAGTAAATTGTTTTTATTAAAAATAAACTATATTATATATAAGCTCTAATTAAGTTAGTACATTTATAACCTTTATATAATTTTTATAAAAAATTATATCTTTAAATTAATAATAGCTATTTAGAAGCATATATATCATAAATTTTCTATATAAGTTCCTCACTACACTGGTAACTCATAACATTCATAAATATTGTAAGTTTTATATTAACGAACAAACTTTATTGGAACTTATATATTTCTAAGAAAATTACTTAAAATGCTTAAATATAAAATTTATTCAAACAATAATGATAATAATATACTACTAAGTAAAATAATCATTATAATTAACACAGAAATTAAAGCAGATATTTCTATACCAAAATATATAATTACAAGCTTTATACCTGTAAACATTAATATAAATCCTACACCATACTTCATAAATTTAAACATATTATTCATTTGAGCTAAAATATAATACATACTTCTTAAACCAAGTATTGCAAATATGTTTGATGTATAAACTATAAATGTATCTGTTGTAATAGAAAAAATTGCTGGTATAGAATCTAATGCAAAAATAACATCTGAAAATTCTATTATTAACAAAACCACAAATAATGGAGTAGCATAAAGAACTTTATTTTTCTTAACAAAAAAATGTTCTCCATGAATAGTATTAGTAACTGGCATAATCTTTTTTAGTATTTTAACAGCAAAATTTTCATGAAATTCTACACTCCCATTTCTACAAAATATCATCTTAAACCCACTGAATAATAACACTACTCCAAACACATAAAGTACCCAATGGAACTTACTTACTATAGTTACTCCTAATAAGATAAAAATTAATCTTAATATCATAGCTCCAAGAACTCCATATAATAATACTCGTTCTTGATACTGTGGATATATTCCAAAACTCGAAAATATCATTAAAAACAAAAATAAATTATCCAGACTTAAAGACATCTCTATTATATAACCACCAAAATATTCAATCGCTGCTTTATCACCCCTAGTATAAAAAATAAAAATATTAAATAGTACTGATAAAATTATCCAAAATGTTAAATTACGTAATGAACTTTTTGTTTTCATAATTATAAACTCCTTAATAAAACTCTTAAGGTATTTATATTAATAATATTTTAATTTTATCCTTACATAATAAAACTTATTTTTAAGTAATAAAATGCTCCCTCTATAGTTGCAGTTTTATTATTTTAACTGTCTACTATAAAGGGAGCATATCACTCTGCGTGATTTAATATAAATAATTATATAATTTTTTTATCAAAGTTAAACTATATTATAAAGATTTATTATACGTTAAATCTAAAGTTAACTACATCTCCATCTTTCATTATATAATCTTTTCCTTCAAGTCTAAATTTACCTTTTTCTTTAGCTGCTGCCTCTGATCCACATTCAACTAAATCATCATATCCAACAACTTCTGCTCTAATAAATCCTCTTTCAATATCAGAGTGTATTTTACCTGCAGCTGCTGGAGCTTTTGTTCCTTGTTTAATTGTCCAAGCTCTTACTTCTTGAACTCCTGCTGTTAAAAAGCTCATAAGACCTAATAATTTATATGAAGCTTCAATTAATAAATCCAATCCTGATTCTTTCAATCCATATTCTGCAAGCATTTCACTTTTTTCTTCATCATCTAATCCTGATAATTCTTCTTCAATTTTTGCAGAAACAATCATAACACCTGAATTTTCTTGTTTTGCATATTCTTCAACTTTTTTAACATATTCATTACGTGGATCACCACTCATAATATCATCTTCTGATACATTACATGCATACAATACAGGCTTTGAAGTGATTAAAAATAAACTTTTTACAAATACCGCTTCATCTTCATCTACTTCTAATGTTCTAACCGGAAGATTTTTTTCTAAATGTGCTTTAATTCTTTCCATTAATGCATATTCTACTTTGGCAGTTTTATCACCTGATCTAGCTAGTTTTACTGATTTTTCCATTCTTCTTTCTAAAACTTCTAAATCTGAAAATATTAATTCTAAGTTTATAGTTTCTATATCTCTTATTGGATCAACAGAACCTTCTACGTGAACAACATTTCCATCATCAAAACATCTAACAACATGAACAATTGATGAAACTTCTCTTATATGAGATAAAAATTTATTTCCTAAACCTTCTCCTTTTGAAGCGCCTTTAACTAATCCTGCTATGTCATAAAATTCTATTGCTGTATATACTTTTTTCTTTGTATTATACATCTTTTCTAGAACATCTAATCTCTTATCTGGAACACTAACAACACCTACATTTGGTTCAATCGTGCAGAATGGATAATTTGCTGACTCTGCTCCAGCTTTTGTTATTGCATTAAATAATGTGCTTTTACCTACATTCGGTAAACCTACAATTCCTAACTTCATTTATGTACAGTCCTTTCTTACATTTACTACACCTTTAAAAATTATACTCTAGAAACTTGTTTATTTCAACTAAACCATACAAAATAAAGCATTTGGAGGATTACTTCTTTTAATTTAAAGTTAATATATAACATTAAAAATATATAAATTACCATGGTTAATCTTTAATAAATTACAAATACTAACTTATGTAGATATAATTTTAGATTGAAGGTGGTTAAATGAAAATCTGTTACAAAAAAATTATTTTAGCTTTTATGGTATTTACATTGGCAATAAATTCTATTCCTCTTAAAGCTAATGCAAATAGTAAAAAGTTAAAAAAAGATAAAGTTGAAGAGTTTCAGGAATTTGAGGTATTTCAAGAATTTGAAGATCCAAAAATAAGAGACATTTTTTCTTTATTTTCAGAAAAAGGTGAACTTAACTGGTACTTTGTTGGACGTGGGAAAGATCAAATTGCAGAAGGCCCAAAAGAATCTTTAAGTTTTCTTAAAGAAAATGATGCTTATTTTTTAGGAGATACCTCTGAAAAAGTAATCTATCTAACATTTGATGAAGGATACGAAAATGGTAACACTGGTAAAATTCTAGATATATTAAAAGAAGTTAATGTACCTGCTGCATTTTTTGTTGTTAAACCTTACATTAAGACTGAACCTGAATTAATCAAGAGAATGGTAGATGAAGGACATCTAGTATGTAATCATAGTTCTCATCACCCATCAATGGCACAAATTCATGATAAAGAAAAATTCGAAAAAGAATTTACCGAAGTAGAGGAAGCTTATAAAGAAGTTACAGGAAAAGATATGCCAAAATATTTCAGACCACCTATGGGAAAATATTCAAAGGAATCATTAGAAATGACTAAAGGTTTAGGGTATAAGTCTATATTTTGGAGTTTTGCTTATAAAGATTGGTTAGTTAAAAATCAACCAACTGAAAATTATGGAATTAAAAAAATAATGAATGGTGCTCATCCTGGATGTATTATGCTTCTTCATGCAGTTTCTGATACAAATACTAAAATATTAGGAACTGTTATAAAAGATCTTCAATCTGAAGGATATGAATTTAAATCTTTAGATGATCTTCCAACAGATTAATTTCTATAATAATTAACATACTAAATATTAAAGGAAGCCAATTAAGGCTTCCTTTAATATTATTTATTTTTATGTATACTTATCATAAAATATAATATTGCTAAAAAAATATACATAGCAGCTAAAAAATAGCTTTTATTCCCAGTCGCTATTATATATGCTAATAAAAAACAAACAATTGATAAAAGAAAAGTTTTGACAACTTTAATTTTAACATTATTGTACTTCTTTAAATATTTATAAATTAATACTACATAATAATATTAATCTTCAGGAAAAATATAAGAATTTACTCTCTTATTTATTGCATCTTTTTTCATTAAAGAGTTGTTAAATATAGTATCTAATTCTTCTTTTATTTCATTAAAGAATTCTTTGTCTTCTCTTAAAGAATTCAAATTAACTTTTACATTCATTATAGAACTTTCTATAGCGCAATGAAGCAATATAGCTGACATTCCTAAATCTGAAAGAAGCATTTTGTTTCCATACTCACTCATTATATTTAAGTTTTCATAAAAGTCCATACATTCTCTTGCTAAGTTTAACGGTGGTATCATAGCTTTCTTTGTACTTTCTTTTATTGTTAAAATTCTTATTTTCTTTTCTTCATCAGTTGCTTTAGGTAATTTATATGAATCCATTAATTTTAAAAATTCTTTTCTATCGTCTTCCATCATTGCTAAAGCACTATTAGTAAACTTTATAGATTTTTCTTGAAATTCTTTTATCCTAATCTTGATATCTTCATCTAATGCTTCATAGCTCTTTTTACCAATAGTTAGAGAATATACCATAGAATTCAAAGCCCCTGCTAATGCTCCTATTAAACCAGCCACACTTCCACCACCTGGTGATGGTGCTTCACTTGATACACTTTCTACAAATTCTTTAATTGTTTCTTTATAAAATTCCATTATTTTTGCCCCCTAGTATAATTTTGTATCTACATTTTAAAATAGTATTTATATTATAGTATAAACATTTACTTAAAACATAGTGATATTCTTAACTTATATTTTTATTATCTAATATAGATATTAAATAACCTAAATATATCCAAAATATAATTGATATAAAGCTAACTATATATACTAAATTACTTTCAAATACATTTACCGCTGCTATTCCAACAATCATAGAAGTCATTGTTGTCATTTGAAATTTTTCTTTTCTTTTTAGTTTATCCAATTTCTTTATCATAAAAGTTATAATACTTATTAAAAAAATAACTATAAATCCTAATGCTATTAATCCATTAGTAGTTGCAATTTGGACATAAATATTATGAAGTCCACCACCTTCAATTCCAGGTAAATATTCAACTTCTCTTGCATTTCTAACAGCTTCTATTAAATCATTATTTCCAACTCCAGTTAAAGGATGCTCTTTTATTACAAGACTAGCCGATTTCCACAATATATTTCTTCCACTTGTAAAGCTATGAAGCTTATTTTCATCAAAAGTAAAACATATACATCCTAATATTACAGGAACAATTAAAAGCATAGTCCTAAAGTATTTATTTTTATAATAAGTAAGTAAATATAAATATACTACAGCAATTATAACTAAAGCGGAACTTCTTCCTCTTCCCTCAATCATAGCAATTATTTGTAACACTATGTTAATAATTAATAGTAAATTTACTTTTTTATTTTTAGTTTTTGAATTTAAATATATACTCATTACAACTGCTAAAGCTGCTGCAATTGATAATGCATTTTCATTCACAAATAGTCCATTTGTATGACCATCAATATATCCAAATGCGATTCCTTTAATCTCTATTGTTTTTTTTAAAAAAATCATATACAATGACCCTAATGATAATGGAAACATAATTATTGTATAAAAATATGTTATAACGTCCAATTCTCTAATATTAATCTTTTTACTTCTAAATACATTTATTGTGTATATTGACATTAATAATATAATGTTAAATATCCATATTTTTATATTTTCTATATTTCTATAAACAATTAAATTAAATATAAATGTAATAATGATAAATCCTGCTAAAGGTATATCAAATTTATAAATTTTTCTTGTCTTATAATCATTAAATATCATAAATAATATTAATAATATTCCCCAAGCTAATGCTAAAGTATTTAATATCTTTATTCCTGGTATGCATGAAAGAATAGTAACAAAACTTATGCTTACAAACAAATATAATAATCTAAAGTATAATCTATTATCTATAACTTCATATATCTTCTCTAGTACTTCCCTCATTTATTTTTTTATACACTCCTTTAAGATTCTTAACTAATACTTCTTCTGAATAATTAAAAACAGCATTTTTCCTTATATCTTCTTTATTATAATTATTATAATTTTTCTTTATATATTTTAATGCAAAAACTAATTCTTCCTTATTATTTTTTTCAATAATCAAACCATTATCTTCTTTTATAATATCTTCAGCCCCACCATTTTTAGCACCTATAACTGGCTTACCACATGCTAGTGCTTCAATATATACTACACCAAAGGTTTCATGTTCTGAAGGAAGCACAAAAGCATCACAATTCTTCATTTCATTTGCCACTTCATCTCTCGATAATGCTCCTAAAAGACTTATTTGACTTTCCATATTTAAATCTATTATCATTTTTTCCAAAAGTGGTTTAAGTGAACCATCTCCACCTATCTTTAAAGTAACATTTTGACCTTTAAACGCTTCTTTAAAAGCTTTAATTAAAAGTTCCATTCCTTTCCCACCTTCAAGAAATGCACAAGAAAAAAACTTAAATTCTGCTTTACCTTCATTAACTTTATCATCAATCTTATTATCATTTATATTAAATAAAGATAAATCAACCATATTATGAATTACTTTTATGTCCCTATCTATATACTCGTTAAGCTCATTTTTTAAAGCATTTCCTACTGCTATTAAACATGCTGCCTTTTTATAAGCCTTATAAATATGTTTTTTATAACTTTCTTTTAAATATTTTGCATACTTTAAAGATGAATGTTCAGTTATCACTAATGGTATATTATATTTTTCACTTATGTATGATGCTGCTATAGCTCCCCACATTGCAGAATGAGCATGTATTATATCAACCTTACCTTCTTTTTTAACAATTTCTTTATATAACTTATCCATTCTTTTATTAAAACTTTTAAACATAAGAGGATTTTTAGGAAAATAGTTAAAATCTTTATATCTATATGTTCTAAGTCCATCTTCTATATTAAAGCTTATTTTTCTCTTTTCATGAGTTTTTCCTATTAAAGTAATTGGCCAAATTTCATTATAAGCAACAGTGATTTTTTCTCCACTATTTGATAATGCTTTAAATTGTTCTTTAAAAAAACTCCCATGAACTTTATTTCGAGGAGATGAATACCACGATGGTATTACCATAATATGCACAATTATCACTTCTCTTCTAATATATTGTTTAATTTATTAACTATACTATTCCACTCATATCTATAATCTGGAGCAGCTTTTATCTTTCCAGCTTTATAAGAATCTATTAATTTACAGATGTTATTTTTAATATTTCTTGATGAATTTATGCTAGTAATACACTTTTCATGATTTTCTACTACATCTTTAATTGGATCATTTTCATCACCATATATTATAAATATTTTCCCATTGGTTCCAAAATAGTCATATATTTTTGCTGGTATTTGCTTAGAGTTTTTATTACCAAATAAAAGTAAAATTTCAGAATTTAGCATATATTTTAATGCTTCATTAAAAGGTATTCTTGATGAAACTTTTGCTATATCTAATTTTTCTAATCTTTTTTTGCCTTCAACATCATCAATATTACCAAAGAATAAAACATTAAGCATATTATAATACTCTTCATTCTCATTTTTTAATTCTTCTAAAGCCTCTATAAATGGATTTATGTTTCTTAATTTTGAAAATATTTCACCTGCATAAACAATATTTAATTTATTATTATTTATAAGATTTGGTGTTTCTTCTAATGATAATCTTTCATAAAGTTCTTTATCAAACCCTCTGTTTAATACATAAGTTTGTTTTTGTGTTAAAAAACTATATTCTTTTATGTAGTCTTTTCTGTTCTCTTCTGTAACAAAAATAAATTTGTCTGCTAAATTAACTACATCTCTTTCCATTTTGCTTTCAATAATCTTTTTTACTATAAATGATTTTTGTCTTGTTGAATCTTTAAGCCACGGGTCACTCCAATATGTAATCCACGGTATATCTTTAAATTTTTTCTTTATATAATAGGCACATAAATGAGAAGATGGTGGTTCATGCATAGAAAATATCACATCAAACTTTTCATTTTTCATAAGATTTATGCCATAGATTGATGCTTTCTTAGCCCATCCATAATACATGTCAGGAATTACTAAAGAATTTTTTATCTTTCTTAAAATCTTCTTCTTTTTTCCTACATTTATTTTTAAATCTTCAGAAGATTTTCTTGGCATCAGTTTTTTAAAAACAGGTCCTCCATCTATTAAATGGCATTTAATTTTTGTGTCCATCATAGAAAATAAATATTCATCATAATATATTGAATTTTTAGGAAAATTAACTGTTAGTAGATGTACTTCATTCCCATTAATCTCACTTAGCTTATTTAAATACTGTAAAGTTTCAATAGCAGCCGAATTATTTATTAATGGAGAATAGCATGCAATAAATAGTATTTTCATTTGTCCTCCTATTTTTTAACCTTTCTTAAAATTAAATTTTTCACTTCTGTAATTTCTTTAATTTTAAATACATAACATAATATAATATATACTATAATGCCGATTATAGTACCAAAAAATAAAACTAATATTTTTGATATCCTCGCCTCTATAAAATTAACAAAAATAATAATTACTGTTCCCATTAAAATTGAATTAAAAACAATAATAACTATTTTCTTTATTATGTCGTTAAGTTTAAAGTTATTTTCTATTTTAACAATACTACTAAATAATAATATTGATGTTATTATCATAGCTATAGCTGAAGCTAATGAAATTCCAATAATACCTATGTATCTTGATAATGTAATACTAAGTATTACATTTATAGTTACTCCTATAACACCATTTAAAGTGGTAATCTTAGTTTTTCCCATAGAAAACAAAGTAGAATTTAAAATATCTCTCATTCCTGTAAAAAATATTCCAAATGAATACCCAAATAAAGCTAATGTTGTTAAACTTACTGCATATTCTGTAAATTCTCCTCGCTCATATATGATACTAACAATATCTTTTCTAAACACTATAATACCAACTGTAATCGGAATTAAAAGAAGTGCTAAATATATTATTGATTGTTTTAATATTTTTATAAATTCCTTATGCTTACCATCATTTCTTGCATTTGCTAACATTGGATAAGCAACACTTGAAATAGATGTTGTAATTATACTATTTATAAAAAATATCAACTTTTCTGCATATCCTAATGCAGAAATTGATCCTTCAGGTAAAGATGAAGCAATAGCTTTATCTACTACAACATTCAAAGAATTAGCTCCTGCTGCAATAATTACTGGAATTATTAATATTAAGATAACCTTTAATTCTTTATCTTTAAAATTGATAAAAAGTTTATATTTATATCTATGAGAAACTAAGGAAGGTACTTGAATTACTACTCTCAAAAAGTTTCCTATAACATTTGCTATAGTCAATCCCATAATATCATAATTTTTGAAAAATAGTAAATATAAAATCATCGGCAAATTAAAAAACAATCCTAAAATTGAAGGTATAACAAAATCTTCATTTACTTGAAGTAATGCTGTAAAACATGCATTAACAGACATAAACAAAAGATTTATTAGAGTAATTCTAGTTAATCTAATTGCTATTAATGTAGTATTATAATCAAACCCTTTTCCTAATAAGCCTACTATCTCTTTTGAAAAAATACTTGTTATTATAAAAATTACTACTGAAATAATAAATAATATATTAATAACATTATTGGCAAAAATATACATTTCATCTTCATTTTTCTCTGCTCTTATTCTACTAAGCACTGGAAGAAAAGATGTGGATATAGCAAGTCCTACTAGCATAAATATTGTTTCTGGAATAGTTACTGCCACATTATAAGCATCAGTATACATACCAGCCCCAAAGTTACTTGCAATAAGCATATCTCTAACAAATCCTATAACTCTACTTATACATGATACTAACATTATTATAAAAGTTGATTTTAGTAAATTAGTCTGCCTCATTTTATCACCTATTTTTTATACTTTAGTACTGTTATTAGGAACTTTGGAATTGAAGTTAATCTTCTAATTCTCCAAGGTTCTTTAGCTACTCTATATAGCCATTCTAATCCTAAATTTATCATCCATTTAGGTGCTCTTTTAGATATTCCTGAAAAAATATCAAAACTTCCTCCAACACCCATAAAGATCTTGCATGGTAATACATCCATATTATTTTCAATAAAGTACTCTTGTCTAGGACATCCCATCGCTATAAAAATAGCCCATGGATTCTTATTTCTTATATCATTTAATATCTCTTCACAATTGTTTAAATCAAAAAAACCATTATGTAAACCATCCAAAACTAAGTTTGGAAATTCTTTTTGTATATTCTCTGAACACTTTTGTAAAACTTCTTCTTTTGCACCTAAAAGGTATATTGATTTTTTCTCTAAATTTGCTATTTTTAAAATTTCTTTCATAACATCTATTCCTGCTATTTTCTCTTCAACAGGCTTTTTTAGTATTTTTGATGCTATTACCGTTCCAACACCATCTGGTATTATAATACTATTTTCTTTTTTAAAACTTTTATTAAGTAATTTATCATTTAATCCATTAAACAATACTTCTGGATTACCTGATATAATATTAACCTTTTCATAATTTTTTATGTATTTTAGTAATTCATCTCTGCTTTTATTAAAAATTTTAAAGTTAAGTATTTCTGTAAACATAATGTCTGCTACTTAAAATCATAGTTTAGTAAACTTAATAATTCTCTAAACCCTGCATTTTAATAACTTCTCCTTTCAGTATTGGTTATTATTATCTTTCATTCAACTATTATATCATATAATAGCTTCCTTTATATTCAAATATTTCTATATCAATATGTAAAAAAACACTATCAATGCATATATTAATAATTTTTATTATTACTATATTTAAACTAATGTTAATATTGAGTATGAAATCAAACTGGAATTGGACTTCAATCATGTCTATGAGCTTTATCTGATAACTAGTATCTATAAATTCACAATAGATACTAGTTATCAATTTTTAGTCCTCTATTAAAGACAAGTTCCTTCTCAGATTAATAACTTTATTTATACTGCAATATAAACATGTTTAAAAATAAAGCATAAAAATTATAAACGTAACTATTTGATAGTGCTTTTAATTACACTTGTAAAGTTTTTTCTAATTCTTTTACAATGTCATCATCTGGATTTAATTTTTTAGCAATTTCTAAATGTAATTTTGCTTCTTCATTATTTCCTAAGTTCATATAACACATTACAATATTAGTACAAATCACAACATCTCTAGATGCTTCAAATGCCTTCTTAAAATATTTTATTGCTTCTTCGTAGTTTTTCATACAAGCATAATTTATTCCAAGTTCATTAACTACTTCAAGTATTCCTGATTCAAGACTTAAACTTTCATTTAAATAATATATTGCCTTTTCATAGTTTTCTAAATTTCTATATCCAATAGCAATATAATAATAAATAAGTGGATTTTTTTCAAACTGTTCACTTAATGGTAATAACATTTCTATTGCCTTTTCTGGCTCTTCATTTAATAGTTCAATCGCTTTTTCATATTGACCTATATTATTAATATCATTTATTATTTGTGATATTTCATTGCTTTTTATTCCACCCTTATTTAAATAGCTCTCTATTTCATCTTTTGCATTTATATAGTCTCCCTTATCTCTTAAAATTAATGCATTATAAAGATAAGGTTCTGGCATTTTATTAAACTTAATTTTTCCTTCTTCAATATCTTCTAATAAAATCTCATTAAAACTAGAATCTTTTTC
Source organism: Clostridium sp. CTA-5 (assembly GCF_054768135.1). Taxonomy (NCBI): domain Bacteria; kingdom Bacillati; phylum Bacillota; class Clostridia; order Eubacteriales; family Clostridiaceae; genus Clostridium; species Clostridium sp. CTA-5. The sequence goes on along the minus strand of NZ_BAAAAT010000001.1, from coordinate 322,109 downwards.
TCTTATAGCTTCTCCTGTTAATAAAAGATTTTTAAACACATCTTCTTCTCTATTATATCTATATAATCCTCTTAACAATACATAAGCATCTTCTAATCTTTCTTCTTTTACTCTATTTGCAATAAGACTCTTAACACATTCTTCAGCATTAGGGATATATGTTAATACCACTCCATAATCTTCATTGTATCTTAACTTTTCATCACATCCAAATGCTATAAACATTCCTTCAATAAAGTAATATATCGGTAAATTCTTCATCTTTATTTCATCATTAACATTTGAAGTAATATACTCAGAACTTATTGGCATATATAAATCATCATTATTGAATGTAACATATTCGGGAATTTTTAAAGTATTCTTAAATCCCTCTTTATCCATTTCTAAAAATAAAATTTTACTTAATTTGTCTTTAAACATTGTTTTATAATCCATAGTTATTATTGCACCACCTAATTAACTTATTAACATCTTGTAATTATATCCTTAATTCATAATTAAGGATAGTTTATCTTAAAAAATTATTATACCACTATATATTAAAAACATATAATTTTATATTGTCAATACATAAAAACATATTAGCTAACTAACAAAAGTGGCTGCGCCACATTTCAATTGAAAATTGACAGTTGACAATGAATAATTATGGTTGAAAGTCTTCGGCTTTCTGAAAAATATATATTTTAGAAAGCACACAAGGATTTCATCCTAAATTGTCAATCGTCCATTGTCCATTCAAAATATCTCATTTACATTAGATTTTATCAGCTTTTCACTCTTCAATAATTCTATATTTTCCTCGACATTAAAAAAACGCTAAGCGACTGTGGAGCGTCGATTTTTTTTAGCCATGCACCCTTTTCAAACGTAGTGCAGGAATAATGGTGCGGCATATGATTTTTTTATTCTTTAGGTTTTATTTCTTAATCTTTAAGCAATAATATAATTTAATTTATCCACAGATTTTTAAAAATATAATTTCCTAAAGAATAAAAAACTGTTTTAAATGATTAATTAATCATTTAAAACAGCTTTTCTTAAATAAATTAAATTCATTAATTTATCATTAATTTAATTTATCATTTATTAAATTCATTACTTTTTCTTTAAACTCTGCTATTTCTTTTATTGCACCATCTAAACTACTACCCTTTATTGCTAAATAAACTTTCATCTTTGGTTCAGTACCTGATGGTCTTACTACAAAATATGAATCATCTTCAAGCATAAATTTTAATACATTTGATTTAGGTAATTTAATTTCAGTTTGAGTTTTATCTAACATATTTTGTTCAACGCTTAATTTATAATCTAACTTAGTAACTACTTTTACATTACCAATTTGTTCTATATCAGAATTTCTCATAGCTTCTAGACATGCTGCTATTTTTTCTTGACCTTCTTTACCTGCTAATTCTAAAGATACAAGAGCTTCTCTAAAATATCCGTATTTTTCATATAACTCAATTAAAGCATCATATAAGCTCTTTCCTTGTTCTTTATAATATAAGCACATTTCACATATTAACATTGAAGCTATTACAGCATCTTTGTCACGTACAAAATCTCCTGCAAGATATCCATAACTTTCTTCAAATCCGAATAAATAAGTATTTTCTCCTGATTCTTTAAACTCTCTAATCTTTTCACCTATATATTTGAATCCAGTTAACACATCTAAAAGTTTTATATTAAAGTCTTCTGCAATACTTCTAGCCCCTTCTGTAGTTACAATTGTTTTTATTATAGCACCATTTTCTGGCAATTTATTAGTTTCCTTTAAAGAACTTAATATATAATGTGTTAATAATAATCCTGTTTGATTTCCTGTTAATACTTTATATTCTCCCTTGCTATCCTTAACAACTACACCGATTCTGTCACAGTCTGGATCTGTACCAAATATTATATCTGGATTTGAAGTCTTAGCCATTTTTAAAGCTAATTCAAATACATCTGGGTTTTCTGGATTTGGATAAGATGCTGTTGGGAAATTACCATTTGGAGCCTCTTGTTCCTTAACAACTTCTACATTACTATATCCTAATTCTTTTAATACCCTTCTTACAGGAACATTTCCTGAACCATGGATTGGAGTATATATAACTTTTAAAGTATCAGCTTTACTATCAACTAATTCTTTTCTTATAGTTAATCCTTTAACTCTATCAATATATATCTTATCTATATCTTCTCCTATATATTGTAATAATCCACTTTCTAATGCTTCTTTTTCACCAATATTTTTAATTTGTGCAAAATCTTCAATTGAATTAACACAAGAAATTATTTTCTTTGCTTTCTCATCTGTCACTTGTCCACCAAACTCATCGTATACTTTATAACCATTATATTGCTTTGGATTATGTGAAGCAGTTACTACAATACCTCCACTACAATTTAATTCTCTTGTTGCAAAAGATAATACTGGAGTTGGTCTTAAACTTTCATATAAAAATACTTTTATATTATTTGCACATAGAGTAAGCGCTGCCGCTGTAGCAAATTCTTTAGACATATTTCTTGAATCATATGCAATTGCAACTGAAGGTTTTTTAAAGTTTTCATTTAAATAATTTGCAAAACCTTGAGTAGCTTTTGAAACACTATATATATTCATTCTATTGCTTCCAGCGCCTATTACGCCTCTTAAGCCACCAGTACCAAAATCTAAATCTTTATAAAATCTATCTTCTATTTCCTTTTCATCAGATATACTTTTTAATTCGTTTTTTGTTTGCTCATTAATGCTGTCTGAATTAAGCCATGAGTTGTACTTCTCTTTGTAATTCATTTAAATTCCTCCCATTTTTTCACTCAATATCTATATTATTATACAATACTTATAAGTAATAAAAAATACCTTATTTAATATTTTATACGATTTCATAGAAAAAATTTGAAAATAATCCCATATTTTTTCTTAAAACTAGATATTAATTTGTCAAATTCTTTATCACATATATTCTTTTAACATATAAAAAAAAATATGTCAAACAAATCATATTTTTTCTTTAAGTTTTCTATATATTGTTTACTATTAAAATTACTTATCGTGATTTAAATGAGTATTGATATTTTAGTATACACAGAATTCTTAGTAGCAGATAAAGCTTGTCTTTGCCTGATGCTTAGACGTCATTATCCTATAGTTATTATCTGTTATGAAATTACAATACTAACTATAGGATAAAGCTGATAAATATGTGCATACTTTAAAAACTCTATAAATAAAAACCATTTGTAAAAAATATTTTTTAAACAAATGGTTTTTATTATTTAACTATATTTTAAATATCATATTAAACTTTTATCAACTTAAGAAAATTTTATAAAATTTTCTCTTTAAACATATTGCTATTTATTATCGTTTTTTATTTCCACAACTTCTTCTATACTAAGACCTGTTGCTTCTGCTATTTCATCAATATCTGTAAATCCCATTAAATCTTCTGCTAGCGAAACCATAAGTTTTTTAACATTATCTTGAACTTTTTCTGGTAAATCTGAAAATTCTCCTAAATTATCAGTTAAATTTAATGTTCCAAATTCCTCTTCACTCTCGTTTTTAAATTTAAGAACTTTTCTTTTATGTGCTCTACTTTTGCTATATTCATCTAAATATACAAGCTTATCTCTATTAGGTTCTAAATCTTCTTCAGAAAATACTTCTATTCCTTCTTTTTCTAATAAATATGCTGTTATTCCCATTCCTTTAATTTTCTTTCCTTGAAAAGTTCCATCATAAACATTATTTACTCCACAGGATGGACTATTTTCTTTTAATATAGCTTGTGTTGCCCCTATATCTTTAGCCATTTTTAAAGTTTCATAAGCACCTTTTATAAATTGATTTGTTACATCAATTCCATCACTTGTAATAGCCTTTCCCTTTCCATTCAATATATCACTTGATAAATTTTGTAGTTCAGTAGGAGTTCTTGGAGTACAAAGTCCACCTAACTGTTCAGGACATACTAATATAGCTTTACCCTCTCTAAACAGTTTGGCACAACTTTCATTAAAATTATTTTTTCCATTATATTTACAGTTAACTCCACATAAACAAGCACTAATTATATACATACACTCACCTCTGCTTTGGGATATGAAAATAATTTTGTTTTAATATACTAAGAACTTTGTTATTTAAGTTCTGCTATTGTTGCTCCATCTCCACCTTCTCCATAACCACCTAATCTATAATTTTTAACATGTGGATGTCTTTTTAACATATCATTTATAGCTTTTCTAAGTATTCCTGTTCCTTTTCCATGAACTATTGTAACCTCTCCAAGATTAGACATATAAGCATCGTCTAAATACTTATCGACTCTGTAACATGCTTCTTCTGCATCTAATCCTCTTAAATCTATTCTAGATTCAACATTACTAAGATTTAGTTTTACTTCCCTCTTCTTTTTAACTTTTTCTGCTTTTGTTTGTTTAGTTTTTCTTAAATCTTTAAGTTTTACTGAAATTTTCATAATTCCAGCTTCAACTTGTACGTCTCCTTTTGAATCTGGCATAGAAATAATCACAACTGTTTGATTTAATGAAGGTAAAAATGCTTCCATTCCTAATGTAACTTTTTCTATTAACTCTCCATTATCTTCTTTTATTCTATGTAATTTCTTTTCTCTTTCTTCTAAACTATCTTTTAACTTTTTACGTTCTTCTTCTAATCTTTGTCTTCCACCAGTTGATATACCTAACTTCTCAAGTTCTCTCATTGCTTTTAATATTTCGTCTGCTTCATCTTTCGCATTTGCAACTATTTCTTTTGCTTCACTTCTAGCTTCCATGTACACTTTATCTCTAGTTTGATCAAGTTTTGCAAGTTTTTGCTCATAACTTCTTTTTAATTCTTCAGCTTCACTTCTAATAAGTTTTGCATCTCTAGCTTCTTTTTTAGCTATTATACTTTTCTCTTGAAGTTCTCTAATTAAGTCTTCAAACTGTAAATTTTCATTAGACATATATTCCTTAGCAGATTTAATTACCTCATCATTTAAACCTAATCTTCTAGAAATTTCAAATGCATTAGATTTTCCTGGTACACCTATTAATAACCTATATGTAGGTTTTAATGTATTTATGTCAAATTCTACTGAAGCATTTTCAACACCTTGAGTCTTTAAAGCATATGCTTTAAGCTCACTATAGTGAGTTGTAGCTATAAGTTTTGCTCCTCTATTTCTTAAAGTTTCTAAAATAGATACAGCAAGTGCTGCACCTTCTGCCGGATCAGTTCCTGCTCCTAATTCATCAAATAAAATTAAAGATTTATCATCTGCATTTTCCATAATTCTAACAATATTGGTTAAATGTGATGAAAATGTTGAAAGACTTTGCTCTATACTTTGTTCATCACCTATATCTGCAAATACTTCTTTAAAAAAGCTTATTGATGAATTATCTTTTGCAGGTATTAAAAGTCCACTTAATGCCATTATATGTAATAACCCAACTGTCTTTAATGTAACAGTTTTTCCTCCTGTATTTGGTCCTGTTATCATTAATGTATTGAATTCTTCTCCTAAATATATATCTGAAGGAATAACTTTATCTGCCACAATTAAAGGATGTCTTCCTAGTATAATATTAAATATACCATCCTCTCTTACATTTGGTTTTATTGCATTTAACGCACAAGCATACTTACCTTTTGCAAATATAAAATCAAACTGAGTAAGTACTTTAAAATTACTTTCACATTCATCTGAATGATCTTTAACTTTTAATGATAATGCAGTAAGAATTCTATCTATCTCTGCTTTTTCTTTTAACATAAGTTCTTTTATTTCATTATTTAAATTTACTAAACTCATAGGTTCTATGAAAAATGTTGCACCAGTTGAACTTTGATCGTGAACAAGACCAGGTACCGCACTCTTGTATTCAGCTTTTACGGGAATTACATATCTATCCCCTCTCATAGTATATAATGAGTCTTGTAAGTACTTTGAATTACTTTTAACAATTGAGGTTATTTTTTCTCTAACTGAAGAATTTTTTTCTTTAAGACTTCTTCTTATATTGTATAATGTCGTACTAGCCTTATCACTTATTTCCTCTTCTGAAACTATAGCTTTTTCTATTTCGTTTTCTAAATCAGTAACTGGTGCTAAAATATAAGCTAAATCTTCTAACCTTTCATAAGCTTCTTCTTGTTCTTCTCTTTTAAAAAACTCTTTCATTTTTCTAGTTGCTCTAAGCATTCCACCAACTTTTAATAATTGTTCTGGGGTCAACGTTCCACCTTTTCTAGCTCTTTGAAGAGATTCCTTAACATCAAATAATCCTTCTAAAGGTGGTGTTCCTTTTTTCATTAAAACTTCTAATGCCTCATTAGATTCATTTAAATTATTATTTATTTCATATACATTATCAAAAGGTTCTAATTCATCTATTTTTTTCTTTGCTGCACTACTATGTGCATATTTTTTAAGTTTTTCCTTAATTTTATCAAATTCTAAAACTCTTAAAGATCTTTCATTCATTTACTAATTCTCTCCTCTATTCTACACCTCGTCTATAATGACCCTTAGTATAAGTTCTATTATCACTTTTTTTATTATTTTTAACTTCATCTAAAATTATTTTTACTTCATTATAATTTTCATCTTTAAAATCAATTCTAAATGTTGAAATACCAAAGTCTTTTAATTCATCAATTTCTTCAATTAAATTTAATGGTAATGAATTTAGAATATGACTTCTACAACTGTTATCTCCTAATACTTTAAACTCTTCATTCTTTCTATCTACTAGAGTAAACGTATCTTTCATACAAGCACCATTACATTGTTTTTTACTTGATTTATTTCCAAATGTACTTCCTATAGGACAGTATTCACTTACCATTAGTTCAGTTTTTCCATATACACCAACTGCAGCATTAAAATTAACATTTTTCATAAGTTCTTTTATTTCTTTTCTATTTAATTCTAAACTTAAAGTTAACATCTCTATATCTTCACGATAAAAATCTAATGCCTCTTTGTTAAATATGTTTAATTTATAATCTCCTATTAAGAATAATTTATCCCTATACAACTTGATTATTCCTACATTTGAGGTTATTATTCCTTTTATATATGGTCTAACTTCTTCTATCTGTTTAACTACATTATTAAACTCTTCTTTTATTATGTTAGGAGTCATAAAATATACATTCTTATCTTTTATACTTTTAAAGTCTTCTACACTTAAAGCATCTTTATGTTTTCCATAAGAAATATCTAACGCTATATTTTTAACATTATCATCTTCTATTAACGCTTTTAACTGTTCTTTAGTAATACAGCTATATATATTTCCTAAACATTCTCCTGACTTTAAGTTTTTATCTTCTTTAGGTCCTTGAATTCTCTTTCGTCTAAATGAAGATATTTCTTCTTTTAGAATCTTTTCGAATAATTCTCTTCTTAAATTATTTAAAGAAGATATTCTAATAAATCCATCTTCAAACGTATTAAATAATATTTTATCAAATTTATAAGGAATTTCTCCTGATTTCTTTAAGGCTTCTTCTACCCTATCTATACTTAATGGTGAATTAGTAGCCTTCTCAACATTTTCACCTAAAACTTCATATTCTTTTCCATTAAACTTTGTTTTAAGAAGTATAGGGAATCCAACCTTAAATTCCACCTCCCCTATAAGTGAAAGTTTTCTTTTATATAGCTTTATATGTTCTTTTAACTCATCATACATTTTTTTATCAGACATTTTGTATATGCTGTTCCCTTTTTTATAGCCATTAGGAATTAATTTAACTTTATCACCTTTAAATGCTTCCTTTACTTCTTTTCCATTAAGTAATATTTTACTTAACACAAATCCATCTTCTCCATATCTTATACCGTCTCCAATAGCTACATTTCCATCTAATAATACTTCACCTTTATCTAAAGCTTTTCCTATTAGGATTCCAGTATTTTTAGGAAAATTATAACTCATCATATCTTTTCCTACATTCTTATAAAGATATGCCTTAGAAAAACCTTCTCTATTAAAAAGTTGAAATAAATCATTTCTTCCCTTATTTAAATCAAACTTCTTCTTATCTACTACTTTATCAATAGCTTTTCTATATATGTTTACAACTCCTGAAACATATTCAGCTCTTTTCATTCTTCCTTCAACTTTTAAAGAAGAGGTTCCACTCTCTACTAAACCTTGAATATCATCAATTAAACACATGTCTTTTGGACTTAATAAATAAGCCTTCTTTGAGCCACTTTTTTCTCCTGTTAAAGTATACTGCATTCTACACGGTTGAGCGCATCTGCCTCTATTCCCACTTCTTCCACCAATCATAGAACTCATTAAACATTGTCCAGAATAACATACACAAAGTGCACCATGAACAAATATTTCTGTCTCTATTCCTAAGTCTTTTGATATATATTTAATTTCATTTAAAGAAAGTTCTCTTGATAATACTATTCTTGATAGCCCTTTTTCAGTGAAGTATAATGCTCCTTCACCATTATGTACTGTCATTTGAGTAGAAGCATGAAGTTCAAAATCCGGATATACACTTCTTATTAAATTTATAAGTCCAACATCCTGAATAATTAAAGCATCTACTCCAATTTCATAAAGATAACCAACATATTTTAAAGCCTCTCTAATTTCATTTTCTTTTAACAATGTATTAATAGTAACATATATTTTAACACCATAACTATGAGCATAGTCTATCGCCTTCATCATCATTTCATTATCAAAATTTGAAGCATATGCTCTTGCTGAAAATTTATTTCCTCCAAGATATATAGCATCTGCCCCTCTATTTATAGCAGCAATTAAACTTTCTTTGCTTCCCGCTGGTGCTAATAATTCTATTTTTTTCATTAGATTCCTCCTAGGTATTATTCTGATTATTAAGTTTTTCTTTTATTTTTTATAAGTGAGAGTAAAAAAATGAGAATCCAAATTTTATATTTGGTTCTTCGAACTTTCACAGAGTGCAATTTTATATTTTGCCCCTCGAACTTACTGGATGAATGTATATGAGTCAAGTTTCCTATTTCAGCTCTGTCCATGAACTTTATCCGATAGCTAGCATCTGTAATTCCATAACAGTTGTACGCTCCTGGATAACAATTTCTAACTATCAGTTCAAAGCAAGTTTTACTGAGACTAAGAACTTTGTTTATACTGCAATATCAACATTTTCCTCAAATATAGCCTTTCACTCATGGAAAAACTGCTATTAAAAAATAGCAGTTTTTTAATTTCCTTTAATAGTTATTACCAAAATTGCTCTTATTATCTCTTTTTCTTTGCAAGTGGTGCTAATTGTGGTTTATTTTTCATAAACTCTTCTTTCTTTAAACTTGCCACTTCTATTTCTACATTTAACAACTTATTTTGTAATTCCATAACTTTATATTTTGACGTTCTAAGCTTATCATTTATATCTTTGCTTCTTCCAATAAGAGTAGTTCTTTGTTTTGTTAAATCATCTATCTTATTGTTTAATTCAATTAGCATTTTATCTTTATCATTTAATTTATCACTTAAATCTTTTAAAGAATTTTCTTTAATTTCTAAGTCTTCTTTTAACTTTACAAATGATTTTTCTTTAAATTCTAAAACATTTTTTATTTCTGTTAATGACTTATTTTTATTTTGTAAATTACCTCTTAGCTCTTCAATTTCCTTATGTTTTATGTTAATTGTTTGTTTATTCTCACTATCTTTATTTATAAGTTTTATATTATTATCTTTTATAGATTTAATTTCATTAGTTAATTGTAAATTTTCTTTACTTAACTTACCATTATCGTCTTTTATTTTAAATATTTCATTATTTAATTTTTGTATTTCTTTTTCTAGAGATTGCTTCTTATTATTTTCAATCTCTATTTTTTTATTTAAATCATTATTTGTTACAGTAAATTCTTTAATCTTTTGTTTACATTCTTGAAGTTCATTATCAGTTTCATAATAATAATTATTTATTTGTTCTAATTCTTCTTGACATTTTTTATATTCATCTCGAAGTAATTCTTTTTTAGTTCTTTCATCAGACAAAGATAATTTTAAATCATCTATATTTTTTTGTAAAACTAAGGTGTGTTCTTTTAAAGAATCTGTATTTCCTTTTAATTTTAGATTTTCTTCTTCTAACGCTCTTTTTATGTTTGTAACCTTTTCCAATTCTGAGCTTGTCTCTATAGTTTTTGTATTTAACTCTTTAAATTTTTTATCTAATTCTTCATTTGCATTATTTAAATTAACAACTTTTTTCTCTACATTTTTAACATCTTCTTTTGATTTCTCTAATTGGCCTTTTAAGTTCAATTCAATATTTATATGCTCCTCTATCTTTTTATAAAGAACTTTATTTTTATCTTTAACATCCATAAGATCTTTATCTAAAGTATCATTTGAATTTTTTATTTCTTTTAAATTCTCATCTAATTTTTTATTTTCACTAGTAAGCATCTCATTTTCTTGCTTAACTTTATTTAATTCCTCTTTTAAATTATTAAATGACTCTTCTATTCCTGCATATTTTTCTTTTAAAGATTGCTCTTTATTTATTAAATCTTCTTGAATTTTAGATTTCTCTAATAAGCATTGTTGAAGATCTAGATTAAGCTTATCTACTTTTTTAATTAATTCGGAATTATCATTTTCTAAAGTTTTTTTCTTATTTACAGAATTACGCAGATTTAAATCACATTCATACAATTCATCTGCTATATTTACAGCTGCTAAAACAGTAGCAGCACTTATACTTAATCTAGAATTTTTAGCCATTATCTCTTTAACTTTACCATCTACAAACTCTGCTAAATCAATTAAGTATTGCTCATTTTTATCTCCTTTTAAATTATAATCCATCCCATTTATATTAACTGTTACCTTAATCATTATAACACCTCTTAAAATTCTTTATCATTATTTAATTATATTCTATATTGAGGCATAAGACAATTCCATAGGTATACACTAATTATATAAAAATATTTACTTTTTTCTTACGTATTATACTATTGTATGTATTTTTATATATAAATAAATAGATTTATTGTGTTAAATCGATAATTAAAATCTTTTTATTACTATAAATTTGATTATTTTACACACACAATAATAAATAGAAAAATAATAAGTTCTTAGCATAAAAGGAAATTAATTTTCACTCTATACTAAGAACTTTATTTATAATTTAAAATATTATAATTTCTTTATAATTTCTTTATACTTACTTTTCATTAATTATAATGAATTTCTTATGTTATTAGCATGTTCCTTTATTATTTCTCCTTCTTCTTTCATCTTAATCTTTATTCCTTTAATTGTTTCTTTTATTTCATATCCCATTTTTTTAGCTTTCTCTTTTATTTCATTTCCTAAGTTATTCATATTATTTTTCTCCTTTCAAAAATTAATTAAAATTACCTATAATACTATAAGTTTGCTCAAATATTAAAATTTTATTAGTATAAAAATTATATTTTTAATATTGAATTATTACATTTTTTAGTATATTATCAAATAATATACTTAATAGGGAGGACCTTATGAAGTTGATTAACAATAAGATAAAACTTATATTAAATACATATACTGAACTGCCTATAGAAATATATATACTTTTTATAGGTAAAATGATAAATTGCATAGGTGCTTTTGTATATCCTCTGCTTTCTTTAATCCTAACTCAAAAAATAGGTTTTCCTATAGAGGAGGCTGGTTTTTTTGTAACATTCACAGCTATTTTTCAAGCGCCTTGCATACTACTGGGTGGTAAATTAGTTGATACTATAGGTAGGAAAAAGGTGCTTTTAATCTTTCAAAGTCTTGGTGCTTTTTGTTTTATTATTTGCGGTTTCTTAAATCCGTCACATACTTTAGCAAGATTTATCATGTGTGCATCTTGCTTATATTCTATAGCTCATCCCGCTTATGATTCAATTGTTGGAGATATAACAACTAAAGAAAATAGAAAAGCTTCCTTTTCATTGATTTATATGGGCTTAAATTTAGGATTTGCTATTGGACCTTTAGTTGGTGGATTGCTTTTTAAAAATCATCTTAAAATACTATTTATAGGAGATGCATTCACTACTCTTATATCAGTTATCTTAATTGGATATTTTATTAAAGAAACCTATAACGTATCTAATAACAAAGATAATAATACTTTAGAGAAAACTGAACACGGATCGGTATTTGAATTTATTTTAAAAAGACCAATATTAATATATTATTCTTTATTAATGGTAATATTTCAATTTGCTTATTCTCAATGGGGATTTGCTATTCCTATACAATTAGAAACTCTTTTTGGTGATAACGGAGCTCAATATTTTGGATTTTTAGGAAGTTGTAATGGAATTATAGTAATAATTTTTACACCATTAATTACAGTGTTAACCCGAAAATATGATATATTATCTATAATTGCAACTGGTGGACTTTTATATGCCATATCATTTGGTTGTTGTTCATTTATATCTAAGGTTCCTTCATTTTTTATAATTGTAATTATTATGACTATAGGAGAAGTAGCTATTGCTACAAATTCTGGTACTTTTATAAATAATCTTACGCCTTCATCTCATAGAGGAAGGATAAACTCTTTACTTCCTTTAATTTATGGAACTGGCTATGCATTAGGACCAAGTATTATGGGAAAACTTATTAATATTATAGGATTAAGTAATGCTTGGTTAATCGTTGGAATAACTACTTGTATTAGTGCTGTTCTTATGTATTTTTTAAACTATACAAATAAAATTAATTGTAAAAATTTTTAAGTCTCAAATAAGATTAAAACCTTATCTGAGACTTAAAAATATATTTATATATATGTTCTAATTAAATTAATACATTTATGATCTTTTATATAATAGTTATATCTTCAATTAACACTATCTAATCAGAAAAATATATATCATAAATTTTCTATATAAGTTCGTCACTATGCTGAAAAGTTATGTTATTTATAAATATTCTAATATTTATATTAATAAACAAACTTTATTGAAACTTATATAGTTAACTTTGCTCAATACTTTGTCTGATTTTTTTTCTTGCTTTTTTAAACTTGTACATATTTTTATCGGCTAATTCTAAAATATTATCTATATCATAGCTTTCCCCTGCTTTTATATGCACTATACCATAACTTATAGACATTTTATAATCTTTATTAGTTTTATTAGTTTCTCTATTAATTTTTTCAAAAATTCTATGTGCTTTTTTTTCTGCTAACATATTACTACAATATGGACTTAAAATTAAAAACTCATCTCCACCAACTCTACAAAATTTATCATTATCAGATAATTCAGTAGAAATATTCTCAACAACAAACTTTATATATTCATCACCTTCATTATGACCAAATATATCATTTACATATTTTAATCCATCTATATCTATAAAGCATACACAAAATTCTTGTTTTTTCAATATAAGTTTATTTAAATTAGTAATAGCATATCTTCTATTATATATACCTGTTAATTCATCAATGAATATAACTGATTTAAGTTTCTCTTGATTTTCTTTATTTTTCACAAGTTCATTTTCTAAATATGTAGATTTTTGTTTATATTCAATCATCAAACTCATTTTAATTCCATGATTAAAAACAGTATAAAATGCTAAAAATATCATTAAAGATGTTGCTAAAAAAAATAGTGGACTTAATATCTTATATGTATTAAATTCATATAGAATACTAATTATTATTAAATATATATTCATTATAGCAACAGCAATGCTTAAATATTTCAATTGTTCCCGATGCTTAACAATAAGTTCTATTTTTTCTGAATCTATAAGTCTCTTAAATATGCTTAAAAAGATCATACAGAGTATCATAGTAATAAAGATTGAATTATAATACAAAAATTCATTATTTATAATTTCATACATACTACATTTAAACCAAATAGAAAATGCACATAATACAATAAGCCTTAATAACATAATATGTAAAATAAAATTGCCACTCCCAAAAAATTTTTCTAATAACTTACTATTAAATAAAATTATAAATTCAATAAAAAACGTTATAATACAACATATATTAATAATTGCAATTGGTATATTAAATTTTAATATACCATTTAATAAAAACAAATTTAAAATTGATACTATTATGTAAATTAATATTCCTTTATTTTTACTTTTTATGATTGTTTCCGAATATTTAAATGATTTAATATTATATATAAATATACTTATAAATGCTAATACTTTAATTATAAAAATTGTTTTTAAATCCATTTTTATTATCTGTCCTTTATTCATATAAATTAATCAATAATTATTTTTATATTCTATACATTTTTATAAAATATAGTATTTGATTATGGTTTTGAAAATAAAATTTCTTTAATATAATCAATATTTAATTTATTAATTTTATTATAACATTTTATATTATATTTTTATATAAATCTATAAAAATATATCTTTTTTGGTAAATTATTATAGTCTATATCTTTATTTTAATAATTTATCTGATTTAATAGATAGTTAACTGTTTATTTCAATGATATACCCTTGAATTTAATTAGTATTTTACGTCTTAATTTTTCTATAATTTCCCAAGAAATAATAAAAAGAATATCTCAAATACATACTTCTTTGGGATATCCTTTTTATTTATATAAATATTTTTTATCTAGAGACACTTTATTAAGTATCTTATTGATATTCATAAAGTATATAATTTATATATTTTTATTCTAGCACTCTAATTTCCTGTCTATTTGCATCCATATTGACTTTTGCACCAAGCGGAAGTGTCATTGTTGGCAAACAATGACCACAACATATATCATAAATAATTGGTTTATTTTCTGGTAATATTAATTCTTCAAAAATTTCTTTTAGTGTTAAACTTTCCTTACCCTTTGGTGCTACACAATCATTCCATGAGCCTAAAATAATCCCATTTGCTTCTTTAAATTTATTAGATTGTTTTAATTGTAAGAGCATTCTATCAATTTTATATAAATATTCGTCTACATCCTCTAAAAACAATATTTTTCCTTTAGTATCTATCTCATATTCTGTTCCAATAGTAGAACAAATTAATGAAAGGTTTCCTCCTGTTAACCTTCCACTTGCTTTTCCTGTATATAAAGTTTTCATTTTTAATGTTTCAATATTTTTTAAAGTCCCCAATGGTTCTGATTTAAACATATTGTTTTTAAAATACTCCAAAGTATACTCATCTAAACCCTTACAAATTTCAGTTGCTGGCATAGGTGCATGAAATGTTATAAAATCACATTTTTGATTTAATACATTATGAATGGCAGTAACATCGCTATATCCTGAAAATATTTTAGGATTCTTTTTAATCATTTTATAGTCAAGCTTATCTAAAAGTCTTACAGATCCATATCCACCCCTTATTGCAAAAATACCTGATATTGATTTATCTGCAAACATGTAGTTTATATCTCTTGCCCTAATTTTATCACTTCCAGATAAATATCCATAATGTGACTTACAACTTTCACCAACTACAACTTTCAAACCTAAGTTTTCCATAGATTTAACTGATAATTTTACTATTTCTTCAGATGTTGGACTTGATGGGGCTATTAATGCTATCTTATCCCCTGGTTTTAACGGTTTAGGCTTTATCATATTTTTCTCCTTTCTAAATTAAAAATAACTTACTTAAAACTAACTCTTTAAATCTAAATAAAATTTCACTTAATATATACTGTATTTAAATTAGTACTATTTTAATACTTAAACTATATATATATTGCAATAAGAATTATTAAATAAATTAAAGAACTATATAGTTTTTTTGTTGAACATTTAAATTTGCAACATATATAAGTTTTAATAAAGTTTATTCATTAATATAAATTAAAAAATATTTCACCACTATAGTGATGAACTTATATAGAAAATTTATTATATATTTAATTAACTATATATTGTTAATTAAATATATAATTTTTTATAAAAATTATATAAAAGGTTGTAACTGTATTAACTTAATTAGACCATATATGTTTTTAAAAATTTTCTAAACTTTTAGGTTTGTATTTTAGTATAAATAAAAATCACTATAATTTTCAAAGTTTTATATAGTGATTCAATATGTTTCTACAAATTTATTGTAAATTTTAACGTTTTATTCAAATTAATTATTATTTTGATATTTTTGTATATGTGATATAATTATACCATATAGATTTAAGCATAATGAAAGGAGCTTCAAAGTATGAATCTACTTTTACATATACAAGTTAATTTAATTTCTTTTTTTATACTTATAATTCTTATAATGTATTCGCGTAATAAATTAAACAGAATTGAAAACATTGGAAGGATATATTTTACTTTACTAATATTAACTTCATTTATATTACTTTGTGAAATTTTTAATGTATTTTTAGACTATTATCCTATTAAATTGTTTTTTATACATAAATTAATTAATACATTTAGTTTTTCTTTATATCCAGTAGTTTCATATCTATTATATAAGTTCATTATGTTTTGGATTGATAAAGATTATAAATGTCCAGTTATATTAACTAAATTGTTCTTTATACCTATACTTATTAACTTTATAATTTGTTTAATAAATTTTAAATTTAATATACTTTTTTATATAGATACTATCAGTTATTTATATATACAAGGGAAGTTTTTCTTAAGTCCATTTATACTTAGTAGTATTTACTTTCTTTATACATTCCTATATATAGTAATAAATAAAGATAAAATATTACCTATTGAATTACTAATATTTTTAAAAAGTTTTATTATAATACTTATGTTTCTTGCTATACTACAAATAAATTTTCCAAACTATTTAATATTATGGACCTTTGTAAGTATATTTCTAGCATTGTCTTATTTGTTTATGCAATCAGATTTAGCAGAAAAAGATTCTTTAACGGATACTTTTAACAAAACTTTCTTTTACACATATATAAATAAGTTAAATAAAAGCAAAGAATGTAATCAAAATTTAGCTGCTATCAAAATAAATTTAACCAATTTATTAACTGTAAATAATAGATTAGGACATGCCATTGGTGATGAAATGCTCAGAAATACTGCACGTTTATTAAAAAAATCATTTTTGAAAAAAGGTATTATAATACGTACAGATGGAAATGAATTTTTGGTATTAGTGCACTCTGTAGATAAATATGAATTAGATATGTTAATTTTCAATATGAATAAAGTTATTTATCTTTATAATAAAAGATCTAATAAACCTTATAAAATAAAATTTAAATTTTCATATGCTTTATATAATAATGACTTTCATACATTTGATGAATTTTTTAATTATCTTCAAATTAAAATGTATGAAAATAACTCCTTCACTTAGGTTATATTGTTTTTAAAACATCATTCTTATGTGATAAAATCTTTATAAAATGATTCCTATGTCAAGGACATTTAAAAAAAGACTAGGAAGCTAAAAGCTGGTTTATGTATTGTACAGGAACCAGCTTTTTCAAATACTCTATTTATAGTAACTTCTTCTAAATCTATCATATAGTTCTTATTTCATTCTTAGTAAAATGTCCCTGTTGCATTTCTACTCTTTCACATCATCCTATCATAAACATAGTCATTTTAACTAATATAATCATGTTTTTTATTAAAATGATATATTAAAACACAAATAAACCTTATCATTTAATATAAAATGATAAGGTTTATTGAAAGTACAGTATTTTTATCTTATATACAAACTCCTAGAGATTCAAAATAAATTATTAAACTTCTCTAAATATTATAGAAGTTAGGATAAAATCTATAATTTTAAACAAAAATAAAATAGTGAGTACTTGTTATCTATAAATTTGTTTTGTACAATAATACCATAAATAACAAAATTTATATGTTTTAGATAGAGATATTTTAAAACATAATCTATTAGGAGGGGATTTAAAAATGGATGCAATATTAAATAGAAAAAGTATAAGAAAGTATAAAGATATACATGTAAATGATGAGATTATTGAAGAACTATTAAAAGCAGGTATGGCAGCACCTTCTGCAGGAAATGAACAACCCTGGGAATTCATAGTTTTAAGAGATAAAGAAATTATGAGAAAAATAACTGAGGTACATCCATATTCAAGAATGCTATTAAATGCAGATGTAGCAATTGTAGTTTGTGGAGATGAATCAAAAGAAAAATTTAAAGGCTTTTGGGTACAAGATTGCTCAGCTGCTACAGAAAATATATTATTAGCTGCTGAAGATAAGGGGTTAGGTGCTGTATGGCTAGGAGTTTATCCAATAGCAGATAGAGTTGATCCAATTAAAGAATTTTTAAATTTACCAGATAATATAATCCCTTTATCAATAATACCTGTTGGTTATCCAGATGAGCAAAGGGAAGCAGTAGATAGATTTAATAAATCAAGAGTGCATTATGATAGATGGTAAAGATAATGATTGAAAATCTAGAAAAGTTTTTAATTTATATGATATAAAATATAATTTTAACATTTACTGAAAGTATAAAAATATTACTGGAAATCAAAATTTCCAGTAATATTAAATATATTTTTATTCATTGAAAAAAGATAAACTCAGCTTTTACTAAATTTAATATTATTCTAACAGAAATTTTATCCTAGGATCATCTTTTACAAAATCAAGAGTTTCATCTTTTTTAATTGACATTTTTACAAGTTTTTTATATTCATCTTTGCTTATACTATGATTATTATTAAATTTCATATGTGTATATAATCTTGACTTCAGGGAATCATTCATGCTACTTGCTTCATTTACCATATTTATAATCATTTCTATAGCTTTTTCTTTATCCTGTTTTTCTCTTGCTAAAGATAAATCTAATTGATATTTATGGTATGCTCCAAGATCAAATACTTCAGCAACCTTTTTAGCACGCTCTATGTATTTTTCTGCTTCAATAAATTTCTTTTCTTTGTATAACATATTTATTATTAAAGATAAATCAGTAAATGTTTTATGAGCATTTTTCCTTAAATTTTCTTCATAAATTCCATAAGCTTCATCAATTTTCCCACTACTTTCAAATAATAATGCCTGTTGAATTTTTTTATCCACCTCTACTTCTGGAATTTTATCTAATACTTCTTGAGCTTTTTTATACTCTTTTTCGGCCCTATACATTGCTGATAATTCTAATTTTGCCATAGAAGCTGTCTTTTCTTTATTGCTTGCCGCTACAAGTTCAAGCCAAGCAATGATTTTTCTTTCATATTTATCTTTTTCCTCAATTTGAGGCCCCAATAAATGTATTCTTAATACTATTGATATCCAATATATCAACTCATCACAACTTGGATATTGTTTAATTAAATCACTGGCGTTTTCAAAAGCCTTTTGGAATCCTTCTTTTGATGCCATTTCACCTACCTCTTTTGTAAGATTTTTTACTTCTGCATCTGTTAATTCATCATTAAATGCTAATAAAGTATTAACATCAATTTTTAGAATACGTGCAAGCGGTGCTAAAATAGTTACATCTGGATATGATATTCCTTTTTCCCACTTATTTACTGCTGGTGTACTTATATTTAAATAATTAGCAACTTGCTCTTGAGTAAGATTTCCCTTTTTTCTATACGTTCTAATAACCTCTCCTATTTTCATAAATCTAACTCCTCCATTTGTTTGTAAATTTAATAACTTAGTGCTTGATTAACTAAATGATATCAAAGCTATATAATTTAAACAATTGAAGTATCTTCATATTTTAATAATTAAAATTAACTATTGGTTAATTTCTGTCCATGAGCTTTATCCAAAATAGCTAGTATCTGTAATTTTATAACAGCTAAACGCTTATAGATAACGGCTTCTAACCACCAGCCAAAGACAAGCTTTATCTGATCATAAGAGTTCTGTTTATACTACAAATATCAACATTCGCTTAAAACATAGCCTTAATTTCAATTTAATGTAACATAATGGTATAATTAATTTCAATTGTTGCAGTTTATGGACAGGCTTTTCTTAGGATAAAATTAGAATTTATTGTGAATGGCTGTATTTACAGTATAGCTTTTCTCTTAAAATTATGGAGGTGAAATTTTGATTAGCTTATTATTAATGAAACAGATAGCTCAACTTTTTTTAGTTATGCTTATGGGATTCGTATTAGTGAAAACACATTTATTGAAAGCAGAAGATAGCAAAAGTCTTTCAATAGTTGCTCTTTATTTAGTAATGCCTTGCGTGATTATCAATGCCTTTCAGGTTAAATATACAGAAAGCATACGTAACGGATTGATTCTTGCTTTTATAGCAGCAGTGCTAATTCATATTGTATTATTGATTTTAGTAAAAATACTTGAAAAAATATTTCACTTAGATGCAGTTGAAAAGGCATCTATAATATATTCAAATGCTGGAAATCTGATCATTCCAATAGTGACGTCTATACTGGGAAAGGAATGGGTTATTTACTCTAGTGCTTTTATATCTGTGCAGTTAATTCTTTTGTGGACTCATGGAAAAATGTTGCTTTGTGAAGAACAAAAAGTAGATTTTAAAAAAATTCTTTTAAATATTAATATGATTACCATTTTCTTTGGAATTTTATTGTTTATTACAAGATTACAACTTCCTGATATTATAACGAAAACCATGGAATCAGTAAGTGTTATGATTGGTCCTATTTGCATGATTGTTGTGGGAATGTTGATTGGAAATATGAATTTTAAACAAATATTTGCTTATAATAGAATTTACATAGTTACTTTTCTTAAGATGATAGTGTGTCCTGTTATAATTCTTCTTATACTTAAATATAGCCAAATGGCAAATTTATTATCAAATGGGAAGATGATTTTGCTTATAAGTCTGCTTGCAACAATCACACCATCTGCATCAACAGTTACACAAATGGCTCAAATATATGAGAAGAATGGAGAATATGCTAGTGTTATAAATATAGTTACAACTATTATATGTATTATAACAATGCCAATTATGGTTTGGCTATATCATATATAATATATTAGTTAAATTCAAATATTCTTAAGAGCTGTATTAAGGACTTACTTTATTATAGTAAGTCCTGTTTTTTTATTCTATAGCAAATTATAACGTAGTTAAATCTGAGGATAACTTTATGAGAATAGTCCACAAAGTAGATTTTTTATGTATATGAGAATATAAAATTTCTGATTTATAAAACTAAGTAATATTAATAGCTTTAGCAATATTAAGTCTCTAAAGTGTTTTTAATCTAATTGTAATTAAAGTTAAGAATTTATATTAATCTTAATTTTCTCTGTATCTATGCCTGCATCTTTAAGTTTTTTCTCCGCTTGCTGCTCAATTAAATCCTTAAATATTTTAAGATTTGAATCAAACTTAACATGTTTATCCATTAAGAAGCTCATTTTATGTTCAATTTCTATCCATGTAGAAATGTCTGCTTCATTGTGCTGTATCTGTGCTTCAAGTTTGTCCATAGCATTGGCTACTTTTGCTTCATAAGTATTCTTATTCTCAAACTCAAACCATAGATTGTACACTTCTTCTCCTAAGCCATTTCCAAGAGTATCTCTAATATTTTCAATAGCTTTAATTTCTTTTTCAGACTTTAATTTTTTCAAATCATCATTATTCATGGTATCAAAAGCGGGTATGTCTCCAGCTTCTGCTTCTACTAAATCGTGGATAATTATCATTTTTAACAGTCTAGAAGAATCTACTTTTTGAGTAAGATATGGCTCAATTAAAAGAGCCATTAAGGAAACCATCCATGTATGTTCTGCCACACTTTCCTGTCTGCCGTTAGACAGCCAACTATGCCTCATCTCAAATTTTAGTTTTTCTCCTAATTTTATTACTTCTAATACTTTTAAAAGTTGATTTTGCATTTTACTACTCCTTTATTTATAGAATATTAAAATTTAATATCCATACGTTAATATACAAATCTAAAATACCAACAAATCATAAGAATTACAATAAATAGAATCCATAACATTAGTTCTATTAAATCTTTCTTTTTAATTATTAGCTTATTTTTAAATCGATATCCTATACCTAATAATATGGTATATAAACACATTAAAATGAAAATTAGAAATTTAATATACTTATTAGCATGAAATGTATCAGAAACTATATAATATATTATTGGAAAAAGACATATTAAGAAATTACAACATTTTAAAAATTTTTCTGAAATTTTCACTTAAATATTCCTCCTTCCAATATACAATAGCTTACATTCTATAGGCATTTCTACTCTTTCACATCATTCTATCATAAACATACTCATTTTAACTAAAATGATCATGTTTTTTATTAAAATAACATATTAAAACACAAATAAACCTTATCATTTAATATAAAATGATAAGGTTTATTGAAAGCAAGGTGTTTTCATCTGTAATAGATTTAAATTCATTTACTAAATATGAATTTAAGTATTAGTTTTATTCTGTTATTTCTATTCTGTTTCCATTTAGCTCCAAAATACAACTAAATATTGTAATCGTCAACATCAAATTCATTATTTTTATAATAATATTTACGATCTTCTTCTGTAATCTCACGGATTACCTTACATGGATTTCCTACTGCTATCACATTATCTGGAATGTCTTTAGTAACTATACTTCCTGCTCCAATAACAACATTATTTCCAATATGAACTCCAGGATTTATAACAACATTTCCACCAAGCCAAACATTATCTCCTATTGTTATACCAATGCCATATTCATATCCAGAATTTCGTGAATCAGGATGTATTGGATGTCCTGCAGTATATAGAGAAACATTTGGTGCAAATTGTACATTTTCACCTATGATTACCTTTCCTACATCTAATATTATACAATTATAATTAGCGAAAAAGTTATTACCAACCTCAATGTTTTTGCCATAATCACAGCGAAAAGGTTGTTCTATAAAAACATTGTCACCAGTTTTCCCCAAGATATCTTTAATCAATTCATCCATCCTATTTACTTCATCTGGACGAAGTAAATTATACTCATATATTTTTAACTTATTTTTTGTTCTTTCTTCACTAAGTCCATCTAACCAAGCTTTATATGGTAATCCTGCTAACATTCTTTCTTTATGATTCATTTTTCTATTCTCCTTTTCTTTATCTTAATTTCTATAATTAGCTCTTAAATATTTTATAATTATTTATATATTAATTTATTATTTCTTAATTACTAATCATCTTGAGGTACTTTATATTTAAAAATAGTAATTAAGATTAGAACAGTACTATAAATTACTGTGGATGTTAATGAAAATGCTATTCCATTTCTCATAGTTGCTGAATAGATCATTCCTGAGATAACCCCTGCAATACCTTGTACAAAACTAATAAATGCTATTCCTTCTGAAATTAGTGTATCATCTAAATGTCTCTGTGCAAATGCAAATGGAGCAACTTGATGTATACCCACTCCAATACCAATAATTGCAGTAGATAGTATAATAACAAAGTAACTTGATATAAATAATGTTACTGCATAAATAAATGTTCCTATCAAAATAGTTCCTGACATTATTATAATAATGTTCTTTGTGCAGCCTTTTTTTGAAATATATATGCCCGCAATACTTGATAAAGTCATGACAAAAATATTGCAAGGGACAAGTACAATAGCACTAATAGTTGTATTTGCTCCTAAAACTGTCTGCGCATAAAGTGGTATATAATTACCACTACATGAAATACATGTAACTATAAAAGTAATTAAAATAATTATGAAATACTCTTTTTGTTTTAGTAATTTTAAAATCAGTAATTTTTCTGTAGTATTTCTATTTTTATGTATATTAGGTCCTTTAAGCTCTTCCTTTATACTACTTATATGTATTCTCTTTTTTGTTTTACTTTTCGGCATAAAACAGGCTACGAGTAGTATTCCAATTATAAATAAAGGAAGCAGTATAGCAAGAGATATTCTCCAATTCCACCTTTCTGTAAATATTCCACAAAGTATTGGTCCAAAAATAAGTGTCAAAGAATAAACGGTCTGCATAATACCAATTCTAACTGGATACTCTTCTTCAGATACTATGTCATTTACCATAGTAAATACATTTGCAAAAAATAATCCCCAAAAGAAACCTGAAACACCTCTAATAAGCAAAAATGCAATTCCACTTGACGTTCCTATACTAATTGCAATACTTAAAGCAAAACCACTCACGCTCCATATATACAATTGTTTACGTCCTAAATATTCTCCAACTCTACCAGAGACAAGCAAAGAGATACTTCTTGCTAGTGGCTCTATTACAAACATGACGTTTAGCAAATCTAATCTACAATATTCACGAAAAGCTGTAACGGCATAAATTCCTGTACTACCAGCAATATACGATACACATATATTTATTATAACCAACCCAATAAACACTATATTTGCTCTACTTGAGTTTAGTACTTTTATTCTCATATTTATTTTCCACCTTTTGAATTAAACTTACACTACATACTTTGTATCGATAACAGTATCTAAAATTGCTTTTTTATATTAACTATATTATAATAATATTCCATAATATCCGATAAAAATATAAGAATAAGCTATATTTTTATAACAATCGTATATTAATTAAAAATCATAAATTTAAGAAGGTAGATTATGTTGAAAATAAAACTATTAAACGATAATTCAGAAGTTATATCTTATAATTTTTTAGATTTTCCTGTTTATGCAAAGCAAGTTTTACTTTCGGACTATCCAGGTATGGCTGCTGCTAATCATTGGCATAATGACTGGGAATTCACCCTAATCTTAAATGGTAAAATGTCGTATTCCGTAAATGGAAAAAGCTATGAACTAGAAGAAGGACAAGGGATTTTTATAAATTCCGAGCAGATGCATTATGGATATTCTGGTGATGGTTCTAACTGTAGCTTTATATGTATCCTGATCCCTCCATTCCTTCTTTCTAATATTACAAGAATTAAGGAAACTTATGTATTGCCAGTATGTACAGATACTTCTCATCCATTCTTTATATTGCATCCAGAAATTTCTTGGGAAAGAAATCTAATTAAGATTTTGAAAGATATCTATAAATTATGTAATGAAGAAAAAGATGGCTTTGAATTACATATTATGAGTCTTTTTCATTCCTTGTGTTACAATCTTTATAACAATATGAAAAACAATATTTCTGCCCATGAAACTACTGATGATAAAAAATTAGATGCTATGCATAATATGATAGGATACATACAGAAGAATTATCAGGGAAAAATTACTTTAGATGAGATTGCTGCCGCAGGAAATGTATGCCGTAGTAGCTGTTGCGATATTTTTCAGCTTATTTTAAATAAGACTCCTATTTCTTATTTGACAGAATATAGGTTAGAAAAAAGTATTGAATTGCTAAATATTCATTCACTTTCAGTAACTGAGATAGCACTTCAATGCGGATTTACTGGTTCAAGTTATTTTGCGGAGATATTCCATAAAAATATAGGTTGTACACCTTCTCAATATAGAAAAAACAAATTTAATCTTTCATCTAAATAACAAATTAGGCTATCGCTAACAGATTTAAATCTACTAGTGCGACAGCCCTGTTTTTTATGTATAGAAAAATAAAAAATTTTTTGTTTATAAAACTACTATTCCATGTATATACTCATAGCTTTTTTAACATTTTCCACAGTTTCATTACCAACCATATTTGCTTTTTTGCTGCCATCAAATATGATATCACGTACTTCTTTTTTGTGTTCTTCATAATAGGCTCGTTTCTCTCTAAATGGTTCAAGAAGTGAATTAAGCTTTTCTGATAAAAGACTTTTGCAGACTGCACAACCAATATTAGCATTTCTACACATTTCACAAATGTTTTTATGCTCATTTTGATTGAAAATTTCATGATATTTACTAACTATGCATATGTCTGGATTACCTTTGTCTGTTACTCTTATTCTGTTTTTATCAGTAATTGCTGATTTTACTTTTGTATTAACATCTTCCATGGTATCAGATAAATAGATTGCATTACCAAGGCTTTTACCCATTTTAGAATTTCCATCTAATCCAACAAGTCTTGGTGTATTACTTATTAATGCTTGTGGTTCCTTGATAATAACTTCGCCCTTGCCATATAAATCATTAAAACGCCTTATAATTTTTCTTCCCTGTTCTATGTGAGGAAGTTGATCTTCTCCAACAGGAACTAAATCAGCATTGCAGAAAGTAATATCTGCAGTTTGACTAACAGGATATCCTAAAAAGCCATAGCTTAAATCATCATATCCATATTGCTTTGCTTCAGTTTTTACAGTTGGATTATGTCTTAATGAATTCACTGAAACAAGCATTGAATAAAATACAGTTAATTCTGCAATCGCGCTTATTTTAGACTGTAAGAACATAGTTATCTTATTTGGGTCTAAACCTACTGATAAATTATCTATTGCAACATCATAAATACTTTTACTTATTAACTCTGGATGTTCAAAATGGGTTGTTAATGCTTGAATATCAGCTAATAGAATAAAGGTATCATAATCATCCTGTAATTTTACTCTATTTTGAAGACTACCTACATAATGTCCTATGTGCAGTTTTCCAGTTGTTCTATCGCCTGTTAAAAGTCGTTTCATCTTAAATACCTCTCTTTAAATATTATTTTAGATTAGATACCACCAACCATCTTCCATAAAATCATCTCCTTAAAATAAAAAACTTCTACCCCGAAAACGGGATAGAAGTGTATAGTTCTATTTAGCCACCCAAAATAGCAAGTTTCACATACTAACATATGCTTCCATCATAACGGTTAGGATTTCCGTCAACGCCTACTTGCAAAACTTTCGGGCTGCCCTCATGAGTCCATTCAACATAGAATCAACTGCTATATTCTCACCACCAATAGCTCTCTGAAGTTGAATTTTATATGTCTACTACTCTCATTCAATGGTTTTAATCTATTATATATATTAAAAAATATTATGTCAAGATAGCCAAATTGGCAAGACTATAGAACTATACTAACAAAATTTTAGTTCGTCATAATTCACATTGGCGCACCATTCCTGCAAATATTAGTGCTTTAATCTTTCAAATCTAACTGTTAAATTTATCCAATTTATATTATATAAAATTTTTATTTTCTACTATTATTATAAAGCTTTCTCCATTATATACTCATTATATCCGGAGTCATCATTCACCTGTTCTTCTATTATTTTAAATCCTCTATTTATATAAAATTCTACCGATTTTTTATTTTCCTTATATACTGCTAATTTTAACTTTTTATATTTATCTATTACATAATTTATTAAATTTTTACCTACACCTTTGCCTTGAAAATTTATATCAACAAATAAGGCACCTATAAATTCATTATTTATTATATTTATAAACCCCTTTATACCTTCTTCATCCTCATATACAAAAGTTTCAGACACAGGTATGTATACATCCTTTACAGTTTTATAGTTATTTTGCCAATATTCTTTACAGATGAAATCATGAGCTTTTGTGGTGCTTTTTATCCATATATCCATCACTTTATCTATATCTTTATTTTCCAAATTTCTTATCATATCACTTCACTCTTCCTTTATAGCATATATATTTAATATTATCATTTACTATTAAGTAATACTAAGTACATATATAGTTCTGTATTATTCTTGTAATAAAAAGTGCCGTAGATAATTAAATTATTAATTACTTACGGCACTTAAATGTATTATTTATTATAATCTCGATAATTCTTCTGATACTATGTCCTGTTAGATAATAATTTTTAGATATTTCTCATTTAATACCCTATATTTATTCTCTAATTACCAGATTATAAGCTGCTTTGTGATTCACATCTGCATTATCCTATAAGTTTAACTGAATAATATAAGAGAGCTAGGAAAAGATATATTGAAAAAACTGTTGAGACATATGAAAAAAATGAAGTCATAATGAAATTAAATTAAAATAAGTGGAGGAATGGAGTAGTGTTTTTAAAAGTAGAAAATTTAAAGAAAAGCTATAATACTGGTGAGATAACCACAACAGTTCTTAAAGGCGTAGATATAAGTTTAGATAATGGTGAAATTGGAGTAATACTTGGACCTTCTGGTTCAGGAAAATCAACACTTCTTAACATTATAGGAGGAATTGACAGGTGTGACTCAGGTACGGTTTTAGTTAATGATATAGACATTACCCCTCTAAATGATAATAGTCTTACAGACTATAGAAGAGAAAATATTGGATTCATATTTCAGTTTTATAATTTAATACCTAATCTTACTGCTGAAGAAAATATAGAGGTTGTTTCAAATATTAGCAAAACTCCACTTAATACTGATGATGTATTAAAAGCTGTAGATATGCTTGATAAAAAACAGAGATTCCCAAGAGAATTAAGTGGTGGTGAGCAACAGAGAATTTCCATTGCAAGGGCCATAGTTAAGAATCCAAAACTCTTATTGTGCGATGAACCAACAGGTGCTCTTGATTTTTCAACCTCAAGAGAAATATTAAAGCTTCTTCAGAATATCAACAAGAAGTTTGGTACGACCATACTTATGATAACTCATAATACTTCAATCAGTGCTATGGCTAATAAAATTTATAAGGTTAGAAGTGGAGAAATCGTTGAGAGTTTAATTAATGAAACAATCATACCTGCGGAAAGGATTGAGTGGTAATGATTATTAATAAAAAAATCAAAAGAACAATACTTGAAAGCAAGTCTCAATACTTTGGTTCTTTAGCACTTATTATTTTTAGTTGTCTGCTTTTTACAATGTTTAACTTAATTTCAATTAATCTTACCTCATTATCATCTTCTTTTGAAAAAGATTATAAACAAGAAGATGCAAATTTTATGGCAAATCAAAAAATAACTAATATTGAAGTCTTGGAAACAAAATTTAATATGCTGATGGAGGAAACAAAATCAGTTGATTACTCTATATCAGAAAGTAAAACCTTAAGGATATTCAGTGAAAATAAAAAAGTTAATATTCCAGCTATAATCAAAGGTAATAGTTTAAGTGAAGGAAGCATTCTGATAGATTCATTATATGGAAAAGCCAACAAGTTAAATATAGGCGATAGCATAAAAATTTATAATAGGAATTTTACTATAGCTGGTTTTATATCTCTTCCAAATTATATTTATCCATTAAGGTCTGAATCAGATATAATCAATGATCCAAACAGTTTTGGAGTAGCGGTATTAAGCAAAGAAGATTTTAATAGTTTAAATATAGGCAATCTTGCTTATGCAATAAGATTTAATGGGGAGAGAGAGAATATAGATGATAAAATATCTGAACTTAAAGATTATCTAAGAAGTAAAAATATTATTATACTTAGCTGGATGAATGTAACTGATAACCCAAGAGTAACCTACTTTGCAGCAAAGCTTTCTGGAATTGAAAAGATGAGTTCTTCTATGCCTGTAGCTGTACTTATTCTTACATGCATATTAACTGGAATAGTTATGTTTAGAATGTTAAAGCGAGAAGCTATTATTACAGGAACCCTTTATGCTCTAGGTTACAAAAAAAGAGAGATTATGAAGCATTATCTTTTATACCCTTTAATCATTTCACTATTAGGTGGATTTTTAGGAACTATGCTTGGAGTACTAACTTTAAGGCCTATGATGAATTACTATGTGACATTTTTTAATATTCCGGTAAGTTCTTTAAGTTATAATATAATTTATATGATAACAAGCATTCTGCTACCAATATTCTTTTTAGTAATATGCAGTTATTTTGTAGTTAATAAATCACTTAAAAGTTCACCTGTAGAACTTATGAGAGGTGGAAATCAAAATAATAATGTTGGTTTCTTAGAAAGAAAAGTAAATCTTGAAAGGTTCAGTTTTAATACCAAGTTCAAAATTAGGGATCTTATTAGAAACATACCAAGAAATACATTTTTATTGCTTGGCATAATCATGGCGACAATGTTGCTACTCATGGGATTTGCGTCAAAAAGCTCCATGAACTTGCTTCTTAAGGATTCTTTTAATGAAGCATTTAAATACAATTATCATTATGTATTCAATTCTATTCAAAATGGTGTGCCCGAAAAAGGAGAAGCTTTTTTAGAAATACCATTTGCAATGAAATCAAACAATAAAACTACATTTACAGTGTATGGTGTAAACCCTGACTCTAAATATATATCTTTTAAAGAAAAATCAGGTAATACATTAAAATCTGATAAAATTATTATTACAAGACCCCTTGCTGATAAACTCAATATTAGACCTAAAGATACTATAAATATAATTAACAGGCTTGATTCAAAAGAATATACCATAACAATTGATAATATTGCAGAAACTTTTGTAGGACAATATATTTATATACCTATTAATGACCTTAATGCTATGCTTGGCTTCCCTCCTAATAGCTATATTGGATTATGGAGTACAGAAAAAATAAATATTCCAGCGAATAACCTATTAGCTGTAGTAACAGTTGATGATATGAAAAAAGCTTTTGATACAATGACAAAACCACTTCAAGCAATAATTGGAGGTGTAGCTTTTATGTCATTTATAATTGGACTTATTGTAATATATGTTGTTACTTCTCTTACTATAGAAGAAAATAAGGATAATATTTCTCTTATGAAGGTTCTAGGTTATAAAAAAAAGGAGATTTATGCCTTGATTTTAAATAGTTCCAGCTTTATAGTGCTACTTGGATATATTTTAGGCGTGCCTATATTACTTGGTTCATTAAATGCATTATTTAAATCGATGACAAAAGATATGAGTATATCTTTCCCAGTAACTATAGATTACATATATATTCTAATTGGTTTTTTGATAATATACTTAACCTTTGAACTTTCAAAACTATTAAGCAGGAAAAAGATTAATAGAATTTCCATGGCTGAAGCATTAAAGTCTAGAACAGAATAAAAATAATTTTTAAAGCCAATTTCCCTTAAAGTTAGAAATTGGCTTTATACATCATTTAAAAATTAAGATTAAGTTTCTTGGTCTTGATATAGAAGTTAAAAGCAAAGAAAAAAGTGCTCCATCCTCACAAGATTAGCACCTTTTCTTAATTAACGTTATTAATTTAATCCAATAGCCCTAAAACAAAATAAGCACTCTGCGAAAGCGACTAACACCAATCTAAGATATGGGTTATCTACTTTTGTTCAAGGATTGTTTAGTGCTACCAACACTAAGCTTTTCTTATTTATATTACATTGAAAATAAACCTATATAACTTTTTATTTAAAATTTTTAATCTCAATAATATAAATTGGAATTTTGTTTTAATATTTTTTTACAATATTGGTACACAAATTTCACAATAATGCTTATTTATCATCTGCATTGCATAGCGTTCAAGAATAGGCCTTCTATCATCAAACTCATAATTTCTTTTTGCTAACTCAGAAAATATCTCTAGCCATGCTTTTTGCATAGCATCTGTCGTATGACTTATTTTAAATACGCAATATTTTCCACCAATAGTTTTTCCAAAATTAATACACTTATTATCAATCTTGAATTCATCCGAAACAACTAAACATGTATCATAACGACAATTTTTAGGTTCTGTGAATTCAGGATTATCTTGGGCTATTCCTAATATAATTGAATTTTCATTAAATAAATTTTTTTCTTTAGCCCAACTTTTTAATTGTTCCATTATTTGAATATTATCTGAACCGTAAGGACCTGTTCTTCGTATATAAGCAATTTTATATGATGGTATTATTTCAATATTAATATCCATAACTTACCTTCTTCTTAATAGAGTACATCGATGCCTAAATTCATCATATAATGCTTTAAAATGTATTTCAACTTATTTTTTAAAATAGCCCAATTTACTATTTGTCTATTATTTTAATGCTGCTATATCTCCACTTTTAATGGCAGTTAGCTTTTCGGATATTTTTTCAGTACTCCAATTCCACCACTGAATTTTAAGTAAATCCTCTATAACAGAATCTTCAAATCGCTTCCTAATAATTTGGGCTGGAATCCCACCAACTATAGCATATGGTGGTACATCTTTTGTAACTAAAGCTCTTGTTCCAATAATTGCACCATCACCAATATGCACCCCAGACATAATAACAGCTTCAAATCCAATCCAAACATCATTTCCAATTATAATATCGCCCTTATTGTCCCATGCTTCACAAACATTCATTGTACTATCCCATGCTTCACAAACATTCATTGTACTATCCCATGCTTCACAAACATTCATTGTACTATCCCATTCCTCATAAAAAATAGGAAACGGATATGATGACAATGATTTTAGAGTATGATTTGCACTATTAAAAATAAATTTTGCTCCACAAGCAATAGAACAGAATTTTCCTATAATAAGCTTATCTTTATTAACAAAAGGATAATGGTATAAAACATTTTTATTCTCAAAATCCTTTGGGTCATTATTAAAATCGTTGTACATTGTAAAATCATCTACGATAATATTTGAGTTAGTTATTACATTTTTTAAGTAAACTGTACTAAAATCATTTGTTCTAGGATAAATCTTTTTAGGATTAGGTTCTTGTCTCATACTTCTCAGCTCCTTTTAATATATGGTTTGTCATCACCACACTACAGTAAGATTATAGTTCTATTTCCCATACTTTATCCAGTTCATAAATGGTTCTGTAATAAACTTGTCTATTTTTGCACCAATAAATTAACAAGGGTGTTTTTATATCATATGAATACATAATATAAAAACACCCTTTTAAATTATATTAACTGTTTTTCGCCTCTGATTATTCTTCTAATACTATCTTCAGTAAGATAAAATTGCTTTGAAAGGTCTTTAACAGATACTCCACTGCTATATTTATTATAAATTTCATTATTTCTTTTCTTTAAACTACTTTTTATACCACTGTTCTCACCCCAAGATTTTTTACGTTCACTTTTCCTGGGTATATACAAGTAAGCGCCATCCATATATTGTTGTATTAATTCAATAATATCTTGTGACAATATATTTTGTGCTTTTTCATATTTCATAACTATTACTCCTATCTACATTTAGTCTGTAAATTATGAAGCAAAGTTTGCACAAAAATATTTTAGCCTAAATTAATCTAAATTAGGCCCCGAACAAGATTTTGTTCTATATTTTCATGCAATCTTTGCACGGAGCCTTGGACAACAGCAAGTATTGATACATCTCTCATATATATTCCTCCCTTATACGTTTAATCTATAAGTGATAAACTATATTTTACCAACCTATAGAGTAATTTTACCATATGAATTTATAAAAAAATATTATCATAAAATTATAGTAGATAAAAAGTGTAATAGCAATTGAGGTTGCCAAAGTGTTTATAACAGTATCTTTTAAAATCGAATAGAGTATACTCCAATATATGTTTTTAAAATTTTATATATAACTTAATATCTTGATTTTTGTTTCTGAGCAATATAGAAATCATCAATACCACTTTTTTTCATAGTATCATTATTTTCTCTCCATATTTTAGTAAGAGACTCATTATACGTTGTTGGTTTACAAGGATATTTAGAACACTCGAAGCAAAAGTTTACTTTTTCTTTTTTATGACACTTATTTATACTGCATTGACACTCAGACTTATCAATAAAACGACATCCAGGACAATTACCATTTGAAAAATGCCTTAATATAGCTAAAAATTCTTCAAAATAATTAAATATAGGCATAAACCCTTTTATTTTTTCAACCATATTCTCAAAGTTCTCTAAATTTTCATTAAGCTCCTTACTTAATAGTACAATCTTACTACCTTTATAATTAGCACACCTTGAACAATCATTTCCACAAGGTGCTAATTCTTTTATAGCTTTTTCATAGTTATTCATAACAATTCCTCCTCTTAATAACACAAAATATTTGTTTTCACTTATATAGATGCAATAAAAAAAGGAAAGTAACGTTTTATATAAAAATTTTAATAATTTATATTAATTAATTAAACTCCAATAATCTAATGTATTCAGTCAGTTTGGGATTTCTTTGGAATGACTTGCGGTATTTTATTTATTAAGTTAATAACTTCTTCATACCATTCTTTTGAAGGTTTTCTATCTGGCATGTTTTTATATAGAAAATTTATTTTACTACGTACTTCATTGTTAAAAGTATAATTTGACTTTGTGTAATCCAACTTTTCAATTAATTTGTGTTTATTAGCTTCCTTTTGCAAATTATCTCTGTTTTTAGAAAACTCTATCCAAGCTTTACAGCTGCAAGGATTGCTTACATCTAGAAGATTACAATGGTTACTAAAAAATTAGTCTAAATTCATATGAGCACGATACCGAAGTCCCTTTGTGGCACTTTGGGAAATACCTATTATTTCTGAAACTTCATCTAAAGATAATCCAAACATATCAATTAATGAAAATGCTATTCGTTGATGTAATGTAAGACGTCTTACCATCGCAAGAAAACAACCATTTTGTAGTTCACGAATACTTTCTTCTACAATTATTTCCTCTTCAGGTTTTGGAAGAATATCGCTTAATAACTCTCCTTCATTTTCAAGAAGTTTAATATCCTCATAAAGTAATTCACTATAATTTTTATTTTTTCTTTCTCTCATTAGAAAATTATTAAAGCATATTTTTCTAAGCCAAGCTTTAATTGCATTTGTATCTTTTAAAGTATTAATTTTTTGCCATGCATTAATAAAGGTTTCTTGCGCTAAATCTTCTGCAACGGAAGGATTGCAAGATAATTTTACAGCATAGTTAAAAACATACGTCCCATATGTGTTTATAATTGTTTCGATATCCATTAATCTTCTCCTTTGCAAATGTATTCATCCTTAGTAAAAGTATAATATACTTCCACTACGCACTATAATTAGGATCATCAACTTTAAGAACTGATTTAAACTTAATTCCTATATCAGTTATCAGTTCCATTGGACTGCATACTCCATCTGAAAAATTAGTATGTGTATGCAAATCTATCCTATAATTCATATTTATACTTCTAGATTAGACTACATCTACTACATTAAAGCCTTGTTCTTTAGCTTGTTCAATAAAATTTTCTCCATCAATATGAATACAATAAACTTGATTTCTATATTTTTTAGGAACAATTTCACTTAACACCCTTAATGACGTGTGTACATTTCCCTCATTATCATTAAGGCATGTATCATGATAAATTAAATTTCCTGATTCTAAATACGGAATTAAATCAAAATTTGTTTCATATGTGTCGCCACTATAAAAAATATCATTTCCATTATTAAACTCTAGTTTATAAGAATAAGTATTTAAGTTCTTAACATGCTTAGTTATTGATGCTGAAAATGTCAATCCTAATGAGTAAATTTGCTTATTATTAGCATCATCTATAATAAAACTTTCACCTTCTTTTAATCCAAGAAGTTCTAGAAACATACTTATTTTTTCTTTTTCATTAAAATAAACCTTAGTTACTATTTTATATTTCCAATGACAAAACCCTATAAATCCACCTAATGAACCTATATGATCTGAATGCATATGCGTGATTAACACATGTATTTCTTTAATTCCTTCAACCAATTCTTTTTCTAAAATCCTTTTAAATACAGTTTCTCCACAATCAATAAGTAATAAAGTTTCATTTTTTCTTATATAAGCAGCAGTATTTCCTTCTTTAGTATGATAACCTGAACCTCTTCCTAAAAACTCTAATTTATTCATAATTCCTCTTATTCACCCCAATATTTACACTTTACTTATAATACGGTTCTCCGTATAGCCCCTAAGTGAGGTTTATATTTTTATTCCGGTCTAAATTCTAAGTTACTATAATATTTGCTTATACATCATACTAGATAATATTACAGTATCTCCAATTTCATTTTTTATATTTCATAATATCTATAATCTATTTCCTATATACCTTTTTTAAGTCATCTAAAAATCTAAAAATAGTAGTCATTTCTTCCTCTTTATACTTATTCAAAATTTCCATTAGCTTTTCTCGTTCTTTTTTATGAAAATATTCATGTAATTTAAATAAGACCATGCCTTTCCCTGTTAGGCTATAATAAATTTCTCTTTTATTATTTTCTATCCTATCTGCTTTAATAATCTCCTTTGAAAGAAGCTTTGAATTTATTTTTGATATACCACCTTTAGTCATATCAAGTTCTTTTGCTATAAATATATTATTAGGCATATTGTTTTTACCTATACATTCAATAACGTGAAACTCTGATAATGATATATCTCTTATATCATCTTCTGATATTTCACTAAGTTCCTTCTTAATCTCTTCTTCATCTTCTTTTATCTTTAAAATTGCTTGAATTAAATTTTTTTCTTGATTTTTATATGAATCACTTACATTATTTATAAAAGAAATTACTTTTTCAAATAATGCCTCTGACTTCTCATCCTTATTATCTATTATAATAAATCTACCCCCTTTTAGTTTCTTGGTTAACAATATATATTATAATTCAAAAAATTTTTTATTCAATATTAACAAGACTGTTTACAAGGAAACCTTTTTATGATATTATTTATATAGTTTCCAAGGAAACTATATAAGGTTTAATGGAGGTTTTAAAAATGAAAATTGATTTAACATTAGAAATTAGTAAGGAAGTACTTTCCTCAAGTCTTAAGAAGGCAATAAATGAAGATAAGGCCTTTGGATCTATAGGTCATATAGGAACTCATTTTGATATTATGGATAAAGAGTTTCCTCTTGATTATATAAATAGAACCGGAAAAATATTTAATGTATCTCACATAAGAAATAGTGAGATTTCATTAAAGGATATTGATTTAAACGAAATTAAGGAAAATCACTTTATTATTTTTTATACTGGTTACTTAAAGAATATGGGCTATGGAACAGCCGAATACTTAACAGATCATCCTGAGCTTTCTAAGGAACTAATTGATTATTTAATAAGTAGAAAAGTTAGTCTAATAGGAATAGATTCACCTGGAATAAAAAAAAGTTCTGAACACAGAGATATAGATCAGTATTGTGCAGATAGAAATATATTTATTGTTGAGAATCTAAATAATCTTGATCTATTATGGTCAGAGGCTAAGAATAATTCTTTTACTATGTACACTTTTCCTCTTAATATAAAAGGTGCAACAGGTCTTACATCTAGGGTCATAGCTGAACTATAAAATCATTTGGTTCTTTATAAATAATTTTGTACAAACTAGGTATTAGATACTGTTTATTGATAATAATCTTTATAAAAATATATAATTAAGAAATATTATAAACTCAAAAAACCCCTTAAAGGTAATTATAATTACTTTTAAGGGACTTTTCAAAATTCAAAAACACCTAAATATTATTAATATCATACCTTTTTACTTATAGTGCAGCGCCTGTACCATTAAAACTTCTATTAAATTAGAATGATAAATACTTTACAGAAAAAAATCGCATTTACTTATGGTACGGTTCACTATTAATAATGCTAAGTAATTTTACCATATGAATTTATAAAAAAATATTATCATAAAATTATAGTAGATAAAAAGTGTGATAGCAATTGAGTTTACTAAAGTGTTTATAACAGTATCTGTTAAAATTGAATAGAGTATCCTCCAATATATGTTTTTAAAATTTTACATATATAACTTAATATCTTGATTTTTGTTTCTGAGCAATATAGAAATCATCAATACCACTTTTTTTCATAGTATTAAGCAAAGCAATACACATTAAATTATAATTTTTTTAAAATTTCATTAATATATTTTTCTCCTTTTTTAACAATATCAAATTCTCCATTAAAAAAACACCATGAAGCCATAAGTCCTCTTACAAAACTTTCTAGATATAGAAATATTTCTTCATCAGTTTGATTTGTTTCAAACACCTTTTGATTAATTCCTTCTAAAATTAACATCTTTAATTCTTTAACAAATTTTCGTCTTTCAAAGTGTTTGCTATCACCATATACACATTCAGTTAAATTAGTTACATAAGCACGACATGTCATTGTATATCCAACATAATTAGTAAACATAAGCTCTGCTATAAGGAATTTTTCTATTTTTTCTTTAATACTCATATTTTCATGTTCTGAAATTAAATTATTATATTGATTTAGAACATACTCACTCATATCAGAATAGTAACTTTCTTTTACAATATCTTCTTTAGATTTGTAATGAACATAAAAAGTACCTTTTGCAACACCAGCTTTTTCACATATCTCACTTATAGTAACATTTTCATATCCTTTTTCCTTAATTAATTTAATAGCAGTCTCAAACACTTTATTTTTTGTAAGAATAGCTTTTTCTTTTCTTAACATATATATTCCCTTCTTGATTTTTTATATTAATAAGCATATAATAATGACCATAGTCAGTGACTAAGGTCATTATTATGATAAACTATTTAAAGGAGAAAATCAACATGTTTATATTAAATCTTACCTACATTAAACCTATTGGTGAAGTAGAAAAATATTTGCCTAGCCATATATTATTTCTTGAAAAATACTATAAGATTAAAAAATTCATTTGTTCTGGAAGAAAAAATCCACGTGCAGGTGGAATTATTCTTTGTAATGCTCAAGATATTAATGAAGTTAATACCATAATAACTGAAGACCCTTTTTATAAAGAAAATATTGCTAATTATGAAGTAATTGAATTCATGCCTACTAAATATGCAACTAATTTCAAATACTTTGTTTAACTAACAATAAAATCCCCAGTTTATAATTGGGGATTTTATAATCATTCTTAATTTTTCAATTAGATTATTATACCTTCAAAATGATCCATTTCATGTTGAATTATTTGTGCTATAAATCCAGTAAACACTTGCTTTTGCTTCTTAAAATTTCTATCAAGATATTCTACCTCTATCATTTCATATCTTTTTGTTTTTCTAAAGCCAATTAAAGATAAACAACTCTCTTCTGTTTCATAAGGCTTTTCTTTCTTTAATATAACTGGATTTATCATAGGTACAATAATGGTGCCTACAGCAAATACCAATATACGCTTTTTTACTCCAATCATGTTTCCAGCTAGTCCCACACACTGCTCTACGTTTGCTCTTAATGTATCTATTAAATCATCAATTACTACTATATCATTTTTAGTTGCCTCTTCTGATTTTTGTCCTAAAAATAATATATCTTTTACAATTGGTTTTATCATTATTTATCTTTAATGAGAGTGTGTATAACACGTGCAAAACCCTCACTAAAGTTCACCTCTTTTCATTTAATACTCTTTTTTGTGTATAACATGTTAATAATTTTAAAATCTATAATTAACATCATTTTTATTGTAAATATAGTGTTTATTTTTCATAATAGAACGTTGGTACTGTTTCAAATTCCACATTATGATTCTGGCACCATTCATTAAAAGATTTTATTCTATCACTTTCTCGATATTTCCACCACATATTATAAAGCCTATTGTAATAATTAAAATCCTCTATTAATGGTTTATCAATTCTATGTTTGTGCAATAATATATCACATTTGTTGACTACTTTATTGTATGTATCTAATGTAATTAAACAACCTTCTGGGAAATGATGTGCTCCCCAATCTAATTTTGTTAACAAAGATGTAAAGTACAATTGAATAGTTCTATCATCACATTCTTGATGTGAGTATGCCTTTTCAATAATTTTATCGTCTTTATCAAAGAATTCGTAATACCATCTTATCTGAGGCATATAGTTGCTATCACAATCTTCTTTTAAAATTTTAGATATTCTTGTCATTATTTCATATGGAATATCTACATGATGAAACATTCTAGAATACAAATTCGTATATTCTTCTTGTTCACATACTGCTTTACAATAATGATAAGTAATACTTTTTTTCTTTTGTTTATTCAAACTATCAAAATATTGCATTGTTTCTCTTATACTTTTATTTGCTTGTTTTTTTAAGCCTTTTTCCCATAATTCATAGTAATCATTAAACCCATTTTGCAGTCTTTCATCTTCAAATCCTTCAATAAATGCTCTTTTAACGATTAAACTCATTCACTCACCTCCTGATAAAAAATACTCATTTTTTAATTATTTTTTTGATTGTGCCTAAACTTTAAAAAAATTATAACATAAACCAATGGCACTTTTAATATCATTGGTTTATTTTTCTATATATCAAAACCTATTTGAACTTCATTATTTTTCTCTTCAAAAGCTCTCATATAATTAAAAACTTCTCTTATCTCACAGAGTATAGCTATTGAATGATAAATAATTTTATTTTTTATAGATATATTTAAATTTAATCTCTCATTTCTAATTTTATAAAGAAAAATTAAAATTATTATAAATCCCAGCAAAGTGCCACCGTGCTGACCTATTTTATACACATAAATTTTATGGCCCAACAAATCTATTGAGTCTCTAAGAAAATTCAGTTTCATTACAAAGTATCCAGTTTCATGTGTAAAAGAATCCCCAAATACATGTGTCATCATTCCTACAATACTTGAATATGCAAAAATTACAGCTTCTCTAATATTAGTTACATAATTACGATTTCCTATTAAAGAATGAATAATTTTTTGATATACAACTAAGCAAATTTAATATAAATGCATCTTTTATATATTTATAATATATAAAGTTTAGAAGAAAACATAAGGGGATATTTAATATTACTGTTCCTAAAATAGTATGCCCGAAATTAGAACTTGGATTAAATAATATAAAATATATAAAATCTGGGGCCATGGATCCTAATATTAATCCACTCAAATTTAAATATTTATTTTTCATAACAACTTACCAGAATTCTCTGATACATTCAGTTTGAACGATTAGTATTGTCCTAATAGCCCTTTCTTCTTTGCTATATGACTGCATAGTTTGAAAATTAATAATCCAATTATGAAATAAGCTAACGAATTTCCAATCATCACTAAATATTCTCCAATTGAAAAGTCCATAAATGAAATTCCTCCCATTGTTATTTTAAATACTTCCTCAATAGCCTTTCTAAAAGGAAGTAGTGCAGATACTGTATCACTAAATGCGCTTAATGGTGGAATTACTAACCCTAGCAAAAAATATTGAATTATATTTAACATTGATTGTACTTTTTTAAATATTAATGCTAGTCCTGCAAAAATAAATGAAATACCCAATATACTAAATATCCCTATAAATATAATTATCAAAAGTGAAGCAACATTTATGTTAAGCCAATATCCAGTTGTAAACATTATGATAAAAAGTATTATAAAACAAACCAATAAATTTATAATTAAGTTGCATATACTTCTTACAAATAAAACATTATATAACCCCAAATTAGACATGCTTATCTGCTCTAATGTTCCTCTACTAGCATCATTAATTACGTTGTTAGCAGTATCTGAATAAGCCATAAGCATAATTGTCCATAAGAAATATCCTGCTACAAACCCTTCTAAAGTATCTCCTAAATTCACTGGTGATACATCCATACTCAATCCAAAAAATTTCATTCCCAAAAACATAGCCATAAATAATACGTAGAGACTTAATATATCTGAAATTGTGTTAAATTTATATCTAATTAACTCCTTTATAGCTTTTTCAAATGAAACCTTAAATAAATAAAAGACTTTTTTCATTACTTTTCTCCCCCACTTGTAAGTTGTAAGTAAACTCTTTCAAAATCCACTTCCTTTTGTTTTATTTCTTTAATTAATATATTTTTTTCTTTTAATCTTTCTATAATTTCATAGACATCTTGTGAATCAAATATATCTGTTTCAAGCATTTTGTCTTCATTAGTAAAATAAAAATTGTACTTTAACTCTCTTATGTATTTTTTGTTTTCTTTACTTAAAGTTTCTGTTAATACAATTTCATAAGTCATACTCTTAAACATATCTAGAAGACTTTCCATTTTATCTTGAGCTACTATTTTTCCTTTTTTAAGTATAACTACATAATCACAAATATCTTGTACTAAACTCATATCATGTGTACTTAAAAGTACTGTTTTGTTCATGTTCTTAGAAATATCTTTTAAGATATCTTTTATATCCTTGAAACTTTGTATATCTAATCCAAGAGTGGGTTCATCTAATAGAATTATATCTGTATTGCTTATTAAAGTCATTGCTATGGCAATCTTTTGCTGCATTCCTCTTGATAAGTTATTTACTGTCTCATTCTTTTTATGCGTCAAATTAAATTTATCTAATAATTCATCTACCTTTTTTTCTATTTCTTTTCCACCTAAACCTCTTATACCTGCAAAGTAACGTAAATTTTCTCTTGGTGTTAATCTCCAATATAAATTTCTTGTTCCTTCAAATATAGCTGTTATCTTATCAGAATTTTTGTTATCTTCCCCAAACAATTTTATTTCACCACTATCTGGAATTATAAGATTGCATATACTCTTTATTGTTGTTGTTTTACCAGAACCATTTGGACCAAGTATGGCACAAACACTTCCTTTTTCTACATTAAAAGAAATATCTTCAACTGCATTAAATTTTCCATATCTTTTTACTAAATTTTTCACTTCTATAGCATTCAAGCTATCGCCCCCTACTTTATTTATTAATTTCAAACAATACAGTATTTGTAAAATGTCGATTTACATTTATTGGTTTGGTACCTGACACCCTATAAAATACTTACTTTCTTGTTTGTAGCATCAAGTTCTATTTTGCATCCTATTGGTAATGTAATCATAGTATATGTATAACAACAATCAAA
This sequence comes from Clostridium sp. CTA-5, assembly GCF_054768135.1. Taxonomy (NCBI): domain Bacteria; kingdom Bacillati; phylum Bacillota; class Clostridia; order Eubacteriales; family Clostridiaceae; genus Clostridium; species Clostridium sp. CTA-5. The sequence continues at coordinate 279,412 of NZ_BAAAAT010000001.1, read as the reverse complement.
ATCAGCACTAAAAGGTATTTTTCTTTCACCTAATACTTCTAATAATATTTCATGTGGCTTTCTTCCCGTTTTTGAATCGCCAAACAATTCATATTTTCCAAGTATTATTCCTGATATTTTATCTAAAACTCCACTTACTTTTAACAAAGAAAAACTTCTTTCAATGTCTGCACAGTTTTGTAATGAATCTTCTATAAATAATATATCTCCTTCTATTATTTTAAAACCCTTACTTTGTAAATATTTTTTAGCTCTTTCAAATCTATTTGGACATGAATATGTTATAGGCGATAATGGCGAAAAAATACCAATAGAATCACCTATCTTTAATTTTGATATACTATTCATTTTTACCACCTACATCAATAATTTAATATTTCCTTTATTGTTAATTTACAATAATTTACTATTATAAAAAATTATAACATATTATGTAAAATAACACTGTTCAATTTTTAAAGAACATCTTTATATTTTGTTTCATCAAATCCACATAGAGTATAGTTGTACAAATTTTTAGAATTGCATAAAAAAACACCTAAGATAACTAAATACTAAGTGTTTCTATAATAAAGGAAAAAACTTAGTATTTTAAGCACACTTGATTTTATTAGAAATGGTCAGAATATTATACTTTCATGTAATTCTGGAACTGGTAAAGGATTAGGTATCAAGGCATGCCTAGAAGGTTATAAAGTATTATTTGCAACAGTGCCTTTATTTATAACACAATTAAAGGAACTACGCTCGACGAAGAATCTTCGAGCTTTCCAGAATAAATTAGAAAAATATGATTTGATAATTTTAGATGAATTTGGATATATATCTTCTGATAAGGAAGGTGCTGAATTACTTTTTACTAATCTTTCTATAAGAACAGGAAGAAAATCTACAATTGTAACAACCAACTTATCATTTGATAGATGGGGGCAGGTATTTACTTATCCAGTCATGACAGCTGCTATGGCAGATAGGCTTACCTACAAATTATACATGGTAGATGGTCGATATGAATGGTGAATCTTACAGGATGAAAGAAACAAAACAATGGTTAAAAGAAGGTGAAAACAACAATTCCTAAATTTCTATATTTACCATATGTTTATGGCTGACTTTTTAATGAATTTTTGGTTTAAAATTAGTGTATAAAATACAAATATCAACATTCACTTAAAATATAACGTAAAAAAATTATAACATAAACCAATGACACTTTTAATATCATTGGTTTATTTTTCTATATATCAAAACCTATTTGAACTTCATTATTTTTTTCTTCAAAAGTTCTCATATAATTAAAAACTTCTTTTATCTCACAAATAATATTATTCTTCTTACAGGTTTCTTTAATAATTTTCATTAAATTTTCATGATTCTTACTTATTACTTCATAGCTATTTCCATATTGTCTTATGTATTTTTCTTTTAAACCTTTAAAATGCTTATCTAAATTCTTATAATAATATTCCCTATTTCCATTTCTTAATGTCAATCCAATACTAAATACTATAATTCCTTTAACTTTAGCTTCTATACAGTAATCTAATATTCCTCTTATATTTTCCTCTGTATCATTTATATAAGGTAAAATAGGAGTTAGCCAAACTACTGTAGGGATTTTGTTATCCCTCATTATCTTTAAAACTTCAAATCGTTCTTTTGTTGTAGAAACATTTGGTTCAATAATTTTGCATAATTCTTCATCATAAGTTGTTAATGTCATCTGCACAACACACTTTGCTTTATTATTTATACTTTTTAGCAAGTCCAAATCTCTTAATATTCTATTTGATTTAGTTTGTATTGCTAATCCAAATCTATACTTATAAATTATCTCTAAACATTTTCTTGTATTTTGAAGCTTTTCTTCTAGATGAATATATGGATCACTCATTGCACCTGTTCCAATCATGCATTTTTTTCTTTTTCTTTTAAGTGTATCTTCTAATAGCTGTGGTCCATTAGTCTTAACCTCTATGTCTTCAAAAATATGATCCATTCCATAACAAAGACTTCTGGAGTCACAATATATACATCCATGAGTACATCCTCTATAAATATTCATTCCATTATTACTAGATAGTATCCCCTTTGCTATCACATCATGCATATAACCGTAACTCCCTTCTAATAATTGTATCTTTTAATAATTACTTTAATGAAACATAAATATCAATCTTAGCATTATCAAAATCTGAATTTAAATATTCTTCAAAATCTGCTTGATAGCTTCTATCTAAATCCATTTGCCAAATTTCACCCCAAGCTTTTGCAACTGCTCTTTCCATATGTCCTTCAATAGAAAACTTAGCATATTTCCCTGCAGGAATTTTCTTTATTGTAAGTCCTTCATTTTCAGCCTTACATACCTCATTTCCTGCTGTAACTAAATACTTATTATCTTCATAATCTGAATAAAGTCCTATAGCATATTCATTCACCTTATTTTTTATTGTTTCGTTAATGCCACCTTGATATAATTTTTCCCAAAGGCCACCAATAGTTTTTCCCATATTAGGATCATCATTACCTGTAACAGCACTAACTCCTACCACTATTTTTTCTTCTAAATTAACAATTTCATACTTCATATTCATAACCTCCATATATTTGATAAGGTTATTATACTTGGCTTAATATGACAACTATATGTCATATTAAGAATAATTTAAAAGCATTTTTTCAATTTTATTTTTTATGTCTTTTCTTATTTCTTGTGGCTCTAACACTTCACATTCTTCTCCAAATGAAGATATATAGCTAAAAAGCCAGTCTCCTTTTGGATATTCAATAGTAACAAAAAAACTACCATCATCTAGCTTTTTAAAATCTTCAAATTCATCATACACTCTATATGCCATTTTAGAAGAAATTCTCATTTTTAAAGTAATAAACTCATCATTAAAAATATTATCTTCCTTCATTATATTTTTTGGTGCTTTAATATTAAAACTCTCTTTAGAAATACATAAATCCTTTATCCTTCTTAATTTAAAAAATCTATAATCATTTCGTATTCTACAATAGCCATACATATACCAACTTTGACCTTTAAAATATAATTTTAATGGACATACTTCCCTACTAATATTTTCACCTTTACCACTGCTATAATCAAACTTTACTATTTTTTTACTTAATATTGCAGATTTAAGATTATTAAAAGTTTCTTTTTCCTTTTCTGCATTTCCCCAATTTGAAAAATCAACTTCTATCCAATCAGTATCATTGTCACCTAACATATTATTTAATTTTTTAAGAACCTTTTCAGGCTCTGGATCACTAAAACTTACAGCATTAACAGCTCTTATAGATGATAATATTTCTGACTTTTCTTCTTCTGTTAATATAGCTTTATTTAATATAAAGTCTGGTAATATAGATATACCCCCACCTTTTCCTTTACTCATATATACTGGAATCCCTGCTGTAGACAGTGTTTCAATATCTCTATAAATAGTTCTTTGTGATACTTCAAATCTTTCTGCTAACTCTTTTGCAGTTACAATATTCTTCTCCAAAAGAATATATATAATTTCAAATAATCTATTTACTTGCATAATGTTTTTCCCCTTTATTTTAGAGTTCTTAAAGCAAATTCCCCTGTCCATGAGCTTTATCCGATAGCTAGTATCTGTAATTTCATAACAGATACTAGCTCCTGGATAACGACTTCTAACCATCAGCCAAAGACAAGCTTTATCTGATGATAAGAATTCTGTTTATACTACAATATCAACATTCATTTAAAACATGGCGTATTATTTAACCTAATAGATATATTTTTATATTATCACAATTCTCATAGATCTTAATGGCCAAAAGGAAAAATTGGTTATTCATTAGTGATTAAAAAGGATGTCCACCTGGTTTATGAAGCATTTATGAATACCAATAAAAAATAAGAAGTACCCTTTAGATACTTCTTATCATTATGCTATGAAATTTTATTCTACATTAAGGTTATGCTCATTAAATATATTTTTCTCATAGTGTTTTCTATTTTGAATTTCTTTTAAACCTTTTATATAGATATTGGACTTTAGTAATGCAATCCAGCTAATTATACCAATTATGATGAAGCCTAAGACACATATTCCAAGTCCACTTATATAGTTAGACCAAGGTAAAGCCCCCATGACCATACCAATACTTCCTAATATTGTTTGTGTAAAATTAATTAGAGAAGATGCTGATCCACTATCTCCTTCCTGTTGATTTAGTAAGATATCCGTACTAAATACTTTCATGATGCTTTCTACAAAAGCAAATGGAATAAATGAAAATAGAAATAATACAGGTGAAAGACGTCCTAAAATAATAAGTGCCATTCCACTAAAAACAGCTAGTACAAAACACAACCATGTAATTTTTTTGGGATCAACTTTTCCATTTATCTTTATATAGATAAGTGGTCCTAAAACAGATACTGCCGCATTTATACCATAGATATAGCTATAGGCAGTTGCAGATAGTCCAAAAAAATCAATATAAACATATGAAGATACAGCAACATAAGCCATATAAGGTGCTGCAAACAAGGATGCAATAATCAATAAATATGTAAATCCCTTATTCTTTCCTACAACTACAAGTCTTCCCATTGTATTTATTAACTTTCCATCTAATCTTTTGGAAGCAGACAATGTTTCAGCTAGTAGAAATGAAGCTATTAAGCATATAATTCCTATAATCGCATAAGCTACAAAAATTGCTCTCCAATTAAAACACTGCAATATAAATGCTCCTAGAATAGGTGCAACCATAGGAGCAATTATAGAAATAGACGTAACGACTGCAAGTATGGTACCCATAGCTTTTCCTTTAAAAGAATCTTTAATCAGAACAATTGAAATTGCTAACATACCACCAGCACCAATAGATTCAATAATTCTAAAAAATATCAATTGCCAAATATTCGTAGAGATAGCACAAAGACCACTAAAAACTACATATAAAAACAAACTTATAATTAAAATAGGTTTACGACCATGCTTGTCACTAAAAGGTCCAAAAATTAAAAGTCCTAAAGCCATAAAAATATAAAAGCCTACCAGAGTTAAATTCATTACTGAATCAGAGGCTGAAAAATAAGCATTCATATATGGAAGTGCAGGCAGATACATATCAACTGAAAACATAGGAGCCATACTCAGCACAGTAATAAGCGCAATAATTCCTCCTTTTTTTAAATATTTTTGTTTAACTAACATATCTTGTTTCATATAAAATTAACCTCTTCTTTTAAAACTATTATTATATTAAAAAAGTTACCATTAAAATCATCTTATCGGTGAAATTTCATTGGCGCCATGATAATACCTTGCCTTTTAATGTCAACAGTCCTATTATAAAGTATGGGGTTACCCAATAGTCAATAGGAGAATAAAAAGATGTCAAAAATTTTTTTCAAAGCAGGAGAGTTTGCTGCTTTATGTGGTGTAAAAAAAGACACCCTATTTTACTACGATGAACTAGGCATTTTGAAGCCAGAAATTGTTGCAGAAAATGGGTATCGATATTATTCAACAAAGCAGCTTACAACCTTTGATATTATACAATCACTCAAAGAGGTTGGTACACCTCTAAAAGAAATTAAAAGCTATATGGAAAAACAGAATACAACTAATTTTTTGTCTATTCTAAAAACAAAACAAATTCAATTAAAAAAAGAGCAAAAACGCCTTAATCAAATAAAAAAGCTCATAAAAAATACCATAGCCACTACAGAACATGCACTGTCAGTTAATTGCGATGAAGTTCAAATTGAATATTTTAATGAGGAGTATTATATTGTTATCGACGCACCAGAGGTTAGTTATACAGACGAAAAAGCTTTCCATATGAAAATACAAGAACATATTTCATACTGTCGCAAAAATTATTGCTATAATGAATTTCCAATTGGTGAAATCGTACTTTTGAAAAACCTTAAGCAAGGCCTATTTGAGAGAAAGTACTTTTGCAGTAAAATAGATCGCAAGACAAATAGTGAATATCTATTTATAAAACCTGCAGGAACTTATGCTGTGTTATTTCACAAGGGTGCTTATGAAACACTTCCGGATGCTTACCGCAAACTTAAAGAGTATATTGAACAAAACGGCTACGAAATTATTGGAAATGCCTATGAGGAAGATCAACTCTATTATCTTTCAGTAAGTAACCCAAATCAATATTTGTTGAAAATTTCTATTCAAATTGATAAATAACGTAAAAGCTACACAAAGTTTTAATACTTGATGTAGCTTTTTTTATTCAAAGAATAAATTCCTTTTACAAAGTAAACAAGCTATATAATATAATCTTTGAATAATTTAATTGTAAACCAAATTATGAATTAAAGTTGACAATTAAAATTATAGATTATATACTAATTTAAAGTTTATTTTTACAATTTTACATGGTGGTGAACTAATATGGAAAATTTAATTGAAGAAATTATAAATGGAAGGCGTTTAACAAGAAATGATAATTTAGAATTTTTATTAACTATAGAATTAAAAAAAATTTGTGCAGGAGCCAATAAAATTCGTGAGAAATTATGTGGACAAAAAGTGGATCTTTGTACAATTATTAATGGACGCAGCGGGAAATGTAGTGAAAATTGTAAATTCTGTGCTCAGTCTGCTCACCATAATACTGGAATTAAAGAATATGATTTTTTAGATTCACATGTAATTTTAGAAGATTGTAAAAAAAATGAGGCAAATGGCGTACATCGCTACTCTATTGTTACAGCTGGAAGATCATTAAGTGGTACTGATTTTGATAAAGCAATAGATACCTATAAAAAGATGCATGAAGAATGTGAAGTTAACTTATGTGCATCACATGGTTTTTTAACAGAAGAAGAACTTATACGTTTAAAGGAATCTGGCGTTACAATGTATCATGAAAATATTGAAACTTCTAAAAAAAACTTTCATAATATCTGCACTACACATTCATATGAAGATAAAATTGAAGAAATTAAACTTGCTCAGAAAGTAGGACTTAATGTTTGTTCAGGTGGAATTATAGGAATGGGTGAAACATGGGAAGATAGAATTGATATGGCTATTAGTTTATCAGAACTTGGAGTTGTATTGATACCAATCAATGTATTAACGCCAATAAAAGGTACTCCATTTGGCAATTTAGAAAGAATATGTGATGAAGATATTTTAAGAACAATAGCAATTTTTCGTTACTTAAATCCAACTGCTTATATTCGTATGGCAGCTGGTAGAAATTATTTTGCAGATGGAGGCACGAAAATCTTCCAATCTGGTGCTAATGCAACAATTACTGGTGATATGTTAACCACTGTAGGAAATAACACTGAACAAGATAAAATTATGCTTACAAAACTTGGTTTTGATATTCAAAAATAGAAGGAGAATTAATTATGGAAAAAACAAAAAAAATAAATACTCGTCAATTGACATTGATTGGATTTATATCTGCGGTTACTTGTATATTAGGACCACTATCCCTACCTATTGGAATAGTGCCAATTTCATTAACTAATCTTGTAATTTATTTTGCAGTATATGTACTAGGGCGAAAAAGAGCAACTCTTAGTTATATAGTTTATCTTTTTATAGGTCTTGTAGGATTACCAGTATTTTCAGGATTTTCTGGAGGAGTGGCTAAATTATTTGGACCAACAGGTGGATATTTAATTGGATTTATTTTTATGGCATTTATCAGTGGTATTTTCATTGATAAATTCTCAAACAAGATTTATATGTGTTTCTTAGGAATGGTATTAGGTACAATCGTAACATATATATTTGGAACAACATGGTTAGCATATGAAGCACATATAGGATTCAATAAAGCATTAGCAATTGGTGTACTCCCATTTATTCCAGGAGATATAATAAAAATAATAATTGCATCACTTATTGGACCTCAAATTAAAAAGAGGCTAATAAGTTCTGGATTACACTAATAAATAGAAAGATGGCTCAAATTATACTATGATTTGAGCCAATTAACCTTTAAATGAGATTTTTTCTATTTTATTCTTATATATATTTTACACAAATTGATATAATTCTAAATTAGAAATTAATATTTAACTACGTTTTCTAAATAAATTTTTAAGTCATACATATAATTAACTTGAAATATAAATTATGTGTATGACTTAAAAACAAAAATGTTATTATTTTACATAAACATTATTAATCTTTATGTTTCCATCTAATTTTAAACTTGTTTTTTCCTCATTAGTATCATCAATTTTTCCTATGAAAATATTACTATCTTTTTTTAGCTTATTAACTAATGTTACTGTTAATATTAGAGTTAACAAATCTGCAATCCCTTGCGTAAAAATTATTCCATTTAAACCTATTATTCTTGGCAGAATAAATATAGTAGGTATAAAGAAGATTCCTTGTCTTGTAATACTTAATAGTGCAGCTTCTTTCATTTTTCCAACAGCTACAAATAATGTTGTATAAATAGATTGAAAACCAAAGAAAATAAACATAATACTATTTGCCCTTAATGCGCTGCTACCTATATTGATAACATTAGCATCATTACTAAATATTGAAATAATAGATTTAGAAAAAATAATTAGTATAGCTGTTGCCATCACGCAAAAACCTGTAGTCATTTTTAAAGATTCACTAATCGTTTCTTTAAATCTGCGATAATTTTTTGCACCGTAATTATATCCCACCATAGCTTGAAATCCTTTTGAGTACCCAAAAATACCATAAGATACAAATGTAATTATTCTAGTTGCAATTCCCATTGCAGCTACTGCATAATCTCCATAATGGCTCGCCGATGCATTTATTAATCCCATAGCTGTACTAGATAGTAACATAAAAATAAAATTAATTATTCCAACCTTCATCATTTGAGAATATATTACTTTGTCAAATGAAATATGTTTAAAAGATATTTTGGTGATGCTTTTATTACTTAAAACGTACCATATATAAAGAATTGTTGTAATGCTTTGTGCCACTACAGTAGCAATAGCTGCCCCCCTTATTCCTAGTAAAAAAGTGTATATAAAGATAGGTTCTAAAATTATATTTAATACTGCACTTATAATCATTGCTGTCATACTTATTTTTGTAGAACCTTCAGCACTGGCAATATTACTCATTGTTACATTTACTATATTTAAAATTGATCCAAGGACAAATATAGTGGAGAACTCTCTTGCATATGGCAACATTGTATTAGTGGCTCCAAATAATATTAATATTTTATCTAGAAAAACTAGTGTCAATATTATAGTAATTACTCCCCAAAATAAACTATTAAAAAGTGCTATTGATGCTGTTTTATTTGCTTTATTAAAATTTTTTTCTCCTAAAAGTCTAGAAATATATGGAGCTGCACCACATCCAAAAATCAATCCTACTGAAGTAATTAATTGTGTTATAGGAAATGTTACTGAAACTGCTGCCATCTGACTAGTTCCAAGTCCGCCTACAAACATAGCATCTACCACACTATTAAATGCAGTTACAAGCATACCTATGATTATAGGTACTCCAAGTTTTAATAAAGCTTTAGAGACTTTTTCTTCACTCATTATTTTAATATTTTTATTTTTTATATTCATTTATATCAATCCTTTCATTTTGCCATTCATATCAAACATGTTTTAAAATAGTTTTAATAGGCATATAAGATACACAGTTCTAAAAAGTTCTTATTTCTTCTTATTTTTTTTAAACCATACTCCTTCCTTACTTCTTTCATAATTGTTTAATAAATCCAATATTTATATCTCCAATTTTCTTGTTGTCTTAAGCAAATTTATTTTAGCGCACCAATTTAAACTGTATTTAAATTTTTATATTTTATTAGCAAAATAAAAAACTGTATTTTAATCTTGTAAAAGTTACAGGATTAAACACAGTTTTAACGCCAATTTAATTTTCTATGGGAAGTGATATAATAAATGTTGCTCCTTTATTTATATCACTTTGAACTTTTATATTTCCTTTGTGAAGATCAACTATTTTTTTAACAATAGAGAGGCCTAATCCATTTCCTCCAAGTTCTCTTTTTCTAGATTTATCCATCATATAAAAACGTTCAAATATGCATTTTTGTTCTTCTTCACTTATACCAATACCACTGTCCTTAATTATTACATCAATACCATCTGGTTCTTTTTTAATTGATACATAAATTTTGCTTCCATAAGGAGTGAATTTGATACTATTATTTAGCAGATTGATCCAAACCTCACTCATAAGCTCTTCATCAGCATTTATAGTAACGTCTGAAAATTCTATTACAAATTCAATGTTCTTATCTAACCATTGAGGTTCTAAAGATAAAATAATATTTCTAAGTTGTTTACTTAAATCATAACTTTTGATTTGTAATTCCTTTGTCTCACAATCCAAAGCAGATAACTTTAATAAATTATCACTTAACTTAGATAATCTCTTAGATTCCATTTGAATAATTCCAAGATATGATTTCTTTTCTTCAGGTGATAACCTGTCATTTTGTAATAATACAGCAAACCCTTGTATAGACGTAAGTGGAGATTGTATTTCATGAGATACATTAGACACAAAATCTTGACGCATCATTTCCATATTGCTTAGCTGCTTTACCATACTATTTACTTTTTCAGCCAGCTCCTTCATTAAATGATTATGAGGATTATTTTCATACTTTTCACTTTCTATAAAAACCCCAAAATCTCCATTAGATATTCTATCCAGCGCATTAAATACCATTTTAAAGTTATCTTTTGAATGCCCAACACGTTTATAAATTATATAAATTCCTACTAAATATATTGCAATTCCTAAAAAACAACTTAGTATATTTAACGTGATAATATAAAAATTAACCTTAATATTAAAAATCTTATATATTACAAAAAATCCAATAATAATAGATACTATTATTCCAATTGTATTTCTAATATGGTGTGCTAACCTATCTTTATCATCCTTCACAATCTACTTCCTCCAATCTATAACCTAATCCTCTTATAGTTGTTATTTTCACGCCTGAAACATCTTGAGGAAATCTATCACGAAGTCTCCCAATATGCACATCTAAAGTTCTTTCATTACCATCAAAATCATAACCCCAAATATTTTCTATTAATAAATCCCTAGAAAATGTCTTTCCTGGCATACTAGCAAGTGTAAATAACAACTCAAATTCCTTTAATGGCAATGTAATGTTTTGATTACCTACTCTAAGGATAAAATTCTTTTTATCAATAGAAATATTACCTATATTTATTGATTGTGACTCATTTAAATGATACCTCTTTAACAATGATTTTACCCGTACTACAAGTTCTAGTGGTTCAAATGGTTTTGTTAAATAATCATCAGCACCAATTTCAAATCCTTTTACTTTCTGGCTTGTTTCCCCCAACACAGTTAACATTAAAATTGGCATGTTGCTAAACTCTCTAATCTCCTTGCATAATTCCCATCCATCCATATTCGGCATCATAACATCTGTAATAACCATGTCCACTTTTTCGTTATCTATTTTTTTCAAAGCTTCATCACCATAAAAAGCTGTTACTATTTCATAATTCTCATTTTTTAATAATGATTGTATTAACTTATTTATATTTTTATCATCTTCTACTATTAATATTTTAATCATATCAAACACCACCCTAATTTATTTTACCATCTAATTTTAAACTAATTTTAAACTGTTTACTTTTTCAATACTTTTTTATTTTATATAATTTTTTAAATATAAAATTACTATTATAAAAATATAACCGCTTATAATCACCTATTTAAGCTACATATAGGCGGTCATAAATATGCATTGTAAAAATCAATATAAAATTAACTCATATCTTTCAACATCTAATTTTAATAAAAACCTCCATTACTTGTTATATACCATTTTCACTTATAAAAATAGCCTTAGACAAGTTATATCGATGTCTAAGGCTAAAATATACTTATTTATAGTGCTATTCTTTTAAACAGGATCTATTTCATCATTTCCAATTTTTCATAACATAAGTTACGAAATAACTGACAATATTTACGAAATCCGCTCTGTCCAATTAAATAAATATTTGGCATATAACTCATTCTTTTTTGTGAATATGCAATACGTTCCATTCCATTATCCAATCCTGTATGATTACTAAGTGCTATCTCTACATTTTTATTTTCACATTGTTCCATGAAGTAATCTAATGACTTCATATAAATAATAATATCTTGTAGATTTGCTGGAGGATTAGAGCCTCCCCATAAAGCAGCCTGATATATCTTGTTGTTTTCCGTTACATTAAATATAAAGCTAAGGCCTCCTGGTGTATGTCCTGGAGTATCATAAACATAAATTGTTTTATCACCAAGAGTGATTGTATCACCATCTTTCACATAAACATCAATTGTATAGTCCTTCCATGTTTCAGGTCGATTTTTTTTTGCAGGTTCAGTTTGCCAAAAGATATCATCTCTTTTTGATAAATATGTTTTAGCATGAAAAGCATTTACAATCCATTTCCCACATCCAGTATGGTCTACATGTCCATGAGTTAATACTAGCTTTTTTATATCTTCAGGGTTCCATCCCACATCCTTAATTGCAAAAACAATTGCATTAAATGCCTCTTCACACGGCCATATAGCATCTATTACAATTAATCCATCCATTGTTTTTAAAACAAAGCAATTCGTTTCCTTTTGTGCAATAATAAGCAAATCATCAAATATAAGTGCATGGGTGAAATAAGACATATCCTCCATTGCTCTTATTGTTTCCATTGTAATAATTGGTTTTTCTAATCTAAACATTTTATTCTCCTTTGATAATATTATGATAACTACTTCGATAAAACGATGAACAAAGTTCTATATCAAAATATCCAATCAAAAAAGTATCAAAATAAAACCTGATTTATTGCAGGTATAATAATTTTTGATGAATTTTTCTTCTATTCTCTGTACAACGCTTCATCACCTTATTTGTACAGAGTTAATTCAGTTCTTGGGATGCATTTTTAAATATTTTTTCATAACTTTCCTTCCTTCTTCATGTAGCACTACCTGATTCTACTGAGAATCCCCTCATAAATTAGTATATTTAGCTTAGAACTTCTTAATTTGCTAGATTACTTCATTTATCTGATTTTAATAATATAACCTTAATATCCAATATACTTCCATTAAGTATAGCCTTAACACTACCATTCATTTTCTCACAAAGTTTTTTTACTATAGACAATCCAAGTCCAGTTGTTGTTTTATTTCTAGACTGATCAGCCACATAAAATTTATCAAATAAATTATCCGTATCTATTTTTTCTGTTTCTTTCACTTTATTTGCAAATGATAATACTATATTTTCATCTTCTTCACTAATATTAACTTTTACATTTCCATATGAATGAACTAAGCAGTTCTTTATAAGATTTTCAATTATACGTTTTATCATTTCTTCATTCCCAACAACATAAAGAGGTTGTTCAGTATTTATTTCAACCTTTATATCTTTCTTTTCAAATTCATATATATAATTCACAATACTATTACATAAAGTATTGGTTAAATTAACTTTAGAAAGTTCAATATTATCATCAGACATTTCAAGGTATGAAAGTTCGAAAAAACAATTTATAAGCTTGTCCAATTGATCTATATGTTTTATTATAGTTTCAGAAGTTTTCCTTTGTTTTTCTTCTTGTAAATTCCTAACTAACAGTTCCATATATCCTTTGACAGCAGTAAGTGGAGTTCTTAAATCATGAGATATATTAGTAATCATTTCTTTAATCTTTTTTTCCTGACAAACACTCTGAATTCTTGATTTCTCTTCAAAAATTAGTAGCTTATTTAAATTTCCAGTAAGATCAGTTAAATTTTTATTGAACATAGATATGCTAATTAATGATTCTATTTTTTTATTCATTTTAAAAGCAATTTGCTTATTAATATCTTTTATTGTTCTATTTAAAAAATAAATATATAAAATTAATATTAATATTGTTATAGAACTTATAACTATAATTAATGTAATAATTTTATGAATACCTCCTTGCTAATACCTGAGATTCCTAAATTATATTTATCAGAATTATATATATTGTAAATAAATTATTTTAATTCTTCTCTTTTAAAAAGCATATAAGCTATACCAACAAAAGCGATTATATACATTAAACTAACTCCAACAACTCTAAATGCGCTTAAATATGTCATATTTGGAGTTATACATTTATTAATTTGCCAAATAGTATTAACATATACTTTATCTATTACAGGAAATAATTCAACGCTTCCTTGCCAGAATTTATCAACCGCTATATAAATTATCCCCCATAATATTATTGTGATTCCTGTTTTTCTCATAAAATATGCTATTAAAATTATAGGTGATAACCGAGCAAAATGAAATATAATACTTACAAAATATATTTTTATCATTTGTAAAATCATACTACTATTATATTTAATATAATCAGAGAAGACAATACTTGGAATTAATGTAGAAATAAATGAATATATTAATAATAATACCGCTGATATAATAAAATATATAATCATCTTGCTAAAAAATATATCCAATTTCTTACATCCTGCATAAACAGCACTTTGACATAACTTTCTTTCAAAATCATAACATATATATATACCCCCAAACACAGTAAGAAGTATACTAATATTTATAAAATTATGCCTCATTGCTAGAGCAGCACAAAATTGGCCTGCTCCTGAATAACTTTCAATTTGAGATAAATCTTCATAACATAATTTTATTGAATAAATATTATTTAATGATAATGCAACGCTTATAACGCATATTCCTATAATCAACATTTTTAGAGCAACATTCTTTTTTATTTTCATACATTCTGCAATTAATAAATTATACATTACACCCTCCTTACAACACTAAGAAAATAATCTTCTAAAGTACCACACTCATATGATAAATTTGTAACTAAAATCTTCTTGTCTAAAAAAGTTCTTGCTAACAATTTAACATCATCAATATAATCATATAATCTAATTGACTTATCTTGCATGACTCTATAATTTGTTGTTTTTAAAACATCCTCTAAAATATAAGCCATTCTCTCTGGCTCATCTGTATGTAATAATATATATTTTTTACACTTTTCCTTTAATTGTTCTAAAGTAATTTCATCCTTTATATGTCCTTTATCTATAATAATATAATCCGTTGCTAACAAATATAAATTATTTAAATCATGTTCAGTTACAAGCATAGTAATATTTCTTTCTGAACATATTTTTTTTAGAATATTTCTTATTTCTACAACTCCATAAGGATCAATACTATTCATAGGTTCATCTAATATTAAAATTTCCGGATTACCTACAAGTGCTAACGCAACTCCCAATCTTTGCTTCATTCCTAATGAAAAATTACGTACTTTCTTTTTATTACAATCATGTAAATTTACCATTTTTAATATTTCATCAAGACTGCTATTGTCAGATATACCTTTTATCTTTTGAAATAATTGCATATTTTCTTTTGCTGTCATTCCTAAATGTAACGCTGGTTCTTCAACTAAAAATCCTATAGTTTTTCTTGCTTGTCTTAAATTCTCTTCATCGTCCTCTCCAAAGATTCTTATTTTTCCTTCTGTAGTATTAGATAGACCAGCTATTATTTTAATAAGAGTACTTTTCCCAGAACCATTTCTTCCAATAAGCCCATAAATTTTTCCCTTCTCTAAAGAAAAGTTCACATTTTCTAAAACAACTCCATTGCTATTTTTATTTGTTATTTTTCTTATGATACTGTTAGTTTTATATACTTTTGTTACTTTGATAATTTCTAAAATTTTATTATTCATTTTTCTTCTCCTTTCATCATAATAAATATAAACTTAAAAGGTTACATAAAAGTAACAATTAAGTAATAAAATGTTACGAAAGAGATAAAAAATAGACCTAATTATCATGAATTAAATGTATACTAATAAAATAAGCTGAGATAATAAAAATATTTATCTATCTCAGCTATTAAGATTATACTCAAAGCAATAATCCTTTATTGTTTAATCAACCTATATCCTATTCCCCATACAGTTTCAATATACTCTTCATCTTTATTTGCTTCTTTTAATTTATTTCTCAATCTACTTATATGGGTTTTAATAGTTTTATCATCACCTAAGAACTCACTTTCCCATATAATTTCATATAAATTTGCTTTTGAATATACTCTCTCCTGATTTTCCATCAATAATTCAAGAATGTGATATTCTTTAACTGTAAGATTAACTTCATTCTTATCAACTATTACTCTTTTTAATCTGGTATCAAGTTTTATATCTTTATAATATAACATTTCATTTACTGTTTTACTATTTTTATATCTTCTAAGATTTGTCTCTATTCTTGCGATAACTTCATCAACATCAAATGGTTTAGTAATATAATCATCAGCACCATTCTTTAACATATATACTTTTGTCCCCGTCAAATCCTTAGCTGAAATAATAATAACAGGAACATCGTAATCTTTTCTAATTTCTTTTAAAATCATATCTCCACTTTTATATGGAAGCATTATATCCAAAATAATCATATCATATTTATTTTCTTTGAATTCTTTAATTACACCTAATCCATCATATAACGATTTGCTAAGATATCCTGCTTCTTTTATTATATTTGAAAGTAATATGTTTAAATCTTTATTATCCTCAACTATTAATATCTTCTTCATTCTTACACCTCTTTACCGTTAAGTATGTGTTAATTTATTTTATTCAAGTAAACAACTTTATGTATGTTTATCCAGAGTATACTTCATAATTGATTTCATTACACTTTGAACAATTTACATTAGTTAGTTTATTACCTTTGCAGCAACAATACGCTCCTTTGTTATGTAACCTTTGTAAAGACGGGGGTATTTTTGTAACATACCACATATGTTACTACATCTTTGCTTGTTTGAAAACTTAGTAATGATTCATAAGCTCTAAATCGTCTTTATCTAACATTTTTAATACAATTTATAATTAATCAGGAATGTGTTCCTTTAAGTAATTGATAAAATACCTACTTGCTATAGGAATTGTTTTTAGATTATTATAAGCAATTCCTATGGTACGTGTCACAGGTGGGTTAATTGGAACTTTAGCTATATCATAGCTCACTCGTCTTAGAACTAATTCAGGCAAAATACTTATTCCTAAGCCTTCTTCAATCATGGAAAGAATAGAATAATCATCATGAATACACATTTTGATATTTGGATGAAGATTTTGTTCATGAAAAGCATCTAAAGCTTCATTGAGAGCACCTTCTTCCAATAGAATAAAAGATTCAGTTGCAAGCTGTTTCAATGTGACTGAACTTTCTTTTGCTAATGAATGTTCTTGTGGAAGAACAGCTAGAAGTTCTCCATCCTTTAAGGCAATAGTATTTAATTTTGACACTGCAGCAGGATTTATGAATCCAAAATCTACTTCACCTGACTTAATCCATTCAGAAATAGTTGTATAGTCTCCTTGATGAAGAATAAATTGTACATCTGGATAAATAGCCTGAAATTCTTTTATCATATGAGGAAGCCAATGGCACGAGATACTGGAAATAGTACCAATTCGTATAGTTCCTGATTCAAGCCCTTTTATTTCTTTAGTTTTCTCTATCATTGCACGATAAGAAGAAGCAGTTTTTAATATATAAGGATACAATTCTTCGCCTTCAGGAGTAAGTTTTACACCAGTTCGAGAACGTAGCAGTAACTTTAGAGATAGCTCATCTTCTAGTGATTGAACCATTTGACTTATGCCTGATTGGGTATAACCTAATAAATCTGCAGATTTTGAAAAACTTCCGACTTCTACAATTTTACATAGGGCAAGATATCGGTTCATATTATCATCTCCTTTACATTAGAAAATCTAATATATTAATTAAAAATAGTCGTTTTACTTATATATGAGGCCATTGTATACTAAGGTCATATAAAAATCAATAAACGTTTTGGAGGATAAAGGAGGAATTTAAAATGAGACAATATGTGGTAGATGCTTTTTCGGAGAAGGTATTTGGGGGAAATCCTGCAGCAGTATGTGTTATGAATGAATGGCTTACTGATGAGACCATGATGCAGATAACAAGGGAAAATCAACTGTCTGAGACAGCTTTTACAGTAAAAGAAGCTTCAGATTATAAATTAAGATGGTTTACTCCAGGCGGTGAGATTGATCTATGCGGACATGCAACACTTGCAACTGCGTATGTCATCACAAAATTTATTGAGACTGAATCAACAGAAGTACGTTTTAAGACACTATCTGGATTATTAACAGTTATAAAAAATGGTGACCTTTTTGAAATGAACTTTCCAGCTTATGAACTAAAAAAAGTAGATGTAACAGATGAAATGATAGAAGCTATTGGGATTAGACCATTAGAAGCATATATGGGAAGGGATTTACTTTGTATTTTTGAATCAGAAGAAGATGTTAGAAATTTAAATCCTAATTTAGAAAAGATAAAAAAACTAGAAGGGCTACTCTTGCAAACTACAGCTAAAGGTAAAGAATTTGACTGTGTATCAAGATCCTTCGCACCAAAATGTAATGTAGATGAAGATCCAGTGTGTGGTTCAGGACATTGCCATATCATACCATTCTGGGCAAATAGGCTTGGAAAGAAATATTTAGTTGCTTATCAGGCATCTCCAAGAGGGGGTACATTATATTGTGAATATCAAGGAGAGAGAGTAAAATTAAGTGGCAAAGCAGCATTATACTCCATTGCAGATATTAATTTTTAATATCTTTTGATACTACTCACATAGTTAAGGAAATCTTTCTATTTGTTACTTTTCAGTATAGAAAGTAGTCGTATTATTAGGTTGTACTGAATTACCGCTGTTATTTAAAGAAATAAAAACACCAGCAGAGACACATTGAAACTGTTCTTAATATGGTTATAGAGGATTAATTTCTATAATCAAATCAAGGACTTACATTTCCTAGTAAGTCCTTTTATTAAATATATCTAAAGAAATTGGCTACCATTATTTAAATTTTATATCTATCTTCTCCTAAATATCACTTTAATACTATGCGCTTACTTTTTATTAATTAAACATCTCTTTTAATTTTGTTTATCTGAATATATACTTTGTAGTTAAAAGATATTATTTCAGCTTAATTACTCCCACCTAAAAAGCTTAATAGATACCCAGATGCATATCACAGCAAGTATACTTATAACTAAAATTGGTAATTGTGCATTATCTATACTTAAACTAAGTGATGCATTTTTTAAAAGCTTTATCCCTTGAGTTAATGGTAAGATATCTGCGACTTTTTGAAGAGTTGTTGGCATAACCTCATATGGTAATGTTGCTCCTGAAAATAGAAGCATAGGAAAGTATAGAATACTTGCAATAACACCAGCCATTTTAGTATTTTTAGCTATTCCTCCAACCATAAATCCAATGCTAAACATTGATGTCATTACTAATGTGTATGCTCCTAAAAAATTTATCCATGAACCTTTAAATTGAAACTTGAAAAATATTTTGGCTGTTAAATAAATAAGAATTAATGAAACAATAGCATATAAAGCATAGATTACTCCTTGAACTATTAAAATCATAGATGGGCTAACTGGTGTTACTCTAAATCTTTTTAATATCTTTCTGTGACGATACTCAGATAATACTAATGGTAACCCCATGATGCCACCTGCACATATTGCAATGGTTGATACAGCTGCAAAGGATTGTTCCATGAATGTAAAATCTGCTCCAGGAAATGCGGGTTTATTGCCATAAATAACACCCAAAATAACAGTTACTAGAATTGGCATACAGATTGCAAAGATGAACATATCCATGCCTCTTAGTGATAACTTTAATTCAGTTTTTAACATTAATTTAAATACTTTCATTAACCAAGTCCTCCTCATCTACAAACCATAAATAAGCATCCTCAAATTTTTCATATGGACTAAGTGCCACTGCTTCTTCAATTGTTCCATAAAAGTCTATTACTCCATTTTTAAAAATACATATTTTATCGCACAAAACTTCAACCTCATCCATGAAATGAGATGTTAAAAAGATTGTAAGACCTTGCTTTTTTAAGTTTAATAAACACTTCCACACATCTCTTCTAGATTTTACATCTAATCCTGTTGTAAGCTCGTCAAGAAATACCACCTCTGGATTAGGAATTAATGCTAGGATAATAAACAATCGCTGCTTTTCACCTCCAGATAGTTCGCTTACTAGATTTTTAACTTTATCTTGAAGTTTAAATTGCTCTAATAATTTATTGCAATCTAATGGATTTTTATAAAGAACCTCAGTTATTTCACATAATTCTTTAACTGTAATCTTATCTTGATAATTAGATTCTTGAAATTGAACCCCAACCTTCTGAAATAGTTGTTTTCTTTCTTTTTGAGGATTCATACCTAGTATAGATACCTGTCCATCATCAAAATTCTTTGTACCTAAAATACATTCTATAGTAGTACTCTTCCCTGCCCCATTGGCTCCAAGCACTCCAAATACCTCACCTTTCTTTACAGTTAAACTAATATCCTTCACTACTTGAACATCTCCATAGGATTTATAAAGATTATGAACTTTTATTACTTCCATGTGTTATTCCCTCCTTTTGATAAAAGAATAACACCATCACAAAGTCTGGTGTTAAAGTGTAGAGTTTATATTAAATTCGTTTTTCATAAATTCTAATTGCTTCAATATACTAATTGCATTTTTTTCTGCATCACTTAATGAAGTAAGAAGCTTATCACATGCTGTAACAATGTCCTCATCCTCTTTTGGTTTATTGATCACCTCTTTAATATCAATTTCCTTACTTTCTGATATGGCATTAATCATTCTTAAAATTGATGAAAGAGAATAATTAGCACAACGTAAGGTACGTATTATTTTCAATCTATTAATATCACTTTGAGTATAAACTCGATATCCATTCTGCTTTCTCTTAATAGTAAGTAAACCATTCATCTCCCAATTTCTTAATGTGTCCATTGTAACCTTAAGATAGTCTGAAGTCTGCTTTCTTGTAAAAAATATATAATTATCTTTAGTATCCCTTCCTAATAAAAGCTTCTTTGAAAGTTCTATGGCTTCTTCTGCATTTTTTTGCTCTTGATTTATCTGATTTATATAATCATTTGTACATTCAATTGCTTCTTGAAACTCACCCTTAGCAGATAACTTAACAACATTGATTATCTTTTTTCTAAGCCCATTTTGTAGAACCTCTACTTTAAAGGCAGTTCTAGCAAGCTTAAACTGCTCAATATGATAGTCAGTAAATACTCTATAACCATTTACTAGTCTATCCACCTTTGGTATTAATTCAAGTTTTTCGTACAAACGTACAGTGTTAGAATGTATTCCAACTATTTTAGCTACTTCTGCTGTTTTATATATCTTATCCATACTATTTGTACCTCCATGTTATTATCATAACATTTATAGAAAGTCTGGTGATATAGTGGAGAGTTTTATTTGTTTTTTGGTGAATTTTTTAAAGTTTATACTATTCTTATGATATTCTTCACTATAACTAGCTAAAACTCTTATAAAATACAAAGTAGCCAAAATCTCTATCGAAGATTTATTTTATATCTCGATATCATGTTAGCTATTTTAGTAGGTTTATTTATAGTAGCAAGTTGTATGTATTATAAATATTATAAATTATAAGGAATAGTATTTCCTTATAATTTATATATGTAGGTGATTATAGTGCTAAATTATAATAACAAAATTTCAAAAGAAGTATCTATTGAGTATCCGTTATATCAATCTGAAAAAGGTAACTATTTCATTGGACAAACCCCAATTTTATCTGGTAAAAATAAGCATGCTTTAGCTGCATTAGTAAATCCAATTAATTCAAAAAGAAATATATATCTAAATGCTATGACTATAACAAATATTTCAGATCTTAATTTATCAGCTGAGTTTTATCTAAAATCCAACCTTTATGATGGAGTTATCAGTGATTTAGTTAGCTGTACTAATACAACTATTTTTCCTCAACCAATTCCTGAAGGTCAAATTAGATATTTACCTAAAACTACTCAACCGCCATGTGATGGTGTTTCTATATTTAGTAGAATAGTTTCTCCATATTCGACTTTAGTAGTTGATGGAGGTCAAATTATTCTCGGACCTGGAGAATCTATTATTATTTATATTGGTGGGTTTTTACCAGTTGTTTTTGATGGTGTAAGGATGGCTTTTGGATGGTGGGAAAAAAGAATCCATAATTGCTCCGATTGTTCTTATTAAAGAATAGTAAATTCTAAGTTTAAATACCTTTCTTCTTTATATTAATTAATATTTCTTTTTTTATATGTTATTTTCACTTATAGAAAATAGCCTTAACCAAGTAAAACTAATGTTTAAGACTATTTTTTCATTTGTTTAGTTAATTATCAAGATTAAATTTCTTGGTATTCATATAGAACTTAATAATAAAGAAAAAAAGTGCTTAATCTTCACAAGATTAGCACTTTTCCTTAATTTATTTTATATAATTATTTTTTCTTAACAGGAATCCAAATTTCACTATAGTAGTTTTCATCTTGAATACCTTTTGGATAATCAGCCACATCAGTGTACATTTCAATATTATAACCTGCTGCAATTTCATAATCCTTGCAATTAGGTAACCATTCTGAGAAGATTTTTTTATTCGCATCTTGCAGAGATTTTGGCATTGCACCCTTGCAACCAAAAACAGCCCATGTGTGTTTAGGAATAACCTTTGTAACAAAACCATTAGGTATCTCTATTGATGGATTATAATTGTCTGCAATTAAATATTCAAACTCATCTGAACCCATGCTCTCATCTATGCATACTCCATACATTCCGCATACAATTTTCCCTTTTCCTGTTTGATAATGTTCTGTCCAAAACGGTGGAATTTCTGTAGTTGCATTATCATATTTAAATACCTTTGATACTCCCATGATAGTAAATGAATCTTTTTTAACAATTTTGTAATCCATAATATAACCGCCTTCCAATAAAAATTTGATTTTCAGTGGAGCAAAAGATTTAATCATTGCCCCATCTTTTCGAACAGCAGTAGGTGTTACACCATGAAATCGAGTAAAAGCTTTTGTGAAACTATCTGGTGAGGAGTAGCCATATTTCAGTGCGATATCAATAATTTTTTCATCAGTAGAAACAAGCTCACTGCCGGCAAGAGTAAGTCTACGTTGTCTGATGTATTCTCCGACTGTAAAACCACAAAGCATTGTAAAACCTTTTTGGAAATAGAACGGAGACATAAATGTTTTTTTTGCAATATTTTTTATCGTGATTTCTTCAGTAATATTCTCCTCAATATAGCTTATAGCTTCACCTATTCCTTCAATCCATTCCATAATCATTCCCCCTGTCTGTATATATATCGTATCTTTTTTCAAGCGATCATTCCCGACTTTTTGTGTTATGTTTTGTCTTGTCTAAAAGATTTTTAAATAGCATGTACATAAAATTACTATTTGTCTAATACTCAAAATTGTTACTATTTTTATTGTAACATATTTTGTAAATATATTATTGCTTGTGATACAGCATTTTTACTTATAAAAATAGTCTTAGGAAAGTTACAATGCCTAAGACTAAAAATTTCATTTACTTGTGATATGATTTACTGTATTAGTAGCAAGTGATAGCATTTTTAATTTATGATCTACTATTTTCATTTAAATTGTTCTCAAATACTATTTTATTGAGACTATTAACACCTTTATGATATTTACATATTATGTTATAGTTGGATTATATATTAATTTAGTACAGTAAAATGAAATGACACAACTATAGTTAAATTAGAAGTATAAAATTTATATTTTCGTAAGAGGTGGTAAAGTGAAACTAATGATTGTTTATGCTTCATACAATGTCTTTTTAGGATGAAGCTTGTATGAAGTAAATTTCATGCCTATAAAGATTTTGTCTTTTATAAATAAAAATAAATTATGAAGGAGAAAGTCTATGAACAATAAAAAAATATATAAAGCATCATTTTCTCAAGTTGATATTACTCCTAATTTTCAAGTTGAACTGATAGGTGGTAATAGTTGCAAATCACAAGGAATTTTGGATAAATTATTTGCTCAAATATTATTATTTGAAAATGATAATAACTTTTTTTACCTTATTACTATTGATAATTTAGGACTAAGTACTCAACTTGCGAATACTTTGCGTACCAAAGTAGCAAGCCAACTTAATGCTAAAATTTCACATATAATGCTTAATTTTTCTCATACGCATGCTGCACCTTGTCCAGATTCAAGCGCATTGAATGGGGATTTATATTTTCATTTTATGTGTGAACAAATAATGCAATGTGTTGAAAATGCAAAAACGCGACTTATTCCATGCAAAGGTGGTTGGTCGCTTACAACTACAAATATAGGTGATAATCGACGAGACGGTTGTACTATAGTTGATAACAGGTTGGGAGCATTAAAATTAGTAGATTCAAAAAGTAGAAATCCTATCGTAGTTATTTTACGAATTACAGCTCATGCAAATGTTCTGATGGGTGATAATCAATTAATTTCAAGTGATTACTTTGGTAAAGCACGCCAAGTATTGGAGAACTACTTTTCTTGTCCGGTTATGTTGATTCAAGGAGCTGCTGGAAACATCAAGCCAACTGGAGTAGATAAAATGCATGGAGGCAATATTTCAGATATAAAAAGAATAGTTGATATACTGAAAAATTCTGTGACTGAACTATACTTTGATATACAAGACATAGTAGATATTCAGATGTTATCAAAGGAAGTTAAACACTATTCTGATGTGCCTACAGAGACGGAAGCTTTAAAAATTTCTATAAATTCAGAAATGGATGCTTCAAACTGGCTTTCAGAATGTGAAAGGCTGAGAAACGCACACGTAAAAGAACAATTCCAACAAAGTGAAGTGCAATTTCTTAAAATAAATAATGGTTGTTTATGCGGTGTACCTGAAGAAATTTTCTGCGAAATCTCACTTGATGCTGCTGTAAGAACTCATAATCCGTTGTTATTCTTAAACGGATATACAAATGGTTGTACAGGTTATCTTCCAACTAAAGAAGAATGGAGAAAAGGTGGGTTTGAGACACTCTATAGTTATTTGATATACTTTCCATATCATGGGCATGTAATGCCATTTAGAGAAAATACAGCTGATAATATTGTTGAACTGGTAACTAATACTTGGGGAGAGATTAGTCTCCACTAATAAACATAAGATGCAGTTGAATTATTTCATTTTGTATTATTCATAATGTGTCACGACTGTCTAACAGAGAATATCAAGGACTTACTGATAACCAGTAAGTCCTTCAACACATCTAATACAAAAAACCGCACTTACTTATGGTACGGTTTTCCCTTCATTATCCTAAACTTTATTTAGTTATCTAATTAGGAAGTTAATCATATTATATTAAATTTTATAAAAAATAAGCACATATAATTTTTTATATTTAAAATTATTAACCGTTAGATAAATTGGAATTTGTTATTTCCTGTTTGGTTTTCTCGTTAGAAACAATAGTGGACAGGCAGTCAGTCGATTTTATTTGCTTCCGCACTGGTCTGATATACTTAAAAAACCGTTCCGGATTAAAATAAAAGTAAATTATTCTACCAGGGGAAGTATCAAAGCAGTAACCAGTACCTGCAAAATCAAAAGTTGCCATTGCCTTTTCAATCTTTTCCTCCACACTACGATTTTCCTGCTCATAATCGAATGGCCCATGTTCAAAAACAATATATTCGGCTTCAGGAACATCAATCATAAGCATTTGTGGTGGTACTTCGCCTTTATAATCAAAAGGAAGACGTACACCATAACACTCTGTACGTGGAATACCCCAATCGCAGAGTCTTCCTTCTGGATCATTAATGTACGCCATAATCTGACCACTGCCGCTGTTAGATTCGCTCCCACCATCATCATCCAATTTTCCCTTGATACTATCGAGTAAACCGCAAATTGTTTCGCAGTCCTGCCCCGGAATAAGACTTTGCTTTTGCCAAAAATCCCAATACCCATTGCTTTCATAGTTTTTAACGTGCAAAAATTTGTGTGCGGGAATGGTTACAAAATAAATTTTAACATCATCTGTAGATTTCATCATACCAATCTCTCCCAATCCTAAAAAGTAGCGGTCGAAAGGATTTATTTTTGTACGAAGAACGACAGGACTAGGCTTTTTTCGGTATTCACTTGGAGTTACACCATATGTTCCCTTGAAAGCTCTAGTAAAAGCTTCATGTGATGAAAAACCATAATCAAATGCAATATCCAAAATGCTTTTTTCACTATCCCGAACCTCTTTTAGTGCAAAGGCTAATTTTCTATGTCGCAGATAATCCCTAAATTGCATACCCGATATTTCTTTGAATTTTCTTGTTGTATAAAATTTGGAATAACCTAGCCTGCTAGAAAGAAAGCGTAGTGTCAAGTCTTCATCATTATAATTTTTAATACATTTGTCAATTTCATCAACGATTATTTGAATTTGCTTCTGCCACTCGTACATTCATCTGTTCACCTCGTTTCAACCGTCCTACATTTATTATAAAGAAATAGAGAGATTACTGCTTGATTTTACTTGCTATTATTTCATGGTATATTAATGCAATCTTTATCTTGAAATTATTTCTATACCATTTTCAGTTACAAGAATTGTATGTTCCCATTGTGCTGAGAGAGAACCATCAATTGTAAGAGCTGTCCATCCATTATTTTCATCTATAAATATTTCATGACTTCCAGCATTTATCATTGGTTCAATTGTAAATACCATTCCAGGAGCTAAAACCATATCTGTTCCTCTTTTTCCAAAATGAAAAACAAATGGTTCTTCATGAATATCTAACCCAACTCCATGTCCTCCAAATTCTCTAACTACTGAATACCCATTACTTTCCGCATGTTCCTGAATTGCCGCTCCAATGTCTCCTAAAAATCCCCAAGGTTTAACTTCTTCCAATCCTTTATTCAGACATTCTTTAGCTACTTGAACCAAATTCTTAGCTTCTTCATTTACCTCACCAATCATAAACATCCTTGATGCATCTGAATAATATCCGTTAAGTATAGTTGTTGCATCTACGTTTACAATATCTCCATTTTTAATGATAACATCTTTTCGTGGTATTCCATGACACACCTCATTATTTACTGACACGCAAATACTTTTAGGAAAACCATCATAATTAAGATCTGCCGGAATTCCACCTTTTGATATTGTATAATTATATGCTAATTTATCTATTTCCTCTGTTGTCATGCCTTCTTTGATATTTTCACTAATTAAATCTAGAAGACCATTATTAATTTCAGCACTCTTTTTTATTCCTTCAATTTGCTCTTTTGTTTTTATAAGATTTTTCGTTGGTAGTATATGTCCTTTTCTTTTTAAATCACTTAACTTTTTATCAAATTCTAAATGACAATTTTTATATTTCAATTCACTTTTGCACCAACATAAATCATTTCTTTTTAATCTCATGATATTACTCCCTATTTTAACTATTTAATTAGTCCTCCATGAAAATAACATTCATAAACTTTAATATCATCAAAATATATTTCCTCATATCCTTGAAACCACTTAAATTCTCCATTTATAATACAATGATATTTATACTGTCCATTTTGATAAATAATAGGACCTCTATATGGATTATCCTCAGTCACTAAACTCAAAGCTTCCTTTAAAAACCTACCTGAAAATCTTTCATCCAAAACTCTTCCAGTGTAATTCATTGACCAAAATGGAATATCATCTTGCCATAAACCTTCTTCTCCTGAAAATCTTTCTCCACCTAAATAAGTATCAATATATTTTAAGTTTCCCTCTGCATATTCTAAGTCATGGGATTTTGGCCTTGAAGGTTTACACTCTATTCCATTTCCAGCATATGTGGATTTTTTAGCCTTGCATAAAAAATCAATTATACTTTCATTTATATTGTTAACTTTATTTTCTTCAATACACAAGCAACAATTTTCTTCATAATCATTAACTAATTTATCAATGCTTACTTTAAAAAAATCACTTAATGCAATTAATCTAGCTATATCAGGATAAGACTGTCCTACTTCCCATTTTGCAACTGATTGTCTTGATATGCCTAAGAATTCAGCTAATTTTTCTTGTGATAGACCTTTGGCCTTTCTAAGTGTTTGCAATTGTTCTTGAAAACTCATAGTTTAATCCCTCCTAATATCAGTATACTGACAATATTATCATGTTTCTACCACCTAAATATAACAAAGTTGACAACCAAAAGTTGCATTCAGTAAAAAAGCAATTTTTAATATCAATCATTCTCTACTTTATCACTCACTTATGATATGGTTCCCCCTTCATTATCCTGAAAACTTCTATTTTTCCATAAGAACATAAAATTAGGAATATTTTTTAAGTTATAAATAAAAA
This sequence comes from Clostridium sp. CTA-5, assembly GCF_054768135.1. NCBI lineage: Bacteria > Bacillati > Bacillota > Clostridia > Eubacteriales > Clostridiaceae > Clostridium > Clostridium sp. CTA-5. The sequence goes on along the minus strand of NZ_BAAAAT010000001.1, from coordinate 250,947 downwards.
CCATGCTCTGACATAGTCTTAAAGCATGGTCTTTATTTAAACTAATATAATCTACCTAGTTGATTTTTTTAGATCCACTATTTATTGAATTCATTAACTGGAAGAAGTATTCAGGTTTATGAGTCTTATTTAGATTATACCATGAATGTAATGTTTCTTGTGCGAATACATCTAATTTTTTCAGTACTTCCATTGCAAATTCCAGAGGTGCTACTCCTGATGCAGTAATCAAATTTTCGCTAGCTACCACAGATCCCATCTCATAAAATTTTTCTCCTTTATAATTAGGACAGACCATTTTAGTATACTCTAAGCTATTGCTTGTATGTTTTCTAGAATCTAGATATCCAGCATTTGCTAGTGCCTCAATTGCACCACAAATTGCTGCAATAATAGTGCCTAGTTCTAAAGATTCGCCAACTCTTTTCAAGATGGGTTGATGAATATCTTCTTCCCAAGTATTTCCTCCTGGCAAAACTAAAAGATCTTTACTCTCAAGAGTACACTCATCAAGGGAAATATCCGGTTTAATGCTCAGCCCTCCCATAGTAGTAATAATTTCTTTATTAGCTCCTACAGTAACTACTTTTAAAGGTGCTAAATCTTTTTTGAAATATCTTCCCGAATTTAGTTCAGCAGTTAAATATCCATATTCCCAGTCTGACATTGTATTAAATACATAAAGATAAACTTTTTTTTCTTGCATAAAATAACACTCCAATCATGTTTTATATAGCCTATTATAATAAAACTTCCCTGACAGCTACTGTCAGGGAAGTTTTCATACTTGATGAAATTGAATTAATTCCTCTAGAACTTCAATAAGTTTTTTCTTAAAACTTATTGGCTCAATAACTTGAATAGATTTACCATACGGTAAAAGTAAATAAGGTACATATGTATGTAGTATACTTTTTTCAAGAAGAAATATTGCTTGATTTGAAGTACGTTCTTGTAAATAATTTCCCAAAAACCAATGTTGGCAAACATCATTCAATGTACTTTTACTTCCATTAACAACTAAAGGAATAATACCTTGATTATATTCTGTAGGAATAAGGTTTTTCAAAAAAAAGTCACGTGCTGAAAAATCTTCTGGATGATTAAACTTATTTTCGGTAAGCACTAGACTTTCAATTCGATCTACTCTAAAGCTACGGAGGTTATTTCTAAGATGACAAAATCCAATCATATACCACTTATTGTTCCAATAAATAATTTTGTAGGGATCAAGCAATCTATACTTTGATTGATCTTCACCACTTTTATGGTATAGAATTTTTACAGAGTATCCGTTAGCTATGGCCTGTTCCAAATCCTTTAAGTAAGGTTTCATGCTTTGGAACCTTACTCGATTTATTACTTCAAGACTGGTTAAATGTTGGTTTATGTTTATTTCCTGAACCTGATTTGAATAGTTGCTTAACTTTGAGATAGCCCTATTTAGTGCTTCACCACCATAATATCCTGCTTCTTCTGCAAAAACAGCAGCGTGAACTAGTGAGGTTTGCTCCTCAGAATCAAAAAAAAGGGGAGCTTCAATGAAATTGTTTAATAAAGTGTATCCACCGTTATGCCCTGTGTCTGAAATTATGGGTACACCACTTGTTGAAAGTGTATCAATATATCGATACACAGTTCTTATATTCATCTCCAACTTTTCTGAAATTTGTTTTGCAGTAACTTTTTCACCAGAACTAAGCATCCATAAAATCGCTAGCATATTGTCAATTTTAGGCATATAAATTCACCTCTATATAGTAAGGAATGATTACTTGTTCCATTCCGATAATATCTTTCCATATAATAAAGTCCTAGACATATTTATAATTGTACCAATAGAGTAAGGTTAAGTAAAATATACTTATTAATCCTTTTAAACATGTTAAAAAACATCATATGGAATTACTTATCCATTATGTGGCCGATTTTTACACGTATGTCGGCTGTACCCGATATTAATATACTAAATCAGTTTATGTATCTCTTCAAATAATATCTGTAAACCTAACTTTATCTTATCTTTTGTAAGTTTAGATATACATAATCTAAAACCATTTACTCTTGAATTATTACCTATAAAAAATTCCTTTCCCTCCGCAATATGGATTCCTTTTTTATTTAATTTTTTATTTACCGATTTTATATCTATATGATTAGTAAACTGTATCCATATAAAAAATCCTGTATCTGGAATGAATAGTTCCATTCCCTTTATATCTATACTTTTTAAGCAGTCTTTTAAGTAATTCATTTTTTTCATATATGCAAATTGGATTTTTTTAATATGCTTTTTATACATTCCACTATTAATATAGATTTCTAAAGCCCCTTGCTCTAATGCTGATGTACTTAAATCATAACATCTCTTATGTTTCAAAAATTCACTTTTTAATTTTTCTTGAAGTATAACTGCTCCTAATCTTATTCCAGGCATAAATGTTTTAGAAAAGCTTTTTAAATATACAACTCGTTCCCATATATCATAATAATAAATTGGTAATGATTTTTTATTTTTATCTAAATCAGCTAGATAATCATCTTCAACAATGTAAACATCATATTTTTCAGCCAATTCTGCAATACATCTCTTCTCTTTTTCTGAATAGCTTGTACCCAATGGGTTATGCAGCCTAGGAATTGTATAGAAAAACTTTATATCTTCATTTTTAAATATATTCTCCAGTTCTTGTAAATTTATACCACTAAAATCTCTATTTATTCCTATTAACTTGTCCCCATTCATTTCTACTAATTTATGTACAAGACTATATGTCGGCTGCTCAACTAAAATATTATTTTTTCCATTTGGAAAAGGCATTTTAGAAAGAATGCTAATTGCCTGTTGTGAACCAGAAGTAATACATATTTTCTCCATTGAAGTGAATATTTGATATTCTGAAAAGAAATTGACTAGTGATATTCTCAAAGATTTAAATCCTTCAGTATCCCCATATATAAATAAGTCATTTTTATATAATTCTACTGCTCTATTTATGCAATGATTAAATTCTTTATATGGAAGTAATCTCGAATCAGGAACTACCAATGAAAAATCAATTATACCATTTTCAATATTCTCTTCATTAATCTTTTCCACTAGATAATATCCACTTTTAGGAATAGAGTATATTCTATGATTCATTTCGAGTTCTTTATACGCTCTTATTATTGTAGACTTATTGCATTCAAACTTACCAACTAAATCTCGTATTGTAGGTAACTTTTGCCCTTGCTTTAATTCATTTTTCTCTACAAGTTTTTCAATATGTTCTATGATAATTTCATATTTCCTTTTCATAATCTTATCCTTTAATTTATCTCAATTTTCCAAGTTTTATTAATCATTTTATACCGGTACAAAACACTTTTTTAAAGATTGTACTGTATACTTTAAATTTATATAATTTCATTATACAACTAATAAATAATAGATTGTAAGGTAATCAATTAAATTCAACATCTAATGTTTCATCTTTATTTCAATAAAATTATATTACATATTAAAGGAGTTAAGTATGGAAAAACATCAAAAAAAAGCAATATTATATCTTGTAATTGCATCAATTTTATGGAGTATTGGAGGCTTATTTATCAAATTAGTAAACTGGAATCCTATGGCTATTGCTGGAGCACGTAGCGGTATAGCTGCAATAGTTATGTTTTTGTACTTAAGAAAGATAGTAATACACTTAGGAAAGACAATGCTTTTGGGTGCATTTACGTATTCATCCCTTCTCATATTTTTTGTTACTGCTAATAAACTTACAACCTCTGCAAATGCTATACTTTTGCAATTTACAGCTCCTATATGGGTAGTATTATTCTCAAAAGTTTTCCTAAATGAAAAAATTAAAAAGTCTGATTTAGCGGTAATTATTTTTGTTATGCTGGGAATGATTTTATTCTTTATAGGTGATTTAGGACATGGTACTATTATAGGAAATTTCATTGCTATACTCAGTGGTATCTCAATGGCTGGAATGGTTATATTCTTAAAGCTTATAAAAGATGGTTCTCCTGTGGAAATGACTTTGCTTGGAAATATAATTACATTTATTATATCTATACCTTTTTTCTTTCAATCAGTTCCAAGCTCAAATAGCATTTTAGGATTATTAATCTTAGGAGTATTCCAATTAGGAATTTCTTATATATTTTATACACTGGCTATTAAATACGTTTCTCCAATTGAAGCAATTTTAATCCCTGTCCTAGAACCACTGCTTAATCCATTCTGGGTATTTCTATTCACTGGTGAAATCCCTGGAACTTATGCCTTTATAGGAGGATTAATTGTACTTACAGCTATAAGTGTAAGAGAATTATGTATAAAAAAATAGTACATTGTTTATTTATACATAATTCTACTTCAATAAAGCCTTAATACCATACCTCACAAAAGTTCAAATTATGGACTTTGTGAGATTTATGATAGAATTATATCAGAAATTTATGAACATTTTATAATCCAATTTCAGTGAATTTAGCACTCACTTATGATATTGTTCAACACACGGTAAGTAAAAAATCTTAGACTTTCCAATATAGAATATAATTAACATATTTTCAAATTTAATTTTATATACTTAAATTAGCAGTATTTTTTCTTTAAGCTTTTCTATTCTTACTTGCTCTTCTTTATTTAAATTTGAAATGTACTCATTAAAATTAAAATACCATTCTTTTTCATATTCATTAGTCAAACTTATATCTGACACGTATTTTGATAAAAGAATAATTTCCATTTGTGATAAGCTTTTAAAATACACAAGAAATTCATTTCCAAATAAACATTCAGAATCTAATATATCTACTAAATCTTCTAGGCTTTTAATATTATTTTTTATTAACATAATTTTATCTTTAATTGAAAAACATTCTTGAATTTTTTCAATTAATTTTCTAAATGCAGAATTACTTAATTTTTTACCATCTATATATTCAATAAATCCACTGTTATTAGCCTCATTGAATGATATGAATACTGTTTCTAATTTATTTAGCTGAATGCCTTTATTTATCAATGGTACTATTTTTAATGTAGACTTTCTAATATAATTTACTAATACTTTGTTTCTAATATCTAAAATTTCGCAACATTTATTTGCATATTTTAATAATGCTTCTTGTAATTTTTCTACTGATAATTTATCCAACTTATCTTTTATATGCTCTCTATCTATATTATTAATATCAAGTTTCTTTAAAGACTTACCACAAATGATTAAACCTAATGAATTAATAAATACTAGCTCAAATATGTTTATAAGCAATAATTCACATTTTTTATCATATCCTTTTAATAATTTATTAATTTCATCAATATCAAAGTTATAACAAAATTCGTTTTCTAAATTCAATGTTTCTAAATAATTCTCTATATACTCAATACCTATATAGTTCATATTATCAATGTAAAGCTGATAATCTATTGATCCTGGAGTTTCATTAGCCATAAAAAAGTCATCATATTCTTTAAAAAATAATGGAATTCCATAATCTATTGTATCGTTATATGAATAATTATCAACTTTAAGTTTATTTTTCTGAATTATATCTAGTAGCTTTTTACTTTTTTTTATATTTTTCTTGATTAATTCATTCCCCACTTTTAGCATATCAAATAAGCTTGTATTCTCTAATTCTTTTATTATTAACTCTATATTATCGAAAGTTTTTAAGTAAATTCCTATTGTATAATCAATCCCTTGTAAAAGACTTTCCGCTACCTCTACCATAACTGAACTGCTCTCATCTTTTGTATAATATTTCAATTGTACTTGTAAAGTTTCCATTCTCTCATAATATATTCTTTCTAAAATCTTATTATCTAAAAACTTTTTTTCATAACAAGTTACTAAAATGTCCTTAAAAAAATATTCCTTACTGAAGTTGTTTTCTATAGAATAACTATATCTTTCAATACTTTTACCATTCCCCATAACTTATCAATCCTTTTCACTATCAAGATTTGTATAATCTTTTACACCATTTCTTATATTATCAGCGATTTTATATAAAACTTTTCCCTCTAAAAGTTCTAGAGATCCTTGACAATAGTTATCAAAATACTTCTTCATAATTTCTATTAATTCATCATCACTAATATAATCTAAGGTTTCATTCTTATAATTATAAAAAATTTCTACAAGTTCGTTTATTGTATAACTATAATTATATTGTGATATATATGGCGAATCACAAAAGCTTACAATAATTTTGTTTATAATTTGACCATTAAATTCTATTCTTCCGCTTTTTTCAAGTACTACATTTCTTGTTTTAATAATTTCTTTTATATCATCCTCATGAAGCGTTAATCCATATTCACTTGTAAGCTCATTACACTTAAATATATCATTAAACACTTGCTTTCCTAGTGAGTTACTTTCAAATAAATTAATAATTTTATTCAATTTCAAAACTTCCTTTCAAAAAACTATTGACATTTAAATTTGGATATGTTATACTAAAGATATATAGCTATGATAATTTATTATATCATTGCCTCTTTCTAGTGTCAATGATATCTTGATTTAAAAAGAGTATCTTTAATTTTAAAGATACTCTTTTTTACTAGCCAGAAAAGTATAAAATTTTTCAAGATTTAAAGTCTGATAAGTTAATAGTTAAGAATGAAAGTTAGTATTTGCTTATGATATGGTTCACCGTATCATAAGTAAATGATATATCTATTAGTGTATTTCTTTTTATAGAAATTCTTGTCTTAACTCTATAATCAATGAATGATTTACTGTTATTAAAATTTCAATTATTTATTAATTTTATTTAAAATCCACGCCATATTCTTCCCAATGGACTCCATATTTTTCATACCTTCAACATCATTAAGCGCTTCGCCAACTTCTTTTCCATATACCATGTTCCAATATGTTCCACCTACTGAGTACATCTCCATACAATGTAGGAAATAATTCATAGTATCAAAAGCACGTGTTGCACCGCCTCTACGAACAGCCACTACAGATGAACCTATTTTGTGTTTAAAAAGATTACCATTAACTTTAGATACCATACCAATCCTTTCTAATAAAGCCTTCATATTTGCTGAAACATCTGCAAAATATACTGGTGAACCTAAAATAATACCATCGGCTTCAATCATCTTTTCTATGCATTCATTTACAATATCATTTTTAAAAACACATTTATTATCTTTGTTTTTTGAACAACCTCCACATCCTATACATCCACTAATTTTCATATTAGCTAAATCAATCAATTCAGTTTCTATACCAGATTTGTTTAATTCACTAAATATTGCTTTAATAATTATAGATGTATTTCCATCTTTTCTTCCACTTCCATTAATAGCTATAACTTTCATTTATATATCACTCCAATTTAATAGTTTTTGTTTTAAGATATCATAATTTTATGATAAAATCATTTTAACTTGTTGTACAACCTACTTTTATTATATTTCATATATAGAAATTTTAATAATATTAATACTATATATCTATATAACTTAAAGTTATAACTGGAGGTAAGAATGATTAGTGTAGATCAAATGAAATATTTTATCGAAATAGTTGATCATGGCAGTCTAAATAAAGCTTCACAGCATTTATACATTTCCCAGCCTGCACTTACAAAGCAATTAGGAATTTTAGAAAAGTCTATGAAATGCAAATTATTAATAAGAACGTCTAATGGCATAAAATTAACTGCTTCAGGCAGGTATTTCTATGAACGTTCAAATATAATTATTTCTATGATTAACGAAACGATAAATAAAATCCAGAAATTTAATAGTGGAAATACCATTAGAATTGGTGCTCTGCCAAATTTAATAACATATTTTTTATCTGAATATGTTGATAAATTCAAAAGTATGAACCATGAAGTATTTATAGATGCTATGAATACAAATAATGAATTAATCACTGGTTTAGAGAATAATTTGTTTAATATAGTATTTGTATCAGATGCACTAGAAAAAGCTGGCTTTGTTACTATCCCATTAACTGTTGAGCCATTTTTCATAGTTATGAGTAGTGCAAATCATTTAGCTAAACTTGATGGAATTGATTTTTTCACAATAATGAAAGAAAAGTTAATTTTGTATAAGAGTCCATGTCCCGTAAGAGCAAAAATTAGAGAGCATTGCAATCTTATGAATCTTGTACCTAATATTGCATTAGAACTGGATGAAACAGAATCGATTATTAAATATGTTGAACAAAATTTAGGCATTACAATCCTGCCTAAAATGGTCATCAATGATATAAATAATCCATTAATAGTGGTACGTGAAATCACAAAATTTCCTATTCATAGGGTAATTTCAGCCGTAATAAAAAAAGACGATAGTTCGTATTTTTTACCAATGCTTCTGTGATAAACTATATACATATTTTTATATTAATATGATTTATCATCACTCTTTTTCTAGAAATAAAAATAAGAAGGAGAACCTATTCCATCTGGACTTAGGGTTCCCTTCCCATATATTATTAAGTTATTATTCTTATTAAGTTCTATTGACTCAATCTCTCTCCTATTATTTATAGTAATTTTTGAAATTAACCTCTGCAACAGTTTCTTTTGTTGATCCCTTGGAGTGTAGCTTGATAGATATATTATAATTCAATTTAGGTACTATCCTTTATTTATGATACGGTTCACCATTAATTATCCTAAACTTTATTTATTTATTTATGTATTACTTTTTCTAATTAAGTAAATTGCAAATATAGGTTACAAGTTTTGTTATAAATGAGTAACAATTTTTTGCTTCAATTTATATGTAGGATATTATAAAAGGCACCCAAATGGATGCCTAATTTTGTTTTAAATATTATTTAGTTTCATTACATAAGTAAAATCGTAAATTTAGTTATCTAATTCGGAAGTTCATCTAAAGTTTTAAATTCATATCCTTGACTCTTCCACTCCTTAATCAAGTTGTCTAAGATATTTGCATTAGTTTTAGACACAGCATGAAGTAAGCAAATCATACCATCACGAGTATTTTTTAAAAGCTGTGTTTTAGAAGATCCAGGATCAGGTTGACTGTCTACATCATAATCTTTATAAGCAAGGGTAAAGAATACAGATTTATAACCAAGTTTTTGAGTATAATAAAGTGACAATTCACTAAAAGTTCCTTCTGGTGGTCTAAAATATTTTGACATTTTACAACCTGGAACACTATTTACTGCATCTTCTACCTGAGTAATTTCAGCATTAAAAGCAGATTCGTCCTTAAATGTAGGCATAGATTTATGATGTACAGAATGATTACCTATTATATGACCCTCATTGCTCATCCTTTTTAGTAATTCAGTATTTGAAATACCATTAAAACTACCAGTTACATAAGGTTTAGTTACAAAGAAGGTGGCTTGTACATTATTTGCCTTTAAAGTATTAAGAATACTATCAGTATAGCCATTTTCATACCCTTCATCAAAAGTAAGATAAATAATCTTTTTTGAAGTATCTCCAAAACCATAAGCTTTATATTTTGATAAAAGTTCAGCACTATCTCTTGATGAATATAACCATGACCACTCTATAGGTTCAGTACTGAGTGATGAAGTATCAGATAATGCCTTTTTAGTAGTAGGCTTTTGGATTGGATTAGATTTTTCTTTAGGGGTAGAGTCAGGTTTAGGTGTAGATTCTAATTTAGAAGTAGAATCTGATCCATTTGAAGATTTTGAATCTTCTATGGACTTTTCATTATTAGAATCATCTGTTATCTTTTCATTATTTGAAATATCTATATTCTTATTATCTTCATTTTTATTTCCTAGTCCACATCCTGATAAAAGCAATGATAGAGCTATAAATAAAGCTAATTTCTTCTTAATCAAGTTTTCTCCTCCATATTTTTAAATTTAACATGGTTTTATCTATAGTATTATAATGTAATACTTATTGTTACAATTACATTATACAACATTTTATTACTAAATTTTCACTTAAAATGAAATTATATTGACTAGAAAATGCTGCTTTTTAGTAAAAATTGCATTGGTATATGATATAGTACCTTTAGTAATTTTAAACTTCCTTACAAAATATAATTTTTATAAGGATTTATTTTAAAGTAGATAAGAACTACGAATAAATACTAGTGTGACTATAAGTAGATAACTATATTTTAATCTGGCTTTCAAATTGCTTATATCTTTTATAATCTAATTCCTTACATTCTAGGGATATCAGCACTCCATCACTGTTATACTCAGTTGATTTGATATTGGCATTGTCCTTAAAGTATGACAATATATTTCCTTTTTCATAGGGAATTATCATTTGGCAGCAAACATACTGTGGGAAAGCCATCTTGCAAATTTCATTTACTAGCTCATCTATTCCAGCATTGTTTTTAGCGGAAATATATATGCAATCTTTCTCATCTTTTGTGACTTCACCATCTGCTAAGTCTGTCTTATTATAGGCATAAATGATAGGGATATTATCTGCACCTAACTCTTTTAATGTGTTCTTTATAACTTCAATATACTGTTTATAATTAGGGGTTGAATAGTCAACTACATGAACTAACATATCAGCTTCAGTAATTTCCTCTAAAGTTGAGCGGAATGCATTTACAAGCTGGTGAGGTAGCTTACTGATAAACCCTACTGTGTCACTTAACAGGAAAGATTTATTATTGGGCAGTTTAATGTTTCTTACATAAGTTTCTAAGGTAGCGAATAACATATCTTTTTCAAATACCTTCTTATCAACTGAAGAGCTGTACAAATCAATCATGGAATTCATAATGCTTGACTTACCTGCGTTTGTATATCCTACTAAAGCAACTGTAGGTATTCCTGATTTTTTGCGCTGTTTTCTTTGGTTCTGACGTTGAACTACAAGTGTTTCCAGTTCTCTTTGCAATGCACTGATTTTATCCTTAATCTTTCTGTGATCAAGTTCAAGTTTTGTTTCTTCTGAAACTCTGCTTATAAACCTGACACTTTCTTCAAGCCGAGCTAATGATCCACCAAGTCCAGTTACTCTAGGTAGAATATATTGTAATTTTGCTATTTCTACCTGCAGCTGTGCTTCTTTGCTTTTAGCTCTCTTAGCCAAAATGTCCAAAATCAGAACCGTTCTATCTATTACATTGCATTTTAAAGCTGTATCCAAATTACGAATTTGTGAAGGAGACAACTCATCATTAAAAATAACCATGTTCACATCTTTCTGATGAATTAATGCAAACAATTCCTGGATTTTTCCCTTACCTAGATAATGAGATGAATACACTCGCTCTAATTTTTGAGTAATTTCACCAACTACCTCAATATCACATGCATCAGCTAGACTATACAGCTCCTTCATCATATTTAAAAATTCTTTATCATTCTTTAGATTACAGCCTACAATTATTGCTCTTTGTCTTTCTTCCATACAACTTCCTCCGTTCATTGATCTTCCACTTTATACAAATAAAAAGGGTAGTCTTGTCACTACCCCTTCTAACATAATCTAATTCATAAAGCTAAAGCTCAAAAACCTTTGTTGCAATATTTTTGCAAAATTCACTGTCATGTTCCACAAACAGTAAAGTTGGTGAGTATTCAAGTAGTAACTCCTCAATTTGCATACGTGAGACAATATCAATAAAATTAAGAGGTTCATCCCAGATATGCAAATGAGCTTTCTCAGAAAGACTTTTTGCAATGAGCACTTTTTTCTTTTGTCCTCCACTGAAAGATGACATATCTTTTTCAAATTGCTCTCTGGAAAAATCAAGTTTTCTTAAAATAGCTTTAAAAAGACTTTCATCAATATTGTTATTTGAAGCATAGTTAGTCAGATTGCCCTGAAGATGAGATGTATCCTGGGACACATAGGATATTTTAAGCTGACTTCCTTTATTGAAATTACCTGTATAGTTTATATCCTCACCACAAATAAGCTTGATAAGGCTTGATTTTCCTGAACCATTTTTACCTTTAAGTGAAATTCGGTCACCTTTTTCAATACTAAAGCTAACATCTTTACAAATCATGGTGTCGTCATAAAAAATTGAAACATTCTCAAGTTCCACAAGTCTATTTTTATGATAAACAAGTTGAGAAATCTTCAAACTATCGGAGCTTTCAATGTTTTTGAGAAGCTTAGACTTTTCTTCAATAGCAGATTGCTGTCTGCTTTCAATTGACTTAGAACGCTTCATCATTTTAGCAGCTTTATGTCCAACATAACCTTTATCTAGCTTAGAGCCAGAGTTTGTTGTTCCTTTCTTGGATTTTTCTACTTCATGAGACCAATTACTTGTTCGTTTAGTGGCCTCCGATAAGCGATTGATATCCTTTCTAAGCTTCTCATTTTCTGCAAGCTCAAAGTTATCCTGTCTTTTTTTATTTCCCCACCAGCTGGAAAAATCACCTTTTTGTATTTCTATATTTGTTTTATTTATTGAAAGAACATGGTCAATACAGTTATCCAAAAAATACCTATCATGTGAAATTAGAATAAATCCTTTCTTTTTTCTAAGGTAATTACTTAGTTTTTTTCTAGCTTCAGCATCCAAATGATTTGTAGGTTCATCAATAAGCAAGAAGGAATTATCCTTTAAAAACATAGCAGCAAGCAATGCTTTGGTCTGTTCTCCCTTTGATAGCGTATAAAACTGTCTGTATAAAACGTCATCGTCTATATCTAAAAGCGATAATTCTTTCATTATTTCCCAATCCATTGAATTTGGACTGATTTCTCTTATGATATCTATAGTGAAATTTTCTTGTTCCTGCACATCATAAGGAAAATATTCAAATGTTACATTTGCTGAAATATTTCCACTATACTCATATTTACCAAGTAAAAGATTCAGAAAGGTAGTTTTTCCTCGTCCATTTCTTCCGGTAAAGCCCAATTTCCAATTTGTATCAATTTGAAAGCTTACATTTTCAAAAATATTATCATAACTGCCTTCATAAGCGAAGGTCAGGTTTGTTACATTTATTAAAGACATATTTTTATCCTCCTTTGTAATTAAAAGTACAAATAACAAAGTCGGAACATAGGCGACTTAATTATTACTCCATATAAATGTCGCCCAAAGTATCCGGCTCTATATGAAGATTATCATGCGTTAGCGACGTATCTTTATTATCCATTGTATAATCCCTCCTAATTATTCTTACGATTTATAAAAAAATAAGAGCTGCAAGAAATTATTATTCTTGCAGCTCTTAAATACAGCTAAGTCAAACACCTAATATGGATTCGACGAGTATATATTTTCTGAGCGAAAAAACAATTAATTTCTTGCATAGGCACAACAAAAAAAAGTGGCATTATACGAATCCACAATTTTATTATGCTCGGTAAAACTAGCAAGAAAATTTAATCATCTTTTCAACTCCAATCATCATATTTGTGCATATTGTATCACACTTACTTTCAAAACGCAATAAACAGTCTAATAATTTCACAATAGAAAGGCCTAAACCTGTACTACCTGAAGTTCTTGATCTATCAGCTGTATAAAACTTTTCAAATAATAAATTTACATTTATTTTTTTAGAATCTTGAATTTTGTTTGCAAAACTAAGTTCAACATGATCTTTCTTCTTTCAACTATTTTAAAGCTCTAGCTGTATAACTGTAATCTACACCAAGTAAATCTGCCACTGTACCTTGCATTATAACATTTCCTCCTAAAACTCCACCTTCAGGACCTAAATCAATTATCCAATTTGCATTTTTAATAACGTCTAAATTATGCTCTATAATTAAAATAGTATTACCCTTATTTCTTATCTTGTTAAAAAGAACTAATAAGTTTTGAATATCTGAAAAATGTAATCCTGAAGTTGGTTCATCAAAAATATATATACAATCACTTAATTGATTTAAACATAATTCTTTTGATAATTTTATTCTTTGTGCTTCTCCTCCAGATAGCGTTGTTGCACTTTGTCCTAATTTTATATATCCTAATCCAACTTCAAATAATGTTTCTAAAATTTTATATACCTTGCTTTGTTCTATAAAGAAATTTAAGGCTTCTTCTACGGTCATTTCTAAAACTTCATATATATTTTTTCCATTATATTTTATCTCTAAAACTTCATTTTTATATTTCTTTCCTTTACAAACTGGACAGGTGGTCCAAATGTTTTCCATAAAAGAAATATGACTGCAAATACTTCCATCACCATTGCATTTTTCACATCCACCATCTTTGCTATTAAAACTAAACTTGCTATCTTTATATCCTCGAGTTTTTGCAGCATTTGTGGAAGCAAAAAGCTTTTTTATTTCATCCATAAGTCCAACATATGTTGCTATATTTGATCTAGAAGTACGTCCTATTGGCCTTTGGTCAACATAAATAATTTGCTTTACATGGTTTTCTCCTGAAATATAATCACAAAATCTGCTTATATCATCTTTTCCTTCTAATTTATTTATTAAAACTGGATAAATAACCTTAGAAACTAACGTACTTTTCCCAGATCCACTAACCCCTGTTATACATGTAATAGCTCCAATTGGGAATTTAATATCTATATTTTTTAAATTATTACCTCTAGCTCCATATATTTTAATCCACTTATCTGTTAGATATGATTTTTCAATTTCTATTGTCTTTTCATTGGATAAATATTTTCCTGTTTCTGAATTTTCATTATCCATAACTTCAATGACTGTCCCTTGCGCAACTATATTGCCACCATTTATTCCTGCACCTTTACCTATGTCTATAATATAATCAGCACACTTTATAATTTCCTTATTATGATCTACGATAACAACAGTATTTCCATAGTCTTTAAGTTCTTTTATAATCATAATAAACTTATCATAATCCTTAGGATGAAGTCCTGTTGATGGTTCATCTAAAACATAAAGCATATTACTAATTTCACCATTTAAGTGCTTAACTATTTTTAATCTTTGAAGTTCACCACCTGATAATGTTGCTACTGAACGATTTAAAGCTAAATAATTAAGCCCCATTTTTATATATAAATCAATCTTTCTATAAAGCTTTTTTAATAATGGCTCAACCTTATTTAATTCACCTTCCTGCAATGAATCTGGCAACTTTTCAATCCATTTCTTTAGCTCATCAATTGTCATTGCTGCTACAACTGGATATCTTACCCCTAATATTTCAACGCTTCTTCCTTCTCTGTTAAGCCTTTCACCATTACAGCTATTACATATACCTTCTTTCATAAATTCATCAGCAATTCTTTTTATAGACTCATTACTGCCATTATCATATAAGCGCTTTATATAATTATAAGCACCTTCAACTTTCCTTGTGATTTCACCACTTCTACCATTCTTATTTTTATATACATATGTGATTTCATATTCAGTGCCCCATATTATTTTTTCTCTAAATTCTTGTGGCAACTCACACCATGGCAGTTCTAAATCAACCTTCATATCTTCTGCTAATGCTAATACTTCACCTTTTGACCAGTTAGCATTAGGATTTTCTTTAAATTTTCTTAAATCTTTCCATAAACTTGATGCTCCATCAAGAATTGATTTATCTGGCTTAGAAACAATTAAACTACAATCTATTTCTCTATGAATACCTAAACCATTACATACTTGACACATACAATCTGGATTATTATAACTAAAAGTAGATGGGGTTAATTCAAACATAAGATGATTACATTCATAACACATTTGCTTTTCTTGAAATAATATCTTTTCACAATCATTAATTAATACATAAATTGCCCCATTTCCTATATTCAATGCTTCTTCTATATTTTTAAGTATGTTTTTTTCATTGTTTTTTTCTCCACCAATTACATGTTCATAAACCAAGTTTTCATTAATTACAGGTTTATAAGATAAATCTTCATTATTATATGGTTTTATTAAAATCCTTGTATTATTTGGTAATTCCATTAATTTTTCATAAATTTCATGGCTAGAAAGAGGAATGATAGCACTACCACAGTTTGGACAATGTCTTATACCAATAGTTGAAAATATATTTCTTAAATAATCATAAATCTCTGTTATAGTCCCTACTGTAGAACGTGGATTTCTAGAAATACTTTTCTGAGAAATTGATATTGCTGGTGGCAGGCCATTTATCATATCAAAATCTGGTTTTTCTCTGCATGTATTATTAGCTGGACTTCCGATACTTTCCATAAATCTTCTTTTACTTTCTGAATACAATGTATCAAATATCAAACTTGATTTTCCACTTCCACTAACTCCTGTTACTGCTGTTATTTTATTATATGGAATTGTAACATCAATATTTTTAAGATTATTCTGTCTTGCACCTTTTATTACAATACCTTCAGTTTTTTTGTTATCTATATACTGATTTTTATAAAAATCTTTTTTATCTTTATTTATATTATTATGAGAATACTTTTTGATGATATCAAGACTTGACTCTTTTATATAAAGCTGTGAAGTATGCTCTTCTTCAAACTCCTCAACCCATTCTGGCCAATGTTTAAGCCAATTAGGAACACTACAAACTTCAACTTTATCATTAACAGATATATATGGAAATATCTTGATTAGTGGACTATTATTAAAAGAATCTAACTTGTTTACTTTGATTCTTTTTAGATTTTTATCAAACTCTAATATTTTGGCTGTTGTAAGTGCTATAGGATTTGGTCTTACTGGTGATCTTGATGCAAAAATTCCTGTTCTGGGTGCATTTTCATAAGGTGGATTACATTCAGTTACCCTTCTATACTTTGCTTCATCAAATCTACTAAACCACCACATTATCTTTATATGAGAATATCCATCTAATTCTTCATAGATATTTTCAAAACCATTCCCTATATAAATAAAATCTTCTCCATTTATTTTTTTAAGGTTTCCAATTGATACAATCTCATTCTTGGAATTCACAAAAACTTTTTTATTATCTGTATTCTTTACCTTAGGACTAAAGCTTTCCTTAATCCTATCTTCACAAGGAAAATATGGTTTTATATCATAAACAAGAACATTATCTTTTAAATCATTGTCCTCATTAAAAGTAATTACTCCTGTTTTTTCATCTACATTATTTATTTCAATAGTTTTTTGCATAAGCTCCTTAGAAAAAATAACAATGATATGACTAAATAATGATAAGTGTTTTAATCCCTTAACAAAACTTTTATTTATTACTATTTTATTTTTACCCTTTACTCTCCCTATTTCATAAACATTAAAATGCTCATTCCTATTCATAAAAACACTCCTTTGCCATTGGTATATTACTGATAATAATCCATACCACGATGTGAGAGTCAATATCTTTTATTTAGTAATAATAAAAAAATAATGAACAAGCATAAACTAATCCATTATTTTTGGGTTATGATTTAATTTTAATGGGTATCTGTATTTCTGTTAAATAATTCTTTGGATCTTCTTCATTCCAAGGCCCTTTATGGCATACCTGCATACTCATTCCGCTTATTTCATATTGATTATTTTCATCTAACCAATTTACAAATGACTTATAAGCACCCGAAATATTCTCAAAGGGTCCATAAACCATTGTAGATCCAACCAAATCAAAAGCATCTGTTTTTCGGAAAGTAACTCCATCTTTTTCTATTCCCTTTTCCTCTGTTACTATGCATACCTCAATATCTACATCATTTTCTTTATATTCATTATCGTGATATATTGCAAAACTATGGTTACTATCTTTTATATTTAAATTTTCTTTTTCAATATGTTCACATAATAAATGCCAAAGTTCACCTTCTGAAAAATAGTTTGGTACAATCTTTCTAAGGGAAATGACATTATAAAAAGGAATAGATTTTATTACAACATTATAGTTAAAATTCTTACTATCATCTATTTCCAACATTGCTTCTCTTAATTTCTTTAACTTTTGCTCTTCAACACTTATTGCTTCTTTAATAACTTCTTCTTTTCGTTTAAATTCTTTCTTTAATGATTCACTATCCCAATGCTTTAATGCATGAGAAATTTCTTCAGTACTAAATCCTATATCTCTTAAAAAGATTATCTTACTTAAAACTTTTGTTTGCTCTACTGAATACATTCTATATCCATTTTTATTATTAATTTTAGCTGGTTTTAAAATACCAATGTCATCATAATATCTTAACATTCTAATAGAAACTTGAGTTAATTTTGAAAATTCTCCAATCCTAAACACTTGTCTCTTCCTTTCAAATTGGAATTTATCTTTATGTTTAAAGAGTTTTAGTAAAATAATAGCGTTTTCCTGTCACAGGATAGTTTTCTAATGCAAACACTTCCTTGTATCCATGCTTTTTATAAAATTCAGGTGCTTGAAAACTAAAAGTATCTAAAAATGAATACTTGCAACCACGTTCTTTCGCTGTTTTTTCTGCCTGATCTAAAATATTACTTCCAATATTATGTCTTCTTAATTCTTCACCTACCCATAGAAATTTTATAAACAACCAATTACCATGTGTATTTCCAATTAGACCAGCAATTTTTTTGCCTGTTTCATCTTGTAAATAAACGCCTAAATCCTTTGGGTTTTTATCTTCAATTCTCGCTAAATTATATTCTAATAAACCTTGAAAAATAATATCTTCATCTTGTGCTTTAATTTCATCAGTAATCTCAATTTTCATTTTAATTCTATACCTCCTTTGTTAATATTTAAACATACATAAATATTAGAATTTATCTCTCTGATATATCTTTTATAATTATATCTACTGTTTCATCTACACTTAAATCTTTAGTTAAAACCTTTTCTTTAATAATTTTAATAAAATCCGTCTCATTCCACCATAGTTTCATATCATTTTCTCCAAATTCATTACAATTTGGCTTTGTTTGATGACGTACTATGGTTTCTTCAAAAGGAATATCATAATAATAAGCAAATATTTTATCTTTAAATTCAAACTTTACAAGTTCAAATAATGTTTGATACCAATTAGAACTTAAAATTCCTTCCAATATAACAATATCACACTTATTTTTTCCATATAAAATAAGCTCTTTAATAAGAGGTAACGCTTTTGTATCAAGTCCATCATCTACACGTAGGATATCTCGTCTAATAACATCCTGTGAAATAAGCATAATATTATGTCCTAATTTTTGTTGTAACGCTTTTGCCACCGTAGTTTTACCACTACCTGAATTTCCTCTAATAATAATTAATTTAGACATAACAACCCCTCCACAAATTACTATTTGTCTAATACTCAAAGTTGTTTCTATTTTTATTGTAACATATTTTGTAAATATATTATTACTTGTGATACAGCATTTTCACCTCTTGTTGATTAACAATATAAGAACATTATGAAATAAAGTTAATACTACTATTAATATTAACTAAAATGCTGATATAAAATATAATACAATTAGTGATAGTGGTATAATTAAGTCAGGCAATAATATAATAGAATTTCCAGGCTTAAAATTTTTATTTTTTATCATTTCTTTTAAATGTACTATTGTAGCACCAATAAATAATGGGCTGATTATTACTATTGTTGCTAACCAAAAATCTCTACCCATCCATATACATAATACACCTGCAATTCCGTATCCTAATTCAGCATATCCTAACTCTTTTTGAAATGGACTTCCTTTTTCCCAACCTATATACTCTGCTACCATATCTGATTTAAATACATGTCCTAAAAAACCTTGTACACCTGTTAAAGTTAATGTTATTACTAATTGATAAAACAACAAATTTGTAGATATTGCTTGTACAGTTCTTATTGTAGGATTGATTATTGTTGTTATAATTCCTACTATTATTCCTATCAACCAAAAAATAAAAAATATCATATTTATACAATTCCTCTCTATACTCCTTATTAATATTATTTATACATTCTCATTTTTTATATTAAAATCAGTTTAAATGTTAACCAGCAAATGGAGTATTTATCTTTAAAAAGTTAATTATTTCATTAACTGATTGCTCATAATTTAAAAAGTAATGCCCATCTAAATCTAAAGTAATATGGTTGATATTGTTTTTATTCTTGCTATTTTCAACTAAAATATTACTCATTTTTTTACTTGGCCAGAACTTGTCATTTTCAGCTGAAAGAAATAATATTTTTCCTTTATATTTGTCAATATTAATCAATGCATCTTTATTAAAATTATTTTCTATAGACATTTCATAACATTTACAATAATCCTTATTTTCTGCCTCTTTCATAACATTTTCATCATAGTAAAATTTAATATATGGTAAATTCTCATTATTCAATGACCATGAAGGTTTAGGAGATTTCATACTAACAGGAGTAACTGGTAAACCTTGAAATACATAACAACTAGCAACACAAGCAATCGTAATTTCTGATTGCATATAATTCGATAATAGCAAAGCTGCTTCTCCTCCTTTTGATTGCCCAATAACAACTACTTGATTATCAGCTATTTTATATTTTTCTTTAATAAAATTAATAGCATTCACAAAGTATTCCATAGGAACTCTTTCTAAAGTTTTTTGGAGATCCCCAACCCCAAAATATGCTAGTAATAAAACATTATAATTCTGTTTTAAATAATTCAATAGTTCTTCACTTAATGGAGCCGGAAGCCCTGGTCTACTTCCACCTAAGATAACAACTAATGGTTTACTATCATTTTCATAAAAATCACCATAAATTTCTTTTGAACGATATTCTTTCATAACTACCTCTCCTCGTATTTAATAAAGTTTTCATAATCTGATGAAAGCACTTGGTTAATATATTGATTTACTTCGTTATCTGTAAAATTTATATTTAAAGCTTTAAGATGATAAGTACATAAAGTAAAGATTACATCTTTCAAATCACTTGTAAGCCTTTCTTCAAGCAAGTATGTTACAACACCAAATATACTTTGAGTAAGCAAAACTGAAGTTACATTTATATCATGAATATTAGATAAGTGCATTGTTTTTAAATGCTCTAATATATCTCTTAAAAAAACATTTGTCCTGTCTAGTATCTCCCAGCGTTTCTTCTCAAATAATTCATTTATTCCCATAGACCTTACAAACAGTATTTTTGATAGATCCCTATTTTTTACATATATGCAAATTGCACAAGTCATTGCTAAAGTAAATTTTTTAATGACATTAGCATTTTCATCCATAGAAACATCCGAAGCTATTTTCAAACTCATATATGAAATATCTTCGTAAATTTGTTCTAGGACTTCTTCTTTGTTATTAAAGTAAGTATAAAAAGTACCTACGGCTACAGAGGCTTCATCAGTTATGTTTTTTATTGAAGAATCTATGTATCCTTTTTCGGAAAAAACTCTTGCCGCCGCTTCAATTATGGCTTTTCTTTTTATAGCACTTTTGCTTTCTGGTTTATTAGAATTAATGTCTTTCATAACATTTTCCTCCTATATAATGAATCTGAATTCAGATTCATTATATTCCGTTCAATAAAAAATATCAATATATTTTTTAAAAATAATAATGTGTATCAGTTGAGCTACCAAAAAAAAGACTGTCCATATATAGCTATTTAAACTATATATGAACAGTCGTAGGTTTCATTGTAAAAATGCAAAATCTCTCACTTATTACAATATTCAAATTTACTGAAATCACTTTTTCCATTGGATAAATGTTAGGATAATTATTTTCATCAACGACTGATAATGCAAGTGTATTGCTTTCATTCAATAAATGTATGGCTTTTTCATAAATTATTTTTCTCCTCACATTCTTTCCTCCATTCAAATATAAATAACTTCTAAATGGCATTTTCACTTATAAAAATAGTGTTAGGCAAGTTATACTAATGCCTAACACTACAAAGTTGATATTATTTCTTTATAAATAGAATCTATATTATTCTAATTAAATTGCTTGAATTTTACACTTATGTTCCTTCTTCTTTGAATCATAACATATCGCTACAGCTAATACTTTTTTACCTTCATTTTCTTTCTTGAATTTTTCTACATATTCTTTTTCTATGATTTGTTTTATTACTACTTCTGGTAATTCATCTTTTTTAAGTTCAACAATAAAAGGAATATCATTCTTTCGCCTTGGATGAAAAGTAAAATCAGCATAACCTTTCCCCGTCTTTTCCTCACGCTCTACTCTATAAGTATCTCTAGCAGAGAGATATGCTAAAGTTAAAACACAAGACAGGCTATTTTCATCATTATACTGTAAAACTGGAATTTCTGAGTTATGAATATCATGAAGGATTTCTTCTATAACTTTTGTATCCCCCTTAACTGTTGATTTTAACATTTTCTTAGAATTTTCTATTATCTTTGAAACATATCCAAAAGATTTATCTCTTAAAGCTTTTTCAAACTCTTTCATTAATTCTTTATTAGGAATCTTTAAATATCCATCATTATATGATAAAAATCCAAGCACTATCATAGCTGAATAAATTTCTTCCTTGTTTCTTGGAGCTCCTTGCCCTGCTCTAAACTCTTCATCAATTATAATATCAATTTCTTCACCAGACACCATTTCTATAACATCATCTCTAATTTCCAAAGTATTATACTTAAGATACTCTGATACCTCGTCCATAGCACCTGTATTAGTCCAATAACTTTCACAATGGTTATTTTGTAGTGCTTTAACAACTGATCTAGGATTATATACTTTGATTCCTAATGCTGTTAAATATCCATTATACCAGCTTTCAAGTTCTTCAAAGCTTATCTCACCATTTATTGTACATAGAGTCTTTACTTCCTCTTCAGTAAAACCAAAAAATTCTCCAAAACTCCTATCTCTTAAGAATGTATATTCATCAAACATATTAAGTGCAGAACCACTTGAATATTTTTTAATTGGTAAAACCCCTGTCATATAGCAAAGTGCCACATATGGTTGATCTTTTAAAAGGTTTCTTAAAAATTCTAAGAAATCAATTTGATTTTCTTCAAAAAGATTATTAGTGAAAATATAATCCCACTCATCAAATATAAAAATAAATTCATCCTTAGTATCATATAACATAGAGCTTAAATTAAAATACTCCTCTGGATTAATATGTGGATACTTTTCAACGATATCTTTTTTTATTGTATCTCTTATCATCTTAATATAATCATCATAGGTGTTTCCAATTTCAGATATTGCATTAAAAGATATATTAATTACATTATATTTATTTAGATGTTCTTCATAACTATTAACTTTACTTATTTTAAGCTTATCAAAAATTTTTTTTGAATCTACTGCCTTAGAATAATATGATCCAAGCATATCTACAACACTTGATTTTCCAAACCGCCTTGGTCTTGTAACACATACGTACTTGCTCTTAGTTGATATTTTTTCATTTAATAATTTTATTATTAGTGATTTATCTACAAAGTACTTTTCATTCATAAGTTCTTTATAATTTTTTAGTGGCCTATCTGTGTTTAAATACATAGTCAAACTATCATCTCCTTCCATAGTTTGTTTCTCATTACAGTATACTTATTATAACATAAGCCAATATACTTTTAATATCATTAGCTTAATATCATTCTTTTAAACATGCCTTTTAATTTTGCTTCTCCTGCTGCCATTTTGTCTGAAAATCTTTTTTGATAATCTTTATTTTCTAAAAACTAAAATATTTGTGAAAATATGCTATTATATAAGGTACATAAAAGAATTTATCATATTTATGTTTTAAGTAAATGTTGATATTTTAAAAACATAATCTTATAATTAAAATTTATATTAATATCTAAGGAGAATTTCTAATGAAGCAAAAAGTAATAATGTGTTTAGTTTTAATAGGATTAACAGGTTTTAACCTTATAGGGTGTACAAACAGTAATAAGGATATTCCTCCTAAAAATGAACAACAAGAAAATGTATCTAATGAAAATAGCAAAACTAATCAAAATGATATAACTGAAGCAAATAATGATTCAGATACTAAATCAAATGCTAAGACTGTTGAAAACAGTAAAGTAACAAATAATAAAGATAAAACAGTAAAAGAAAATAATGAGACCCAAAAAACACAGGAAAGTACAAAACAGATATATATAAATAAACTAGATATTATTAAATTAGGAATGAAGGATTTAGATGAAAAGGATGCTACAGGTATTACTGCAAATATGGTTTCAGCAGCAGGTGAAAGACATAAAAGATGGGATGATGCATTAAATGAAATATATGGTGTATTAAAAAAGCAATTATCATCTGATGATATGAAGAAATTAGAGAATGAAGAAATTAAATGGATATCATGTAGAGATAATACAGCTAAAAATGACTCATCACCTTATGAAGGTGGAAGTATATATCCATACATATATACTTTAAGTTTAGCAGAAACAACTAAGGAAAGATGTTATGAATTAGTTGAAAAATACATGAAATAAAGTTTAAAAAAAGAAAAATTTTCTGCAAATACAAAATTATCTATTGAGATATTTTTTACAATTAATTAGAATATAAATCTGATATATATTAATTTGTAGGAGATGATATCTTGTCAATTGGAACATTAGGGATAATTACAATGTTATTAGGATTATTGAATATCTTAATGGCCAATATATTTCCAAATAAAAATAACATATATTTATATAAATTGTACTATTCTATTTTAGGAATAATAATTATAATTTTAGGTTTATTTTTAAGATTAAATGTTATAAGTGATAAATTATTTATAATAATATTATTAATTTTCTTTATTGTTAGTAAGATTATGAAATATAAAATATTTAAATCAAAATAAGAATTTTACAGTTTATAATATAATTATAGGCTTACATCACTTGATGTAAGCCATTTATCATATTCAAATATAGTTTTAGTTAACTAATAAAATTTGATTTATTATTGCAAAATCTTCTTAAATGACTTAATATATTTATATGCTAATACCTAAACCTAACTTTAGGTCAACCCTTTTTATGAAAAATTTAAAAATATTTTTGGAGGTACTTTATGAATTATTCCATTGGTGAGATATCTAAAATGTTAAATATATCAATATCAGCCCTACGTTACTATGATAAAGAAGGACTTCTTCCTCTTGTAAATAGAACTTCTGGAAACATACGAGTATTTGATGATACAGACATAGAATGTCTAAGAATGATAGAATGTTTAAAAAATACAGGTGTGCCACTTAAGGATATCAAACAATTTTTTGAATGGTGCGAAGAAGGAGATTCCACTATTGACTTAAGATATGAATTGTTCCTTAATCAGAAAAAAAAGACAGAACAGAAAATTGCTACTTTGCAGAAAGCTTTGCATAGCATTAATTATAAATGTGAATTTTATAGAATCGCCAAAGAAAATGGAACCACTAATGTGCCTGGATTAAAAGATGAACTTGCAATGAAATTTCTAAATGAAAACTCAAATAAATAATAAATAGGGACAATCATTAATCTATTTATTATAATAAAAAGAAAACTCTTACTTGTACATTTAATACAAGTAAGAGTTTTTTTAAACTATTGTTGTAATTCTAACCTACGTCTTTGTGCAAAGTCAGCTACTGCAGTATAAAGTACATCTGTTGAAGAATTAAGTGCAGTTTCACAAGAATCTTGTATAACACCAATTACAAATCCAACACCAACTACTTGCATAGCAATATCATTTGGAATACCAAATAAACTACAAGCAAGTGGTACTAATAATAATGATCCCCCCGCTACTCCTGAAGTTCCACATGCACTGACAGCTGATAATATAGTTAATATTATAGTTGTACCAAGATCTACATTTATACCAAGAGTATGAGTTGCAGCAAGTGCTAATACTGATATAGTTATAGCAGCACCACCCATATTTATAGTTGCTCCAAGTGGTATAGAAATTGAATACGTATCTTCATTTAGTCCAAGTTCCTCACATAATGCCATATTTACAGGTATATTAGCAGCTGAACTACGAGTGAAGAATGCTGTAATACCACTATCTTTTAAACATTTAATAACAAGTGGATATGGATTTTTATGTATTAATATAAAAGTTATTATTGGGTTTACTACTAAAGCAAAAAATGCCATACACCCAACTAGTACTAATATCAATTGTCCATATTTAATTAATGATTCTATCCCTTGCTTAGATATACTATCAAATACAAGTCCCATTATTCCAAATGGTGCTAAATTGATTATCCATCTTACAACATGTGATATAGCATCTGAAAGGTTTGCTATAAGTTCCTTAGAACCTTCATTAGCATTTTTTAGAGCAAATCCTAAAATTACTGCCCAAAATAATATTCCTATATAATTAGCATTAGAAAGTGCGCTAACTGGATTAGATACTATACTCATTAATAAATTATTTAATACTTCTCCTACTCCACTTGGTGGTGTTAAATTATCTACACTTGTAGTAAGAACTAATTTAATAGGGAATAGAAAGCTACCAATAACTCCAACTACTCCTGCTGAAAGTGTTCCTAAAAGATATAATAATATAACTGACTTCATGTTAGTCTTTTTACCTTCCTTAAACTGAGAAAGTGCAGACATTACTAAGAAAAATACTAATAATGGAGCTATTGCTTTTAATGCACCTACAAATAATGATCCAAGTATCGATATTGGTGCTCCTAAATCTGGGATTGTTAATGCAATTATTATTCCTAATATTAGACCGAATATGATTCTTTTAACTAAACTTATATTATTCCATTTTTCTATTAATTTTTTCATTTTGCCCCCCTTATTTTTATCTTAGTGTTAAAAAATACAATAAAATAATATCACAATAATGTTTTTTTAACAATAGAACCATATTTTTTTATACAGTCTTTGTGAGAAAAACTTTTTTAACTTTCTTATGAGATTTCCTCTTTTGTTATTTCAAATACATATTTAGTATACTTAAAATAATTCATTTTACCATCACGTTAAATTCCTCTTTTTACTTTCAGCTTTCTAAAACAATCAATTAAAATTTAAAAATCATAAAAATTATCTAATTCTATTCTTAGATTATGATATTTTAATATCGGAAATATAGTTATTTTATTAAATTCTAATGTATTTTGAAGCACTTGTTTACTGTCATTAAAGTAGCAACAGTTCCAACATCTATAAAGGAAACACATAAACTCTCTAAATAGATTATCATAATAATTATAGAGAGTAATAAAATAAAAAAAGATGACTTCTGTTCAATACAGAAATCATCTTCTAAATTAGTCTACTCTTTTTTAAACTGTCCTTCACAAAGCGTACAGTTTAAAAAGCATGAACTAGTACTTTTGGGTATATTAAATTAATCTCTTAAAGTTGCTCCAAGTTTATATTCTAAAGATCTTAATATCTTATCATGTGTCTTATTAACTTCTTTATCTGTTAAAGTTTTATTTTCATCTCTATATGCAATTGCATAAGCTATGCTCTTTTTGCCTTCAGGTATTTGTTTTCCTTTATATATATCAAATAACTCTACCTTTTCAACAATATTTCCACCAGCTTTTCTTATCGTTTGATCAATTTCTTGAACTAAGACTTCATCATCAACTAATAATGCAATATCTCTAGTTACTGCTGGGAATTTTGGAAGTGCTTTATATTTTCTAGCTATTTCAGCATTTTCATATAAAACATCTAGATTTATTTCTGCAACAAAGCAAGGGACATCTAATCCATAGTTGTCTGTAACATCTGGGTGAACTTCTCCAAACACACCCACCTTATTCTTACCAAGCATTAATGCTGCTGTTTTTCCTGGATGATAACTTGAATTGTCACTTTCTCTTACATAATTTGCATTATTTATTCCTAAGCCTTCAAGTATATTTTCAACTATTCCTTTTAAATCTAAGTAATCACAATCACCATAGATTCCAATAGTTAATATATTCTTTTCAGTTGGAAGTTTTGTTTCATCTTCATTTGGAATATATACTTTTCCCATTTCAAATAATCTAACAAAATCGTTATTTCTAGCATAATTTCTTTCTAAAGATTCCATAATTGAAGGAAGTGTTGTTGTTCTCATAACACTGTAATCTTCTCCTAATGGATTCTTTATCTTAACTACATTTCTAAGTTCACTATCTTCTGATAAATTAACCTTATCAAATACTTTTGGTGATACAAATGAATAACTGATAGATTGATTTAATCCACTTCCAGTTGCAAGTAGTATTATGTTATCATCTAATACTTCTTTTCTGTATTTAGATTCTCTTTCAGTAGAAACCTTAAATATTGTTGTAGGAATCTTATCATATCCATAAATTCTAGCAACTTCTTCTGCAATATCTTCTTTAATTGCAAGGTCTATTCTAAATGTAGGAGTTTTTAATACTAGATTATCTCCATCTATTTCAGTTAATATCTCTAAACTATCTAAAGCCTTTTTCATTTCATCTTTAGAAATATCTGTACCTAAGAATTTATTTATCCAATTAGAATCAACAACTAAGTTTCCTACTTCCTTTTTATTAGGATAGATATCTATAGTACCTTCCATAACTTCTCCAATACCTAGCTCACATACTAAAGCACAAGCTCTATCTAATGCTAATTGTGCTAAGTTTGGATCAATGTCTTTTTCAAATCTAGCAGAAGCTTCTGTTCTTAAATTTAATCTTTTAGAATTTACTCTTATATTAGTTCCATCAAAATTTGCACATTCAAAAACAATTTCTATAGTATCATCTTTAACTTCTGAGTTTAAACCACCCATTATTCCAGCAAGAGCTACTGTTCTATCTCCATCTTTAATACAAAGCATAGAGCTATCTAATTCTCTTTCAATTTCATCTAAAGTTGTAAACTTTTCTTTATCATTCGCTCTTTCTACAACTATTTTATTATTTGTAAGCTCTCTTCTATCGAAAGCATGCATTGGCTGACCTATTTCTAACATAACAAAATTTGTTATATCAACAATATTGTTTATAGGTCTTACACCTGCTTCAAGTAACCTTTCTTGCATCCAACCTGGTGATGGTGCAATTTTAACATTCTTAACTCCTCTTGCCATATATCTATTGCAAAGTTCATCTTTTATTTCAACCTTAAGATCATCATTAATATTAGATGAATTTGAAGTTTTGTATTCTAAATTAGGCATTTTATAAGAAGTTCTTAAAGTTGCAGCTGCTTCTCTTGCCATACCTATCATACTTAAACAATCTGGTCTATTTGAAGTTATTTCAAAATCTAATATTGCCTTATTTAATCCTAAAACTTCTTTAATATCTTTACCTAATTCAGTATCAGTTGGTAATATTAATAAACCATGAACCGGCTCATCTCCTGCTGTTCCTAATTCTTCTTCTGAGCAGAACATACCATTTGAAACAACACCTCTAAGTTTTCCTTTTTTAATTTTAGTTCCATCTGCTAAGACTGAACCATGTAAAGCAACAGGCACAACATCTTGTTCTTTCATATTAGTTGCTGCAGTTACTATTTGTATTTCTTCAGTTCCAATATCCACTTGACAAATACTTAATTTATCCGCATCTGGATGTTTTTCAATCTTTACAATTTTTCCTGTAACTACATTTTGTATTACATCTCCTTGAACAATTACTTCTTCAAGTTGTGAACCTGATAAAGTTAATCTATCTCCTAATTCTTTTGGACTTACATTTATTTCTGCATAATCTTTTAACCAATTATATGGTATCTTCATATTTCTTACCTCCGTAGTTTAGAATTGATTTAAAAATCTCATATCACTTTCATATAATAATCTGATATCATCTATACCGTACTTAAGCATTACCATTCTATCAACACCAAATCCAAATGCAAATCCGCTATAAACTTCAGGATCTATTCCACAATTTCTTAATACGTTTGGATGTACCATTCCGCATCCTAGTACTTCTATCCATCCACTGCCTTTACATACTTTACAACCTTCTCCTCCACATACGAAACAAGTTGCATCCATTTCAGCTGATGGTTCTGTAAATGGGAAATGATGTGGTCTAAATTTTGTTACAACTTTATCGCCAAACATCTTTTTAGCAAATAGTTCTAAAGTTCCTTTTAAATCTGCAAAAGTAACTCCTTTATCTATAACTAAACCTTCCATTTGATAGAATATAGGTGAATGAGTTGCATCAACTGCATCTGATCTATAAACTTTTCCTGGAGAAATCATCTTTATTGGTGGTTGTTGTTTTTCCATTGTTCTAATTTGAACTGGAGAAGTTTGCGTTCTTAAAACTATATTATCATTTATATAGAATGTATCTTGCTCACTTCTTGCTGGATGATCCTTTGGAATATTTAATGCTTCAAAATTATAATGATCAAGTTCTACTTCTGGACCTTCTTCAATAGTAAATCCCATTGAAATAAAAATTTCCTTCATACTTTCTAATGTTAAATCTAATGGATGTCTTTTTCCTATTACCTTCTTCTTTCCTGGAAGAGAAATATCTATAACTTCACTAGAAAGTTTCTTTTGTTTTTCTTTTTGTTTTATATCACTTGCAATTAGCTCTATTTTATCTTCTAATATGCTTTTTGCTTCATTAACTAATTTACCTATTAGAGGTCTTTCTTCAGGTGATACACTACCCATGCCTCTTAATATTGTAGTAAGTTCTCCTTTTTTTCCTAAGAATTTAACTCTTATTTCTTCTAATTCACTGCTTTTTGAAACACTTTCAAGTTTTTTCAATGCAGCTTCTTGAATTTCTTTAAGTTTTTCTTTCATTTCTTTTCTCCTTTCAATATTGGTAATATTTTTAATTAATATTAAGTACCGTGTTAGGCACATGAAATAAAATAATAGATCAAAGATGTGTTCTATATTCTGTGTCAGACAAGGAAGCAACTTCACTTAACAGTGAGCTATTAGCTAAATTTTCTGACGCAGTATGACACAAAATAGATGAAAATACTGGTCTATTATTTTTTGAATGTGCCTTATTTTTAAGCAAAAAAAATCCATCCCTAATAAAAGGGACGAATTATCCGCGTTACCACCCTAATTGAAACTTATAATATAAGAATCCAACTTAATATTTTAACGGTATTACCGCTAACTACTACTTTAAAATTTCACAGTTAGGACTCCCGAGTGAACTTCAATACTATTTCATTTAAAAAAGCTTTCAGTCTATGGCTTTTTCTCCCTACAAATTTCTTAATATCTACTCTCTCGTTCATAGTCTTTTATTATTTAATTCTATATCATTATACAAATAAACCAATTTAATTTCAATAGATTAATCCAAATTTTGTTTAGGCACATGAAAGAAAATAATAAATCAAAAATACGCTGTATATTTTGTGTCAGACGAGAAGCTAAGGCTCGCTAATAGTGAACTATTAGTGAAACTTGGCGACAAAGTATGACGCAAAATAAACAAGCAGAGTGGTCTATTATTTTTTGAATGTACCTTAAATAGAATTTTGTCGTACCTTTTCATAAATTATAATTGATGTGGCTATTGCTACATTTAAAGATTCGGCTCCTCCTGGCATAGGAATTTTCACTCTACTATCTGCTAAGTTCAAGACCTCTTCTGAAACACCGTTTCCTTCATTACCAACAGTTAATATTATTTTCCCTGATAATTCTTCTTTAAAGAAATCTTCACTACTTTCAAGTGAAGTTACTACTAATTTAAATCCATCCTGCTTTAAGTTTTTTATTAATGATAAATCTTCATCATAATAAATAGGAAGATAAAAAAGTGAACCCATAGTTGCTCTTATTGTCTTTTCATTATATATATCAACTGTTCCTTTTGAAAGTATTATCCCATTTACTCCAGCAGCATGTGCAGTCCTAATTATTGTTCCCATATTTCCTGGATCTTGCAGTTTATCACAAAATAAATAAAAATCTCCTGAAACATCAAATTTCTTCTGTTTCATACTAGTCACAGCTATTATACCTTGTGGATTTTCTGTAGATGTTAAATCTTTAAATAAGTTATCTGAAATACAGTATATCTTCACCTTATCTTTTATTTCGTCTCCAAGATAAGTTTCTATTTTTTCATATGCATTCTTAGTTAGCATTAAATAATCAATATCTAAATTTGCCTTAAATCCTTCATCAATTAATCTAAAACCTTCAATAACATACTTATTATTTTTATTTCTATTTTTTCTATCTTTTAATTTTTTAGTATCTTTATATAAATTATTATCTTTACTTTCAATAAAAATCAAAGTATATACACCTCAATTAATTTAATCTTACTATCATACCCTCAAGCTTACTTAAATCTTTTGCTGATCCTATGGCAACTATTATATCATTAGCATTTACAATATCATCTGCATAAGGAGAAATATTTATATCATCACCTTTTTTAATTGCCATAACATTTATTCCATATTGACTTCTTAATTTTATATCTCTTAAGCTCTTACCGTTCCATTCTTCTAATGCTTGAATTTCCATTATACTATAATCTGGAGATAATTCAATATAATCTAGTATACTTGATGAAACTAAATTATGTGCTACTCTAACTCCCATATCTTGTTCTGGTAAAATTACTCTATCAGCACCAATTTTATATAATACTTTAGAGTGTATTTTATTATTTGCTTTAGCTATTATATACTTGACGCCTAACTCTTTAACAAGTAATGTTGCCATAACGCTTGCTTGTATATTAGCCCCTATAGTAACTATTGCAACATCAAAATTTCTAAGACCTAATGTCCTTAAAGCACTTTCATCAGTAGCATCCATTTGTACTGCATGAGTAACATTATCAGAAATTTCTTGTATTATGTCTTCATCTTTATCAATTACTAAAACATCATTCCCTAATTCATATAAAGTTTCTGCAACAGAAGACCCAAATCTTCCAAGTCCAATTACAACAAATTGTTTGTTTGTCAAATCAAGTCACTCCTAACCTATTAATATCTTCGCTTCAGGATATTTATATCCTGTTTTTTTCTTTTTACTTACCAATGCTAAAATTACTGTTACTGGTCCTACTCTACCACAATACATTGTGATTGCTATTATTATTTTACCTACTGTTGATAACTGTTGAGTTACTCCAGTAGTTAATCCTACTGTTCCAAAAGCAGATGTTGCTTCATAAAGTAAATTTATAAATGATTGATCTGGTTCTGTTACTGTTAAAATCATGGTAACTCCCATTACTAACATCATTGCAATAACAAGTAACGTAAAAGCTCTGTAAACTATATCTTTTGAAAATCTTCTTTTGAAAACTTCAGTATCTTCTCTTCCTCTTAATACAGAAATTACAGTAAACATTAAAATACCAAATGTAGCCGTTTTTAATCCTCCTGCTGTAGATCCTGATGATCCTCCAATAAACATTAAGAATATTGTTACTAATTTTCCTGACATAGACATTCCATCAGTAGATACACTATTAAAACCTGCTGTTCTTGGAGATACAGATGCGAAATATGCATTTAGAATTTTGTCTTTAAAATTCATATTTCCAAATGTATTCGGATTGTTATATTCAAAAATTAATAGTAATAAGAATCCCCCTATTATTAATCCAGCTGTAACTAAAAGAACCATTTTAGAATTAACAGATAGTCTTTTTGCTCCTTTATAATTATATATTTCAAGCCAAACTGTAAATCCTAATCCTCCAATAATAATTAATGAACTTATTGTTAAAAGTATAACCACATTGCTTGAATATCCAACCAAACTATTAAAATTACCAATCAAATCAAATCCTGCATTACAAAAAGCAGATATAGAATGAAATAAACTGTATAAACTACCTTTTATAATTCCAAACTGTGGTATGAATTGCGTTGATAACAATAGTGCCCCACAAAACTGAACAGAAAATGTTAAGGCAAATACATACTGAACCATTCTTACTAAACCTTCAATATTAAATGTGTTCATAGCCTCTTGCATAAGCAATCTGTCCCTTAGTGTTATTTTCTTTCCAAACAATATTGCTATAAAAGTTGTAAGAGACATAAATCCTAGACCGCCTATCTCTATTAAAAGGATAATTACTGTTTGTCCAAAAGGACTCCAATAAGTCCCTGTATCTAACGTAATAAGTCCTGTAACACAAACTGCGGATGTTGATGTAAAAATAGCATCTATAAAATTTGTATATACACCAGAAGCTGATGAAATAGGTAAGGTTAATAGAAGAGCCCCTATAAATATTACTATTGCAAAACCTAATGATAATACTTGTACAGCATTAAGTCGTACCTTTTTAGTTAAAAACTTTGACATATACTCACCCCTAAAGGTTAATTTTTTCACCTTATCAAATATAATTTAAATAATATTTTATTCTTTCTATTTTTTATATACCATTTTGCTATATGTTATATATTAAAGAATTATTAGATAATTTTATCTACATAATAATTCTTGAATATATAAATAAAATGCGACCTAAGTCGCATTTTATACTAAGCGTTTATTTGTTTTTTAGCAACTTCTACTAAATCTGCAAACGCTTTTGAATCATTTATAGCTATTTCTGATAACATTTTTCTGTTTATATCAATTCCTGCTAATTTAATTCCATTCATGAATTTTGAATATGAAAGACCATTCATTCTTGTTGCTGCATTTATTCTAGCAATCCATAGTCTTCTATAATCTCTCTTCTTATTTTTTCTTCCAACATAAGAATTTCTTAATGCTCTAATTACTGATTCGTTAGCAGTTTTAAATAACTTACTCTTTCCACCGTAGTATCCTTTTGCAAGTTTTAAAACTTTTTTATGATTCTTACGAGCGTTTTTTGCTCTTTTTACTCTTGCCATGCTTTAAACCTCCTGTAATCTATCGTTAATTATAGATATGGTAATAATTTCTTCATTACTTTTTCTTGTGATTTTGACACGTAGCCAGCTTTTCTAAGATTTCTCTTTGTTTTAGAACTTTTCTTAGTTAGGATATGGCTCTTGAAAGCTTTAGCTCTCTTAAGTTTTCCTGTTCCTGTTTTCTTAAATCTTTTTGCTGCACCTCTATGACTTTTCATTTTTGGCATGATAAAATCCTCCTCTCAAGTTATGCCTTTTTAGGGCCTAAAACCATTGTCATATTTCTGCCTTCCTTTTTAGGATGTTTTTCTATTTGGCAGACATCTTGTAATTTATTTGCGAAGTTATCGAGAATCCTTTGCCCAATATGAGTAAGTTCCATCTCTCTACCTCTAAACCTAACAGTGATTTTAACTTTATCTCCATCTAATAAGAACTTTCTAGCATTTTTTGCTTTTATTTCAATATCATGTTCTTCTATTGTAAGACCAACTCTTACTTCTTTGATGCTTATAACTTTTTGTTTTTTCTTTGCTTCTTTTTCTTTTTTAGATTGCTCATATATGAACTTACCAAAGTCCATTATCTTACAAACTGGAGGGTTTGCATTTGGTGAAATCATAACTAAATCTAACTCTTGTTCTTCTGCTATCTTCATAGCTTCTCTTGAAGATATTACACCTAGTTGAGATCCATCATTTGCAACTACTCTTAATTCCTTTTGTCTTATTTCTTCATTAATAAAATAATCTTTACTAATACTTTTCACCTCCGAATAGCTATATACATAATAAAAAGACGGCAACATTGCCGTCTTGTATTATCACTACTTTGAATCTAGAGATATTAACCATACTAGTAACTTTAAACTGTACGGTGAGAAACGGCTATGTTTCTTCTTGACAAAAATTATTCTATCATTTCTCTTATAATGTGTCAATACTTTTTACATTTATTTTTTTATTTATACATTTATTGCACCCAGAACAATATTCAACTCTTTCACCAAAGACACTATTTATAGTTTCTAAAAATTCTTTATTCGTAGAATTTTCTTTTTTATGAATGATGATTTTTTTTGGAGTATTTGTGATTAGTCCACTTATTAATACATCTTCAGTACTTACATCACTTATTCTTTTACAATCAGCAAATTCTTGCATAAAATTTTTCAACAAATCTTTTTCATTATTATCTGTTACTATATATCCTCCATCATCTTCTATTATTATATTTATCAAATCTATTTTACACTCTTGTATATCAACAAAATATTTTAATAATTTTACAAATTCCTGATATTCTTTTTCAACTATAAAGTCTTCTACAACTTTTTGTATTATTTTTTCTATATCTTCTCTAAGTTTTCTCATTCTAAATGTAATAAAACCATTTATATTAATTTCTTGTTTTTCTTTTATACATTCTCTTATTTCTTCAACTATTCCGTTCATTTTATTTAAATAGTATACAGAATTTATATCTTTTAAACACTCTTCACATTTTAAGATTTTTATTATCTTATCTTCTACTTCTAATATTTCATCTTGTTTTAAGAAAAAATAACTTTCTGTCAAAAATTCAAGCATCTCTTTTTTTCTATAATTATCAATTACTATTCTATATAAAATATTACTTACATATAAATTAATTATATCTTCTATTTTTTCATTATACGATTCTTCTTCACAAATAATTTTAATAATATGAGTTTCTCCTTCAATACTTTCTACTAATCCTATTATTATATCTTTTTTCTTTAGTAATTCTCTTAGCTCTTGTAATTCACTGACAAAATCTAATTCCTCATTATAAGCTAATTTTAAAACAAGCATGGATTTCACTCCCTTCTTACATTAGTATGTAGTAAATTCAAATGAGTTATGCGAATAAAAAAATTCTTTAATTCCCATTTTAATAGGGTATTGTATTTTTAATAATATTGTAGTAACTTTTTATTAGGTACATGAAAGAAAATAATATACCAAATATGTGTCATATATTTTATGGCAGACAATGAGACAAGTTTAGTTAATAGCAAACTATTAACTAAATTTGCCGACTCAGTATGACGTAAAATAGGTAAGCATACTGGTCTATTATTTTTTGAATGTACCTTAATTAATATTAAAGGAGTACTATTATGTATTGTTTTATAGATTATAGAGCAACTAAAGAAGAACTGGATAACCTAATTAAAATCAAAATAGAACCACTATTAGTTCCTAAATGTCCAAATGTATATGAAGCAATAAATGGACATCCAGATATTCAATTGAATATATTAAAAAATGGCTCAAATAATAAAATAATTCTACAAAAAAATATATGTAAAAATTTTATAAAAACCTTAAACAATAAGAATATAAACTATATTATTTCAAAAACATCCTTGTCTAATACATATCCTGGAGATATAATTTTAAACTCATTAATTCTTGATAATTATTTTATACACAATCTAAAATATACTGATAAAAACCTTTTAGAATCCCAAAAATTAAAAAATTTAATTCATGTATCTCAAGGTTATACTAAATGTTCTGTACTACCTATTAATGACAGATCACTTATAACCAGTGATGTTGGGATTTACAAAAATTTAATTAATTTAAATTTTGATGTTCTTTTACTCCCACCTGGTGATATAGTTCTTCCTTCATTAAACTATGGATTTATAGGAGGTACTGGTGGAATGATATCTAAAGATAGGATTGCTTTCTTTGGTGAATTAGATAATTATAAATGGGGTAATGAAATAAAAAAATTTCTCTCTAAATACAATATATCTCCTATTTATTTAAGAAAAGGTAAATTAATAGATAGAGGTAGTTTACTTACCCTTTAAACATTAGTACTATTTTAATAATCTTCACTATATAATAATATGATTTTAATTTTGTTGTGTTCCTAATTAATCTTTTTATAAATTTCTAAAAAAGATTAAAGTGGCTATGCCATACTTCAATGAACAGTTGGTAATTAGAGCATAAATCTTTACTCTAAATTTTATAATCATTTCATATATATTTTCTAATTAAGTTATTACATTTATAATCTTTTATATAAGTTCCTTACTATAGTGGTCAGTAATATTATTTATAAATATTTTAAGATTTATATTAATGAACAAACTTTATTGGAAGTTATATTCTTTAGAAATTCTATAACTTCCTCTATGAATAAAAAAAATGTGTTTTAACATTAATTTGTTAAAACACATTTTTCTATATTCTAAGTAACTTTTTCTATTTATTGAGTTTTATTCAATAATTAAATCAGTACTATTCATATATGACTTCTAGTTCCTGCAGAATCTTTTCTAACTATCATTCATATATGCTTAACTTGAGACTAATAATTCTATTTATACCAAAATATAGACTTTATATTAGCCACATGAAATAAAATAATAAAGCAACAATGCGTTGTATATTTTATTTTGTATTATTTTTTAATAAAGTTCCTATATCTTCATTTGTAAATGCATATTTTGTATTACAAAAATTACATACTATTTCTTCATTTTTTCCTTCATCATATATTTCTTGTAAATCACTTTTTCCTATAGAGATTAAAGCCTTTTCTACTTTTTCTCTAGAACAATCACATTTATATTCTGGGTATATTGAATCTAATATATTTAAATCCATTCCTTCAAAAATAAATTCTAATATCTCCTCTATAGTTTTTCCTTCTGATATTAATGAAGTAATAGGTGGTATTTCTTCTAATCTATATGTTACTAAATCTGCTAATAATGGATCTGCACCTGGCATCATTTGAATTATAAATCCACCTGCTGCTTTTATTGATAAATCTTTATCAACTAAAACTCCTAATGATACTGCTGATGGTGTTTGCTCTGATACTGTAAAATAATAAGCAAAATCCTCTGCAATTTCTCCACTATATATTGGTACTTGACCTACATATGGATCTTTTAATCCTAAATCTTTTATTACATATAAAAGACCATCTTTACCAATAGCACCTCCAACATCTAATTTACCTTTTTCATTAAGTTCTCTATTTATATGAGGGTTTCCTATAAAGCCTTTAACATTTGCATCATTGTGAGCAGTTATTGTTATACCTCTTGCTTCTCCCCCTCCATTAATTTTTAATGTAACTGATTCTTTATCAGATTTTAGTGTAGCCCCCATTAATGTTCCAGCTGTAAGCATTCTTCCTAATGCAGCAGCTGCTACAGGAGTACAATCATGTATTTTACTTCCTTCACTAACTAAATTAGTTGTAATCCCTCCAATTATTCTAATCATACCTTCTTTTGCTGTTGCTCTAACAATTTTATCTTTCATAAATATCGCCTCCATTTATTTACTTACAACGTAAACTATTCTTTCACTCTCTTCATCCACGTCTTTATTAACGTATCCCTCAAATTTCCCAAGCATTTTAAAACCACATTGCTTCAAAGCTTTTTCTATATATTCTTCCTTATAAGCTTTTTCTATATGTTCTTCTTCAAACTTTTCATATAAGCTAGTATCCTTGTCCTTAACAAAAAAAGTTAAAAACATATTTAATATTTCATCTTCAAAAACATTTTCCCATGTATAGAAAACATCATCTGAATTATATGTATATATATTATTTCCTAATATAGTTGATAACTTATAATAAGAGTTTATGTCAAATATAAATAATCCATCTTCTTTTAAATGATTATATACACCTTTGAAGTATTCAATTAAATCTTCATTATCTGTAATATAATTAGTTGAGTCAAGTACAGATGTTATTAGATTAAACTTGTGATTTAATGATAAATCGGACATATCTTGACATATTATTTTAGCTTTAATTTTGCTTTTTTTAAATTTATCAAAAGCTACATTTAACATATCTTCTGATAAATCTACTGCATAAATATTTTTAAAATATTTAGCTACATTTACACCAACATTACCTGTTCCACATGCTAAATCTAAATAATCGTCATATCCTATTCCATGTTCTTTACATAGCTCTAATATTCTATTGCTAACTAAAGTATAATCTATATCTTCATATATTAATTTATCATAAATATTTGCAAACTCTCCATAAGCCATAAGTTGTTAACCATCCTTAAATATAATTATTCCAACAATTATATTATATCTTAATACTTAATTAGTCAACTTTATGGCTTATTTTAACCTATTATCTAAATTTACTTTAAAATATATAAAAATTTCTATTATGTCTTAATGTACACACTATATAGATTATTTTTCTGCATCTTCCATACCATCATTGCCTTCTATTATTTGATTATTAGTTGGCATCTTGAGTTGTTTTTTTCGTTTAGTCATAAGTCCTCCTATGCGCCCAGTCTCTTCTGCTGAAAGACCACCCCAACCTTCTTTATTTACTTTATCGCTTAAACCTAATTCTTCTGCAATTTCATACTTAAGTTTTTCTCTCATCTTTTCAAGTTCTGTAAGTTCTTTATTTGATTTTATTTTTGATTTTATTATTTTTTTTAATGGTGTACTACTCATATATCTATCAACTCCTCTCAAAAAATAAATAATAAAATTTTTTAATTAAACTAGTATTAATAAAATATATAACTTTATTGATTAACTAAAATAATATAACAAGGAACTTATATAAAAAATTTATTATATATATAGTTCTAATATTAGAGTATTAATATACATAGTTACTTTCTATAAAAGCTAAATAAAAAATTATAAATTCAGTAACTTAGATTAGAACATATATATTAATTTATTTTTATTATTTCACTAATACTATGTTCTGAATACATTATTAGTATGTACTAAACTTTAATATGATATTAAAAATTTCAACTTATTTCTCACCTTACACTTGATATTTTTATCATATTTAACTATAGTATTTGTATATTGTATAATTGTAAAACAATAAATTAGGAGGGATTATCGTGTATAATATCGCAATAGTTGGGGCTACTGGAAATGTAGGTAGAAAGTTTTTAGAAATCTTGGAACAAAGAGATTTTCCAGTAAAAAATTTATATCTTTTCGCCTCTAAGAAATCTGAAGGTAAAATATTAAAATTTAAAGGAAAGGATTATTCTGTTGAGGAAACTTGTGAAAAGAATATAAAAGATAAAAATATAGATTATGCACTTTTTTCAGCAGGTGGAGATGCAAGTAAACAATTTGCACCTATATTTGCTTCATATGGTGCTGTAGTAATAGATAACAGTAGTGCTTGGAGAATGGATCCTGAGGTACCTCTTGTAGTACCTGAAGTTAATCCTGAAGATATAAAACTTCACAAAGGAATAATTGCAAATCCAAATTGTTCAACAATTCAAGCAATGCCTATTATGAAAGCTTTAAATGATAAATATGGAATTAAAAGAATAGTTTATTCAACTTATCAAGCAGTATCTGGAGCTGGTGTTCAAGCAATACAAGATTTAGAAGACGGACTAAAAGGAATCGAACCAAAAAAATTTCCATATCCTATAGCAGGTAATATATTACCTCATATAGATGTATTTTTAGATAATGGATATACTAAAGAAGAAGAAAAAATGATTAAAGAAACAAGAAAGATTCTTCATTGTCCTGATATGAAAATCACTGCTACTACTGCAAGAGTACCAGTATTAAACAGTCATAGTGAAAGTATAAATGTTGAGTTTAACTCACCATTTGAAATTGAAGATATTTTTGAATTATTAAGAAACACTAAGGGTGTAACTGTATATGATGATGTTAAGGAATTAAAATATCCTACACCACTTTTAGTTTCAGGAAAAGATGATGTTTATGTAGGTAGAATTAGAAGAGACTTCAGTGTTGATAATGGCCTAAACCTATGGGTTGTAGGTGATAACATAAGAAAAGGAGCAGCTCTTAATGCTATTCAAATTGCTGAAATAATGATCCAATCTAACAATTAATAATGGAGGAATTTAAATGTCAGTATTTGAAGGTTCAGGTGTAGCTATAATTACTCCTTTTGATGATAATGGAGTAAATTATGATAAGCTAAAAGATTTATTAGAGTGGCATATTGAAGAAGGTACAGATGCTATAGTTATTTGTGGTACTACAGGTGAAGCTACTACAATGACAGAAGAAGAAAAGAAAAAAACAATTAAATTTACTGTTGACGTAGTAAATAAAAGAATACCTGTAATTGCAGGTACAGGTTCAAACAACACTAACTCTGCTATTGAAATGAGTAAATATGCAGAAAGTGTTGGTGTTGATGGACTACTTGTAATTACCCCTTATTATAATAAAACATCTAAAAAAGGTTTATTGAAACATTTTACTGCCATAAATGATGCAGTAAAAACACCTATAATTCTTTATAATGTGCCAAGTAGAACTGGTGTAAATATTTCCCCTAGCGACTTAGTGGAAATATCTAAATTAAATAATATAGTTGCTATAAAAGAAGCTAGTGGCAATATAAGCCAAATAGTTGAAATGAAAGCATTATGTAAAGATAAAATAGATATATACTCAGGTAATGATGATCAAATAGTGCCTATTATGTCTCTTGGAGGCAAAGGTGTTATATCTGTTTTAGCTAATGTTATTCCTAAAGAAGTTCACGAGCTTACAACAAATTGCTTAAATGGTAAGTTTAGTGATGCTTTAAACATTCAGTTAAATAGATTATCTTTAACTAATACTTTATTTAT
The DNA here is from genome assembly GCF_054768135.1 of Clostridium sp. CTA-5. Lineage (NCBI taxonomy): Bacteria > Bacillati > Bacillota > Clostridia > Eubacteriales > Clostridiaceae > Clostridium > Clostridium sp. CTA-5. Next base: position 208,616 of record NZ_BAAAAT010000001.1, on the reverse strand, counting down.
AGAAACTAATCCTATCCCTATTAAAACAGCAATGAATCTTATGGGTTTAGAAGTTGGACCTTTAAGACTTCCACTTTGTGAAATGGATGATAACAATCTAGAAGTATTAAAAACTGTTTTAAAAGAAAATAAATTAATATAAGGTGATAAAATGATTAGAATAGTATTAAATGGTTGTTCAGGAAAAATGGGAAAAGTTATTACTGAGTGTGCAACTAAATTTAAAAATTTAGAAATAATTGCTGGAGTAGATAGATTTCCTTCTGAAACTTCTTATCCTATATATAAGAATACTGAAGAATTAAATATAGACTATGACGTTTTACTAGATTTTTCAAGAGCTGATGCTTTGCCAGGTTTAATAAATTTAACTGAAAAAACAAAAAAACCTTTAGTTATATGTTCAACTGGTTTTTCAAATGAAGATTTAGCTTTAATAGATGAAAAAAGTAAAACTCTACCTTTATTCCGTTCAGCTAATATGTCTCTTGGAATCAACCTATTAAATTCTTTATTAAGAAAAGTAGCACCACTTCTTTATGGTAGCTATGATATTGAAATAATTGAAAAACATCATAACCAAAAAGTTGATTCTCCAAGTGGTACTGCTGTATTACTAGCTGATACAATAAAGGAATCTATAGCAGAAGAAACTAAATTTGTATATGGACGTTCTGGTTCATCTAAGAGAGAAGAAAATGAAATTGGAATTCATGCCATTAGAGGTGGTTCTATAGTTGGAGATCATGATGTTATATTTGCTGGAAGTGGCGAAATAATAGAACTATCTCACAAAGCTATATCAAGAGAAGTATTTGCAATCGGCGCTTTAAAAGCTTGTGAATACATGGGAACTATATCTGACCCAGGCTTATATAACATGGATGATGTTATAGGTATAACTAAATAAATTTAAAGGATATTGAAATTCTTAAAATAGGAGGCTTATACGTCTCCTATTTTAATTATAAGAAGTGTCTATGTCACACCTAATTAATAATGACATTATTTCATTATTAATTTAAAAATGTCCTATTAAACTTAGATTTTATCGACCTTTAAATTTTAAAAATTTCTGTAAAACAAAAATAGACCTAAAATTAGGTCTATTTTTATATATTAATTATTTTCCTTCTATATATGCCTTATCAAAATATACGAATCCAAGTGGAGATACCCTAACATCTTTTACATAATTCTTTATTCCCTTAACATCTACTTTATAATATAAAGGAATTATTGGCATATCTTCTATTAACACATCTTCCGCTTGATGAAGTAATTCAAATCTTTTTTCAGGACTTTGTTCTAATCTTGCAGAATCTATTAATTTATCATATGCTTCATTCTTATATTTAGCTACATTCATTCCAGAATCACTTTGCCACATTTCTAAGAATGTCATAGGATCTATATAATCTCCGTTCCATCCATGTCTTCCTATTTCATATTGACCTGAAGTTCTTGTAGTTTGATATACTTTCCATTCTTGACTTTGAAGTTGAACATTTATTCCTAAATTATTCTTCCACATATCTTGAACAGCTTGTGCTACATTAGTATTTGGCTCCTCAGGATTATAAGTAAATACCAATGTTGGGAAACCTTCTCCATTTGGATATCCAGCTTCTGCTAATAATTTCTTAGCTTCTTCTAAATTACCCTCTGGTTTAAAATATTCTTTCGAAGCAAAGTCTTTTCCATTTCCTTCTACTATTCCTGGTGTAACAAAACTATGAGCAGGTGTTTCTCCACCTTTTAATACATTTTTAACAAGAGATTCTCTATCTAGTGCAAGGTTTAATGCTTTTCTTACCTTTTTATCTGACAATACTTTTGCTGCATTTGGATCAATAGCAGTTGTTTTTGCTGTATCAAGATTTATAACAAAAAAGTAATTAGCTACAGTTTTAAATGATTGAGCACTTCCATCAGCTAATGCAGTTTCTATTTCTGAAGTTGGAAGTTTATCTACCATATCAAACTCACCTGATTTATAGCCTGCCCATGCAGAAGTAAATTCTGTAACAAGTTTAACATCTACCTTATCAAGTTTAACAGAATCTTTTGAATAATATTCTGGATTTTTTTCTAATAAAATTTGATCTTTTATTTTGTAATCAGTAATTTTAAATGGTCCATTTGAAACATAAGTTTCAGCCTTATTTGCCCATTCTGCATTACCCTCAACTAAAGTTTTATTCACTGGAAAATAACAAGGAAATGCTGTTAATTCCAAAAAGTATGAACATGGTTGGTTTAAAGTAACCTCTAATGTTTTATCATCAATAGCTTTAACCCCAACATTGTCTATACTTCCTTTATTTTTATTATACTCATCTGCACCTTTAATATATGACATTTGATAAGCATACTCTGCAGCTATTTGTGGATTTAATACTCTCTTCCAGGCATATTCAAAATCGTTAGCTGTAACCGGATCTCCATTTGACCATTTACTATCTCTTAAATGAAAAGTATAGATAGTTCCATCTTTTGATATATCCCATGATTCTGCCATTCCTGGAATAGCTTTATCGTTATTATCTAATTTACATAAACCCTCAAAAACATTTTCTAATACTATGCCTCCATCAAGAGATGCATTTAACGCTGGATCTAATGTTTTAGGATCAGCTGCTAAATTATATGTTAAAACTTGTCCAGATGAATTTTTAGATCCTCCTCCACATCCAGTTAATACTGAAACTCCTAAAGTTAATGCTAAAGATATAGCACACAACTTCTTAAGTTTGCTTAATTTCATTATTTTTCCCCCTTAAATTATAAATATAGTTTATTTATAATATTTAGTAAATTCAACGTATCATTCTCTCTGGCAGATAGCATCTGTAATAGTCATATTTATCTAGCTATGAGTATTACAGTAACACACTCTCAAATAATATAGTTTCTAATTTAAATAAAGAAACATATACAATCACAGATAACGGTTGCATAAAACTAAATACTTTTTATCTATAGATATTTGTATTTTTATATATTTATACTCTCTACTTTTACAAATAAGGCACATGAAATAAAATAATAGACCAAAGAGGCGTTGTATATTCTATGTCAGACAAGGAAACAAATTCAGCTAATAGTGAGCTATTAACTAAATTTGCTGACGCAGTATGACGCAAAATAGACGAGCATACTGGTCTATTATTTTTTTGAATGTGCCTAAATTAAAAAGCTTATATTTATAAAGAGTGATTTCTAAATTTTATGTATACTTTAATATTTTCTACATAAAACTTAGAAATCTGTTATATTACTTTGTAATATATTAACTAATCATATAAATGACATGCTACAAAATGTCCTGGTTTAACTTCTTTTAATTCAGGATCAACCTCACTACAAATAGGTTTTGCATATCTACATCTACCTTGGAATCTACATCCTGGTGGTGGATCTATAGGAGAAGGAATATCTCCTTCTAATATTATTCTATTATTATTTTTTGCTATATCCGGATCAGGTATAGGTACTGCTGATAAAAGAGCTTGTGTATACGGATGCAATCCTTCAGAATAAACAGTATTACTTTCTCCTTTTTCTACCATTCTTCCTAAATACATAACTCCAATATGTGTCGATATATGTTTAACCATTGAAAGGTCATGTGCAATAAATAAATATGTTAATCCTAATTCTTCTTGAAGTTCTTCAAGCATATTTATAACTTGAGCTTGAATTGAAACATCAAGTGCTGATATTGGTTCATCACATACTATTAAAGATGGTTGAACTGCTAACGCTCTTGCAATACCTATTCTTTGTCTTTGACCACCTGAAAATTCATGTGGATATCTATTTATATGATCACTTGCAAGACCAACTTTTGATAAAAGGCTTCTAATTCTTTCAGTTCTTTCTTCACCTTTATATAAATTATGAACATCTATAGCCTCTCCAATTATATCTCCAACAGTCATTCTTGGATTTAATGAAGCATATGGATCTTGGAATATCATTTGTAATTCTTTTCTTAAAGGAACCATTTCCTTAATTGAATAATTAGTTATATCTTTTCCCTTAAATATTATTTTTCCTGCTGTAGGATTATACAGTTTTAATATAGTTCTTCCTGTTGTTGTCTTACCACAACCTGATTCTCCTACTAAACCTAATGTTTCACCTTTATTTATTGTAAAAGAAACTCTATCTACAGCTTTAACATAGCTTTTCCCCTTAAATAGTCCTTTATTAACCGGAAAATATTTACATAAATCTTTTACTTCTAAAATTACTTCATTCTTATTTTCCACTATCTTTCCCTCCTTATAGGTGATTCAACCGTTGGTGCATTTTCATGACATAACCAACACGCAACTTTATGATTCTCTCCTACTTCAAAGTGTGGAGGTTGTTTTTGAAGGCAAACTTTCATTGCATATTCACACCTAGCAGCAAATGGACATCCCACTGGTGGTTTTAATAAATCTGGTGGTTGACCTTCTATAGGTTTAAGTTTTTCTTTTTTATTTTCTTTTGGATTTGGTACACTTCTTAATAATCCCCAAGTATACGGATGTCTTCCTCTGTAGAATATATCTTCAGTAGAACCTGTTTCTACTACTATTCCACCATACATTACATTTATTCTACTACATAAATCTGCAACAACTCCTAAATCATGAGTTATTAATATAATTGAAGTATTAAGTTTATCTTTTAAATCTTTCATTAAATCTAAAATTTGTGCTTGAATTGTTACGTCTAATGCTGTTGTTGGTTCATCCGCTATAATAAGCTTTGGCTTACAAATTAAGCTCATAGCAATCATTGCTCTTTGTCTCATACCACCTGAAAATTCATGGGGATATTGTTTCATTCTTTTTTCAGGACTTGGTATACCAACTAAATTTAACATTTCAATCGCTTGTTTTTTTGCTTCTGATCTACTCATAGATCTATGTTTTAATAGTGGCTCAATTAGTTGATCTCCAATTGTATAAACTGGATTTAATGATGTCATAGGATCTTGGAATATCATCCCTATTTCATTTCCTCTAATATGTTCCATTTCTTTTTCTTTTACATTAGAAATATCTTTTCCATCAAAATGTATTTCTCCACCAACAAGCTTTCCATTGTCAGCTAATAATCTCATAATAGACATCATTGTAACACTTTTACCACAACCTGATTCTCCTACTATTCCTAAAGCTTCTCCTTTATCTAAATAAAAAGATACACCTCTTACTGCATGTACTTCACCTACATTAGTTTTAAAGGAAGTTCTTAAATCTTTTACTTCTAATAACTTTTCCATTACTCTTCCCCCTATCTCTTGTTCTTAGGATCTAATGCATCGCTTAATCCATCACCAAAAAGATTAAATGCCAATATAATTAAACAGATTGCTACTGCTGGGAATAACAATTGATAAGGATATTGATAAATAGCTTTCATTGCTTCATTAGCTAAAGTACCCAATGATGCTTTAGGTGGAATAAGACCTAATCCTATAAAGCTTAAAAATGCTTCTGTAAAGATAGCTTGAGGTATTAATAATGTCATTGTAACCATTATAGAACCAATACAGTTTGGTATTAAATGTCTAATTAATATTCTAGTATTTGAAGCTCCAAGTGCTTTTGCTGCAAGAACAAATTCTTGTTGCTTTAATTGAAGTACATCACCTCTTACTATTCTAGCCATTCCAATCCAATAAGAGATAGAAAGAGCTATTATTATTGTAGAAAGACCACTTCCTGCACTTCCTGGCTTATTTAAAATAGCCATTAAAATTATTACATATATAGTTAACGGAATAGAATATAAAACATCAACTATTCTCATCATTATATTATCAACTTTTCCGCCCAAAAATCCTGATATTCCACCATATAATACTCCGATAAATAAATTAATAAATGCTGCTGCTATACCAATTATTAAAGAATATCTAGATCCATAAAATACTCTTACAAATATATCTCTTCCTAACTGGTCTGTTCCAAACCAATGTTCTGATGAAGGTTTTAAATTAGCTAAATCTAATCTTGTTTCTGAATAATTAAAACTAGATACCCATGGGACTATAAATGCTGCTCCTATAATTAATATTATTGCTATTAATGATATTAATGCCATCTTATTACTTTTTAATCTATTCCATGCATCTTTCCAATAACCAATACTAGGTCTTATAACCACATCGACCTTTTTTTCTTCTTCAGTTAGAGGAGTAAATAAGTCCTTTTCTAAAATTATTTCTTGTTCCATATCTTCTCTCCCCTTCTTTCTAGACTTCTACATCTTCTAATTTTATTCTTGGATCAATTACTACATACATAATGTCTACTATAAAATTAAACATTATTAGCATTGTACAATAGAATACTGTAACTCCAAGTAGCATAGTATAATCTCTATTTGTAACAGATTGTACAAATTCATTACCTAATCCCGGAATAGCAAATATCTTTTCTACAACGAAACTTCCTGTTAAAATACTAGCTATTAAAGGTCCAATATATGTAACTATTGGAATTAATGAATTTCTTAATGCATGTTTTAAGATAACAGTGCCTCTACTTAATCCTTTAGCTTTTGCTGTTCTTATATAATCAGACTTTAAAACATCTAATAACTTGTTTCTTGTAAGTCTTGTAATAAAAGCCATTGATCCTAATGATAATGCTATAACAGGCATAATATAATGTTTCCAACTACTAAATCCTGTTGCTGGTAATAATCCTAACTCTACAGTTAAGAAGTATATTAAAACAGCTCCTATTACAAAACTTGGTATAGTTATTCCTAAAGTTACTAAAAGCATAATAAGAGAATCTGCCCATTTACCTTTTTTAAGTGCCGCAACAATCCCTAGTCCTACTCCAACAATAACTGATGAAGCTACACTTACTAGACCAATTTTTGCTGATGCTGGAAATGAATAAGATATTGTATCTGATACCTTTCTTCCTTTAAAAGTCATGGATTCACCTAAATCTCCTTTAACTAAGTTTTTCATATACATTGTATATTGCTCCCCTAGTGGCTTGTCCATGCCATATTTTGCTTCCATATTAGCTCTAATTTCAGGTGTTAATTTATCACTATCAAATGGACCACCAGGCATAAGTCTCATTAGAAAAAATGTTAATGTTATAACAACCCATATTGTTAATATACTTGCTAACAATCTTTTCCCGATATATTTTAGCATCTTTCTCTCTCCCTTGTTATAAAATTCGAATTTTCTTTTTTAGTCTATTTATTTAATAATTATATAATAATATTAAATTTTGTCAATAAATCATAACTTGTAAGGCTCTTTATTTAACAATATAATAATGAAAACCATTCATAATAATACCTCTCAAACCGTGTATTTCCCTCAAATACAAATGTATTTCTCATTACTAATCAATTATTTTTATCCGAATTTAATTGATATATTAATTAAATTTAGTTTGCTTATCTATATTTTTAAAAACTAACAGTATTATTAATTATTTTTTTATCAATTTAGCTATATTTCAATTAACAATTAATAACTTATTTCTTTATAAATATCATTTTTTTATTATTCTTTATATATTTTCCATAAAAGTATATATCTATCGTTAAAAATTATACTTTCAATATTTAACAATCAAGAGTTAATGCTTATTTAAATTACATAAATATTATTGTTTTTAGATATAACATTTATTGTGTAACCCCTAACATAAATATAGTTATTTAATGATGTCTAAAATTAATTTATAAAAGCAATATAATAATACTATGTATAATATATAAATAAAAAAATCGCCAAGGCGACTGTGGAGCCGTCAATTTTTTTTACGCATCTGCCTTTTCGAACGTATGTGAGAAAAATCTAGCAGGCGAATATATTTTCTTTTTATTCTTTAGGTTTTATTTCTTAATCTTTAAGCAATAATATAATCTAAGTTATCCACAGATTTTAAAATATATAATTTCCTAAAGAATAAAAAAATCGCTTCGAATATATAGAGAATTAACTCTATATATTCTATTGAAGCAATTTAGAAATAACTTACTTTCCTTCTATATATGCTTTATCAAAGTATATAAATCCTAATGGAGATACTCTAACATCTTTAACATAATCCTTTATACCTTTTGGATTAGTATAATAGTATACAGGAATTATAGGCATATCTTCCATTAATACATCTTCTGCTTGATGCATTAAATCAAATCTCTTTGTAGCATCTTGCTCTGTCTTTGCTGATTTAATTAATTCATCATATTTAGGATTATTATATCCTGCATTATTTTGTCCTGAAGTACTAATCCACATTTCTAAGAATGTCATTGGATCTACATAATCTCCAATCCATGCATGTCTTGCTATTAGATATTCCTTATTATCTCTTGTTTTTTGGAATACTTTCCATTCTTGACTTTGAAGCTCAATATTTATTCCTAAATTATTTTTCCACATATCTTGAACAGCTTGAGCAATTGTTCCATGACCACTTTCAGGATTAAAACTTAATACTATTGAAGGGAACCCTTCTCCATTTGGATAACCTGCTTCAGCTAATAATTTTTTAGCTTCTTCAATATCTCCTTCTGGCTTAAAGTATTTCTTTCCTGCAAAATCTTTTTCATCTTTTCCTTTAATTCCTTCTGGAACAAAGCTATAAGCTGGTATTTGTTCAGCTTTAGTTACATTTTTAACTAATGATGGTCTATCTATAGCAAGTGCTAACGCTTTTCTTACCTTTACATCAGATAAAACTTTTGCAGCTTCTGGATTTATTGATTTAGCTTTTTCAGAAACATTAACACAATAGAAATATGTTCCTAATTGATCAAATATTTTAGCTGTCCCATCCTTAACTGCTGTTTGAACTTCTGATAACGGTACAACATCTACCATATCGAATTGTCCTGATTGGTAACTTGCCCATGCTGATGTTTCTTCAGTAACAAGCTTCATATCAACTTTATCTAGTTTAACTTTATCCTTATCATAATAATTTTCATTTTTATCTAATACTATTTCATCTTTTATAGCATATTTTGTAATTTTAAACGGTCCATTTGAAACATATGTTTCAGCATTATTAGCCCATTGAGCATTTCCTTCAACTAATTGTTTATTTACTGGAAAATAACATGGAAAAGCTGTTAATTCTAAGAAATATGAACATGGTTCTTTCAAAGTAACTTCTAATGTCTTATCATCTATAGCTTTAACTCCAATATCATCTATAGTATCTATTTTACCATCTCCATTAAGGTCTTTTGTTTGGTTGAATTCATCAGCACCCTTTATATATGACATTTGATATGCATACTCAGCAGCAGTCTTAGGATTTATTACTCTCTTCCAAGCATATTCAAAATCTGCTGCTGTAACAGGTTCTCCATTTGACCATTTATTATCTCTTAAATGAAATGTATAAACTGTTCCATCTTTAGAAATATCCCATTTTTCTGCTACTCCTGGAATTGCTTTATCATTCTCATCTAATTTGCATAGTCCCTCAAAAGTGTTTACAAGTACTATAGCTCCATCCACTGCATTATTTAATGCAGGATCTAAAGTTTTGGGATCAGCATTCAAATTATAGGTAAGAACTTGACCACCTTTTTCCGCTGCTTTTTTGGCTGTTCCACCACAACCTGCTAAAACTGAACTCCCTAAAGTCAACGCTAAAGTTATAGCACACAGCTTTTTAATTTTACTTTTTTTCATTATTATTACCCTCCTTTTTATTTAACCGACATAATAATCATCTTTATTTTGAACCCCAAGAAATTATTAATATCATTTTTTAATTTTTAATAGTTAATATTTATTAAATTATATAATATTTTAGACTTTTGTCAAACAATTCCCCTATTATCAAATTATTATTTAACACATTAATAATAACAATTTATCAAAAAACACTTGATTTATTATATTTTATTTTAAAATCGGCTTATTTTTCTTATATTTTTATTCAGTTTAATATTTTTTTATAAAAAAATTATTACAAAATCTACTAATAATTCATTATTTTTTCAGATATATTAATTAAAAATTTAATAATTTTCTATATCCTAAAATTTATATTTAAAAAACTTTATTTATTTTTATGTTTAATATTTTATTTCTCAAATCTTTACTTATACAATCCCATAAAGAATAAAAAAAAATGTATTAAATATCTATATATATAAATATTTAATACAAAATATACTATAAGGCACTGTAAAATAAATAATTAATTAAAGATTTGTAGCATTTTTTGAACTATACAAGAAAGTAAATGCAGTTAATAATACTACTATTAGCTGTATTTGGTGATGCAGTATAGTGCACAAAAGAGAGGAATACTGACTAATTATTTATTTTGAGCTACCTAATGCTTTTATAAAATTTTCTAATCTATTAAAAGCTTCCGTTAATACATCATCTGAATAGCAATATGATATTCTCATATAACCTTCTCCAAGCTCTCCAAATGCACTTCCTGGTACACAAGCTACTTTTCCTTCTCTTAATAATCTCGTACAAAATTCTTCAGAAGACATATTAAACTTTTTTATTGATGGGAAAATGTAAAAAGCCCCTTTAGGATTCACTACATCTATTCCAATTTCATTTAATCTTTTAATACAATAATTCTTTCTCTTTTCAAAAGTATTTTTCATTTTTTCAACATCCTCAAGGCAACTTTTTAAGCCCTCTAAAGCTCCCCATTGAGATATTGATGTTGCACATGATACTGCATATTGATGTACTTTTATTAATTCTTTCATAAGTTTATCACTACATGCAAAATATCCTATTCTAAGACCTGTCATTGAAAATATTTTTGAGAATCCACTTACATATATTACTTTTTCTTTTATTTCATCACTTTGAGCTACTGAATAATATTCATCAAAGATTATTGCGGAATACATTTCATCTGTAATTACAATAATATCATTTTCTTTTATTAAATTTATTAAATCATCTCTTTGTTCTTTAGATAATATAGCCCCTGTTGGATTTGATGGAAAAGAAAGAAGTAAATACTTAATATTCTGTTCATCTATTTTTTTCTTAATCTCATCTATATTCAATGTGAAATCTTCATTTAAAGAATAATTTATTATATTCGCTCCTATTATATTTGATATACTTTCATATGCTGGATAAGCAGGTGATGGAATTAAAATTTTATCTCCCTCATTTATAAGTGCAGATAATACTATATATAATCCCTCACTTCCTCCCACCGTTATACAAATTTCGTCTTTATTATAATTAATATTAAACTTTCTTAAGTATTTACTTATTTCCTCTCTTAACTCTTCAATTCCTGCATTTGATGTATATGTAGTTTTATTTTCCTCAATTGATTTAATCATTGATTTTTTTATATTCTCAGGCACATTAAAATCAGGTTGCCCAAGTGTTAAAGATATAGCACCTTCAACTTTTTGAACTTTTTCATAGAATCTTCTTATCCCTGAAATTTGCACATTTTTTACTCTTTTATTCATATTTTATATCTCCCTCTTAAATTTTATTTCATATTCTATTACTTATATAAGGCACATAAAATTGAACGTGCCTTATATCCATACTTTTATACGTGAGAGCCCCAAAATGATATACTGATTTATTTTCTTAAAACTCACCTTGTCTTACTAATATTTTATATCTTGTTTCTCCAACTTAATTAATGAATACATATGAGTAGACCTATTTTTTATAAGACTATTTTACATTATTAATATATGTCATTCAAACTATTTATATATATGTCTAATTAAGTTAATACATTTATAATCTTTTATATAATTTTTAATTAACAATATCGAGTTAGACGCATATATATCATAAATTTTCTATATAAGTTCCTCACTATAATAGTAAGCAATACAGTTTATAAATATTCTAAGATTTATATTAATAAACAAATTTTTTGGAACTTATATGTTTTTACTCTTTTATTTATTTTATATTTTTATTATAATTAAATTAATTGTAAATAATGAAAGGGTGATACAATGTCTTATAATCTAACTGATCCTTATGAAATCGCTAGATTTATTAAAGAATCAAAAAAATCAACACCAGTTAAAGTGTATGTTAATGGAGACTTAAGTAATGCTTCAATGGATAATATAGAATGGTATGGAGCTAATAGTTTTTACATATTAATAGGAGAATCTGATGCTGTTACTAAAATAATATTAGATAATAAGCATCTTATTAAACACTTTAGAATAGAAAATGATAGAAGAAATTCTGCTATTCCTATGCTTGATTTGTTAGAAGTCGAAGCAAGAATAGAACCCGGTGCAATAATCAGAGATAAAGTTACTATTGGAAAGAATGCTGTAGTAATGATGGGAGCTGTAATTAATATAGGCGCTGAAATAGGTGAAGGTACTATGGTTGATATGAATGCTGTAGTTGGTGCTCGTGGTAAACTTGGTAAAAATGTTCATCTTGGTGCTGGCGCTGTTGTTGCCGGTGTTTTAGAGCCGCCAAGTAAAGAGCCTTGTATTATAGGAGATAATGTTTTAATTGGTGCTAATTCTGTAATTCTAGAAGGAGTTAAGATTGGTACTGGTGCCGTTGTTGCTGCTGGGTCAGTTGTTGCTGAAGATGTTGCTGAAGGAATGGTTGTTGCTGGTTCTCCTGCTAAAGTTATAAAATCAGTTGATGAAAAAACTAAGGGGAAAACTCAACTTTTAGATGACTTAAGAAAATAACTTCTTACATAATAAAAAGAGGATTTCATATTATGAAATCCTCTTTTTATTTTATAATATCGAGATAGTTTACAAACTTATAATAACTATATATTAATTAAAGTTTAAACTGCACCTTCTTCATTTGAAGACTCTTCTCTTTCAACTTTTTCCATCTTAGATATGGATACTTCATAAGCAATTTTCTTAACACTTTCTGTGTCTGAAACCTTCTTTTGATATTCTCTACTTTGCACTCTTCCCCATACTCTTATATTATCACCAACATTTAATGTTTGACAGAATCTAGAATTTCTGCCCCATGCAATTGTTGGAATATAATCTGATTTGTTATATGCTCTATTTACTGCAAGTAATACATCAGCAATTTCTCTACCGAATGGTGTTGTCCTATAAATAGGCTCTTTGCAAATATATCCATCTAAGAATATTTCATTAGGATTTTTACTTCTTTCTAAACATTCCTCAATATTTCGTGCAAAAACAGTAAGTATAAGTTTATTGGATCCATCTACAAATTTATTATAAGATCTTAATTGTCCTTCCACTATTATATCTGATCCAATATTTAATTGTATATTATTAATTAGTCTTTCTGAAACGGTTATATTTAGTCTATCAACCGAATCGCTTAGTCTCATCACATCCAAATCAAAAGTATAAAACCCCTCTCCATACATTTCATGGCTGAATTCCAATTCAGATGCCACTTTACCTTCAAGGTAAATTTTGTTATTTAACATTAAATTATCCATTGTTACCCCTCTCTCCACCGTAAATAAATTTAGTAAATAGTACTCCCACTAGCACTTATTACCATTATAATACAATTACTGGTTTATTTTCAATCTTTATTATTATTTTTATGTTGAATTCCATTTTCGTCAATATAATAATCTTCAAAATATATAAGTTCTCCTACTGCTTTAAACTGGTATTCTTGGGCTTTAAGCTCACTTATAATTCTTTCTAAATTAGCAGGAGTATATTTTGCATTATTATGGAAAAGTAATATAGATCCAGGTGCTACACCTTTCATTACACGCTTATATTCAACTTCTTGCCCTAACTCTTTCCAATCAACAGAATCTACATTCCATTGTATAGGAATATATCCTAAACTTTTTACTTTTCTAAGAGACTGCTTATTATAATCTCCACTTGGGAATCTAAAAAGTTTTGGCTTTTCTCCTATATATTTTTCAATAATTTCATCTGTCTTTTTAAGTTCATCTTCTATTCTGCTCTCACTTATCTTGGAAAAACTAGGATGAATATAGCTATGGCTACCTATTTCATGCCCCCCTTCCTTTATAGACTTTAATTTTTCAACATTTTCACTACTATAATTAACCCAACCTCCCATTATAAAAAATGTTCCTTTTACATTATATTTATCTAATATTGCTAATATGCTTTGAAGATTATCTTTTTCCGCCCAATTTATATCAAATGTTAAACTAACAGATTTATTTTCACATTCTACAGAATATATTGGGTTATCCTCTATCTTTTCTGATGTAGTTTGAATATTGGGGTTTATACTAAATGACATAAGTATTAAACAAAAAATAAGCACTAAATCTAGAAAAATCCTACATTTTCGCCATTTCAACTTTTTACATCTCCTTCTCTATATATACGTTCTAATTAAGTCGCTCATTAGACTGGTGAGTCATATCATTTATAAATATTCTAAAATTTATATTAATGAACAAACTTTATTGGAACTTATATAATTAATTAACTTATCATATAGCTAATATTTATAATAATGCATTAAAGTTTATTTATATTCTTTTAGCTATTTATTAATACTAAATATATTCCATAAACAATATTTTATGTTATAATAAAAGTATTATTTCAATAATTATGGGGGTAGTTTATGTACGAAAGTTCATCAGAATTAGCAGAAAATAAATTATTAATGCTATATATATTAAAATCAATAAAAGACCCAATATCTAACACTCAATTTACCGAAATAATTCTTGAAAATAATTTCATCAATTACTTCACACTTCAACAATATTTATGTGAATTAGAGAGTTCAGATTTTGTTATTTATAAGAAAATTAATGATAAACAGTTACTATATTTGACAAAAAAAGGAGATACTGTTCTTTCATTATTTAAAGACAGAATATCCCCTTCAAAAATTTCTATTATAGATAACTATATAAAAGATAAATTAGACCTTATAAAAAAAGAACTTACTATACATAGTGATTATACATTAGATAGTAATGATAATTTTATAGTAGATTTAAGAGCTCTAGAAAATCAAAGCTTACTTATGGAACTAAAATTAACAGTTCCTTCAAAAAGCCAAGCTGTAGCACTTTGTGCTAAGTGGAAAGAAAACCCGTCAGATATATACACAAATATAATAAATATGTTATTTAATGAAGATCATTAATTAAAATCATAGCATTAGGTTCGGATCCTATTGCTATGGTTTTTATACTTTTTTCCTTTAAATTAATTACCTTTAATTGTCCATTTAAATAATCTCCAATAAAAATGCGTTCACCAACCTTAATAATTCCTCTCGGCATTCCTCCAACAAATATTTTCCTTTCTTCTATAGCTTTATTTAAGTTAACAATACTAATACTTCCTTCTAATAAATTAGATACGTAAATATATCCATTTTCTTCCCATATATCCACTGGAGAAACTCCAACCTTAATTCTTCTTTGTATTGTGAAATTTTTTAATGATATTATTAATATGCTGCCTTTTATATTATGTCCTACATGACTTTCACATACATATAAATATTTTTTATCTTTTGATATAACTATTTTTGCAGGATATTTTTCACATTTTATTTTTTTAATTTCTCTATTTTCTATACAATCAATTACAGATATACTATCTTCTCCCATATTACTTATAAATATATTATTTCCTTCATTAAATATTGCTATGCTATGAGGGAATATACCCATAGGTAATTCAAAATTAACTTTATTATTAATTAAATCATATACAAGAAGAGAATTAGATTCTCCACATATAACATATAATTTTTCATTATATACAACTAAGTCATTTGGATGAGAACCTATATAAAAATTTTTTTCTTCTTTAAACATATCTATATTTATTAAAGATACAGTATTACTATAATTATTTGCTACAAAAAGTTTATCTGAATATATTGATAGCCCATGAGGACCAACTCTTGATTCCCCAAGAGATAACTTTAGAGTTTCAACATTTAAAGTTTTAACACAGATTTTATTTAAAGTATCTGATCCAGTATTACATACAATAATTGACTTCATTTTCCTCTCTCCTCTTGGATAATCATCTTTGTATTATAATATATTCTTAAAACATATTATTGGTACAAGTAATTTTCTGTAATATCTTTATTTATTGACAAAATCCTACTATAATAAATATGTTAATATAATGTATTAGAACATTTTATTATTTAGGCACATTCAAAAAAATAATAGACCAGTATGCTTGTCTATTAAATCTATTATTTTATTTAATGTGCCTTATTAAAATATTTTAATAGTAAGGGGGAATTTTGAAAATGTTTTCATATAATACTAAAGGTGTGTGTTCATCAATTATTAATATTGAAATAGAAAACAATAAAATACAATCTGTTGATTTTATAGGTGGTTGTGCAGGAAATCTTTTAGGTATTGGTGCTTTAGTAAAAGGGATGGATGTTGATACAGCTATTAATAAATTGTTAGGAATAAAATGTAATGCTAAAGAGACTTCTTGCCCTGATCAATTAGCGAAAGCTTTAATAGAATGGAAATCACAATAACATAAAAATACTATGTTTTTAAACAGTGTGACATTATAGTATAAACATATTTCTAAAAAGTAAATTTCAATGCCAGTTCAGGCTTATACTAGAATATCAATAGTCACTTAAAATATAGCGAAAATTTAAAAATATCCAATTAATTACTTGCTCCAACTTTTTGATTGGAACTTTAATTAATTGGATATATCTTTATTAGAATATTCATAAACACAATTCTTACTTTACGGTCAAAATTATTTTGGGACAATAAAAATATTTATAATATAACATACAACTTCCAAGCTTATATAATTATTGCATGTATTTGCTATCTCTATTTGACAGTAAAGATAATGTTGTTGTTATTTCATTTATTACATCTTTATAACTTAAATAGACATCAATTCTTATATTTTCATAATCACCACTTAACTTATTGATTACTCCATATAAATATTTTCCTTTATCAATTAGATTTTTTAAAATTAAATTATCACTTCTTGGTATATAGCCTATAATATATCCTTTTTGTATTACTACTTGTATAGCATTTTTATCATAAACATTATCTTTTTGCCTATTTAAATATACTATTTGTCCCTCACTTAAAACACCATATACCTCAGATAAATCCACATATCTAGTTCCTGCAATTTCAGTAGACATTATATATACATCCTTAACATGTGGTATTATTTCTATATCTTCTGTACTAATATATTGTTTTCTTCTTTCATCACTTTTACCTATTAAAGATTTTAAGTAAGTTTTTAAAGTTGCTACTTTTTCATTTTTAATCGCTTCTTCTATAACACTTATATCATTTAAATCAAATTCATCCTTAATTATAGTTAAATTTCTAATAGCTTGAGTACGTGTTTCAATTAAAGATGCTTTTAATGCATCTAAATTTATGTTTTTATATTTTTCAGGAAATTCTTCATATTTTATACCTTTTACTAAAAAATAAAAACAAATATGATTAATTTGTTCAATGTTTAATTCATCTAAGTTTATATTTTCATTTATATTTAAAATATTTATAAATTCTAATTTTTCATAAGCTAATTTTAAAGTAAGTTGTTTTATAGCTTTACTTCCTTTTTCAAATGCATATCTATATAAGTTAGGATTAGTAATATCTCTCTTTATAAGAAGTTCAAATTCTCTCTTTTTAAGCCTAAGATTAGTTTTTTCTGCTGAACTTATTATTATTTCTGTATTTAATTCTATGTTTCCTATTTCATTTAAAATGATATCTCTCCATAAATTCTTTTTATATATTTTATTTGCAAGTATTATTATATTTTTATATTGTGGATTTAAAGAACATATATCTTCTACATCATCAATATCATATTCATCTAAAATAAGTGCCTCTATAGCATATTCAATTGATGTTGTTGCATATAAACTATATATGTCTTTACCAAATTGATTAACAATTTTTAAAAATTCAAAACATATATTTAAACCATCATCAATACTATCTATACTATATTCAGAAAACAACAAACTAATCGATTTTGACATTGATTGTATATTATCCTCATTAACCTTTCCAGATTTTAAATATTTCAATATATCTAATGCTAATATTGTATATGATAGACACTCTACATCACCCAAATTATTTTCAAGTGATTCTTGCATTAACCACTCTTTTATAACACTATTTACAGGTTGAAGCGATTGTATACAAACAGGTTTACCATACCAATTTGATTTTTTAGCTAACGTAAATATATTCTGATTAGAATTTTCCATTGATTCATATACCTTAATTATATAAAATGTATACTCATTATTGATTGAAAGTAAATTTAAAATTTCATCAATTTTATCTAATTTAATAACACACTGCATTATCAAAGAAAGCTTTATTTCTTCACTTGAATCACTTTCATAAAGTAATGACTTGATAATATTAATTAAATTTTCTTTATATTTATTATTACCTTCATAAATAGCTCTAAAACTTCTTAAAAAGATATCATAATAATTAATTATAGGATTAAGTGTAAGATATCCTTTAATATTTTCTAAAACCTCTTTTTTATTATTTCTATCATAACCTAATAAAATATTTATAAGTTCATTAGATAGTTTAATTTGGTCATAAACTTCTAATGGCTTTGTTTTATTAAACGCTACATTAAACTCATTAAATCCTGCCATTTCAAAATCTTGATAACTATATGGTATGCCTGGATTTTTATAATAAAACTCTTCTAGCTCTCTATATATAGATTTTTTATTATCTATATAATCATCAATATTAATATTGCACATACACCTCTCATCCCCTTTACTTAAAGTAATACCAACTCTTATTAATTATTTAAAACTTTATTAATTATAACTATTTTGCTAAGGCACATTCTTTAAAATAATAGATATAAATCTATTATTTTAAAGAATGTGCCTAAAATACATCTTATTCACTTTATACTACAATATCAACATTCATTTAAAACATAGCCATACTTTAAATTATTTATGATATTATTTTACCATATTATTTATTGTTTTTCTCATATCTCCTACCATATATAATGATCCACTTATTAAAATTAAATCATCATAATTTGCTTCATTTATTACTGATTTATATGCTTCTTCATAATCTTCTAATGCTATAGTATTTTCATTATATTTTAATACTTCTTTTTTTAATTCTTCACTTAATTCAGCTCTCTCACTATGAGGAGTCAATGCATAAACTTTATGTGCCAGTGGTGTTATCTCTTTAACCATATCTTCAACTTGTTTATCTGCAAGAATCCCTAATAATAAATACATATTATTATACGTAAAATATTTTTCAATATTTTTTCTAAGCATTTTTATTCCATCTATATTATGTGCTCCATCTATTACTACTAAAGGATTAGTTCTTAATACCTCTAATCGTCCCTTCCATACTACATTTTTAATAGATTTTTCAATTAACTCTTTATTTAAATCAATATTTTCTCTTTCACACAATATCTCTATTGTATTTAAAGCTAAACTTAGATTCAAAATTTGATGCTCCCCTATAAGTGGTAATTTAACTTTATATATATTTTTTAGACCTTTAACTTCTACCTCTTGATAAACTTTTTCATCAGAAATCATTCTAATAAATTTTCCACTCTCTTTAGATACTTCATATACTTTTGAGTTTACATTCTCTGCTTTATTTAATATTGCATTCCTTGCTTCTTCTTTTTGTGGGTATACTATAACTGGAATGTTTTCTTTTATTATTCCTGCTTTTTGAATAGCAATTTCACTTAAGGTATTGCCTAATATATTCATATGATCCATACTAATTGATGTAATAACACTAACTACTGGTATTATTACATTAGTTGAATCTAATTCGCCTCCAAGACCTACTTCAATAACTGCATAATCAACTTTTTCCTCAAAATAATATAGATACATAAGTGAAGTTAATATTTCAAATTCAGTTGGATGTTCATATCCTTCTTCTATCACTTTATCTACTGCTTCTTTTACAACTCCCATAAGTCTAGCTAGTACATCTTTTTCTATATTCATACCATTTATTTGAATTCTTTCTTCAAACTCTTCTAAATAAGGGGAAGTGTACATTCCCACTCTATATCCAAGCCCCATTAACATATTAGTTATCATTGCAGTAGTAGATCCCTTTCCATTCGTTCCTGCTATATGTACTAACTTTAATTTTTTTTGTGGATTGCCTAACAACTCTAATAATCTATATGTTCTTTTTAATCCATAGTTTGATCCAAATCTACCCACACTACTTAAATATTTCATTGCTTCATTATAATTCATTTTCATACACTATCCTCTTTACTTATAATAAACTACATAATTAATATAATGCTATGTTTTTATTAAGATCTAATAATTATATATAATCACTATTTTAAAACATAGCTTTTAAACATTAAATTGTTAATTTTAAATTACTCATAATAAACAGCAGTACCTGAAGCTGTCACCATAAGCATTCCATTATCAGAACCTAATACTTCATAATCAATATCTACTCCTACAATTGCATTAGCACCCATTTGAGATGCTCTTGTTTCCATTTCTTTCATAGCATTTTGTCTCGCTTGAATTAATTCATCTTCATAAGTATTAGAACGTCCACCAAAAAAGTTAGACAATCCTGCTGCAAAATCTTTTATAAAATTAACTCCTGAAATAACCTCTCCAAATACAACTCCTTTGTATTCTATAATTTTTTTACCTTCTATAGATGGTGTTGTTGTTACAATCATTTTTACTCCTCCTTGCATATATATTCTTTCTTTAATATTAACCTATACTTTTAAATTTATTATTAATATGATTATAATATATTCTTAAAATATAAACTTATATTAATATATATATTTTCTAATTAAGTTGATACATTTATACTTTTTATAGAAAATAAGACTCTGCATTAATACTATACAGTTAGAAACGCCCTATATAATAAAAAATTTCATTAATTTTATTACTGTATTTTTAATATATATGAAAAGGTTGCACAAACATCAAAATAATGTGTGCAACCTCTCAATATTGCATTTTTAATTTAAAGCTTCAATTCTAACTTTAACAGCTTCAAGCATTTCTACATACTTTACTCTTTTTTCTTTTTCTGCATTAACAACAGCTTCTGGAGCTTTAGCTACAAAACCTTGATTTCCTAGTTTTTTATCTATTCTATCAATTTCGCCTTCTAGTTTCTTAAGCTCTTTATTTAATCTTTCAAGTTCTTTATCTTTATCTACAAGATCAAGTAATGGCATAAATAATTCTCCACCCTTGACTACTAATGATACAGCATTTTCTGGAACATTTGATTTATCAGCTATAAATTCAACTTCTGAAGCTGATGCTAATTTTTCCATGTATGCTTTACCAGCTGTAAATGCTTGTTTTGCATCTTCTGCAATATAGCATATAACTTTAGCTTTTCTTGATGGTGGTACATTCATTTCAGCTCTTACATTTCTTAATCCTTTAATAGCTTCAATTACATAAGCCATATCATTTTCAGATTCTTGATTTACTAGAGCTTTGTCAAATAACGGCCAAGCAGATGTTGTTATTGTTTCTTCATCTGTTAAATGAGTAAATATTTCTTCTGTTATAAATGGCATAGCTGGATGTAATAATTTTAATCCTGTAACTAAAACAGTATTTAACACATTATAAACTATACCTTTAGCTTTTTCATCTTCTCCATAGAATACCGGTTTAACGAGTTCTATATACCAATCACAGAACTCAGTCCACATGAAATCATAAACTTTTTGCATTGCAATTCCAAGTTCAAATTTTTCCATGTTTTCTGTAACTTCTTTAACTACAGTATTCATTTGTGATAATATCCATTTATCAGCTAAAGAATATTCTTTGCAATCTTTATATTTGTTCATAACTTCTTTATCAAGATTCATCATAACAAATCTTGAAGCATTCCAAATTTTATTAGCAAAGTTTCTTGAAGCTTCAACTCTTTCAGGATAATATCTCATATCATTTCCTGGTGCATTACCAGTTGCAATCATAAATCTTAAAGCATCAGCACCATACTCATCAATTACTTCTAATGGGTTAACACCATTACCTAAAGATTTACTCATCTTTCTACCTTGAGAATCTCTTATAAGACCATGAATTAATACAGTATTAAATGGAGTTTCTCCCATACAATGAAGTCCTGAGAATATCATTCTAGCAACCCAGAAGAAGATTATATCATGTCCAGTAACTAATACATTGTTTGGATAGAAATATTCTAAGTCTTCAGTTTTGTTTGGCCAACCTAATGTTGAGAAAGGCCATAATGCTGAAGAGAACCATGTATCAAGTACATCATTATCTTGCTCTATATTAGTAGATCCGCATTTACAGCACTTAGTTGGTGCTTCTTCAACTACCATCATCTCTCCACAATCTTGACAGTAATAAACTGGTATTCTATGTCCCCACCATAATTGTCTTGAAATACACCAATCTTGAATGTTTTCCATCCAGTTGAAGTATGTCTTATCAAATCTTTCTGGAACAAATTTTGTTTTTCCGTTTTTAACTACTTCTACAGCAGGCTTTGCTAAAGATTCCATCTTAACATACCATTGTTTAGATATTATTGGTTCTACTGTAGTACCACATCTATCATGTGTACCAACATTATGAGAGTGATCTTTTATTTTAACTAAAAGTCCTAGGCTTTCTAAATCCTTAACTATAGCTTTTCTAGCTTCATATCTATCTAAGCCTTTATATTTTCCACCTTTTTCATTTATAATACCCTTGTCATCCATAACTCTTATGATTTCAAGGTTGTGTCTCTTACCTACTTCAAAGTCATTAGGGTCATGAGCTGGAGTCATTTTAACGGCACCAGTACCAAACTCTAAATCAACATAGTCATCTCCTACTATAGGAATTTCTCTATTTACAAGTGGTAATATTACAGTTTTTCCTATAAGATGTTTGTATCTTTCATCGTTAGGGTTAACAGCTACCCCACTATCTCCAAGTAATGTTTCTGGTCTAGTTGTTGCAATTTCTAAAACTCCTGAACCATCAGCTAATGGGTAGTTTATGTGCCAAAAATGACCTGCTTGTTCTTCATATTCAATTTCAGCATCTGAAAGTGCTGTTTGACAATGAGTACACCAGTTAGTTATTCTGTTTCCTTGATATATTAATCCTTCATTATAAAGTTTAACAAATACATGTTTTACAGCTGCACTTAAATTTTCATCCATTGTAAATGCTTCTCTTGTGAAGTCAGCAGAAACTCCAAGTTTTTTAACTTGATTTCTTATTCTTGCTCTATAATCATCGCTCCATTCCCAAACTTTTTCAAGGAATGCTTCTCTTCCCATTTCTTTTTTGTTATACCCTTGTTTAGCTAATTCATTTGCAACTTTAACTTCTGTTGCAATAGATGCATGATCTTCTCCTGGTAACCATAAAGCACAGTATCCTTGCATTCTCTTAAATCTAATAAGCATATCTTGAAGAGTATCATCAAAAGCATGACCTAAGTGCAGTTCACCAGTTATGTTTGGTGGTGGCATAATTATTGTATATGGTTTCTTCTTTTTATCAATTACTGGTGTAAAATATTTTTTTTCTTCCCAGTTCTTATAAATCCTATCTTCAAATTCTTTTGGATCATATGTTGTTGATATGTTTTTAATTTCTGACATTTATGTTCCTCCCTTTATTTCAATTAGCATTTGTTTGTGTATTTTGCTAACTAAGTATCATTTTAATTTAATAAAAATAAAAAAAGCCTTCAATCCATAAAAGGACGAAGACTCGCGGTACCACCTTTATTCCTACTTTAGCATATAACTATGATGCTATTTATAGGCTCTTAATTCAATAACGATTTAGACAAACCGTCTTTAGCTACTACTATTTCACCAAAGAAGCTCAAAAGCTACCTTCAAAACCTTCCATATAAGGGCTTTCACCTATTCCCTCTCTCTAACATTGTTCTTTATTGTACTAAGAACAGTACTCCTAAACTTAATAATCTAGTTTCCTTTAATATTTTCAGTTTTTACTCCTCTTTCTCATTGCTTTTATTATTAATTTGTATTTTCTTTATCTTATAATATATTAACGGTTATGTTTTGTCAATAATAGTACTTTACATATCATGATTCACCCTCATACCATTTATAAAATTAAATTATTTTAAATTTATGTTTTTTCCTATAACAATGCACTTTGAGTCTGAACCATGTCCGATCTCACTTGTTTTTATTATAGGTATATCAGTATTATCTACTATTTTCTGTACTAATTCAATTATATTAGGTGTATATTTCTTATTTTCCATCTCTGTAAAATCACCTAATATCATACCATTTATATTTTTAAATACACCTAACTGCTTATACTGTGTTAAATATGTGCTCATCTTAGCTACATCGCCACTTAAACTTTCTAATAATAGAATCTTATTTTTAAAATTAGGCATATATTCTGTTCCAGCAAGCTTTAAAAAACAACGTATATTTCCCCCAACTACTATGCCATTCATATATTTGCCTTGTATCCATTCATATTTAAAATCAAAAAGACTATTCTTTTCTTGCATAAATGTTTCTGTAAAGTTCTTAATTTGAATTTCAGAATCATCCCCAATCAAATTTTTTATTTGATATAAGTAAGTTTCAATACCCGCTTTAGAATATAATGAATTTATAACAACAGATAAATCACTATATCCAAAAAAAGGTTTAGAATTTTTCTTTATTTCTTCATAATCTAAATATTCTAAAACTTCATTAGCTAAATCTCCACCAGATACATCAAATATAGCTTTAACTTTAGAATCTTTAAATAAATTCATCAATATATTTGCTTTTTCTCTACCTGTTCCATTAAATATAGAGTTCTCTTTATATAACTTTTCACTAAATATAACTTTAAGTCCTAATAAATTTAATGTATTTTCTAATTCAATAATTTTATATTGATAACTTTTATCTAAACCATTAGAACAAGCTACAATTCCAACCTTATCTCCATAATTTAATATTTTCATTAATTTTCTCCTTTATTAAATATATAATTTCTAAATCATTTTCTTTTTCCAAATCCTTTATTCTTTGATAATTTATTTACACTAATAAAATAAATTATAATAGACTTTTTAAACAATGACTAGAATGCTTAATCATTATTTTTACAAATAAAGACTAAGTTAATTATTGTTATATTTACAATTTGAATATTATGGCTTATAATGTTATGGAGATTTTTAGCCTATATAATAATTAAGTTATATAGTAAATTTAAAACTAATTATACTTTAAATGTAATTAATAAATCGGAGGTAATATATATGACTGATTGCCTGTACTTGGTAATCCCTTGTTATAATGAAGAGGCTGTTTTACATGAAACAGCAAAGAGATTATTAATAAAAATGAACACTATGATAGATAAAAATCTTATATCTAAGAATAGTAAAATACTTTTTGTTAATGACGGTTCAAAAGATAAAACTTGGAATATAATTCAAGAGTTACATTCCCAAAACTCTATATTTAGTGGAGTAAATTTATCAAGAAATAAAGGACATCAAAATGCATTACTTGCTGGCCTTATGACAGCTAAAGAATATGCTGATATGACAATATCATTAGATGCTGATTTACAAGATGATATAGAAGTCATTGATAAATTTGTAGAAGAATATTATAGTGGAAGTGATGTAGTCTACGGTGTTAGATCTTCCAGAAAAACAGATACATTTTTCAAAAGAACAACTGCTTTAGGTTTTTACAAATTTATGAACGCACTTGGTGTTGATGTTATGTACAACCATGCTGATTATAGACTTATGAGCAAACGAGCTTTAGAAGGTTTAAGCCAATTTAAAGAAGTTAATTTATTTCTTAGAGGAATAGTTCCATTAATAGGTTATAAGTTTTCAGTTGTTGAATATGAACGTCATGAAAGATTTGCTGGTGAATCAAAGTATCCATTAAAAAAGATGCTTGCTTTTGCTTTAGATGGAATAACTTCTTTTAGTATAAAACCTATAAGAATAATCACTAGTTTGGGATTTTTTATATTTTTCGTTAGTTTTATTGCTTTAATTTATTCTCTTGTTGTTAAATTCCTTGGAAAAACAGTAACTGGTTGGACATCACTAACACTTTCTATTTGGTTACTTGGTGGAATACAACTTTTATCTTTAGGTATAATTGGAGAATATATCGGTAAAATATATAATGAAACTAAACAAAGACCAAGATTTATTATTGCTGATAAGCTAATAGATGATGATAAATCTGATATTTAGAGGAAAACATTATGACTAATTTTATTCAAAAATTTAAAGATACATTTTTCTCAAAACAATTTATCATGTTCGTAATAATAGGAATTATCAATACCTTTAATGGTGTTGTTTTTTCTTATATATATTCAAGTTTTTTAAATGAAAACATAGCTTTCATATTAGGTTATATATCAGGATTATTTATATCTTATCTATTAAATAGTTTTATAACTTTCAAAGAAAGACTTGATTTTAGTAAATTTATAAAATTTGCAATATCATATATACCAAATTTTATTATTCAAAATATAGTTGTATTATTAGTATTTAATATAATGGGACTTCATAAACTTATAGCTTATGGATTAGCTGCTTTAATAGGTGTTCCTGTTACGTTTATATTAATGAAATTCTTTGCCTTTAAGAAAGAAAGAATATAAAATGGACTATCTCAAATACATATGATTTTGAGATAGTCCATTGTTTATTTAATATTTTAATTAAATTACTAATAAAAAAATCGCTAAGCGACTGTGGAGCGTCGATTTTTTTAGCCATGCACCCTTTCCAAACGTAGTGTAGGAATAATGGTTCAGCATATGATTATTTTTTATTCTTTAGGTTTTATTTCTTAATCTTTAAGCAAAAATATAATCTAAGTTATCCACAGATTAAAAAAAATATAATTTCTTAAAGAATAAAAAAATTAAAGTGCTAATTTATAAATATTAAACACATCTTCTGAAGTAAGTGGTTTAAATGCATTTTTCAGTCCACCATTTACTGCTTTTTTAGACATTTCTTCTAAATGTTCTTCCCCTATACCCACTTCTCTTAAAGTTGAAGGTATTCCTAATTCTTTAAAGAATTCTGATGTTTTATCTATTGCCTTATTTGCAATTTCATATTTATCTAGATTTTTATCTATATCCCAAACATTTACTCCATACTCTACGAACTTATCAACTGTTTTATCACTTAAAACATATTTCATCCAATGAGGAGTTAATATTGCCAAACCAACACCATGAGTTATATCATAAAATGCACTTAATTCATGCTCCATTGGATGAACAGACCATTCTCCTTTAGTGCCATATGATATTAATCCATTTATAGCTAAACTAGATACCCACATTAAGTTTGCTCTTGCCTCATAATCATTTGGACAATCTGCAGCTATTTTACCATATTTTATACAAGTCCTAAGTAATCCTTCTGCTGTTCTATCTTGAATAAATGCACCTTTTGTATTATTAAAATAACTTTCAAATATATGGCTCATTATATCAGCTGTTCCTGCTGCAGTTTGATTTTTAGGTACTGAGTAAGTATATTCAGGATCCAATATAGAAACTCTAGGTTTCATTTCATCATGTCCTGTTCCAAGTTTTTCATTCTTACTCATATCAGATATAACTGCATATGGATCCATTTCTGATCCAGTTGCAGCTAGTGTTAATACTGTTATAATTGGTAAAGCCTTTGTTATTTTACTTGGATTTAACACTATATCCCAAGCATCTCCCTGATAATTTACTCCTGCTGCGATTACTTTTGCACAATCTATTGTACTTCCTCCACCAACAGCTAAAACAACTTCTACATCATTATCTCTGCAAATCTTAATACCTTCTCTAACAGATTCTATTCTTGGGTTTGGATCTACTCCAGAAAGTTCTACGTATGATAAATTGTTATTATTTAAAATCTCAGTTATTTGATCATATAAACCTATCTTTTTTATACTTCCTCCACCATAAACTATAAGAATTTTACTTCCATATTCTTTTATAATTTCTCCTAGATTTTTTATTTGTCCTTTTCCAAAATAAATTTTAGTTGGTATTGAATAATTAAAATTCTCCATAATTCTTCTCCCCTTTATATATATTAATTATAGATATATTTTAAAACATTATTGATATTGTAGTATAAGAGCGCACTGGCATTGGAATTTGCTTTTTAGAACTCTTAATACAAATTTGTTCAATTAATTGCTTGTCAGCAATCTTTGATTGGGAACATGCATTAATTGGACTAAGTTTTATTTTAGAGTTCTTAAAGTAAATTCTTCTGTCCATAAGCTTTATACTACAATATCAACAGTCACTTAAAACATAACTATAATTTACCCATTTTTTAACCCATTTATTTCTTCATGTGATAAGTAACGCCATTTTCCTATTTCTATTCCATCCATTTTTATATTCATAATTCTAACTCTTTCTAGCCTTTGTACAGTATATCCAAATACTTTACTCATTCTACGAATTTGTTTATTAAGACCTTGAGTTAATATAATAGAAAATGTATTATCTGAAATTCTAGTAACAGTACATTTTCTAGTTTTTACCCCACATATTTCAACGCCATTTGACATTCCATCAATAAAATTATCATCGAAATCTTTATCTAACGTTACTATATATTCTTTTTCATGTTTATTCTCTGATTCTAAAATTTTATTAGCTAAATCACCATCATTAGTTAATAAAATCAAGCCTTGAGAAGCTTTATCTAATCTTCCAACTGGGAAAATATATTCTGGATAGTTGAGAAAACTTATTATGTTGCCTTCCACATCTTTTGAAGCTGTGCAAGTTATTCCTACTGGTTTATTTAATACAATATAAATTTTTTTCTTTACTGGAATAGGCTTATTATCAATAAGAATATTATCCTCTTCCTCTACCCACTGTCCTGGTATACACATTATACCATTTACAATCACTCTATTATCTTCAATCAATCTATTAGCTTCCCTTCTTGAACAAACACCTAAATTGCTAAGAAGCTTATTTATTCTCATCTAATGACCATCCTTCTTATATAAAGACTATGTTTTAAATAAACGTTGATATTGTAGAATAAGAACAAACAGGCATTGAAATTTGCTTTTTTTGACTCTTAAGTGAGAGTTCCAAAGTGAGAATTCAAATTTTATATTTTGCTACTTGAACTTACTTAGCGAATGTATATGAGCCTAGTTTCCTTTTAAATCCCCTTGTTTACGAGCTTTATACTACAATATTAACACTGTTTTAAAACATATCCAAATTTATTTATATAGATTCCTTATTATTTATCTTATTTGGTAATACTATTATAAATTCTGTCCCTTTTCCAACTTCACTTTCAAGATAAATTTTTCCTTTATGAAGTTCTATAATCTGTTTAGTTATTGTTAAACCTAATCCACTTCCGCCCTTTAATTCTGAATTAGCATCTACGATTTGATTAAATCTATCAAATATAGCTTTATGATATTTAGGATCTATACCTATACCCGTATCCTTAATTTTTATCATAATACCATCATTTAATTCTTTCAATATAACTTCTATTTTTCCTCCTTCTGGTGTAAACTTTGCAGCGTTACTTACTAAGTTTACTATACATCTTTCTATTTCATATTTGTCACATTCTATTACTTTTTCCTCCATCTCAGGATCTATAATTAAATTTATTCCTTTATTTTCAATATAATCTTTTAAGCTTAATGCAGTTTCTTCCACTAAATATACTATATCATTTTCTTTGAAATTCACTTCATATCTGCCACTTTCAATCTTATTAGTATCTATTATATTATTTATTAATTTTAGTAATCTATTTGAATTCCTTTTTATCACCTTCATATAATAATCTAACTTTTCCTTATTTATACCACTGTCCTTCTTGTTTAGCTCAAAGATTAATTGTTCAGTGGAACAAATTACATTTAATGGTGTTCTTAATTCATGAGAAAGATTAACAAAATAGTTATTCTTATTTCTTTCTAAGTTAATAACTTTATTTAGTAGTGTACTGTTTTTATCCATTTCATCTCTTAATTGACTTGTTCTTTTTTCAACCATTTTATCAAGTTTCTTCATTTTGTTAAGATTTAGATAAATTATTAATATAAATAAAATTATATATAATATAATTGCTTGTGTACTTTTCCATAATGGAGGTTTTACTGTAAATATAATTTGACTTTCCTCACTCATACTTCCATCTGGTTTTTCAACTTTTGCTTTTAATATGTAATTTCCAGGTTTTATATTATTATAAGTAAATTCATTGTCTTTTCCGATATTCCACTCAGTATCTATTCCCTCTAGTTTATAAAGATACTTCATAGAATCTTTATTTTTATAATCTGGAATAAACAATTTAACTTTTATTATATTTTCATCAGAATTAAATTTCAATCCATCTATATTCTTATATGTTTTACCTTTTACTTCAAAACTTTCAAAAGAAACTTTAGATAAACTTTTATTTTGATTTATTTGTAATGGATCAAATATATTTAATCCATTAATACCTCCAAATAAAAATTCTCCATCTTTATTTTTAAAAGAACTATTTCCATTAAATTCATTACTTTGAAGTCCATTTGATACATTTAAATTAGTGAATGTATTATTACTTACATCTAATTTTGATATACCATTATTAGTACTTGTCCACGGATTACCATTGTTATCAATTAATATTCCATAAATATTATTGTTAGTAAGGCCATCTTTTTCTGTATATCGTGTAAATTTTTCTGTATTTTTATCAAATTTATTTAATCCATATTTAGTACCTATCCACATATTATTTTTTTCATCTTCAACTATTGAAGTTATAGCATTACAACTTATTGTATTATTATCTCCTTCAACTTTAGTATAATTTTTTATACTCATATCATATGGATTTAGTTTTACTAATCCTCCATTCATATACAATCCTATCCAGTACATTCCTTCTTTATCCTGATATATACTGCTAATATAGGTATCTACTATATTATTATTTTTAAAAATATATGTGATATCTGATATAGTATCATCTTTTAAATTTAAAAGATTAATCCCATCCGTTGTTCCTATCCATAAATAGTCTTTATTATCTATAAACAAAGTTCTTATATTAGTATTAGTTAATCCATTTTCAATTTTATAGGATTTAATTTCATTAGTATTTTTATCAATTTTATTTAAACCATTATCTGTTCCTATCCAGACTTCATTTTCTTTTCCAGTTATAAATTTAATTTTATCACTTAATATATTACTGTTTTTAGAATTCATTCTTGTTATAACTTCTGTTTTGGGATCCATTATATTCAATCCTTTATTACTAGTACCTATCCAAACAAATCCATCATTATCCTCATAAATACCTTGTATAGAGTTATCACTTAATGTACGTTTTAAAAAAGGATCATATTTATAATGTTTTATTCCATTATTAGGATCAAAAGTACTTATGCCAGAATATGTGCCCACCCATATCAAACCTGTAGAATCTTCCATTATAGAAAATGTTGTTTTATTTATTAAACTAAATTTATCATAAACTTTATTTATGTAAGTTATAAACTTTCCATCTTCATCATCATACATAGACAGTCCACAATCCGTACATACCCAGATTACTCCTCTACTGTCTCTTAAAATATCTTTAACGACTCCACCTTGTAAAGTTCCATCTTCAAATTCTTTTTTCCCTTTAATATATTTAGGTCTATATTCAATTATATTATTGGTTTTTATATCTACCTTTAATAGCCCTGCACCTGATGTACCTATCCAAACTTTACCACATTTATCTGAATATACTTTCTTTATAGAATTTTTATCATTATTATTAGTGTTATATAAAAATTCTATATTTTTAGTTTCCATGTTTACTTTATTTAATCCATCCTCAGTCCCTATCCATATATTTCCATCCTCATCTTCATCTAAACTATATATAACTTGATTAGTAAGAATTTGCTTATCATTATCATATAAAATTCTTTCAAATTTATCTTCATCTTTATTATAAATATTTAAGCCATCAGCTGTACCAACTAGTATTTTTTGATCATGAGTAATTAAAATATCACAAATATTATAATTAGATAAGTTACCTTCCGATAGCTTATCATAATAATTAGTAATTTTATCATCTTTTAAATTAATCTTACTCAATCCACTCGCTGTACCTACCCATAAATTCCTATCGTTATCTTCTTTAATTACTGTTATACTATTACTTGAAATACTATTACTTGAATTCTCCTCATATTTATAAACTTTAAAATCTTTTCCATTATACCTATTTAATCCATCATGAGTCCCTATCCAAATATAACCCATACTATCTTGAAAAATATCTTCTACACTAGATTGGGATAATCCATCATCTATGCTAATATTTTTAAAATTAATATTATTGTATGCTTTAACAACATTTTGAGTATTTATTAAAAAACTAAAAAATATAACTAAAATAATTATTTTTTTTAGTATAAACCTTTTATTCATGTTTTCTCCTTTTTCGACAAGTTTTTCTCTTTATTTATTGTACTACATACTTGTTTTTAAATACAACAACTCATTTAAAATAATCCTCAAATATATTAAAAACATTAAACTTAGTAAGTATATACCTTTAAAATTAAAGACAAACTCTAAGATAAAATTTTTCCTACTTAAACAGTCTAATTTTAAAAGATAATTTAAATTTAAAAGTGTGTACTTAAATATTAAGTACACACTTTTAAATATTATTTATTTTAATTTCTTTTATAACGACTAAATATCCATGCACCTAATAAGCATACTAGAATAAATATTACTAGAATAATGAACCAAGACATAATAATAACACATCCTTACAACATTTCTATGCTATAAGGATGTGTTATTTTAGTTATATTTATACTTATTTAATAATAAATAAATTACCAGAGTAACTCTTAAAGTATGCATTTTTGCACATATATATGTTGAAATAAGGAGTCTTTAATAAATCAAGTAGCTATTTAGAGTTTGTTGAATGTTTAAATTTGCAACATATATAATCTTAATTAGCTAAATACTTATGCCATAGCAACTTGGTAAACACTACTATATTCATCTTGTTTAAGTGCTTCATCAATATCTCTTTTAATATTTGTATAGGCCTCTTTAACTGCACTTGTTACTTCATTACTACCTGTCTTTATTGAATTAGTTACAGTATTTTTCATTTCATTTAGGTCATTTGTAACACTTATACTAGCTTCTTTTACCTGTTTTGCTACATTTTTTACATTAGAAACAACATTTTTACTTACAGTTACTATATTGTTTTTAACTTCATTAATAGTTGACATTGAACTATTTACAGTGGCAACTATCATATTATAATCATTACTTATATTTTTATATGCATTTTTTATTGTTGTTGGAATTCTCATTATAGGATCTTTAACTCCATCTATGCCTGATTTTATAGCTGCTCCTGTTTGTATTACTTTCCCTATAGGTCCTGAGGTTGGATTTGATATTGCTATTCCTATTGTTGATACAGTTTTACCTACTGTTGCTACACAACTTGTAACATCTGCACTTAATGATATTGTACTCTTTGTTACTGTACTTATTAAATCTTTAGCTGAATCCTTTACTGTTTTTGCTGCCTCTTTTAACTGCCCTGCAGTAGTTGTAACTTGTTTTACTGTAGTTGATATCTGCTCAGCAGTATTGGTTACATTATCTTTTACTGATTCTGCTGTTTTTTGTATTGTATTAGTAATTGAGTTTGTTGCTTTAACAATACTTTTTGAAACTTTAGTAACTGTATTTGCTACACTTTCACTAACTGATATTATCGCCTTACTAGTATTATCAACTATAGACGTTCCTATTTTAACTGCCGCTTTAATACCTGACATAACATTATGCGCTGCTGAAAAAATAGAATCTCCTATTGAACTTTTAGTTAATTTATTTTCTTTAGAATTTTTTTCACTATTATTATCATTTTTATTTAATTCTGATTTAGTTATTTCAACTTTATCTTCTAAACTTACATTATGTTGAACTACTTTTACTTCTTCATTATTTTTTGAAATCTTATTATCATCATTATTAATATTAACAAACGTATTAGTATTATTTATTATTCCACATTTCATTGGCTATACCACCCTTCTTAAAATATATATAAATAAATATTATATATAACCTTATATCATTTTTCCTAATGATGAATATGAATTTAATTGATTAATCTTAAATTCATCTTCTAATATAAACTCTCCATCAATAAATATCTTTAGAGTCCAATTACCACATAATTGTTTTATTCTTGAATCATTTAATTCCATCCAAAACCATAGCTTTATTGGCTCATTATTATTTTGTGGTGTAAATAAACTATTTTCAGCAAATTGAAACAACTCTCCTAGTGGGTTAAACCATGCAATTGTTACACAGTGAAGACCTGTTACTTGAGTAAAATCCAATCTTACCACAACTTTTTTATCAGATAAAATATTAAATATTTTTTTATTTGTAACCTCCTCTTTCTCATTTATATTACAAGTTATATTATATTTATCTATATTTACATTATATTGAGTATTATTATATAACCTTTGATCATTTTCATTTATCATTATCACTGACCAAAGTTCTTCATTATCATCAGGCAAATATATATTGGAAGTTGGATCATTGAGTTTTAATTCACCATTTATTAAAAACTTATACTTATATTCTCCTTCTTTAAGATCACAAGTAAAAATCCAAACTCCATCTTCTTTTTTCATTAACCCTTTATCAGGATTATAGTTATTAAAATCTCCTATAACAGATACTGTATTAATATTTAAAATTTCTTCTGAATTATATTTAAATAAAATCTTCATATCATTTCACCTGCAACTTTCTTTAGTACATTTATATTAACTCTTATGTTATTCTCGATAATTAATAGGGTTTCTTTACCTAAATATGGGTTAGTTTTATAAATATATCTATTTAATGAAAAATATTATCAGTTTTTATTACTATAATATTAATCTTCTATTTTATTTATTGAATTTCCGTATACTTTATATAATATAACCATTATTTAAAGTTAATTTTAAGAATATAAAAGCAATGTTTTAATATGTTTATACGCACAAAAAGCATACACCTATATAATATAAGTGTACGCTTAAAATTTTATATATAAAATAACATTAAATTAAACATAATTAGCTAGGTTTATATTCTTTATATGGCATACGAATTGTAACTCCTGTTTCATCAAATTGATAGTTTGTTCCTTCAATTGAATTTTTTCCATTAACTAGATTCATTCCTAAAGTATAAAGTGCCTCTGCTTCTGCATGTGGATCTTGAATAACAGTACCTGACATAAATCCTTCTTTAATTAATTGTTGTGCTTCTGGAGTCCCATCAACGCCAACAACAGTAATAATTTTTGATTTATTTCCTTTGTTATAACCAAATCCTTGTAATGCCTTGATAGCACCTTCTGCCATCGCATCATTATTAGCAATTATTGCTTCAATTCTATTTCCATATTGATAAAATAATTGTCTAACTGCCTCTTCTGCTAATGTAAAATCCCAATTACAAACCCTTAATGCAAGTTCTTCAGTTTTTATTCCATCTTTTTGGATAGTTTCAATAGAATATTTAGTTCTTGCAATCGCCTCCATCCTAGTTTTAATCCCCATTAACATAACATATTGAAGTTCATTATCTCTATTTCTATCTATTCCCAAATTATCTTTATTCCATAAATCAGCAATAATGTTTCCTTGTAAAATACCTGCTTCTTCTAACTCTGTTGATAAAACAATTGCTTTATTATATGATTTAATAGGATTTTTTGAAACTGGTTCACTATTAAATAAAATTACTGGTAAATTTCTTTCTTTTATTTTATTTATAACTGTTTGTGTTGATTCTTCACTTACATCAACTAAATTTACTAATAATAAATCTACACCTTGGTTTAATACTGTTCTAAGTTGTTCATTCTGATTATCTTGATTATTTTCTGCATCAAAAAAACTAAATTCAACCTTACCTTGATTTTCTTTTTGAATTTCTTCTAAGTTTTTACGAACTAAAGTAATATATTCATCATCTGCTTTGTATAATAATACTCCTACTTTCACTAGATTTGATAATTTGAAATTTAAATTCGTTGTTATTGAATTTTGGCTACATCCAGTAAATATTAAAATTATTATAATTACAAATATATTAAGTTTTAATAATTTTTTTATCATTTGATTTTATCCTCCATAAATACATTTAATAATACCTTTAAAAAGTATTCTTTATTATATTTTTTATAGGTTATCATATATCAACCAGACTCTAAGTTATTTATTAAATGTTATTAATAGTATTTAACTATGAAGCTAAATTATCCATAAAAAAAAGTCCTCACTAACATTAAAATTAATTTAATATTTAATGTTAGTGAGGATTTTTTTATTTTAATATGTTTTTAATTTGCGGTTTATTAAAATCTTTATAATATATATAATCTTCTGTTTTCTTCTTTACATTTTCTAACTGTATTTTAATTGCTTTTTGCTCTACTTTTAATGCTATCCATTTTATTGCATAAAAATAATCTTCATCAGTAATCATATTTTCTTTCCATAGTGTTGTTACTGTTTTTTGCAAATCTTCTAAATCATTATCACCTACATTATCTCCATAATTATCTATAATTTTTAAAATATCTATTTTATTATCTTCTTTAAAATATTTGTCCTCGTTTCCTATTATATCTATATTAAATATTTTCTCCATATCTTTTATGGATTTTACTATAAGTTCATTATTTTTTCCATAAACTTTAATTACATCATTTTTAGTACTTGACTTTTTACATATATTTTGTGGGTCATTAATATTCTTGTTTAATCCTTTAATATTAGGTACTTTTTTATCATTTTCTTCTAATAAAGCTTTATTAAATTCCTCTTTAAATGTATTAGTATTATTTCTAGATATATTTTTTGAACTACTCAAAGTATTATTTATAATTTTATCATCTATCTTTATATCCATTATTTACCCCTTTTTATGTAATTTTTTACATACAATTATCGCCTTTAAAGTTTATTTCTTTAGGATATTCTTGCCTTTATTGTAAATTTATTATCCTATTTCATAATTGATGCATAAAAAATAGCTATGTTTCACAACATAGCTATTAAGGTAGATTCAAAAAAATAACAGACCAGTAGCTCATCTATTTTGCGTCATACTGCATCAACAAATTTAGCTAACAACTCACTATTAACTGAACTTGCTTCATTGCCTGACACAAAATATACAACGCTTCTTTGGCTTATTATTTATTTCATGTTCCTAAATACAAAACTTATACCAAATATAAATCCAAAATTACTTTATAGACTTAAGGCTATATCTATTATTTACTGTTATAATTTTAATTTTTAAAACATTAAGAAGCTTCTCTAGACTTTTAACTTGATTTATATATTTTATGTTATTTTTCGCAATTAATTTCTCTACTATCTTAATAATATCAGATTTTTCTTCATCACTTAATTTACAATTATTTTTTAAACATTCTCTATTAATATAAGTTAGTGTATTCCAAATTTGTTCCTCTGTTATTTTATTAATGTCCATTAATACCCAGGTAAAATCTTTTCTTCTATTCTTTTCAGGATATGCTTCTTTAAAAAATTTTATAAATCCATTTTCTTTTTTAGGATCTTTTATTGCAACATATTTTCCAAGTTGATTTTTAAGTTGGTTTTTTAAATACATAATGGTATTTGGTTTTATTTTATCAGCCATAGCATCGATGCTGTCATAAATAAAATTATAAGTATCTTGAAATTGTTGTTCATTAGCATTTGACTTTTTAAGTATTTTGGTAATTTCTATATATTCTAATATATTTTTTTTACAATTCAATTCTTTATTATATATCTTTTCCCATATTTCTTTTTCACTTAATCCTTCTAATACTATAAATTCTTCCATATTACGTCATCCTCTGCATATTATTATTTACTAGTTTTACTTAAATCTAATTTAATATATGTTCTAAGTAGGTTAATACATTTATAATCTTTTATATAATTTTTATAGAAAATTATATCTTTGATAAACAGTATATAGTTAGAAACATATATATAATCATATCATATTATACATAAACTTAAAAATTCCACTTAAAACATTCTACACCATTTAAGTTCTGTCCATGAGGTTTATCCGGATAGCTAGTATCTGTAATTTCATAACAGATACTAGCTCCTAGATAACGACTTCTAACCATCAGTCAAAGACAAGCTTTGTATGATACTAAGAATTCTGTTTATACTACAATATAAACATTCACTTAAAACATAGCAAAGTTTTAAAACTATTATTTAAATTTCTTATACAACTTTATGTTTAAGCCACTTTTCACCTTTAAGCCTAAAGCAATACATTACTCCTCTAATCAGCCAATCTGTATACATTCCAATCCAAATTCCTAAAACACCAAGTCTAAATACTATTGCTAAAATATAGCCTGTAAATATTCTAAAAATCCACATTCCCACAAAAGCTGTTAACATAGTATATCTTGTATCTCCAGCTCCCTTTAACCCTGATGATAATATAAAAGAAATAGGCCATACTATTAAAGCCACGCTATTACTTTTAATTAATGTAGCTGAAAGTTTTATTACCTCTATATTATCTGTATAAAAAGAAGATACCCATTCTGAAATAGGAATAAATATTAAACCTATTGCTACTAAACATACTGTTCCAAATTTGGTTAAATAAACAAGTGTACTTTTGGCACCTTTTGTATCATCTCTTCCTACATATTGACCTACTAAAGTTGTTGCAGCTAAACATAGTGCAT
This sequence comes from Clostridium sp. CTA-5, assembly GCF_054768135.1. Classification (NCBI taxonomy): domain Bacteria; kingdom Bacillati; phylum Bacillota; class Clostridia; order Eubacteriales; family Clostridiaceae; genus Clostridium; species Clostridium sp. CTA-5. Next base: position 169,650 of record NZ_BAAAAT010000001.1, on the reverse strand, counting down.
TTCCTGGGACTGCAACAATAGTTGCTATTGATGAACCTATTGCATTTGCTGCTATTGATTCGGTTCCCATAGTTACTATAAATATTTGAACAATCAATTTTCCTGCATTAAAAAGTACTTGCTCAACCCCTGCTGGTATTCCTATGTTAAATATACTCTTTTGTATTCCTAAATTAAATTTAAATGGGAAAATTTTTCTTATTCTTATAACTCTGCTTCCTCTAAATAAAACAATTCCTATAAGGATTGTTCCAACCAATCTTGCAATTGCAATTGATATGGCAGCACCCTCTATTCCATATGATGTTGTATTTAAAACATATCCTAACAACTTAACATCTTTTATTCCGTAAATTAATATATATCCCAAAATTATGTTGATAATATTCATAAGCATTGTAATATACATTGGTGTTTTTGTATCTCCGCATCCTCTTAATACTCCATTTGCAATTTGCTGTACTGCAATAAAAGGATATGTAATAAGTGTAAGTTCTAAATATATTTTTGCATTTAATTTTACTAATTCTTCCGCAGTACCATACAAAGAGTTGATCATTGGAACACGCAAAATCCACATTAAAATACTTATCAAAACAGCCAAACAGCATCCAGATGCCAAAGCTTGTCTAGCTGTTTCATTTGCTTTTTTATGATTTTCTTTTCCAATATGCTGTGCAACGACTACAGTAGCTCCAACAGATAAGGCCGCAAAAAAAGATATAAACATATTATTTATTGAATCTACCATTCCAATTGCAGAAACTGCTTCTTCCCCTATATGTCCTGCCATCATTGTATTACATACACCCAAAAGCATAACAAATGTTTGCTCTATTATTATAGGTATAGCTAATTTCAAAACATTTTTTCTTATAAACATATTATAGCCCTCTCTCCCCTCTAATAACTATACTATTCCCTCTCAGGATAATTTACTAATTTTAAAAGTATTGATTTAACACAATCATATTATATTACTCCTAATCTTAAAAATTTTCCAGTAATATATAGTATAATGTTTATATAAGGGATTTTTATAGGAGGTTTTAGTTTGTGTAATAATAAGGAAAATCTAAAAAATCCAACTACTTCAGATAAAAATAAATTTAATAATTTAAATAGAGATACAAAATACTGCATTGCAATAGTTATATTTTCACTTTCTTTATTAGTTAGTGCAATAATTATAAGTAATAGTATACAAAACTTAAAATATTCCTTCAATAATGGATTTCATATCATATCTAGTGATATTTCTGATTTACCTGATTTATTAACCACTAATTTTTCACATTTAGTTAAAGAACCTACAGATATTTCACAACATACATTATCAATTCAAGATGCTGCTACTTATTTAGGAATTGCTCCTGATGAATTATGGAAAGTTGTTAATGACCCGGAATCTAGAATTCCTCACTTTCAAGTTGGTAAAAGTAGATGTTTTTTTACTAAAGAAGGATTAGATAAATGGCTAGAAGGAAGTTATACTCTTAATTTTGATATAAAATAAAAAATCTCTAATTTTCATTTATAAAGTCATTAATTTTTTATTCATATAAATAAAGCATGAGTAACTTCATTTACTCATGCTTTATTTTATAACTATTTTTCTCTATTAAATCTTAAAATCTGTTGGGTCATATGTCTTAGCTTTTGGTTCTCCAAAAACTGCTTTTACACTTTCAGCTTGTGGATTATGATTTACATTTTTCTTTTTTCTTTTATTATTTTCTCTCATTTTATTGCTTTTATTACTCATTAATATCACCTCAACATTATGGTGTACACTTGTACTTATTTTATACTTCTTATATGTTTTATATTTAATTAAATTTTTTTAATTATGCTTTTAAGTAAATACTAATATAAAAAATTATCTATGTTTTATTTTTTAGCGTTACTTAAATTTAATATATATATGTTACAAATTTAAATGTGCAAAAAAGACTTTGCAGTTCTTTAATTTATTTCATGTACCTTATTACAAAATATATAAATAAAAAAGCTATCTTTTAAAATATCAATCTCCACTTAAAAGTAGATAAACAAAAAAGTATGGTTAAATTTCATTAAGTAATTTTTAAACCATACTTTCTTTTTTAGATTAGATATTATTTAATTTTTAGAAATGATCCTTTTCTTTACGTGATGGTGCTCCTATTTTTTTACCATCAATAATTCCTAAATCTGAGTTACTTTTAGGTTCCATTTTTCTACGTTCAGCATTAGATTTGGGCTTATCTTTTAATCTACTTTTATTATTATCCATAATATTTCACCTCACTCATTGATATGATGTGCTTATATAAATATTTTATGCGATAGAAGTATTATAATTTTTATTAAAATAACCTAAATTCTTTTATTTATTACTTAAATTTATTTGATCTGGATACTTCCAACATGCTAATTCTTCTTCTGAAATAGCTTTTGGTTCTATTCCTCCATTTATTAAAAGCGTTCTGTAATATACCTCAGCAATTTCTTCTACATATGATGCTTTTAGTAATGCATCATCAATATCATTTGATACTGCTAAAGCTCCATGATTTGCCATTAAACAAGCATCTGCTTTTTTTATTGGTTCTACAATACTTTTAGCTAATTCTACTGTACCTGGTCTTGCATATGGTGCAACCTTTATTCTTCCATCATTTCCAACTACATTTACTACTTCATATACTATAGGTGGTATTTCTTTATTAAGTACAGAAAATGCAGTTGCAAATTTTGAATGTGTATGAACAATAGCAGTTACATCTTTTCTACATTTATAAACTTCTAAATGCATAAGTAATTCACTTGTAGGTTTTACATTTGTATTTACTTCTATTAAATTTGCATTTATATCTACTATACAAATATCGTTATAAGTTAAATTTTCTCTAGCAATTGCTGAGGGAGTTACTAAAATATATCCTGTTTCTTTATCTCTAACACTAAAATTCCCTGATTTATGTTTACACAATCCTTCTTCTTCTGCTTTTTTCGCAATTTTTGTTAACTTTTTTTTGAGATCTTCTAACATACATCTTCTCCTTCTCCTACTATAATACTATCTAACTGAGCATCCTTATTTTTCATATATTTTTTATACCAGAAGAATAAAGCTGTAAAGACAATAAGCGATACTATTCCAATTACATCTCCATTTATTATATTAGCGGCATGTACTAAGCACCATCTAATTTCTGGTCCTTCAGTTCCATAATAAGTTAAAAATTGACCATCAGGAACTGTTAATGTTTTTTGTGCTATTGCTAAATTAGTAATCATTGGTGCAAATTGTGATGAAACGATTAAATATATCGGTGTAGTTACTACTCCCATTATGAACATTCTAACTAAATTTCCACCTGTTAAAATTAATGCAGGAACTGTTGCTGCAACATTAAGTATTGCTGCTAATGGTAAAACACTATTAATGCCTAGTTTAGCAAGTAATATTGCAAATATTAACTCAACAGGAACTAGTAATATTGATATTACCCATAATTCAGTTCTTCCTCCAAGCACAGACCAATCCACACCTATATAAAAGTCCCTATTCTTATATTTTTTCTTCATAAAATTTCCCGCTGATTCTGCTATTGGTCCAAGAGCATCTATAAAAAAATTAGCTGCTATAGGGAATAATACCAGTGCAGTTGCAACACCGACTCCTGTTTGTAAGATAACTTTTAAACTACATCTTCCACATGCAGCTATTAATACTCCTACTATAAATCCCATAACACTATTTTCACCAAAGACACCTATCTTCTCTTTTAGCTTATTAGCATCTAAATTAATATTATTAATAGCTGGAATATGATCTAATAATTTATTAATTGGTGCTAAAACAACAGCCTCTAAGTTCATTACATGTCCACATGTAACATTTTTTATTCTTGATAATCTATAAATAGATTTTTGTACTATATCTGCATTCTTTAATTCAAAAACCACTTGAATTCCTGCAATTATAAGAGCTATTGGTACATTTCCTGTTAAAGAAACTACTAAAATAGCTGTAAATATCTTTCCCCATACATTCCACATGTCAACGTTTAAACAATTTGTCCATCCAAAAGCTAACATTATAATATTTATTCCTATTTGTATAGGAAAAACCATCAATGCATAAGGCCATGCCCATGCAATACTTGCAACAGGAGACCACCCAACATCTACTGCTGTAAGTTCTATACCTGTACTTTTAACAAATGCACTAGCAGCTGGACTTATTGAATCAAACATAAATGTAAGAACAACATTTATAGCTGTAAAAGCTATTCCTAAAGTTAATCCACATAATATAGCTTTTTTAGGTTTCATTTTTACTGCTAATCCAATTAAAATCATAATAATTGGTAAAAATACTGCTGCTCCCAAATCTAAAATATAATTTATTATATTTCCCATAATATACCCCCTTATCTTAAAATTTTTTAGCAATTATTTAAATAATTTTTCTAAATTTTCTTTAAAAGGTGGATAAACTATACCTTTTTCTGTAACAATAGCAGTTATATTTTCATGTGGTGTTACATCAAAAGATGGATTATATACATTTACTCCTTTTGGTGCTGTCCATACTCCAAATCTACAAGTTACCTCTTCTGGATCTCTTTCTTCAATAGGAATATCTTTTCCTGTTAAAGTATTTAAATCTATACTTGGTGTTGGTGCTGCTATATACATTGGTACATTAAAATACTTAGCTAAAATTGAAACACCAAATGTTCCTATTTTATTTGCAGTATCACCATTGGCTGCTATTCTATCACAACCAACAATTACTGCATCTATCTTATTTTGTGACATAACTACTGCTGCCATATTATCTATAATAGTAGTTACATCGATTCCTGCCATATAAAGTTCTAATGCTGTTAATGTAGATCCTTGAAGTCTAGGTCTTGTCTCATCTGAATACACCTTAAATTTCCATCCTTTTTCCTTTGCAAGATACATAGGCGCTGTTGCAGTACCATATTTAGATGTTGCTAATTGTCCTGCATTACAATGAGTTAACAGTCCCATTCCATCCTTTAATAATGTAATTAAATTTTCTCCTATTGTTTTGCATATTTCTATATCTTGTTGATGAATTAATTTTGCTTCATCCCTTAATATAGTTTTAATTTCTCTTACTGGTAAATTCTCTACTTCCTTAGCTTTATTAAGCATTCTATTAACTGCCCAAGAAAGATTAACAGCAGTTGGTCTACTTAAATTTAAATACTCACCATCTTTTTCAATTGCCTTATAAAAATTTTCAAAAGAATCTTCTGGTGCACTTTTTGCACTAAAGTACATTCCATACCCAGCAGTAACTCCAATAGCTGGTGCTCCTCTGACTATCATATCTTTTATTGAATCGTATACACCTTTCACAGTATTATAACTTATATATTCTATTGAATTTGGAAGTTTAGTTTGATCTAATAATATAAGCTTGTCCTTTTCATCATTCCATTTAATTGCTAATAATTCTGACATATGTTTTCCCCCCTAATTATTATTTAGTTTGATTTGATATTAATTCTATAAGTTCTTTAAATAAATTTATTTTCTCTCTGTTTATAAGCATTTCTTTAGCAATATTTAATCCCATAATTTGTGCTTTTGCTCTATCTTGTAAATTTTCTATTTCATCTAAGTCTGGGACATGAGCCATTCCTATAATTCTTCTCATAACTTCACATGAACAGAATCCAATAGTTTCATGTAATAAATTCTCTACATAGTCTTTTTCATATCCCTCTACTTCAGTTATTATATCTTTAGATTCATTATTCCATAGATAATCTAATTCTACATAAAATTCATTCCAAATTTCGTTACTTAAATCTAATAAATATTCTCTATATTCTTTTATGTCATTAGGCTTCCTATCTGTTCTTCCTTCCCAAGAAACATAATTTAATACTATATTTGCAAATAATAATCCTATGTCATAACTATAAGGCCCATAAAAAGCAAACTCTGTATCGAAAACAATTGACTTATCTTGATCTATAAATATTGATCCTGTATGCAAATCACCATGAAGCAATGATTCTGCCTTAGTCATAAAAATATTTTTTAATTTTGCAGTTTCAAGACGAACTTTTTTTGCCTCCCATATTTCATTTTTTACATAATCTTTTATATATTCATTAATATCATTAGATTCTGCATCCATATAAGGATCATTTAATACTAATCTCTCTGTTATATCACAAAGTTCTGGACTTATAAATGTGCCAACCCTTTTTTTCTTTTCCATAGGTCCCATACCCATATCAGAAGTTAAAAATAAATTTCTAGCCATAAATTTACCTATTTGTTTAGGAAATTTAGGGTACTTTTTCATTGACATTAAACCTTTTCTTAAAACATCCATGTTACCCAAATCTTCCATAACAGTTAAGGCATAATCTTCACTATGATGATATATTTGTGGAACAGAATTAGGATATACTTTATTTTGAAGTTGCATAGCTTCTGATTCAATTCTATTTCTATCTAAAGTTAATTTCCATCCTGATCCTGCAACCCTTAAGTATGGTAAGGCTTGTTTTATTATTATAGATTTATTAGTTTCTAAATTAACTACTCTAAAAACATAATTTAAATTTCCATCTCCAATTTCTTTACTTGAAAGTTTGTGATCTTCTGGAAATAACTTAAGTTCCTTTACATATTGTAAAATTAATTCATTGGTCATTTCTTTATACTTTTCCATTTATAATACCCCCATCTATAATTAATTTTTGTTATTTTATAGTATGTATATAATATTATTTTATGTTAATTTTTAACGCCTTGATCAAATATTACATTATTATAAATAAAATAACAAACCTTATTTTAGCGTTAAATTGTTAAATTCGCCTTAAATTGATTGTTTGTAATCATTTACTTAAGATTTTCTAATTTTTTCTTCGCTTTTCAAAAATAACACCATGTTATTTTTAAACACATATGATTAAACAAAAATAACTAAAAATATAATTATTAATAAGAATCTATTAGTCACTACCTTTTAATAATCATATTCTTAGTTTATTTAATATTTATTAATTTTTTATTTTGCAATTATAATCTCTACATTATCTTTTTCTATTAACTCTAAAGTTTCTAGTTCTTCTTGTGAAAATTCCTTTAATCCATCTATTACAATTTTAGAAATATTTTTGATATCACAAACTTTTGTTAATGATGTTTTATTAAGCTTAGTATGATCTAATAAAACTATTACCTCACTTGTATTTTCCATTGCAGCCCTTTTAGTATTTACCTCAAACATATTTATATCTGTTAATCCATTATCATAAGATAAAGCTTTTGCAGATATAAATAGTTTATTTGTATTATATCTTTTTAAAAATTTCTCGGTATCAGATCCTATTAATGAAAGTGTCGCATACCTTAGAACACCACCAGCCAATATTACAGTAATATTTTTAGCAGTATTAAAATATTGAGCTATTCTAATAGAATTAGTGACAATAGTTATCTTTTTGTTTAATATATATGGACATAGTTCATATATAGTAGTTGATGCATCCAAACATATTATATCTCCATCATTAATAAGTTGACTGCCATATTTAGCTATAATTTTTTTACCTTGAATATTTTGAAGATTTCTAATACTTAAACTATCATCTATTATATCTTCATCTTTAATTAAGTTTAATATTGCACCTTTAGATATTCTTCTTAATACACCCTTTTTTTCTAAATATTCAAAGTCTCTTCTTATTGTCATCTCTGATACATCTAACTTCTTACTTAATTCTTCTATTTCTACTTTTTTATTAATCTCTAATTCTTTCTTTATATAGATTCTTCTCTCATCTTGATCCATTTTGTTACCCTCCAGATATTATCTATCTTAAGTTTTTACCTATACTTTATGGCAAAACATCATTTTTATTGATAAATCAACTTAATATTAGTTAATTTCAAATTAATTTCATTTATATAATTATATAATATTATAAACTTTTTTTGATATCTTTGTATATAAAAAGGTGTACATTAAGTACACCTGAATCTTTTAAAGTTATATATTCTATTTTAAAACTACACATAAAGTTATATAATACCATTTAAAATAAACTCATATTTGCAAATTTTACACTATATTTTAAATACAAGTTTATTTAAGTCTAAAATTACTTAATAATATTCTGAATTTCATCAACACTTGCCTTTATTGTAAATATCATATTTTCATCTATTCTTAATTTACATTCGTTATCATTTATTTTTATTTCATTTGATGCAAATTTATTTTTAGATAACTCTTTATATCTTGCTGATGAAATGTCTAAATTAAATTTTTTATCTTTAGCACCTGTAAGCTTTATAGTAGCTCCTTGTTCTGTTTGATCCGTAACTTTTATATCTATAATATTATTTCCTCTATTAGTGCAATCTAAGCTTAATCCAGGAATTTTTTCAATACTTGCTTCTCCTTTTATTGTCATCCAACCACCACTTAAATTAGATTTTACTAACAAATCTAATTTATAATTTTTCTCTAATTTTTTTAGTATTTGACCTAATTCAAATATTGTTAATTCTAACTTCATCTTCATAATTCCCCTTTTTTATTCACTAAGTATATATTGTTCTAATTAGTTAATTATTTATGTTTTTTCCAAAAGATTTATATATGTATTATATTACTATCCACTTCAAACTATATATATTAAATTATGATACTATTAATATTTCAATATTTATATTACTGAATAAACTTCCTTGAAACTTATATATTCTAAGTTTCAAGTTATATTTTAAAACAGTATTAATATATACAAATATTATTTAATTATACAGAAAGACTTCCTTTTACAATAATCATTGATAGGAAGTCTTTCTATTATTTAAGTAAGGCTAACTTGCTTATTAAGCCCATTTTCTTCTTCAGCTTCTTCATATTCTTTATATTGTATTGTTTCTTCTTCTAGTTTTTTAAATGCTACTGAAAGCATTAGTTTAATTCTATTTAATTGGTTTACATTTGAAGCACCTGGATCATAATCTATAGCAACTATATTAGATTCTGGATATATTTCTTTAAGTTTTTTCATCATACCTTTTCCTGTTACATGATTAGGCAAACAGGCAAAAGGTTGCATACATACTATATTTTCAGCATTACTTTCAATTAATTCAATCATTTCAGCTGTTAAAAACCATCCTTCTCCAGTTTGATTTCCAAGCGATAATATTGGTGATGCTAATTTACCAAGTTCAAGTATATGCTTAGGTGGACTAAATCTTTTACTACTTTCTAAAGATTTTTTCATAGTTTTTCTATAAGTCTCCATAAAAGCAATTGCAATATTATTTAAATCTTTTTCCACTCTACTTCCTGCAAGATAATCATGTTTAAAAGTAGCATCAAGTGCTGAATAGAAAAAGAAATCCAATAAATCTGGTACTACAGCTTCTGCACCTTCTTTTTCTAAAATACCCACTATGTCATTATTAGCTGTTGGATGGAATTTAACTAAGATTTCTCCTACAATTCCAACACGTGGTTTTTTAATATCAAGCAAAGGTAAATTATCAAATGCTTCAATAATATTTTTTATATTTTTCTTAAATTCTCTTTTACTTCCATTTCTTAAATTCTCTTTTACTTTTTCATTAAACTCTTTATATAAAGAATTTGCAGACCCTTTAATTTTCTCATAAGGTCTTGTCCTATATAAAGTTTTCATAAATAAATCTCCGTATACTAAAGCCATAAGAGCTCTATTTATAAGTTTTAATGTTATCTTAAAACCTGGTTGTTTTTCTAGACCTACTGCATTTAGAGAAATTACAGGTATATTTTCAAATCCTGCATGTTTTAATGCCATTTTTAGAAATCCAATATAATTCGTAGCTCTACATCCTCCACCTGTCTGGCTTATTATAACTGATGTGTTGTTTAAATCATATTTACCTGATTTTAAAGCATTAATTATCTGACCAATAACTATTATAGATGGATAACATGCATCATTATTAACATACTTTAATCCCTCATGAATAGCTTTTGAATCTGTTGATGGAAGTACCTCTAAATTATATCCACTAGCTCTTACTGCCTCCTGTACTAAATCAAAATGAATAGGTGACATCTGAGGGCATAAAATTGTATGTGTTTTTCTCATTTTTTTAGTAAACACTGGATTTTTATATTCTATTTTTTCTTCTACAGGTTTATAATTTTTTCTAATTCTTTCTTCAATAGCTGCCTTTAATGATCTTATTCTTATTCTAGCCGCACCTAAATTATTTCCTTCATCAATTTTAAGTAATGTATAAATTTTTCCTTTTGAACTTATAATTTCATTCACTTGGTCAGTTGTAACTGCATCTAACCCGCAACCAAAAGAATTCAATTGTATTATTTCAAGATTATCATTTTCTGAAACAACTTCTGCTGCTCTATATAATCTAGAGTGATAAGTCCATTGATCTACAACTCTAAGTTTATCTTTTAAAACACCTAAATGTGATATACTATCCTCTGTTAATACAGCCATTCCATATGATGCTATTACATCAGGAATTCCATGATTTATTTCGGGATCTATATGATATGGTCTACCACATAAAACAATACCATATTTATTATTTTCTTTTAAGTATTTTAAAACTTCTTCTCCCTTATTTTGAATATCCTTTTTATAAGCTTGTCTTTCTTTAGTTGCCACTGAGACAGCATGTTCTGCCTCTTTTAATGTAATATTAAATTCCTTAAATTCTGCTACTATTCTTTTTGCTAATTCTTTTTCATTATCTAATGAGAAGAATGGTGCTATATAATTAATTCCTTTATTATTTAATTCATCTACATTATTTCTAATTAATTCTGGATAAGAAGTTACCATAGGACAATTATAATTATTATTTGCATCGCTAAATTCATTTTTTTCATATGGTATACATGGATAAAATATTGTCTTTATCCCTGAATGTATAAGAGACATAATATGTCCATGAACTAATTTTGCTGGATAACAAGCTGATTCTGAAGGAATAGTTTCAATCCCCATTTCATATATTTTTTTACTTGATAAAGGTGATAATTTCACTCTAAATCCAAGATCAGTTAATAATGTGAACCAAAATGGATAATTTTCATAAATATTAAGCACTCTTGGAATTCCAATAACTCCTCTTTTAGCTTCATTATCTTTAAGTGGTATATAATTAAATGTTCTTTTATATTTATATTTATATAAATTAGGTATATCATTTTTTGATTTTTCTATTCCTAACGCTTTTTCACACCTATTTCCAGAAATAAATTCTTCATCTGTAGAAAATTTATTGATTGTTAGTAAACAATTATTACCACATTTCCCACATCTTTCAAAAGAAGATTTCATATTAAATTTATCTATTTCATTTTTATTAAGTATAGTTGATTTACTTCCATTAACATATCTTTCTTTAGAAATCAATGCACAACCAAAAGCTCCCATAAGCCCTGCAATATCAGGTCTAACTGCTTTTCTCCCAGAGATTATTTCAAAACTTCTAAGTACTGCTTCATTATAAAAAGTTCCACCCTGTACTATAATTTTATTTCCCATCTCTTTTTCATCTCTTAATTTTATGACTTTAAATAAAGCATTTTTTATTACTGAATATGATAGCCCGGCAGATATATCTGAAACTTCTGCGCCTTCTTTTTGTGATTGTTTAACTCTAGAATTCATAAACACTGTACATCTAGAACCTAAATCAACTGGTGCCTTTGAATATATTGCCTCTTTAGCGAAATTTTCTACTTTCATATTTAATGATTTTGCAAATGTTTCTATAAATGAACCACAACCTGATGAACATGCTTCATTTAATAAAATACTATCTACAGTTCCATTTTTTATCTTTAAGCATTTCATATCTTGTCCACCAATATCTAATATGAAATCAACTCCTGGTAAAAAATATTCTGCTGCTTTATAATGTGCAATTGTCTCTATTTCTCCAATATCTATATGGAGTGCTGATTTAATTAAAGCTTCTCCATATCCTGTTACAGCAGAATTTACGATTCTGACTTCTTTAGGGATTTTAGAATATAAATCTTTTAACATTTCAACAACTTTTTTTAATGGATTTCCTTCATTCCCCTCATATAGAGAATATAAAAGATCTCCAGATTCATTTATTAGAACAACCTTAGTTGTTGTTGAACCAGCATCTATTCCTAAAAATGCATCCCCCTTATATGAACTAAGATTATCTCTTTTTACTTTTTCTTTATCATGTCTTTCTCTAAATTCTAAATAATCCGATTCGTTTCCAAATAATGGTTCTAATCTTTCACAATCATTATCCTGTATTCCAGATAAATTCTTTACTTTACTAACTATTTCTTTAAGAGTAATAGAATTAGTATTTTTAGATAAAAGTGCTGCTCCTTGCGCAACAAACAAGTGCGAATTTTTAGGAAAAATAACTTGTTCTTCTGTTAAATTTAAAGTTTCTATAAATCTTTTTCTAAGTTCTGATAGAAAACATAACGGTCCCCCTAAAAATGCTACATTTCCTTTAATAGGTTTACCACATGCAAGGCCTCCTATAGTTTGGTTAACTACAGCTTGAAAAATTGATGCTGCAATATCTTCTTTATTTGCTCCTTCATTTATAAGTGGTTGTATGTCTGTTTTTGCAAAAACCCCACATCTAGATGCAATCGGATATATTACTTTAAATTCTTTTGCATGCTCATTTAATCCCATAGCGTCTGTATTAAGTAAAACAGACATTTGATCAATAAAAGCACCTGTTCCCCCTGCACAGCTACCATTCATTCTTTGCTCTAATCCACCTCTAAAATATGTTATCTTAGCATCTTCTCCTCCTAATTCTATTACAACATCAGTTTTTGGAATAATTGTTTCTACGGTCTTAGAACAAGCTATTACCTCTTGAACAAATTCTACATCCAACCATTTTGAAACTGATAATCCACCTGATCCTGTTACACTTAATGTACAATTAATATTCCCTAAATTTTCATAACTTTCTTCGATTAATTCTACGACTGTGCTTTTAATATCTGAAAAGTGTCTTGTATATTTACTATATACAGTTGTATTTTCAGAATTAAGAATTACCAACTTTACTGTTGTTGATCCTATATCTAAACCTATGTTATAGTTATTCATTAAAATTCACCTACTCTAATTTCATTACAAATTTTCTATAAACTTTATTACGTATATATAAAAATTCCTTCAACCACTTAAATATATGTATATACCTTATTATACCTGTCTATACTTAAAATATAATTTAGTATTTTTTATTGTAATTTTTCTAATACTATATACAATTTGGAGGTTAAAATGAATTACTTTAATGAAGGAAATAAATTATACAATTCTAAAGATTATATTAAAGCTATAGATTGTTATAAAAAGTCTGTTATCCAAAAGCAAAATGAAGCTTGTTCATATTATAATGCTGGTGTTTGCTTTATTAAATTAAAAGATTTTAATAAAGCAATAACTATGTTAAAAAATGCCATTGCAATTCAACATGAAAGTAAATACTTCTTTAATTTAGGATACTGCTATACAATGAAAGAAGATTTAAATAAAGCTCTCCAATTTTTTAATATAGCTTGGTGTCTTAACGACACTGATACTGATTGTGAGAAGGCTATTAACCTTCTTTTGCCTAAACTCAGCAGAAGTTAAATTTATTAAATCCCCATATGATTCATGTATCAATCCTAAACTTTTAATTATAATATAATAATTACTTATAAGAGGTATTTTAATACTATACCTCTTATTTATCTTAAATTATTTTACCATTCACCAGCAATATTAGTTTTTTTATGTATTTCATCAAAATTATTTGAATCAAAATAATTACCCGCATTATAAAATGTTGGATCTACTTTAATCCATTTATTTTCATCCCTTAAATATACTTCATTCCATGCATGGCTCACATAATTTTCGCCATTATAAGCTTCTCCTGTTATTAGTCTTACATTAAGTCCTACTGCTCTTGACATAGCTACATAAAGACATGCATAATCAAAACATATACCACTTTTTTCTTGATATGCAGATATAGCTCCACTATTTTTTACATCTTGTGCATTTAATACTTTATTAGCTTTGTCATAATCATATGTTATATTAGATCCAATCCAAGAATATAATTTTTTTGCTTTTTCTCTATCAGTAGTACCTGAAGCTATTATCTTTTTTGCCTTTTCATCAATACTATTATTAGATTTTACCCCATCTTCTAAAGTAACTCCATTATAATATATAATTTTATTTGAAGCTATATCTTGAATTAGCCCATTATTGATAATTTCTGTTTTATTTTTATCTATAATATTTTCTATTTTATTAAATGATTCAATATCATTAAAAATATTAATTTTAAAATGATTATTAGGAATTGAATTAAACATTATTATCGGAACAAACATTATTAATATAAAAATACTCGCTCTAATTATTCCAAATATAATTGAAAATATAATTAATAATGTCTTACTTTGATTTATAATTTTTTTTCCACCACTAAAAATAAATGTTTGTATTATTTGAAATACTTGTCTTATTATAAATCTTATAAGAAAAAATAAAATCATAATTCCAAATATCTTAACTATCCCTTTAGTTAAATATCTACCTGTAAAGAAATTATTAATTAAATATGATAAAATACCATTTACTTTATCATATTTAGTTAAAATTATTACGAACGTTATTATACTAGATATTATATCTAGTATAGGAACAATTGCATAATCAATATTGGAATTTTTCAACACTCTTCTTATGTTAATTAGTACTGATGTCCCTATTATACCAAAAATTATCATTTTGTATAAAAGAATTTTATCCATTTAATTTCTCCTTTAGTTAAGACTTTCATCATTTATAACTTCTTTAACAACTTCATTAACGACTTCATATCCATAACCTTTAGAAAGTAAAAATCTATATAATTTGTTTGATATCTTATATTTATCATTTTCAGATTTTCTAATAGTTACTATTTTTCTTTGAGCTAAATCTATTGCTATGGATTTTTCATTTTCTCTATCTACATTATTTAATTCTTCTTCTATTATTTCTTTTGATATCCCCTTTTGCATTAAAGAATATTTAATTTTATTACTACCCTGTGATTTTAATTTTTCTTTAACAAAAAGTTTTGTATAATATTCATCATTTAAATAATTATATTCTTTTAAAAAATCAATTGCCTTTTCAATAGCTTCTTCTTCATATCCTTTTAAAATTAGTTTTTCTCTAACTTGTTTCTCTGTTTTATGACTTTTTTCTATTGTTCTTATAGCAGCTTCTCTACATTTCATGATTTGATCTTTATAAGCTAAAATTTTAAGCTTTTCAAAATCAACTTCATCTTTTAATTTAATGCCTTCTTTATATATTAATTCTGCACTTATTGAAAATGCATATTCCTCATCTAAAAATACATTTACTCTTTCTTTGTTTCTTTTTTGAAATTCCAATTTTGTTATCTTTGCCATAGTAAATTTCCATCCTATTTTCTTTAATTATTATTGTAATTACTACTTAGTTTGATTTCAATATGTGGATTGTTGGATTCAACAATACTTTTTTGGCAACTTCATTAATTTTACCTTTATCAACATTATTTAATCTTTCCATATCCTTCACAAATTCAAATATATCTTCATCTTCAAGAGCTTGATGCAATATATAATTACATAACTCTGAAGAATCTTCTAAAGTTGATATAACAGCTGTTTTGTGCACCTTTTTCATGATTTCTAAATCTCTATCACCTATTTCAATCTTGCCATTAATTACATTATTCAACGTTTCGTCAATTGCGATTTTAGCTTCTTCCACATTTTCTTCTCCTACAGAAGTGTATATATATAAAGTTTTTATATTATTTGTTATTTCTAGATGAGTATATATATCATAAGCTAATCCTCTATTTTCTCTAACTTCTCTAAAAAGTAATGAATTAGCACTTTCTCCTAGCCTATGATTTAATATTCTAAGTGGCAATTCATCATCCTTTTCTAATTCATTAAATGTAAATAAATATACTATTGTACTTTGTTCTATATCCTTTTTATAAGTAACTTTTGTTATATTTTTATTTTTCTCTTTTATACAATTTAACACTTTAGGCTTATTACCAGTCCATGATTCAAAATTTTTATTTATTAGTTCTATTGCTTCTTCGTGATTTAATGATGAAACCATAGTAATAAGAGAATTTTCTGGAGTATAATGTTCTTTATAATAACCAATTATTTCATTTTGAGTAAATTTCTTTATATTTTCTTCAAGACCTGTAACATCATACTTAAGCGCACTTTGGGTAAATGCAATATTATTTACATTTTTAAAACTATAATCTTCTAAATCATCTTTACCTGTTCTTATTTCAGCAAGTATAACACCACGTTCTTTTTCAATTTCACTTTCCTCAAACTTGGAATTTATAATCATATCACTTAATATACTAACTCCGTTATTCAATTCTTCCATCAAACAGCTTATTGTGTATACAGTTGCATCATAATCAGTATATGCATTGTATTCTCCACCTAAAGATTCTAAATCATCGTTAAGCTTTTTATCATCTCTCTTATCAGTTCCTTTAAATAAACAATGCTCAACAAAATGGCTTATTCCTTTTTGTTCTAAAGATTCATATAAAGCTCCCACTTTAATTCCTATGTTTATTGAGGCTATTTGTGTATCTTTATTTATAGTTATTACCTCTAACCCATTATTTAACTTGTGTCTTTTGGCATTAAAATTCAATTTTATCATTTATTCTCTCCTAATATTTTTCTATCATATAAAACTTTTTTCTAGCTTAGGCATATGAAGGGACATAACAACTCCAAAATGCCCTGATTATTTTTCATTAGGCAAGGAAGTAGATTAGTCTCATAGCAAGCCTATTAGACAAATCTGCTAATTCAGTATAATGAAAAATAGGTTTGGCAGATGGACTTGTTATTTTTTGATTATGCCTTATATTATTAAATTATACTATTAATTTATAAAACATATTATAGTCATATTAAATTTCAATTAATATAACATGTCTAATTGTAAATTCAATTCTTTAGTATAATTCTTTGAACTTCCTAAAATAAAATTATAACACATTATTTTAACTTCATTAATATATATAGATTCTTATATGTAGATATATTCTTAAAGTAATGCTAAAATATAGAGAAAAGTATTGCTATTTAACTTTAAAAGGGAGATGAACATTATGAAAAAGTCTATTTTAATTGTAGAAGACGAACTTAAAATTAGATTTTTACTTAGAGACTATCTTATAAAAGATGAATTTAATGTATTTGAAGCCTCTAATGGTGAAGAAGGATTAATAACCTTTAGTAAAGAAAAAATTGATTTAATAATTTTAGATATAATGATGCCAAAAATGGATGGTTTAACTATGCTTAGAAAACTTAGAGAAGTATCTAGTATTCCTGTTATTTTGCTTACTGCTAAAGGAGAAGAAGAAAATAAACTTGAAGGATATGATTATGGTGCTGATGATTATGTAACTAAACCATTTAGTCCTAAAGTCTTAATAGCTAAAGTTAAAGTCTTACTTAAAAGAACACGACAAAACCTAGACTCTAGTATACAAAATTTTAATGGTCTTAGTATTAATCAGCTTTCTCATGAAGTTAAAATTGATGATATAGATATTACCCTATCTCCAAAAGAATATGAACTTTTAATTTATTTAATTAATAATCAAGGGATAGCTTTAAGTCGTGACAATATATTAGATAATGTATGGGGCATTGATTACTATGGTGATATTCGTACTGTGGATACAAATATAAAAAGATTAAGAGAAAAATTATTAGATAAAGCATCTTACATAGTTACTGTACGTGGTAGCGGGTATAAATTTGAGGTAAAATAGATGAAAAAAAGTTTATCAAAAAGATTATTTATAATAACACTTGGCCTTATGTCAGGTTTAATGTTATTAATTTACTTTACGCAATCATTTTTGTTTCAAAAATTTTATTTTTATAGGAAAACTTCATTTTTAGTTAAAGAAATTAGTAAATTTCAAACACTCTATTCTTATCAAAATAATAATGACTATGCTTTATATCAAGCACTTGGAAAATTTGAAAATGATAATAACTCTAAAATAGCGATATTCTCTTTAAATGGAGAACTAATGTATTTACCTAGTAAATTCGAAAATGAAGAGGATATTAATATATTGACTGGTTTTTGTACTGAATTAATTAATAATAAATCTTTAATCTTAGACGTAATTAATTCTTCAAAAATTAAAGTTACTAATTTTTATAATCAAAATAATAGCACTCAAAAAATAGGAATAATTGCGCCTATGTCCTTAAAATCTCATAACGATAGTATCATAATATCTGTTTCTTCTATTCAGCCGATTGAAGAAGCATCAAAAGTTATCGATGAATTTTATATATATTTATTCTTAGGTTTGACTATTATTGCAATTATATTATCTTCAATTTATTCTAATTTAATTTCTAAACCATTAATAACATTAAATTCGGTTGCTAATAAAATGTCTAATATGAATTTTAATGTTTCATGTGATATTAATAGTGAAGATGAAATTGGTAACTTAGCCAGAACATTAAATTTCTTATCAAAAAATCTTCAGTCAGCATTATTAGATTTGCAACATAAAAATCAAAAGTTAGAAGAAGATATTGAAAAAGAGAGAAAATTAGAAAATATGAGAAAAGAATTCATAGCTGATGTTAGTCATGAACTAAAAACTCCTATTGGAATAATTAAAGGATATGCTGAGGGAATTAAAGATGGTATAGTTACTGGAGATGATGCTTTAAACTATTTAGAAACTATAATAGGAGAATCTCAAAAAATGGGAACTTTAGTTACAAATATGTTAGAGCTTTCAAAACTTGAATCAGGTACTGTAAAGCCTTCCCCAGAAGCTTTTAATATTAATAGATTAATAAATAAAATCTTAAAAAATCATAGTTTAAATATTGAAGAAAATAATCTCACTATAAATTTTTCTTCTTCAAATGATTATAGTTATGTTTATGCTGATACTTTCCAAATGGAACAAGTATTAACTAACCTTATTACTAATGCAATTAAATACACTCCTGATGGAAATTCTATAAATATAAGTATAAATGAAGAGAATGATAAATTTAAAATATCAATTCAAAATATGGGAATTAATATACCTGAAGAGGAGATTGATAAATTATTTGATAAATTTTATAGAATTGATAAATCTAGACAAAGATGTGAGAATAGCACAGGGCTCGGATTATCAATAGTAAAAAATATATTACAACTTCATAATAGTAAATTTAGTTTTAGAAATATTCCAAATGGTGTAGAATTTTATTTTTACTTAAATAAAATAATATCTCAAGATGACTATGATGATGAATAAGACAATTCTATGTTTACTTAAAAATAATTTTAGTGATATAGTTAATATTACATATTTAACTAAAGTAAAAGGCTATCTAAAATACTTAAAGAATGTATTTTAGATGGCCTCATTTTATTATAAATATTAATTTATCTCATTTCCTTTATTAAACCTTTTCTATAAATTGTTAATAATGCCTTCAAATCTTTAATTTGATTCTTCAATTCCATACCTATATCAGTATCTCCTACTGTTTTTCTTTTTAACTTTTGTTCTATTACCATTATTGTTGATAAAATATCTTTTTCCTGCATTATTGATTCTTCTGTAGAAGAAAAGTACTCATGAGATACTATTTGCAATCCATATGAATTATATATAAGTGTATACCCTGCTATTCCTGTTTGCTTTTGATAGGCCTTAGAGAATCCTCCATCTATTACTATTAGTTTCCCATTAGCTTTTATAGGACTTTCTCCTTCTTTTTTCTTAACAGGTACATGTCCATTTATTATTATTGATTCTTTAGATTTCAATCCAAATTCCCCTAATACTATATTACACATTTTTTCACTATCTCTATAATCATAATATGATGTCTTTTTTTCTATATGGGATTCTTCATCATCAATAAAATATCTTTCAAAAGTCTTCATCTGTTCTTTACCAAATAGAGGTGATACAGGTCCTGTCCATAAATACCACATAATATCCATACCATAAAGTTTACCTTGACTATCAACTTTTTCAAAATAACCTTCTCTTGATAAAGAATCAAACTTTTCCATCAATTTTTTACCTTTATATTCTTTGTCGTGTATCTTCATACTTTTAAAATTAAAATTTTCATCTATAGGAATACATCCATGAAACAAAAGATTTGAATTACATTTTAAAAACATGCTTCCCTTTGAAAAAAGAAATCTAATATGCTTTTGTAGTTTTTCACTATTAGTAAAAGAAAATACCAATTTATCTATAAGAATAACTTCATCAGGTGTAAGTTCATAAGGATTATCTGGATTTATTGTAGGAAAGTTAGTATCATTTAATTTATATTCTTTTCCTTCTAGTATTATTGTTCCTTTTTTATAATCTATTTTATCTAATAGTAATCTATTTTCTAATTCAAATTCTGGTCTTCTATCTATAACTTCTTTTTCTAGTTTAAATTGTAAAACAGTAATTGCCTTATGCATTTTTGAAACTAATTCTATCTCCTGATTTAAGGTTGAATTTTCTTCTTTTACTTTAGGTATAAAATCTTTACATGGATCATCTTTATAATATTTTAAAGCAAATGTTGCTAATGGCAAAAGATTTATCCCATATATCTCCTCTATTAAATCTAAGTTTGCATATCTTGTAGATATTCTTACAACGTTTGCTATACACGGTTTTACCCCAGCAGCCGCCCCCATCCATAGCATATCATGATTCCCCCATTGAATATCAACTGAATGATAATCCATAAGTGTATCTAATATTATATCTGGCCTTGGTCCTCTATCATATATATCTCCTATTATATGAAGTCTATCTATAACTAACCTTTGTATAAGTTTTGATAAAGCAATAATAAATTCTTTAGCCCTTCCTATATCAATAATTGTAGTTATTATTCTATCATAATATTCTTGTTTATCTATAC
Source organism: Clostridium sp. CTA-5 (assembly GCF_054768135.1). Taxonomy (NCBI): domain Bacteria; kingdom Bacillati; phylum Bacillota; class Clostridia; order Eubacteriales; family Clostridiaceae; genus Clostridium; species Clostridium sp. CTA-5. Next base: position 148,553 of record NZ_BAAAAT010000001.1, on the reverse strand, counting down.
CATTGAATTGTTCATGTAATAATTCTTCTATTATATAAGCAAAATCAACTGGTAATGCTTTTCTCACTTTAGATCTTGTGTATTTAGACGAAGAATATCTACAAATCTCTATAAGTCTGTTTAAAATTATTTTATACCAATCATCTATATCTTTTTCTTCTTTTAATACTATATCTAATTTTTGTTCTGGATAATATATTAAAGTAGCCAAACTTTTTTTATCACTTTCCAATAAAGAGTTCCCAAATACGTCTTCTATCTTTCTTTTTACAACACCTGATGCATTTCTTAATACATGAATAAAATGTTCATATTCTCCATGAATATCACTTAAAAAGTGTTCTGTTCCTTTAGGCAAATTTAATATAGCCTCTAAATTTATAATTTCTGTTGATGCAGCTGCTATAGTAGGATATTGTTTTGCCAATAATTTGAAATACTTTAATTCTTTAATATCATCCTTTTCATTTTTATTCATTTTACCCTCCCATAATTCATATAATATGTTGTAATCTTAACTATTATATAAACAACTTTAAATACCCTTTATAAAATATTAAATCATTTAATGTAAATTTTGTCCATTAATATAAATATTTATTTTGTAAAGTTTTACTAATTGTATCCGAATATATATATTGTAGAGTAATTTAAAGGGGGGTATATAAAATGATTAATACTAATTATTATACTGATAACGACTACTTAATACCTAAAATAGAAGGTACTAATAAAATTTTAGATCGCCATACTTTTAATTCACTTTATTATACAAATAAAAAAATGAATTATGATAAATCATTCAAAGAAACTTTAAATGGTTTTATTTCTTTAAAAAACAATAAATCTTTATTAGACAAACTTATTTCAGCAAACAAAGGATTGATTGATATTAATGATATTTCTAAAAGTTTAGTTGATATTGATAATTTATCAGAATCGTTAGAAACTAATAAAGAATCTTTGTACAATAAGATTAAAACTGTACGTGCTTTGAAAAACAAATAAAAAATTCATCAAGGCGAATATAAAAATAATAGCTGTATTTAGTAATAAATACAGCTATTTAGGTATATGAAAAAAATAGCGAGTCCAAAATGCTATGATTATTTTTTCATTAGACAAGAAACAGATTGGTCTCATAGAAAGCCTATTAGGCAAATTTGCTCACGCAGTATAATGGAAAATAGGCTTGACAGATGGACTTGTTATTTTTTAGGTTATGCCTTACTATTTTAAAGAATCCAAATATGCTACTGCACTTAAGGCTGCTATATTACCTTCTCCTGCCGCTTTAATATATTGATATGGCTTACCAACACAATCTCCAGCTGCAAAACAACCTTTTATACTAGTTTGCATATTTCTATCTACTTCAACATGCCCATCTAATATTTTAAGTCCTGGTACTAGTTGTTTAGGTGATATGGAATCTTTTAATAGAAAAACTCCATCTGTTTCTAGTTCATTATCTTTTAATACTAGTTTTTCTACTCTTTGATTTCCTATAATTTTTATTGGTTTATCTTCTATAATATTTACCTTATCATTTATATTATATACATCTCTATACATAGGTATATAATAAACAGATTCAGCTAATTCACTAACATATGAAGCATCTTTTTCGCCTTCTTTATTATAAGATATTATAGAAACTACTTTATCTTTGTATAAAGGTGCATCACATGTTGCACAATACCCAACTCCTTTTCCTAAAAATTCTTCCTCACCTTCAAGTGCTTTTGTATATTCCACTCCAGTAGCAAGAATTACGGTTTTAGCCTCATACATCTTTTCATTAACCATTAAAGTAAAATATTCTCCCATTGCGTAAATATTATTTACACGCTCTTCTTGAATATTTATATCCATAGATTTTATATGATGTATAAATTTTTCCTTTAATTCTTCTCCTGTTACTCCATAAAAGCCCAAATAATTATTGACCTTAGGAGCTTTTTGCAATTTAGAGCTTAGATTTTTATTTCCAAATATAATAAAACTCTTGTTTCTTATTTTAGCATTTAATGCTGCTGAAAGACCTGCTGGTCCACTTCCTATTATTGCTATGTCATATCTTTTTTCCATAGTTACCACCTTATTCTCTATAGGTTATTTTTGATTAAATCTTCTAAAGCTTCTTTTGGTAAAAATCCAACTGATGTTTCTACTGGTTTTCCACCTTTAAATAATTTAATAGTTGGTATACTTTGAATTCCATGTTGCATAGATATTAATGGATTTTTATCAACATCTACTTTTGTAAATTTAACATGTTTAAATTCTTTATCTAACTCTTCTAAAACTGGTGCTAACATTCTACAAGGTCCACACCAAGTAGCCCAAAAATCCACTAAAACTAATTCATCACAATTTAAAACTTCATTTTCAAAATCTGAATCATTTATATGCTTAATCATAATTCTCCTCCTTACTTATATCCATATATAAGTATATATTTTTATTCATTTTATTCCAATTTATTTTTTAATTAATCTATTAATCTTAATTATATTTTATATCTCTTCTATCAAAATATTCACTTGTATTAATTATTGTTCTAATTAATAGTATAAGTTCCAATAAAGTTTATTTATTAATATAATTACTATTATTATAACCTTGCATTAATATTTTTCTATATATAATCTAATATTGCAATTTTGGGTAATATATTAAATTGATGCTATATTTTGTAGTTTATTATATTCTCCATTTTGAGTAATCAATTGTTTATGAGTCCCTTTTTCAATTATTCCTTTATTCCCAATAACAACTATTTCATCTGCATTTTTAATTGTTGACAATCTATGAGCTACCACTATTGTAGTTCTTCCTTTACATAATTTTTTAAGTGATTCTTGTATTATATGTTCAGTTGCATTATCTAATGCAGATGTGGCTTCATCAAGTATCAAAACTGATGGATTCTTTAAAAATACTCTTGCAATAGAAATACGTTGTTTTTGCCCTCCTGATAGTTTAACTCCTCTTTCACCAATATATGTATCATAACCTTGAGGTAAGTTTTCAATAAATTCATGTATATTAGCCATTTTAGCAGCAGATAATATTTCCTCTTCAGTAGCATCATTTTTACCATATAAAATATTATCTCTTATTGTTCCTGTAAATAAAAATACTTCTTGCTGTACTATTCCAATGTTACTTCTTAAAGAATTTAAGCTTACATCATATATACTCTTACCATCTATCAATATATCTCCACGTTTTACATCATAGAATCTAGGAATAAGATTACAAATCGTTGTCTTACCTGTTCCTGAATGTCCAACTAAGGCTAGCATTTCTCCTGTCTTAATTTTAATAGAAAAATCTTTTAAAATATCTTGCCCATCATAACTAAAATCTATATTTTTAAACTCTATTTCGCCTTTTACATTTGATAGGTTTATTGCCTCTTCTTTATCTTTTTCTTGTTCTTCATTCATAATTTGCATATATCTTTCAAATCCAGTTATACCATTTTGAAACTGTTCCATAAAGTTTATTAATTTTTTAATTGGATCTGTAAAAAGTCTTATATATAGCATATATGCCATATAGTCACCAATATCTATAATCCCAACAAACGTAAAAATCCCACCACAAATTAATCCTATATAATTTAATACATCAATACCTAATCCAGCCCCAGCAAAATATTCTGCCATAACCTTATAAGCTTTTTCTCTAGCGACTATAAACCTCTTATTTCCGATTTCAAACTTTTCTTCTTCTGATTCATGACTTACAAATGCTTTAGAAATACTTATTCCAGAAATACTATTTTGAAGATTTGCATTTACTGCTCCTGTTTCAACTTTAGTATCTAAAAATGCTTTATTCATTCTTTTCCTTTGAAACATTGTAAAAATCACTATTGGTGGAATAAAAACAAATATTATTAATGTAAGTGGTATATTTATTGTACAAAGTATAATAAACGATCCTATAAGCATAACAATAGATATAAATATATCTTCTGGTCCATGATGAGCCAGCTCAGAAATATCCATTAAATCATTTATTATTCTAGACATTATATCTCCAGTTTTATTATTATCAAAATACTTATTAGGTAACCTTTGTAAATGCTTAAATACATCTCTTCTCATATCTGCCTGCATTCTTACCCCAACAACATGTCCCCAATATTGCATAAAGTATCCACACAAAGCTTTAACCATAAATATAAGTAATAGTACAACTGCAAACACTACTATTAACCTTATATTCTTATTCGGAATAGAATCATTTATAAGTGTTCTAGTCATCATTGGATATACTAAATCACATAGTGCTGCTATAAATGCTGCAATCAAATCAAAAATGAACAGTTTTTTATATGGTTTATAAAAACTAATAAATTTTTTTATCATATAATCCTTCCTTTCTTAAGATAACAATTTCTAACCCTCAGTTGAAAGCAAGTTTCACCTGAGACTAAGAACTTTGTTTATACTACAATATCAACATAATCTTAAAATATGTTTTAATTAATTTCTATCTTATTAATTTAATAATTTCTTCTTTAGAATTATATAAATCTTTAGAAAAAATCCTTTTTACTTCCACAGGCCTTTTTCCTAAAACTATTATATTTCCTTCAAAATATATTGCCTCCTCAACATCATGAGTAACTAATATAACCATTCTATTTTCTTTTAAAAGCATACTCCTAAATTCATCTATAATTTTATACTTTAATGTATAATCTAATGATTTAAATGGCTCATCCATCAATATTAATTTTGATGGTTTTCCAAAAGCTCTAGCTATATTTATTCTTTGTTTCATTCCTCCACTTAATTCACTCGGATATCTATCTTTCACATTTTCAAGTCCCAAAGACACAAGCAAATTATTAATTCTACTCTCTCTTTCCAAATCACTATAATATTTTTTTAAAGTAAGATTTAGATTTTCTTTAATTGTAAGCCAGTCTATTAACCTATCTTCTTGAAAAATATAACTTATGTCTTGTTGAGATATTCCTAAAATTTCACCATCATCTATTGAAATCATATGTGCTAAAATATTTAATAAAGTACTTTTACCACATCCCGATTCCCCTATTATACAATTAACTTTTTTATCTGAAAATTGTAAATTAAAATTTTCAAATATTCTCTCATTATTATAAGATTTTGTTAAATTTCTAACTTCCAATTTCATTTTTCTTCCACCTGTATGTACTATTTTTAAAAATTCTATTAATAAATTCAAAAATTATTGATATTACGGCAATTATAACTATCCATGCAAATATTCCACTGGTATTAAAATTAACCTTTTCTAATTGTATTGCAGAGCCAATACCAAATTTAGGTTGTCCATGTACTTCTCCAGCAATAACAACCTTAAAAGCCAATGAAAATGTAGACACAAATATGCTTATTAAATAAAACTTTATAATTGGCCAATATACACTTCTTATTCTATCATTTAACGATACCTCATATATATCTAGCATTTCAATCAACTTTTTATCAAAATTTATAAGATTACTCAAGATTCCTTCATATAATATTGGAAATATTATAGCAAATCCTACTACAAACGGTGCTTTATCTTTATTAAACCAAACTAATGCCAAAACAACTAATACCATTGTTGGAATAGTTTTTGCAAAAGCATTAATAGGTGCCATTAAAAATTTAAAAAAGGGGTACAAAAATGTTAGTACCCCTAAAACTACAGCTAATAATACAGCAAAAATATAACTTAGTGCTGTCCTATATAAACTACTTAAAATTATTTTTAAGAAATCATCATTGCAAATAATATTTTTAGTTTCACCTAGTATTTGATTTATTGTTGGAAGATATATATCATTATTAATTATCGTCGCCAAAACTTGCCATACTATTAAAAAAAATAAACATGATAATAAAATACCTAATTTACTTCTCCATGTATATTCCTTCATCTGGCACTTTTCCTCCTACCGTATTACTATCAAATTCATATAGTTTATTAAAATAAGTTTGATATTCTTTAATAGAATCCTTAATAGCTATATATTTTATATTAGATTTATCCATTGCTGAAATTATTATTGGTTTTTTTGCAGAAACTCCTATTTCTTCACAATATGTTCCTAATCCTTCTCTATCTTCATATGCCCATGTAGTACTATTTTTAATTTCTTTTAAAATATTATCTACAAATTTTTTATCTTTACTTACTAAATCTTTTTTTACTATTATTGTTGATTGTGGAAATCCATATTCTATATTATTGTCTTTTTTCCATTCTTCATTAAGATTTAAAATTACATTTAGGTTTTCTTTCTTACTCGAAACATTAGATAAAGCTGGTTCTGGTAATACCGCATATTTAGCTTTATCAGATAATATTATTGGTGAAAGCTCTGTCACTCCACCTACATAACTAAAGTTAATATCTTTATCAACATCTATTCCCTTATTTTTCAAAACCAATTTAGTTATAATATCAGGAGTTAATCCCTTTCCTATATTATATATTTCTTTACCTTTTAAGCTTTCAACTGTTTGGTTATCCTCAGTTGAAACTAAGAAAAATGATCCCCAACCTACGGTTCCAGCTATTACATAATCTCCATTTTTATTAAAAGATGTAGCTGCTAAATTTGAAGGGACTATTGCAATATCAGGCTCACCTTTCATAACAGATGTAACTACATTATCCGATGTTTTTTCTATGTTATATTTAACGTTATATCCCTTTTTTATTTCTGGTTTTTCTTTTATAATTTTAGCTACTGATATAGCTGGAAGACCATCTGGAACTATAAAGTTAATTTCTTTAGTATCATCTGTCATGTTAGAACCAGTACATCCTGTAAACATAAAGATTGATAAGAGTAATACTAAAAATATCGATATTTTTTTCATTAAAATTCACATCCTTAAATTATCTTTAATAATGATTATAATAACACAATTATATTAAAACCTAAAATTAAGTATATCCAAAAAACAATAATTAAATGTATTATTTTACATTTATACTAAAAATAAATTTTCTACTCCAAATTTAATTAACAATTTTAAAAAACTTTCTAGTCTTAGATTTTATTAAAATTTCTGTCTTAAAAAACTATAATTTTCTGTAAAATAAAAAATGATATTAGCCTAATTTAAAGTTAATATCATTTGTTAGGTATATGAAATAAAATAATAAAGCAAAGAGACTCTGTATATCATGTGTCAGATAAAGAATTAAGCTCAGTTAATAGCAAATTGCTGATACAGTATGATACAAAATAGACGAGCATATTAGTCTATTATTTTTTTGAATGTGCCTTAATATAATTCCATGACACTTCTACATATATAAATTTTAGCCAAAGTCAAAACCTTATCCTTAATTAAAAAATCTATTTATCTATATATATCTACAATTAATCCTTGAATTTCATCTATAGTTGAAGCAATATTTATATTTTCTTTTTCTTCTGATAAAAGTAAATTAGTTAATTCTTCAAGTTTTTCATCTATCGTATCTACTGTAACGAAATATTGTGTTTGCCAAAAACTAATATCTTTTTTAGTGTCATACATAAACTTTAAAATAGATTCTAAATACTCTTTTATCATCTTCTTATACATAGCAACATCAACATACGTTTTTGTTAATACAAGCTTATTTCCTCTCTTCTTTATATCATCCATCAATTTTCGAAGTTGTTCCTCTGATTTTCTTTCTCTAGCATGATTAAAACTTTGTGAGAAATCTTTTTTTTCTGATACAATTTTTCTTTCAGATGTTACACTTCCACTTCGTACTCTCCCTATTTCCATAACAATTCAATCCTTTCTTTAAGCCTAATTATAACAAAAAAATTAATGTTTCTCCAATTTTCTTTATTATATTATATCGTATAAATTATTTACATAAAACAAAAATATATATAAGTTCCAATAAAGTTTGTTCATTAATATAAAACTCGTTGTACATTAAAATACACAACGAGTTTTAGCCACATAAAAATAAATAACAAATCCAAAAGTTCAATGGATATTTTTCATCAGGAAAGGAGAAATATATAATCTTTATTTGGTTCTAGAATAGATGCATTTAATAAACTTAATAATTTCATACCAAAGCACTGATAGTGCTGCAATTCCAAAACTTAGTAAAAATTGTCCAATATTAAGCGGTGCTAATTTTAAAAACCCATTTAAAGGAGTATATAGAATTATTAATATACCTAGTATTGTTCCTATATTAACAATCCACATAATTTTATCCTTTATTAAATACTTCATTGATTTTAACACAAAAACTGAATCCGAACTATTCACTTGTACAAGAAAAAGATTTGCTATCATAATTATTACGAGTCCCATTGAACGAGCAACTTCTGCATCTTTAATTCCTTGATTAAGAATTATAAAGTACATACCAAATGAAGCCACAAAAACTACAATTCCCTGCAAAATATTTTTAACAAGTGTACCTGTTGTTAAAATTTTTTCATTTGAATTACGAGGTTTACGTTCCATAATATCATCTTCCGCTGGTTGACGTTCTAAAACAATTGAACACGTCGGATCTATAATAAGTTCTAAAAGGACTACATGAATTGGTAATAAAAACAGATTAGCTGAACTAATTTTAAGCATTGGAGCTAATAATGATGCAAATGCAATTGGAATATGAATAGTAAAGACATACCCCATAGCCTTACGAATATTATCATATATTCTACGTCCGTCTTTTATAGTATCTACAATTACAGAAAAATTATCGTCCATAAGAATTAAATCAGCAGCTTCACGAGAAACTTCAGACCCATGTTTCCCCATAGCTATACCAATATCAGCATATTTTAAAGCCGGTGCATCATTTACACCATCACCAGTCATTGCTACAATTTCTCCATTATCTTTAAAAGCCCTAACAATACGCATTTTATGTTCTGGCACAACACGAGAAAATATACTCACCTCTTTCACACGTTTACATAATTCTTCATCACTCATATTATTAAGTTCATCACCAGTAATAATATTTTCACTATTAGGCATACCAATTTGTTTTGCTATACTACTTGCAGTAATGCCATTATCTCCAGTAATCATAACTACTCTTACTCCTGCACGTGTACAATGATAGATATCCTCTTTTACCGATTTTCTTGGAGGATCAGTAAGTCCAATCAATCCTGATAGTGTAAGACTACAATCTATAAGTTTTGTTGGTATTTCAGATTCATTTTTCACATGCATTTCTCCTACCGCTATAACTCTTAATCCACGTTTAGACATATCTATAATTTTATCTTCTGTTAATTTACGTTCTTTTTCTGAGAGATTGCAAATTGTTAAAATACGTTCAGGGGACCCTTTCGCTGCAATTATAATTTCTCCATCATGCCTCCAAACATGTCCCATCATTTTTAACTCATTAGTAAAAGCATACTCTGTTATTAGTTCTCCTCCAAATAAATGGTTTTTTAATATTCCTAAATTTTCACAATAATTTAACATTGCTTTTTCCATTGGATCATATGCATCCGTCTCACATGCTAAACCCATTATTTCACATAAGCATAGTTTGTTATCTTCTTTATTAAATGACCAAGTATCACACACTGTCATCTTATTCATTGTAATAGTTCCAGTTTTATCAACACAAAGTACTGAAACAGCCCCTAATGTTTCTACTGATGGCAATTTACGAACAAGTGACTTTTTTTTAGCAAGCCTCCATGCTCCCATAGATAAGAATACAGTAAGAATAACTGGAAATTCTTCTGGTATCATTGCCATTGCAAGAGTTATACCTGACAAAATACTTTCAATAATTCTATCTTTAAGTTCATGATCTGAAATATTAAAATAAGTTATTATACCAACCAATATAAATAATACAGCAGCGATTCCTGACCATAGTTTTACTAAGCTACCAGTCTGTTTTTGAAGTTGCGTTGGTTTTTCTGGTGCTGATGCCACATCATTACCTATCTTCCCATATTCAGTAGATAAACCTATTTTATCTACTAATATATAAGCACTTCCTTGTATAACTAAAGTTCCTGCATAACAATAATCATTTCTCCAATAATCTGTAGAAAATTCTGAATTCTCAATAGTTGTTTTCCAAACACCTTCGGCTTCACCAGTTAACGAGGATTCATCAACACATAAATCGCTTGCTTTAAGTATTTCTCCATCTGCTGGAATTTTTATTCCCTCTGTAATAATCATTAAATCACCTGGCACTAAATCTATACTAGGTATTAAAATTTCTTTTCCATCCCTAATTACAGTAATATTGGGTTCAGATAAATCTTTAAGTGCATTTAATGTTTTATCTGTTTTCCATTCCTGTATTACATCTATACTTATAACACCAACCACAAAAATTAGCATAACTGCTCCATCTCGTGGTTCTCCTAATACAAAGTATATTACTGCTGCTAAAATCAATAGTAAAAACATAGGTTCACATATAATATTAATAACTTTTTTAAAAAAACTCTGTTTTTGATTTGGTATTAGTTCATTTTTTCCATATCTTTGTTGTCGTTTTTTTACTTCTATACTAGTTAACCCATTAGTTATAATTTGTTCTTTTGTCATAAAAGTTACCCCCTTATCGCCTAACTGGCGTTTTAAGATAGCTCTATGGCACTTCATACATCCAACATAATTTTTTATTATTCCACGTGTATATTTTTTTTATTCTTTAGACAATATCTTTATATTTATAAGCTAAACTTTCATAAAAGTTATCTATAAATTTAATTTCTTTACTTTCTAAAGAATAAAAAAACACACCTGCGGAACATACTACTGTCCCGCAGATGTGCATGTTTCATCTGCTGCTGCCTATTGCAGCCCGGCCTCATGAACCATACAATAGATCCATCGCCTGCTCAGTTTGTACTGTAGATTTATATGCAGTGCAAAGAGATTCTTTATATTTTAATATATGCATTACTGTATAAAAGTGAAACTTTTCTTATTATTTTACTTTTTAATAACAAACTATAACAATTTTTAAACTAATTTTCTATATTATTTAACTCTTATAGCAAATTTATAATGATTATACACTTCAATAGTTTCTGGCATATCTATGCACATTATAGATATCTCTTCTCCTTTTAATTATTTGTGATAAATAATTATATATTTATCACTATATTTTAGATATTCTATATTTTATTCCTTTTTTACTATCTTGGTAATTATTAAACTCATCAAATTTATTATCAAAGTAAAATGTTCCTATAAGTTTTTTAATTTATATTATATATGTTGCAACTTTAAATGTGCTACAAAATACTATACGATTCTTTAATTTATTGAATAATTTTTATTGTAACATATATATTAATTTAGACCTTATAAGATTTTACTATTTTTGATTATTATTTTTATAAATTTTCCTAGTATTAATTAATAAATTTTTATACTAATATTTATATATAAACTTAACATTAGGAGGTATTTATTATGATAGTTAAATGTATAGATAATAATTTATGCTCAACTTTAACTTTAGGTAAAGAATATTTAGTTATTGAGGAAGCCCCTGAATATTTCGTTATTATTGATGATAAAAGTGAAGAAACTACTTGTAGAAAGTCTCGCTTTAGAATAATAGAAGATGGAGAATTAGCTAAAAAAACCAAAGCTACTATTACAGAATTAACCCACCAATTAAATAATGATTTCATTGATATAAAACACTTTAATATTAGAAAAGATTCTAAAGGTCAAATTAAAGAAATATCTATTAAATTTAAATACGAGTAGTATATAATAAAAAGATTCACTAGAAAATTATACATCTAGTGAATCTTTTTATTAATGTAATTGTGTTATATCAAAGTCTTATCTCTTCTTATTTCAATCTAGTTTTTCTTTTACAATAATCAATTTAATACATATTGCTTATTAATACAATAATTATTAAATGTATAGGATAAAAACCATAAAAAAACCACTTTACACACTTATTATTTAAGCCTAATTTTCCATTGTACATATTAATAAATATTATTGAAAATACCATCATCCATTGATAATCCCATAAAAATATAGATTCAGTAAAATATTCTCCTAAACTTAAATTTCCTAAAACCGGCAACAAACTAAATACTATATAAACTATAGACATAATAACTTTCTTCTCTCTAAAAAAATAAAACGTTAATATCATTCCTAAACCATAATATGATGCTTCTGTAAACATCATTAATACAGATACTAATACTCCAAATATTAATTTCTTACTATTTGTTTTATTTTCTTTACAATATTCTATAATACTCATTAGTATTACACCTAATCCTAATGATAAAAATACATTATTATGTATATCTAAAATAATATCTATTATTGCCATTAACCCTGCAAATCCTAAAAGTCTTCCACTATATTTTTTTCTACTTTTTGTATAAAAAAATCCTTCTACTATTAAATAGAAAAATATTGGTGCTGCTAATTTTCCTAAGTATCCAAACCATATTGGAATATTTATATCCCCTTTACCTGCACTATAAGTATAAACATGATCTAAAGTCATAAATATAATTGCCATAATTTTTAATATAAAAGTATTAAATCTTTTCATCTGTTTTCCTCCTAACAATTTTTAAATTCATTACACTAACGATTTTAAATTATTTATACTTAATTACATATTGTTTTACATTTCATTAAGATTACATTTTTGTAAGTTAATATGTTTAAAATAAACATACCTAAAAAAACTCTGTAAATATCACTTTATATTTGTGTTATTTACAGAGAATATTTAAATTATTAATATCATTTTTTATTTTAACTTATTATATCATTTCAAAATTTTCTTCATCGTAGCCTACAAATATTACTAAAGCAATTATTTTTATTACTTCAAAAATGTTTTTCATTTAAATCAGCTCCTTGTTTTATCTTATGAATTAATTATAGCTGATTTTAAAATTATCTTATATTTATTAGTCTTACACTTATCTTTCATTATTGTAATATAAGTGTGAACTGTTGCTAAAACTTTATAAAGCTTGAAAATTTGGCATTTGAATTTGCTTTATACTATAATATCAACCTTCACTTAACAAATGATTAATTATTAAAAATTCATAAAGTTACTTAACGGAAAAATTATATTAACCTTAGTTCCTTCGTTTACTTTTGAATCAATATTAATACCTAATCCAAGTTTATTGCAAAGTTTTTTACATAAATACAAGCCCATTCCCGTTGCTTTTCCAAACTTTCTTCCATTCTCACCAGTAAAACCTTTTTCAAAAACTTTATTTATATCTTTTTCTACTATTCCAACCCCATTATCTTCTATAGTTAATATTATAGAATTTGAATTTTGAGATGAATAAATAGCTATTTTTCCGTCTCTCTCCTTTGAATATTTAATGGAATTCAATATTATCTGATTTAATATGAATTCAATCCATTGAATATCACTATATATTGTTTTATCTATATTTTTCACATCGAATTTTATTTTTTTATTAATAAAATCTCTAGAATTTCTTTTTATAACATTCATTACAACTTTATTTAATTCAACTTCTTTTATAATATAATCCTTATTAGCATCATTACTCCTTGAATAATATAATACCTGCTCTATGAATGTTTCAATTCTATTTATTTGAATATTTATTCTATCTGTTACTTGGTTGTTATTATTCTCTATAATTAATTTTGTTGATGCTATTGGCGTCTTTATTTCATGTACCCAAGTTTCAATATATTCTCTATAATCATGTTGCATATCTTTATAATATTTCACATTTTCATTCATATATCTACATGTCTCTTTAAGTATATTATAAATAATTCTTCCATCAATAAAATTAGGTTCATTTATAACTTCTGATAATAAATATTTTTTCTCTAAATTTTCTAATATTCCCTGAATCTCATCATAATATCTCTTATGTTTTATTAATTCTATGATCATATATGAAACTAATGGTACAAACCAAATACAAAAAGTTAAAAAAATTATAACTATAGATATATCTATTAAAATCATTATAGTTGCAACAAAAATAAATAAGACTAAATTTAAAAATAAAAAAGGAGCTTTTTCTTTTAAAAATTCCTCTATACTCATTGAATTATATAACCTAATCCTCTCTTAGTTTCTATAATATTCTCTGCTCCTATATCAATAAGCTTCTTTCTTAATCTTGTAACATTTACTGAAAGAGTATTATCATCTACAAAACAATCTGAATTCCATAAATAATTCATAAGAGTTTCTCTTGATACTATATTCCCTTTATTTTTTATTAAAAATGAAAGTATCTTAATTTCATTTTTAGTTAATTCTAATGATTTTTCTCCTACCTTAATAGTAGCATTGGCTAAATTTATATTTAAATTTTTATATGTTAAAGTATCCTGTGATGAATTATTTCCATAAGTCCTTTTTAAAATAGAACTTATACGTGCTAATAATATTTCCGTATTGTATGGCTTAGTTATAAAATCATCTGCTCCAAAATTCATACTCATAAGTTCATCCACTTGACTATCTCTACTAGTTACTATAATTATTGGTACATCTGATTTTTTTCTTACCTCTCTACAAATATGATAACCATCAAAAAATGGAAGATTAATATCTAATAATATAATATTAGCATTTTCTTTTTCTATATAGTCTATAATATTACTAAAATCACTTGGTGATTTAACTTCATATCCATATCTATTTAAAAGATTTTCAAGTTCCTCTCTGATTACTTGATCATCTTCAACAATAATTATTTTCATAATCTCCTTCATCCTATCTATTTTTATTTAACCTTAGTTTATGTAATGTATTTTATAATTATATATTGTATACTGCAATTAAGTGCTTTAAAATTATTTCAATAAAAATTTTAAATTTAAACAGTAATTTAAATTTTAGATTTAAAAGGCTATCTTAAAAACATATTTATGTATTTTAGATAGCCTTTATATTTACTATTATTAATTAATTTATTGTTATTTCTAATATTATAATATAACTTAAAATTAACCTAAAAACATAGTATATTTATTTTAAAACAGCTCTTTTAGGTTATATTTTAAATATATTGTTTTATTTGCTACTTGTAATTATATTCTTATATCCTGTATATGTAGCATAAAAATATCCAATATAAACAATTAAAAACACTAAAGCTGTAATTAATGAATTCCCTAATATATTAGTATTATTAAACATAGATATAAAATTGTTACACACTTTTACACTAATAACTGAATGTATAAAAGCAAGGCCTATTGGAAGACTAAAATATATTAAAGTTTGAATAAATATAGTTTTATTAATCATCTTATCATTTGCACCAATTTTCTTTAATGATTTATATCTATCTGCACTATCACTAGCTTCCGATAATTGTTGTAATGCAAGTACTGCCATACTAGATATCAAAAATATTATTCCTAAATATATTCCAACAAATAATATTACTATTGTCATACCTTTATTTTCAGAATATACTTCCTCTTTTGTTATTCCATTTATAAAATCAGTCTTATTAAAATCTATCTTTTCACTTTTAAAACTATTAAAAAATTTAGATATTTTTTCTTGTGATTTTTCTTTACCCTTTTCACTATACTTTATATTTAAATTATCTGATAATGGTTTGAAATTATTTATCACTTCATCATTAACTATTAAAGTACAAATATTGCTTTTAACTAAATTAGTAATAAGAGAATCTTCTATTGTTTTATCATTTTTTATAGTATATTCTTTTTTATTTATATTAAGATTATGGTTATTTTCTAAAAATTTATTGATAATTGATACTATATCACTATTGTTAGATAATATTAAGACTTCATTATTTTTTAGAGTTACTGATTCTTTATCTTTCATTTTTTTTATTTTATTATAATCTGATAATTTAATAAGATGTACGTTTGAAAGTTTATAATTATCTAATTTGCTTTTATTTTTATCCTCTACATGTGCACTTATTAACTCTTTTATATCTACCTTTGAATCATATTCTTTGAAATATATGTATTTTTCTCCGTTATCAAATTCAAATCTAATATTTTTTAGGTTTTCTTCTATACTATCAAAATTATTATTTTCATCTATGTATAAAGTAGCACTTGCATCAAATGGAGTTGTATCTTTAAGACTTGATTCTAATGCACTTTTAAAAGCAATTCCTGTTGATAATATAGTAATAGTTAAAAATAACATTAAACACATTATAGCCATTGATAAAAAGTTTGTATTAATTTTACTATTTATTTGTTTTAATATAAATATATTTAATTCTTTAAAATATATTTTTTTATTCTTCTCTATTATGTATAGTCCAAATCCTGAAAGACTAAAGAAAAATAACAAAGTTCCAATTATCCCTAGCAAAATTGATAACGTAAATCTTATATCTTTAACATCTAATCCTACTGATAATATCATTTTATAAGCAAATCCAAGAGATACTATACATACTGTAAAGCTCATTAAATATATAATTGGGTTTTTAAATTTTATACTTTCATTTTTTTTACCTGCTCTTAATAAATCTATTATTTTATATTTTGATATAACAATTGTATTAAATATCATAACTAGTAAAAAAATCATCCCAAAATATAGTGCTGTTTTAACTATAGCAAAAGTGGAAATTGAGAATTTATATTCACTCATTCCTACATCAAATAGCTTTGCAGTAAAAACAGATAAACCTTGTGCTGCTACAAAACCCAATAAAAGTCCACTAGCTAAAGATAAAAGTCCAACTAAAAATGTTTCTAAAATTAATATTTTAGATATTTTGTTTTTTCCCATGCCTAATATCATATAAGTTCCTAATTCTTTTTTACGCTTTTTTATTAAAAAATTATTAGCATATAATATTAATCCGCCTAATATAACAGATACAAATACTGATATACCTGCTATAACATCATTTAATAACTTAATATATTGTGTGTCTGACTTATTAATTTCAAGAATAGCTTTTTGAGACTCTATTGAATTAAAGCTATAAAATATACAAACAGCTAATGTTAACGTTAAAAAATATATAGCATAATCTTTAAAACTCTTTTTTACATTTCCTATTGCAATTTTAGAATACATTATTATCATCTCCTCCTAAAAGGGTTATAACTTCTATAATTTTATTAAAAAATTCTTTTCTAGTATCATTTCCTCTTACTAACTCAGTAAATATTTGCCCATCTTTTATAAAGAGAATTCTATGTGCATAGCTTGCAGTAAATGCATCATGAGTAACCATAAGAATAGTAGATTTTAATTCCTTATTTAAGCATTCAAATCTTTCAAGTAATAATCTCGCTGCTTTTGAATCAAGTGCTCCTGTTGGTTCATCTGCAAGAACTAACGATGGATTTTTGACTATAGCTCTAGCACATGCTATTCTTTGTTTTTGTCCACCTGACATTTGATATGGATATTTGTTTAAAACCTGCTCAATCCCTAAATATTTAGAAACTTCTTGTATCTTTTTATCCACTTTAGAAACTTTTTCACCTTTTATAGTTAATGCTAATGCTATATTTTCATATGCTGTTAAAGTATCTAATAAGTTAAAATCCTGAAATATAAATCCCAATTCATTTTGTCTAAATTTTTCTAATGCTTTTGATTTAAGTCTTGTAATATCTTTATCATTAATTAGTATATTACCAGTACTAACATTATCTATTGTTGATATACAGTTAAGTAACGTTGTCTTACCACTTCCTGATGGTCCCATTATTCCAACAAATTCACCTTCATCAACCTTAAAACTAATATTATCAATTGCCTTTGTTACATTTGCTTTATTTCCATAATACTTTTCTATTTTTTCTACATTTAATATGTTTTTCATTGTATATCTCCTCATTTTTAATAATTTTTAAACTTATAAATTTTAACCTACACATAATGATTATTATGCTAATTGTTAAAGGGTATTATCACTATATCTTACTAATTGATTAACATGTAATAATTCTATTATATTTAATTATAATTACATATTTATTTATCTTTCAGTAAAATTACATTTTTGTAAGATTGATATATTATTTAAAAACTAAAGCAGTAAGTAAATTAATGATATGCTTCCTGTCAAATAGACAGGAGCATATTATTAATTTTTGCCTACTGCTTTTTTAATGAGATTTAGAACATAGTTTTAGACCCTTTACCTGTACATCTGATAAAGACATTTTAATTGAACTTTTATATTACTAAAATCCCTAATGAGGTTAAAAGTTAAAATTATGTTTATTATTTTTTACCGTTTAACACACTTTTAATTATATTAAACACATATTAAACTTTCTTATTATTTATATTTCCAAATTAGTATCTGACATATTAACTGCAATAAAAACTAATAAAGCTGAAAAGGTATCTTTCCACGAACTTTTAATACCTTCATAATCTTGAGTTTCTTTTAATTTCTTCAATTCTTCTTGATAACGTCCATATTCTATTAGAAAAAATATGCCTGCTGCTATAGTATATATAGTATTTGTTTTTTTAGGTATTTCTTTTAAATTTTCATTATATAATCCACTAGACTTTTGATTTAATTCATCCTGAATTCTTATCATCTCATTCTTAACAAATTCTCTATTAAAAAGTACTGCTATAATAATGGCATTAAGTGTATTTAATATTAAATTATAATCAGAATACTGTTTTAATAATTCTGCCTTTTTTTCATAAGATAATTCTTCAGTATTTTGGCTTTCATCTTTATTATTCATATTATCAATTCCCAAAATTATTTAAACTTTATCTAATACTCAATATATGTAAATAGCTGTTCTCTGGAACTGAAATAATTAAAAGCTATGTTTTAACTGAATGTTGATATTGTAGTATCAACACTATTTTAAAACATAGCTTAAATTATTTTAAAGTCTTCTCTCTTCTTCTTGTTTTAATCTATTTGTTTCTTCATAATAACAAATTTTATTTAATAAGTTTTCCTTATCTTTAGGTAAAGTCCCTTTTAGCGAAATATAATTTGATGCATGATTACATCTAAATATCATAGGAGTATTTACATCAATATGTTCTATTAAAATCTTAGTTTCATTTAAGATTTCTTTATCATTTAAAACTTTAAATTCTTTATTTAAAATTTTATCATATAAACTTGTTCCTTTTTCTACCATAAGAGTCAGTACACCTAAATAATCAGGATTTATTTTAGTTATAAGTTCCCCAGTTTTAATTGCATGAATTTTACTATTCTTTACTCCTGCAATTCCTGCTATAACTGTTACTGATAATAATATTTTTGCACTTTTTACTCTATTGGCAGACATAATTAATTCTTTAGAATTTATCCCTTTATTTATATCATTTAAAACATCATCATCTCCACTTTCAACTCCCATATATATCATATATAATCCTAAATTTTTAAGATCATTTAATTCCTCTAGACTTTTAAGTAATATAGATTTAGGTGAACCATAAAGGGTTATCCTCTTACATTCTGGAAATACATCTTTTATATATTTTAATAATTCCTTTAAATCTTCAGTATTAATAATAAGAGCATCTCCATCTGCTAAAAATATTTTTTCTACATATCCATATAATTGCCTAAAATAAATTATATCGTTTTTAATATCTTTTAAAGGTCTTATAGTAAATTTCTTTGATTTATACATATTGCAAAAGTTGCATTTATTATGTGAACATCCTAGCGTTGCTTGTATGATAAGACTATTACTCTCACTAGGTGGTCTATATAATGGATAATTATATATAAATATCCCCCCTTAGTATATCTTTTAATTTTCATATTATAATTTTAACATAAAACATTTAATCTATATACCAAAGTAGCTACATTACACTTAAATCAACAATTCAAAAGCTTCTCTATAACCTTATATTTTTTAACTTTGGCTATGTTTTAAAACAGTGTTGATATTGTAATATAAGGGCGAACTGGCATTGGAATTTACTTTTTAGAACTCTTAATGAAGATTTGTCAAATTAATTGCTTGTCAACAATCTCTGATTGGGAGCATGCATTAATTGGACTAAGCTTTATTTTAGAGTTCTTAAAGTAAATTCCCCTGTCCATGAGCTTTATACTACAATATCAACATTCACTTAAAACATAGCCTTAACTTTAAAAATTTTAGACTTTACTATACATTAAAAAGTATTATCTCAAAAATATTTTTGTGTATTTGAGATAATACTTTTATTTACTTACTATGTTTAAATAAGTATTTATAACTTATTTACTATTGTTTATTTGGATTTTTATTTTGTGCATTTGATGAATTATTATTTTTTTCTGATTTATTTGAATTACTGTTTCCTTTATCAACATTATCTTGTTCTTTCTTTGAATTATCATTTTGTGATTTTAAAGAATTATTTTCTGGTTTGTTTTCATTAAATTCTTTATCTTTGTTTTTATTATTATTATTTTCTTTATCTTGCTTTTCTTTTGCTTCTTTCATATCTTTATTTAAATCTTGCTTATTTTTTTGTTCATTTAGAACATTATTTTCATCTTTATTTATTACATCATCATTATTTTCTTCAGTATTTATATTATTTTTTCTTAATTCTTTATTTTTCTTTTGTATTTCTTTTACAGAAGCATTTTTATAATCTTCTACTTTTATATTTGGATCTAATGTTTGAAGTTTTTGTATAAGATTTAATTTTCCTGGTGTTATTCCTAATTGTCTTGCTTCTTCTCTTCTTTGTAAAGCTACATTGTCTTCTTGAATTTCTGCTTCAATATTATTATTTTCTAAAACTTCATTTGTAGCATCTTTTAATGAATCTTGAAGCTTTTCTGAAACTGAAGTATCATTTGTAGCAGTTGTAATTGATATAACTGCATCATTATCAGGAGTTACATATCCTTTATCAATAGCATTAGAAACTAATTCCTCAACTGCATCATTAATATTCATACTCTTTAGATCTTCATTTTCTAATATATTATTACCATCTTCGTTATATCCTTCAACAGACACAACTTTATCAAATGCATTTACCCCTAATTCAACACTAGGATTAATATCAAGACTTACATAAGCTGTTGGTGTTGTAGCATAAGAGTATCCCCCTATTCCACATGTCATAATTCCTACTATTACTGCTGCACTTAAAACTAATTTTCTTTTCATAAAAAATCCCCCTAAAAATTCATTCATAAAATTATGGTTTTCTCTTTTGTTTGCATTACAATTTTCTTTTTTATTTTCAACTTTTTTCTTTACTGATTTCATAATATTTCTTTTAGAAAATGAACTCATTTGTAAATTAATATCATCTTCTAAAAGAATACTAGTATCTTTTATATTTATCTCATCTAATAACTCTGCTAATCTATCTTCCAAATTATAAAACACCTCCTAATATTTTTTTTAACTTCTGTAAACATCTAGATGCTTTTTTATCTATAGTATTAACTTTTAAATCAATAGCTTTAGAAATTTCCTTTGAACTTTGATTTAAATAATATTTTCTTATAATTATTTCTCTATCTGGTTGTTCTAATTTTTTTATTGCCTCTATCAATTTAGAATGTTCTTCTTTTTTAGTTACTAAATTAGTAATATCTTCATCATTACTAATATCAAATAAATCATCTATAGAAACATTATGAAAGTTTCTCTTCCCATCTTTTTTTCTATATAAATCTATAGCTTTTCTTTTTGCTATAACAGCTAAAAAAGCTTTAATAGATCCTTTATTAATATCAATCCTACTTCTATTATTAAATACATCAATAAATACATCACTTACACATTCTTCTATATCTTCTCTTGAATATATTCCTGAAATTTTATTAGCTACTATTGTATAAATAAGTGGCATATAACAATTCATCATCTCATCTAATCCCTTTTCTGGATCAGAGTCTAGTAAATTTAATAACTGAATATCAGTAATTATGATACACCTCCTTAAAAATCATCTTTTCATAATACTATTCGTATTATCTTAAAAAAATCTGACAAGTAAATTTATTTTTAATTAAGAAATTTTTCTAAGACTTATATATTTTAAAATGTTATTTAAATTCAAAATCTATAATGATATTTTAACCATCTATGTTTTAAAAAATTAAAAAAGATTTACAGTCATATTAAGTTTAGATATAACTATAAATCTTTTAAAAATAAATATTTAATTAAATAATTGTTATATAGTATTTATAATTGTTTCATATTTATTCGCTATTTTTTAGTGAATGTTGATATTTTAAAACATAGACTTTTTCTAAAACTTTTTTACAATATTATATTTATCTTTTCACCACATTCTTTACACTTATTTTCATTAGTTAAAACTTGAGTATTATATCCATCTCTCTTTATAAGTAACTTTCCACACTTTGGACAATACATATTATTATCTACGCCATTAACATTTCCAATATATACATAATTTAAATATTTCTTAGCTTCCTCTCTAAATTTTATTATTTTTTCTATTTCAGTTGCATCAT
The DNA here is from genome assembly GCF_054768135.1 of Clostridium sp. CTA-5. NCBI lineage: Bacteria > Bacillati > Bacillota > Clostridia > Eubacteriales > Clostridiaceae > Clostridium > Clostridium sp. CTA-5. Next base: position 126,079 of record NZ_BAAAAT010000001.1, on the reverse strand, counting down.
TTTGCATCTTATATCTTGGAAAATATCTACTCAAATGTAATGGTATATTTTTATCTATATCCGATATAAACTTTGATATTTCTCTTGTTTCTTCTAATGAATCATTTTCATCACTAACTAATAATGTTGTTATTTCTACATGACAATGTTTACTACACGTTTTTATAGTATCTAATACTGGTTCTAATTTTGCGCCACAAATTTCATTATAGTATCTATTGGTATATCCTTTTAAATCAATATTCATGGCATCGATAAATGGAAGCAGTTTAATTAATGGTTCTTCATTTATATATCCATTAGTTACTATAACTATATTTATGTTTTTATCATATTCTTTTAGTTTCTTAGCTGCATCATAAATATATTCATACCACATAAATGGTTCATTGTAAGTAAAAGCAATACCCACATTATTTTCTACTGTAGATATAATTCTAATTAAATCCTCTATGCTAACATATTGAGTTTGTGGTTTATTTTGAGATATCTCATAATTTTGACAAAAACTACATGTCATATTGCATCCAAAACTTCCAATAGATAATATATTTTTAGAAGGTTTAAAATGATATAATGGCTTCTTTTCTATAGGATCAACTCCTGCTGAAGTTACCTCTCCATAATTTATTGCAACTGGTATCTTAGATTTTACAGTTCTAATCCTACATAAACCAAACTTCCCTTCTTCTAACATACATTTATGTGGACATACATTGCATCTAACTCCCTTATTTAGCTCATCATAAAATGATATTTTGCAATCCAAATTTTACTCACCTTCTTTATATCTTATAACCTCGAACTTTTCTATATTATAATTTTCATTTTGCCATAATCCTGCTTTTTCACATGCAATTTTTAATTGTTCTTCTATTGTGTCTACTCCTTCAAGATCTGGTAATAATAGTCCTCTTTTATATCCGTTACTAACTATTACTCCATATTTTTTAGGATTTAATTCTTCTTTTCTACAAGGCTGAGCATCCATAAGTACGTCTACAGATATTTCTATATCTTCTAATTCGCTTTCTGATACTGGTGCAAACCTTGGATCATGTATTGCCGCTTCTATAGAATTTTTTATTATTTCTTCAGCTATGTTATTGGTTGTTGGCAGTATAGTTCCAATGCATCCTCTTAAATTTCCAAACTTTTTTAATGATACAAAAACACCATGTTTTTGATTTAAAAGTTCATTAGATATATTAGATAAATCTTTAATTTTCTTTCCATGTATAAAATAATAAATTAAGTTTTCTCTTGCCAATTTTACATATGGATTTGAATCATTTATTTTTTTTCTTAAATTTTCTTCTTTCTTTTTTGCTATACACTCTAAAGTATTATTATTTCCATCTTCTAAATCAAATTTCATTACACCATACCCAACTCCAAAAGGTCCTTCATAAGATAAAATATTTCCTTTAATATTACTTCCTTCTGTCGCTCCAAGAAGTACTAAGATAGAATTTAATCCACACTCTCCTGCTTTTTCTATCATAGTTTTATTCATATTAAATATCTCTAAAACATTACCTTTTTCTAAGTTATTTAAAAGTTCTTTATCAAATTTTTCTCCATATGGAGAATATGAATATGGTCCCTCTTCCTTAAGTTTATGAGAAAGATCACCACTAGCTATAATTACAACTTTTCTATTTAACTCTTCTATTGCTTTTTTAATGTTCATACCAAACTTATACAAATTCAAATCTCCTATCATAGAATAAGTTATATGAACTAATTTATATTCTTTATAATATTTATTTACAAAATATAAAGGTACCATGGTTCCATGATCTAATTCATATTTTCTATTAAATTGTAATAAAAACTTTGAATCAACAGGTACTGCTGGAATTTCTTCATCTGCACATAATTGAATAATTTTATTATTAAGTTCCCTATCTATTGAAATATTCATTTTTATATTTAAACAATTAAATTTGCTTAAATCGCCACTAATTTTTTCTTCATTTGATATAGCTATAGCATCTGAAAACATAGTAGCATGTGGAGTTATAACTACTATTGTATTAGGTTTTATATCTGAGATTTCCTGAGCTATTTTATTACAGGAATTTAAAGTTGATTCAATCTTTTTTTCTTCACCTTTTCCAATATCCGGAATTATTATAGGTGGATGTGGCATTAAATAATATCCTAATATATTCTTCATGATTACACCTCTTATAATTTAATACAATCTTAGTTTTACATACTTTTTTATTACTATGCAATTAATATTCTTATTATATAATTTCCAATAAAGTTTGTTCATTAAAATAATAAACCATAGACTATACATATTGTACAATCTATGGTTTAATACTCTTTGTAATTTCATTACTAGTATATTTAGATATATTTTAAGTAGATTCCTCTATCTATGAGTTTTAACTATAATATAAACCTCTACTTAAAACATAGTTATTCTTTTAAACTAACTTTAATGCTTCTTTTTCTTCTAATGGTTTTGAAAATAAATAACCTTGAACATAGTCTACATTCATTTTATTTAATTTTTCTAATTGTTCTTTAGTTTCAACACCTTCTGCTACTATTGGTAAATTTAATGAATGGGATGATTCTATCATTAATTTTAAAAGTTTTATATATTCTTTTTTTACATCCATTCCCCATATAAAACTCTTATCTATTTTAATTATAGATAAAGGCATATTTACAATGTAATTAAGAGATGAATATCCACTACCAAAATCATCCAAACTAATCATTATTCCCATATCTTTTAGTTCTTTAATTTTGATTGTATTTTCTTCTATATTTTTAATTAATATTGTTTCTGTTATTTCCATTCCAATACAATCTATCTCTACACCTGTTTTATTTATTATTGATTTTACCTTATTTATAAAATCTTTCTCCATTATTTGGATTGCTGATATATTTACTGAAACCACAATTTTTTCTTTTCTATTTTCATTTATTTTTTTAGCAAATTTACATGCTTCACTCATTATATAATATCCTATGTCTATTATTAAATTACTGTTTTCCATGATCTCTATTATTTTAATAACACTGACATCTTTATATTTTTTATTCTTCCATCTGAATAAGGCCTCAAATCCTTTTAACTTTTTATCTATTGTATATTGAGGTTGATAAAATAATTTTACTTCATTTTTTTTAACTGCACATTTTAAATCTTTTTCTATATTTAAAATTAAATTCTTTTCTTCTTCTAATTCTTTAGTATATGTCATAAATCTATTTTTGCCTAATTCTTTTGATTTGTACATTGCTATATCTACTTTTATAAGTAATTTATCTATATCTGTTACATTATCTCCCATTCCTATTCCTATACTAACAGAAAAATCATGTTCTTTATACAAATGCACTTTTTCTAATATCTTTTTTGCCTTATCACATATAATTTTTTCATCTTCTACATCTTTAAAAACTGCTAAAAATTCATCTCCACCGAAACGGCATATAAAAGTATCTTTACAAATTTTTTTAAGTTCATTTGCTACATATATAATAATTTTATCACCAAAATGATGTCCATAATAATCATTTATATCTTTAAAATTATCAATATCTACAAGCATCATACCTATTTTACTATAATCAGTCTCTTTTTCCATATAATCATACAATGCTCTTCTATTTGCTATTTCAGTAAGTGCATCTGTAAATGCTTGTTTCTTTATTTCTTTTTGTGCTTCTTTAATATCTGTAACATCTACAAGTGCACAAGTAATTCCTATAACTTGATTTCCTATATCAAATACAGGTGTTTTATAAATTTCTACTACCCTAATTCCATTATTAGTTTTTATAATAGAATCAAACTTCATTGGTTCTCTATTCTTAATTACTTTCTCATTTTCATCATAGATTTTCTTTACGAGATCTTCTTTATAAACCTCTCTAGGAGTTTTCCCTATTAATTCATCAATGCTTAAATTAAAGTAATCTGCAAATTTTTCATTTCCATTAACATATATTCCATTTGCATCGCTTAACCATACTGGAAATGGTAAATTATCCATAAGTATTTGTAGTTTTGCATCTTTATTTTTTAAATCAGTGATATCTCTAGCAATGCCAATAGTTCCTATAACATCATCAAACTCATTTACTACTGGTGCTTTATACATATTAAACTGTTTAAATCCTTTTTTACCTAGAATTATTTCATCAAAAACTACTTGTTTTCTTTTATTCATAACCTCTAAGTCAAATTCTCTGCATCTATCCCCTACATTTCCATTCCATACATAATGATCTCCTCTACCTTTTACCTCTTCCATAGTCTTTCCACTATGCTCCATAAATTCATTATTTACTTTTATATAATTACTATCTTTATCCTTAAACCAAGCCATAAATGGAGTATTATTCAATAATGCGTCAAACTGTATATCTTTAATTTTAGAATTTTTTTCAGCTTCCATTAATTTAAGGTGATTATTAATTCTTAATTCTATTTCTTCTAAAATAAATGGCTTTAATATATACTCATTTGCTCCAACTTCTATATATTCTTTTAAGTCTTGAATATTCTCTTTATTTAAACATACTATTATTTCTACCTTAACTTTTAGAAATTGACTTCTTATCTTTTTTATACATCTAATACATTCTTTATGTCCTATATTAATATCTATTATTATTAAATTTATATCAGCTTCAATAACTTCATTTATATTTTTATGTATTTTTAATTTATATTTTTTATTCATAAACCTATTAGGTAACTTTAAAAAATCTTCTTCACTACTAGAAATTATAACTATTTGTCTTTTATTCATTCGTTACTTTTTCCTTTCAATATATCTTCCTTCAAGTAGTATAGCATAATTATATAAAAACATATATGCCTTTTCTTGCATATGGTTTAAAAGGCATATATGTAAAAAATTACAACTATTTTGTATTAAGATTTTTTAATTGTTCCTTATCTTATTTAAATATCTCTTCTTATATTTAATCTTTGCTATATTACTTATGTCTTTGATAGTTTTGTAATTGGTGATTCCTCCCACAATTCCAACTAAAGGTAACCCCTGAATAAATTTTGAAGTTAACATTGAACTTGCCATATATTTAGAACAATGCTCAGTTAAATCATCAAGACAATATTGTTTTACAATTCCATTGTCTATTTCTGACCCTATTAAGTCGATTTCTTCTATATATCTCTTTTGTGTATCCCCATTAGTTACAGCAGCACAAATAATATTTAAAATATATGCCTTTTCTTGATTAGTATCATAATTATATCCATATCCTAAACATATTTCATAAATAGTCTTTAATATAACACCGATAAATAATGGTATATCAGGTAAACCAATGCCTAATATACCCAGTGCACCTCCTTCTAAAATACTTATTGATTTATTTAAGATAAGCTTATTATTTGTCTTTCTATCTATCTTTTTTAAATTCTTTTTGGTTGTTTGCTTATCGAAACCATAATTATCTATATCAAATTCATTTTTTATTTTTTCTTTTTTATAACTTTTCTCAATAATACTAGTTCCTTTTTGAAAAACTATTTTAAACCCCTTTTCAAAAGCGCTTTCTAAAGTACTTTGAAGTTTTTTAGGTATTTTTTCTTCAACTTTTTGTTTATATGGATTTAGTTTATTTTTTATAAATCCATTTTCTTTTTTTGTTAGTATTTTTTCTTCTATTTTATTTATTTTATTAAATTGTTTATTTAATAACTTATCTTTTTTTGATGAATTATTTATCATAATGTCCACCTCACTAATCATTAATTTTATATATTTTAATACAAAATTACAAAAATGACTATAGAATCTTGAATTTATTTCATGCATATAAGTTTAATAAGCCATATATAAAATATTATAAAAAACTAATATATTTTATTTTAAGATAAATACCCCATAAAAAAATAGTTGATATTAAATATAAAAGTTCATGGGAAAATACCCTTTCACCATTATATTTAATATCAACATTAACTTAAAACATAGGAAATAAAATATTATCTTATTTAGAAAATCTACTTTTTTATAAAATTTTAAGAATATCTTTAGGCTCATTGAAATTAAACTTTGTAATAATATTTTCAGGTGATTTACATCCCCATGATGCCAATGCAAAATCTATTCCTGCACTTGAAGCACAATCCATATCATACTTAGTATCTCCTATATATATGGCCTCTGATTTATTAACATTTGATAACTCAATAAACTTTAAAATTGGATCTGGATTAGGTTTGTGTTTTTTTGTATCATCTGCACAAATTACTAAATCAAAATGATTATTTAAACCAAATGGTTCAAAATCATTTATATACTCAACTTTACTTTTTGAAGTAACTATTCCCATCTTTACATTTCTATTGCTTAATTCTTCTAAAGTATCTTTAAAACCTTCAAAAACTTTTATAGTATGAAAATATTCTTTTAAGTATTCATTCCACTTATTATTTACTTCATCAATATTATATATTCCCAATTGATTTAATGCTGCCTCTCCTGGAATTCCTAATGCAAATCTAAGTTCTTCGGTATCTACCTTTTTATTTAATTCCTCTAAAACTACTTTTTGAAGTGATGAAAGAACAGCTAACTCAGTATCTAAAATAGTTCCATCAATGTCAAATATAATATACTTATACATATTTTCTACCCCCATTTAAATTTTATCTATAAATTTTTTACCAATTTTATATTGTTATCTATTAAATTTAATAACATTTTATTAATTCCTTTAAAAGAAATGTCGATATCATCCTTAGCTATACATATTTCTGTTTTAATATTATTTTCTTTATAATTTTTCTTAATTTCTTCAATTAAATTGTATCTAAAGTCGTTTCCTCCTAACACTATTAATGAAGGATTAATTATAAAATTAATTGCTGATATTATATTTACTACTATCTCTATATACTCTTTATCATTTGGTTTGTTTTTCAATAATTCATTTACTTGTTGATTTCCAAATTTTATAAATCCAATCTCTCCAGCAAAATTATCTTTTCCTTTTACTAATTTGTTATTAATTATTATTCCTGCTCCAGCTCCTAATTTATTAAAATTAATGTATACCATATTTAAACATTCTTTTGCATTGCTTTTTTGATTATTTACATATTCATCTAAGAATCCTAAAGCAGCTGAATTTAAATCATTTTCTAAAAATACAGGTATATTATATTTTTCTTGAATATGTCTATTTATATCTATTTCCTTTAACTCTGAAAATGTTCTTCCAGACAAATATCCATTCTTACTAATAACCCCCGGCACACATATTCCTATTGCTTTTATATCTTTATTGTTTTTTATAAAACTATCAATTAAATCATCTATAATAACCTTATCTAAAAGTTCATTCGTTTCAATTTTATTGCTTTCTATAATATTACCTATACTATTTACTAAGTTATATATTAAATATTCTCCATTTATAATTATCGACAATACATAGCTTTTATTTTTATTTAGTGAATACCTTTCAGCTCTTCTTCCACCACTTGACTTATCTAATCCTATATTTATTATGTCATTACTACTTTGTAATTCTGATAATAACTTTCCAACTGTAGTTTGACTAATACCAGTTCCTTTAACAATTTCTGTTCTACTTGCACTCCGGTTATTTCTTATAAATTCTAATATTAATGAAATGTTTACTCTTTTTAATTCTTTTGGTTTACCAGATATTTTACTCATGTACATTCCACGCTTTCAAAACTTTTTAAATAAACTTTTTAAAGTTTATGTTTAAAGTATACCGTAAAAAATTAATAAATACAATATATTAATTTTTTATACAGCAAATTTTTCAAACATATGTATAAAATACAACCGATAACTTTTAGTTCGTTAGTTTTTATTTCTTTAACTTAAAACAAAATTGTAATTTAACTTAAAACAAAATTGTAATTTAATTTATTACAATCTATTGAATAATATAATTTAAAAAAATAAAGAATGAACTATTTTAAATGCATAAACATTATTTTTAAATAGTTCATTCTTTATTACATAGATGTGTTTTAAAATAGTGTGAATATTATAGTATAAGGGCGAACTGGCATTGGAATTTACTTTTTAGAACTCTTAATGAAGTTTTGTCCAATTAATTGCTTGTCAACAATCTTTGATTGGGAGCATGCATTAATTGGACTAAACTTTATTTTAGAGTTCTTAAAGTAAATTCTTCTGTCCATGAGCTTTATACTATAATATTCACATTCACTTAAAACATCACCTTCCTTTATAAATATATTTAAACTTAATTTTATTAAAAACAATTTTTAAGATTTCATTAAATTTAACACTTCTTTTTTTATTTTTATAAATTTATCATCTGTTACAATATCTTCTTCTCTAATTCCACCTAGATTAACATTAATTTCTCCCCTTATTACTGCTGGTTTTTGAGAAATTACATATATTCTATTTGAAAGAAATATAGCCTCTTCTATATCATGTGTTATAAATAATATTGTAGTCTTCATTTCTCTAATTAAATCTAAAAGCCACTTTTGCATTTTCTTTCTAGTTATTGAATCTAGTGCTGCAAATGGTTCATCTAACAACATTATATCTTTTGACGTCAAATAGGTTTTTAACAAATTTGCTCTTTGCTTCATTCCTCCGGATAATTGAGTTGGATATTTATATTCAAAACCTTTAAGACCAAATATATCAATATATTTTAATACTATTTCTCTAGCATCTTTCTTATTAGAGCCTTTAAATATAAGTGGTATTCCTATGTTATCTATTACCTTCTTCCAAGGGACCATCATATCTTTTTGATACATGTAGCTAGCATTGCCATTAACAACTATATCTCCACTATCCTCATTTATTATTTTAGTAATAATATTAAAAATAGTACTTTTTCCACTTCCTGATGGCCCTACAATTGAAATAAGCTCACCTTCTCTTACATTAAATGTTATATCTTTTAATATTTCTAACTCACCAAAGCTTTTTTTAACCTTTGCAAGTTCTATTTTATTTTGGTAAGAATTCATTTGTATAAGCCTCACTTGCTTTCATATCCTTAGTAATAATTCCATTATCTAAAAGGAATTTTGTGTAATTATCCCAAACACTATCCTTCATTTCACCCCATTTTTTTGCATCAGCCTTATATTCTTTAGCTAGGAATTTCATACTATCTATTGCTAAATTTTCATCAATTTCTGGCACTTTTGAAACTAATAATTTTGCACTTTCTTCTGGATTTGATATACATTCTTCATATCCTTTTGATGTAGCCGTTAAAAATTTCTTAACCAATTCTGGGTTATTATTAATCTGATCTTCTGTAGTTGCTATAATTGGAGTATAGTAGTTTAATGATTCATCTAATTCTCTAAGTGGTATATAATTTATATCAAAGTTTCTTTCCTTAGCTTCTATATTAGTCCATCCTTCAAAAACCCACTCAAAATCTATATTATTCTTTGTAGCTATAAAGAAATCTTCTGTACCTGCATCTACTTTCTTAAGTTTTGAAAAATCAGCTCCCCCTTTTTCCATTACAGTCTTTAAAATTGCTTCTTCACTAGGACTTCCCCATCCACCATATACTTTTCCTTCAAAATCTTTTACTGTTTTTATTCCCTTTTCTTTTGGTGATGCAAATCCTGATGTGTTATTTTGAATAATTGTAGCAATAGCTTTAACTGGTAATTGAATATCTGAAGTTCTAGCAAACGTTAAATCTTCTTGATAACTTATAGCAAAATCTGCTTTTCCAGCTGAAATTAATTGTAAAGCTGCACCTTCTGAGGGTTGAATGATTTCAACATCTAATCCTTGTTCCTTATAATATCCTTTCTCCTGAGCTACATAAATACCTGTATGATTTGTATTAGGTGTATAATCTAAAATTAACTTAACCTTTTGTAGACCTTCTTCCTTTGCACTCTTTTTAGTTGAATTGCATCCAACTAATCCAGTAGAAATTAATAATGCTGACATTGCTAATGCTAGTAATCTCCTCTTTTTCATAAATAGTCCTCCTTAAGTCTTAACTTATTTATTTTTACATGATTTAAATAATATCTAACCTTCTACTCTTTTCCATGGTGTAAATTTTCTTTCAATAAATGTAACTAAAATAAATATCCCCATACTAATTGCAACAATTACAATTATCGCTGCAAACATCTTATCTAATGCATATGAGCTTCTAGCTCTCGTCATATATACGCCAAGTCCTCTATCCCCTCCAAGCCATTCTCCAATTACCGCACCCATAATACTATAAGTTGCTGCAATTCTCATTCCAGAAAAAAAGCTTAGAATTCCATAAGGAAGTTTTAAGTGTAAAAACACCTTTAATTTTGATGCACCCATCAATTTAAAATGATTTATAAAATCGTTATCTACAGAATTTAATCCATCTGATATACTAATAACAATTGGGAAAAAGCATACTAATACTACAACTATTATTTTAGGTAAAGTTCCAAATCCAAACCAAATTATAAATAGTGGAGCTAATGCAATTATTGGTATGGTTTGTGATATCACAAATATCGGATAAAGAGTTCTTCTTATTAGTGGAATCATATCCATAAATATTGCTAAAATTAATGCTGATATTATAGCTAAAATAAATCCTACTATACCCTCATATATTGTAATTAATATATGAGGAAACATTATACTAAAATCGTTTATAAGAACCTTAATAATATCGCTTGGAGCTGGCATAATATATTTTTGAATTCCACCTAACAAAATAATTATTTCCCACAATATTAAAAGTCCAATAACAAAACTTAATGGTATTAACTTATCCCCTATATTTTTTAATCTTTTCATCAATTGTTACGCCCTCTTTTTTATAGTCAATCTTTACAATAGAAGCTACTCTAGATGCTCCCTCTTCTACACAAATTTCTTGTGCTCTTTTTACAATTTGAAGAAGAAAGTCTAACTCCCCTTCCATTGTTGTCTCCATCGGACCTACTTCATATTTTACCCCTGTTGATTGAATGTATTCTATAACCTTATCCACTACTGGATAGGTCATCTCATCTGGTACCTTTGGTATTACTTGTAAGCTCACATTACATACTGTCATATTAATCCTCCTAATTTTTAAACTATATTTTAAAACAAAATTATAATTTAAGTTATTTATTTTTTAATATAATTTCCTAAAGAATAAAAAAATCGCTAAGGCGACTGTGGAGCCGTCGATTTTTTTTACGCATCTGCCTTTTCGAACGTATGTGAGAAAAATCTGGCAGGCGAATATATTTTCTTTTTATTCTTTAGGTTTTATTTCTTAATCCTTAAGCAAAAATATAATCTAAGTTATTCACAGATTTAAAAAATATAATTTCCTAAAGAATAAAAAAAGCATAAAATCATCTAATCCAGACAATTTTATGCTTGTGGTTACTAATTTAATATTATACTTAAATAATACAGTCTCCCTACGTTGACATTATCCAAATCAGGTTATGGGTCGAAATTTCAAATAATTTCCTCTCAGATAGTTTACTAACTCCCCAGCTGTTATTATGTTATTATAAGTTAACTATATATTTTTTTTCCTATTGTGTCAATATAATTAATACTTTTTATTAATTAGTCTATACTATAATCTAATTAGGCGCCTGAAATAAAATAATAGCCTAAAGATAGTTTGTATATTCTATGTCAGACAAGAAAACAAACTCAGTTAATAGCGAGCTATTGGCTAAATTTGTTACTGCAGTATTACACAAAATAGACGAGTATACAGGTCTATTATTTTTTTCAATGTTACTTATATTTAAATAACTGCTAATACCTTAAAACATATCTTTTAATCTAAAGTTCTGTTAATCTAAAAAAATTCTTCTCTATAATTTTTGATAATTCTTCAATTGGAATTTTTTTTATTTTAGATACACTTTTCATAACATCAATTATTACTTTTGGATATCCATATTCTCCATTTACCCATTCTAAAGCTGTTGGTCCATCAGTTTCTACAAGTAATCTGTCTATTGGAATTTTAATTAACACTTCTTCTGTTAATTTTGAATATCCTATATCAACACTTATCGTAAAATAGCAACCTAATTTTATAAGATTATCTAAAGTTTCAAAATCACCACTATACCAATGAATAATTACATTACTATAATTATATTTTTTAAGAATATTGTAAATTTCTTTTTCTGCACCCTTTGTATGTATTGATATAATCTTATTCCTTTTAATACTTTCTTCCAATATAAAATTAAAAATTCTTCTCTGTGCCTTATAAGTTTTTTGGTCTTCTATCCAAAAAAAATCTAAACCTATTTCGCCAATCAAGTCACTTTCTTCAATATAAGGAACTAGATCTTTAAGTTTGCCCTGGTATTCATATGCCTTCCAAGGATGTATTCCAAAAGTTGCTTTAATATATTTGCTCTTTTTAGTATATTCTTTATTTTTTAAATAACTCTCTACGTCCATACCATTTGTAATAGTTAAAATTTTAAGATTATTAATTTCATCTATAGCATTCTCTATATTCTCTTTAAAAAAATCTAAATGAGTATGTGCATCAATATACATTGTTTTCTCCTAATAAGTTTTTTATTTTATAAACTTATTTACTATTATAACTAGTTTATTTATAAATTTCTATTAATTAAAAACAGTATCATTTGCTATTTTTTGTAACTTTAGTGCAGTATCTGAATCTAAATCAGCTGTATATTCAAGTCCAACTGGCGATTCATCATAAAGAGTTGCATATAAAGTACATGATGCTAAATATGTTCCATAAACACTAGGGTGCATTAAATCTTCTTCATCCCATAAATTAATTTCAGGATATTTTTCTGCACATCTCATAAATGCTATACCTGCTGGAGAAAGAAGTGAATCCAACTCTTTTGAAATAGAGAAATAACTATTAGCTATTTGTGTTTGCATTTCTTCTCTTGTTGTTTTTTGATTTATTCCAAATTCAGATAAATCATCTCCATTTTTATACGCCCATGTCATAAAAAATGCAGTTTGTCCATTTCCAGCTTTTATTAGTTTATCAAGTTTCCTTGATGCTGGATACATGCTATTATCAGCATCTACCGTTGGAATTCTGCTTTGCTCTTGTAAAACTACATAATCCCACTGATAATTTTCTAAAGCATCATACGCAATTGCTCCTACCTCATCTTTTTTATCTGCAAATAATTCTAAGCGATAACACCCTTCTGAAAGATCATAAATATTAGGACTAATACCTCCACTCTCTGAAAGTTTAGTAAACATTGATGGTAAATCATTTACAAATAAAAAGCTATTACCTAAAAATAATATTGAAGGATTTTTATTAATAGGCTTGTTTGGTTTTTTTAATAGTAATTTTTTATTAAAATCCATAATCATATTTTCACTCTTACTATTAGTTTCTTCTAAATAAGTTTTGGTTTGCTCATTTTTAGACTCTGAACTTAAACCTAAAGATTTATCTTTAGAACATCCAGAGAATAATAATACAATCACCAAAACATATGTACAATATAATATTCTTTTGTTTAAATTTAATAAATTCATTAAAATACTCCTATCTAAAAATTTGCATACAAATAAGTTTTCGTTGTTATTTTTGTATACTTTAGTACAATTATTAGTATTTTTGAACTTTTAATACATATATTCATATATTTCCCCCATAAATAAAAACTTTTAAATTACTTCTACACTAACTTAATTAATTCTATTTTTTAAGTAAATTTTATAAAAGTTTTATGTATAATGTTATTAAATTCTACTAAAATATTTATTGTATTTCTAATTTTAATTTTTAATATATATTCTAATTAATTTAATGAACTTATAATTTTTTTTATTTAATTTTTATAAAAGGTCCATACCTGTATTAATACTATCCACTTAGAATTATATATATAATAAATTTTCTATATAAGTTTTTCACTATACTCGTTGATTAATGAATAAACTTTATTGGAACTTATATATTTATCTAACATATAAATCTACTTATAAAATAAAAGAATTTTTGATTTAATATATTCCATAAATATCATTAACCCCCATGATAGTAATTGTCATGAGGGTTAATGATATAAGTATACATTATTTTATACTTATATATTGTAAATTTCTTCTTTCTTAAAATATCCACTATTTATAAGCTCACTATCTATATTATTTTTGTCTATAGCTATTGGGTTAACTAGAATTAAAGGCACATCTATTTTACCATTATTTATACTTCCACTTATATCTATACTTTCTCCATTAACTAATTTTATTGCAGTATCTATAGTAGCCTTACCCAATTTTTTAGGATCTTTAAATACTGTCATCAATTGAGTTCCTTTGATTATTCTTTGAAGAGCATCTAAATCTCCATCTTGACCTGTTACTACTACTTTTCCTGCTAACCCCTGTGCTTGTAGTGCTTCAATTGCTCCACCTGCTGTACTATCATTTGGTGCTAATATACCATTAATTTTATTGTTATTATTAATTAAAGACTGTTCAACTATCTTAAAAGCATTCCTTGGATTCCATTTATCTACCGCCATGTCTGTAACTATTTTTATATCACCTTTATCAACTAGTGGTTGTATATATTTCATTGCTCCTTCCTTTAATCCTTTAGCATTATTATCACGTGGATCTCCTGACATAATAATATAATTTCCATTTGGAACTTTCTGAGTAAGGAAACGACCTTGAAGCTCTCCAACCCTTATAGTATTAAAAGATATATACATATCTAAATCGCTATTTTCTATAATTCTATCAAAAGCTATTACTTTGATTCCCGCTTTGTGAGCTTTTTCAACAATACCTGATGCAGCTACTGAATCTACTGGTGCAATAATTAAGATGTCTATACCTTGTGATATTAAATTTTCTACTTGTGAAATTTGTTTATCTGCATCATCATCAGCATTTTCTATTTTTACTGTAGCTCCTTTAGATTCAGCATATTTTTTCATATACTCTTTTTCTATAACCCATATCTTTTGTTTTTCAGTAGGTACAGATATACCTAATACTAATTGCTTTCTCTTTATAATTTTATTTATAAAATCAATATCTGAATTATTTTCATTTAAAATCTCTTCTTCTAAATAACCAACTGGTATCAAAAAGTTTTTCGGTATCGATAAATACATAGCTTACCACCTATTTAATTACTGTATTACTAATTATTATATTCAGCTTATTAAAACATATTGCTAACTAAAATCATAATAATTTTTATATTTTAAAATCTAAAATTAATAGTCTCCTATATTGTTTAATTATCTTCTTAAGCTATACAGGAGACTTATTAAATATAATTTATATTGCAAAATTTAGGCACATGAAAATAAATAATAAGTCCAGAGTTGCAATGGATATTTTTCATCAGGCAAGGATATGAATTGTCCTCATTGCGTGCCTATTAGGTCAATTTGAAAAGGCAGCATGATGGAAAATAAGCTTGCAAATAGACTTGTTATTTTTTTGATTGTGCCTTAGGTAATCTTATAAATAAATTACCTACATAATATTCATTCCATGTTTGTTTTGTTTTTATATTATAATTATTATTTTTATCGTCTTTTCTTAATCTGATATTATCAAAAACACCTTTTAAATTAAGCATCCCATATCCCCATTGAGGATTAGGATATACATCTCCTGGTCGCTTTTCAGCACCTCTAATTAGATATGTTTTTAATTTTTCAGCATACATTTCAATATCATTTCCATCAACAATTCCCCATTGAAATAATAATGCACAAGATCCTGCTACAACAGCTCCTGCTACACTCGAGCCTGTAATAATTGCAGTTTTTCCTCCTACAGTGGTTGTAATAGCGTTTATTCCTGCTGCTGCTATATCTGGTTTTACCATATCATTTCTTGTGTACCCTCTGCCTGATTGTGGAACAATAGAATTATTATTTTGATTATAGTATGCTGCTGTTATTACACTGCTTGAAGTTCCTGGTAGCATTAATGTAGTATATGGATTGGGTCTAATAAATCTTGTTTCTTTTGCTATAAGTTCTTTTTGCAATATCCAAGAATCATATTTTCCAACCACAATAAATTCTCCTATAAGCTTAAATTGCCAAATTCCTTCTCTGATGTCTCTTGCCATAATAAGTATCTTTTGATCTCCACTAATTTCTTCTGGTATAAAATATTCTACTGTCATTTTAGTTTCTTCATATACAAATTCTATATCTGTTACTTCTTTAAGCTTTGGAGGTATTCTTTTTATAACTTCACCTGTAGGAGATGTTATTGAAAGTGATACTTTATCTGGTTTTGAAATCCATATTTCAATTCTTATATCTTTTTGATCTGCTCCTATTTTAAGCTCTATAATAGATATATCTCCTGCCTTTTTTATCACTCCTGAAGTATGAGTTGAAGTATTTCCTTGATTACCTGTTGGTGCCACTACTGCCACTCCAATATTTCTAGAAATTACCTCTGAATATCTTTCAACATAAGATTCTCCAGTATGTGGTCCTATATTAGTGCCTAATGGAATATATATTACAATTGGTTTATTTAAACTAGAAGCTAGTTTAAATAAATATCTAACACCTAAAAATACTGCAGTATTTTTATATGAAACTTCATTTCCATAAATAGCATAAGTTTTTCTAAAAACTTCATTTCCAGGTCTAAGATTTACAACTGCTAAATTACATTTTGGTGCTACTCCTACAAGTTCTGGATTAACCCCACTTGCAGCTACTATTCCTGCAATTTTTGTTCCATGTCCTATTTCATCTTTAGATGCTACAATTGAATATGGATCTCCTCCTTTTTTCTTTTCTTGTATTGCTTTATTTATATCATCTTGAGTATATATAGTTCCTACTGGTTGTCCAACTGGAGGAGTTTTACCATCAATATTTTGATCATAAATGCCTAATATCCTAGAAGTCCCATCTTCATTTATAAACTCCTCATTTAAGTAATCTATTCCTGTATCAACTATTCCAACAATAACACCTGAACCATTTAATTGTAAAGATTCATTCTTATGAAACAATGTAGCCTGTGAAACTACTACTGGAGATATCTCACATAAAGTTAAAGGTGACCCTGGATCTATATATACTATTTCTGGAGTTGTTTTTAATACTTTATTAACTATCTCATATGGCAACGATATAAAAGCACTTTTTTCATCTAGTATATATACTTGTGAATTTGGAAACTTTTTCATTGCACCAACTATATCACCCTTATATTCCACCATTGTATTTACGTTATTCTCTAGCAAAAAATAATTTATCTTTTTCTCTGTTGGTATTTCCCTACTTTTTTCACTTTTTAATCCTCTAATATTATCAAAAATCCCCTTTACATTTAACATCCCATATCCCCACTGAGGATTAGGATAAGTATCTCCTGGCCTCTTATTAGCTCCTCTTATTATATAAGTTTTTAACTTTGTAGCATACATTGTTGTATCATTTCCTTGAACAATTCCCCATTCAAATAATAATGCACAAGCCCCTGCTGTTATAGCAGCTGCTACACTTGAGCCACTAACAGTTTCAATTCTTCCTCCTACAGTAGTTGTACGTGCATTGATTCCACCTGCTGCTATATCAGGTTTAATCATATTATCTCTAGTATATCCCTTTCCTGATTCAGGTAAAATAGAATTATTATTTTGATTATAAAATCCTACAGTTATTGCTCCTTTAGATGTTGCTGGAGTAGTTAATGTTGTATCCGATATAGGATTTAAAAACTTTGTATTTGGTGCTATAATTTTTCTTTGAAGTATCCAAACATCATATTTTCCAACTACTATCAATTCTCCTATAAGCCTAAATTGCCATATACCTTCTCTTATATTTCTTGCAGTTATAATTATTTTTTGTTCTCCGGTTAATTCTTCAGGTGTAAAATATTGTATAGACATCTTAGTTTCTTCATATAAAAAACTAATCTCTATTTCAGTCTTAAACTTTGGATATATTTCTCTAATAACTTCTCCTGTAGGAGAGACTATTGATAATCCTATTTTATCTGGTATTGACATCCATATTTCAATAAATATATCCTTTTGATTTTTTCCTATTTGTATTTCTACAATTGCTTGATCCCCTTTATTTTTTAATATTCCAGAAGTATGAGTATCTGTATTTCCTTCATTACCTGTTGGAATTACAACTGCAACCCCATTATAAATAGAAATTTCATTTATATATTTTTCAGTAAATGCTTTTCCATTATGAGGACCAATATTAGTTACGAATGGAGAATATATTACAATAGGTTTTTTTAATTCAATCGATAATTCATATAAATATTTTATTGCAAGTATTAAACCTGTTGTTTTAAATACAGGTTCATCCCCATAAACTCCATAATCATCTCTAAAAGTCTTAAACGCATTTCTAAGCTTTACTATTGCTAGATCACATCTAGGTGCTGCGCCGATTAAATCTGGATTAGCTCCTCTTGCTGCAATTATTCCTGCCATCTTTGTTCCATGTCCTATTTCATCCTTAGATGGTACGATTTCATATGGATCCTTTCCATCTTTTTTAGCTTGTATTGCCTTATTTATATCTTCATTTTTATATACCGCACATCTAAGTGGAGATTTATTATCTGGAATTCCTCTATCCATAAGTGCTACAATTCTAGATGTTCCATCTTCATTTATAAATTCTTCATTTAAATAGTCTATTCCAGTATCAATTATGCCTACAATTACACCTGAACCATTTAGTGGCAAATATACATTATTATGAAATACAGTTACTCCAGATGCTTCTATTGGTGAAATATCACAAAGTGTAAGAGGTGCATCTAAATCTACATACACTATTTCAGGTGTTAATTTTAATACTTCTTTATAGATTGAATATGGTGTTGTAATCAATGCACGTTTATCATCTATTATGAATACTTCAGTGTTAGGAAACTTATTTATAGCCTTGATAATATCACCTTTATATTCTATTAAGACAATATTATTATTTACATCAAAAAAATAGTTTTTATTTGAATCAACAGAATTTTGTTTTTGAATCTCTTGTCTACTTTCTTTCTCTTTTAATCCTCTAATATTATCAAAAACACCCTTCATATTTATAGCTCCATATCCCCATTGTGGATTTGGATATATATCACCTTCTCTTTTTGATGTCCCTCTTATTAAATATGTTTTAAGTTTTATTGAATACATTGCTTTATCTTTTAAATCAATAATTCCCCATTGAAATACAAGTGCTGAACATCCAGCCACTACAGCAGCTGCTACACTTGATCCACTTATAAATTTTTTAGTTTTTCCTCCATATAAAGCTAAGGCGTTAATTCCTCCTGCTACTAAATCAGGCTTTATTCTACCATCTCTTGTATATCCTCTACCAGAATCTACTACAATAGAGTTATTAGTTTGATCATAATATCCAACTGTTATTGCATATCTTGATGTTGAAGGAATCATCAATGTCTCTTCTGGATTAGGACTTAAAAATTTTGTATTAGGAGCAATTATTTCTTTCTGCGGTAAATACGCATCATACTTTCCTATATATATTATTTCTCCTAAAAGTTTAAAGTTCCATATACCTCCAGTTATATTCAATGCTGTAATACTAATTTTTTCGTCTCCACTTATTTCTTCTGGTTTAAAATATTGAATAAACATTTTTGTTTTTTCATATATAAAATTAATCTCTGTAACTTTTTGACTTGTTGGAGGTATTCTCTCAACTATTTCTCCTGAAGGCGAAGTAATTGATAATGTAAGCTTATCCGGTCTAGAAATCCAAATCTCAAATCTTAAATTTTTTTGATTTTCATCAACTATAAGTTCAATGTTCCCAACATCACCTTCTTTAGCAATTACTCCTGATGTATGAATATCTGCATCTCCTTCATTTCCAGTTGGTACAACAACTGCAACTCCTCTAATTCTAGAAATTTCATCTATATACCTCTCATTAAGAGCTAACCCATTGTGACCTCCAATGTTATATCCTAAAGGGAGTAATATTACAATTGGCTTTTTTAAATTAATTGAAAGTTCATATAGATATTTAAGTGCTAAAAATATTACAATACCTGAAAATACTGTTGCATTCCCATATATATATGATTCATTTCTTAATTTTTGACTTGCAGGAAGTAACTTTACAATAGCTAAATCACATCGTGGTGCTGTTCCTAAAAATTCTGAATTTGCTCCTCTAGCTCCAACAATTCCTGCCATATTAGTACCATGACCTATTTCATCCTTAGAAGGAACTATTTCGTATGGATCTTTCCCATCAATTTTAGCCTTAATTGCATTTGTTATCTCTTCTCTTGTATATTCACTTCCTATTGGTTGATTAGTAGGTCTTTTTCCTGTATTAATACTTTGATCCCAAATAGTGAAAATTCTCGAGGTTCCATCTTCATTAATAAACTCTTCATTTAAATAATCTATACCAGTATCTATTATTCCAACAATAATTCCTGAGCCATCTAATGGTAAATATTTATTGTTATAAAACTGTTGTGTTCCTGATGCTTCTATTGGCGAAATAGCACATAATGAATACACAAATGTTTTATTTTCATAAATAATTACATCTGAAAGTTTGGAAACTACATCATCTACACTTATATCCTTAACTGATAATAATGCACGATTTTCATCAATTATAAATACATTAACATTTTTTATTTTTTTTACTTCATTAACAATATCTCCAGCATAATCTATTATTGCATAACTTATATCTGGCCCAATTAAAATATCATCTGATGTCTCTCTAATATCTTTTTTATAAATTTTACTCTTTTTTATACTAATCCCTCCTTTCAGATATATAATAATATTGTTTAGATTAACAATTTAAATGTGTCAATATGTGCTATTCTTTTTATTTTATGTAGGTAATCTTATAAACAAATTACCTATATAATACTCTAGGTTACTTATTATTTTTTCTTGAACTCTATAATTTTTATATATAACATTATCTAAGTTACTTTCTTCTAAATTATCACCTCTGATATTAGCTAATTTTAATAAATCTAAAGAATCATAAGCACATATAGTGCCATATCCGAAACTAGGATCTGGATAAGATACCTCTACCCTATCTCTCTTTGCTGCTTTTGAAATATAATATTTAAGCCTTTCTCCATAAAGAAAAAGATCATTCCCCTTAACTATTCCCCATTGTAAAAGTAATGCACATATTCCTGCTACATGAGGCGATGCCATTGAAGTTCCTGTCTTAGTATCAAATCCTCCATTTCGAGATACTGATAATATATTTTCTCCTGGCGCAACTATATCAGGCTTTATAAATGATGTTTTATAAAGTTTTCCCCTGCCAGAAAAAGATGAAAAAGTATTAGTCATGCTATTATAACTTCCAACCGATATTACACTTTGTACTGTAGCAGGAATTCCTAATGTATTATAAACATTTGGATTGAGAAATCTTGTTTTTGGATTAAGAGACTCTGTAATAGGAAGCCATATATCATACACTCCATTATATTTATTAAGAACCTTTAAAGTTACTTTCCATTCTCCACTTGGTAAAAATTCTTCTCCTGGTAAAAGACTTATAGATATTTCTCCATTTATATCAAAGGGTTTTGGACCTGTATTATAAATAATACATTTATCAATACCAATGTTAACCTCTCTATATCCGGAACGTATAACTATTTCTCCACTTTTTTGTCCTAAGGGATTCTCCACTTCAATAGAAATTTCCGCTAAAAGAGGCTTATATAATTGTAATGCTATTGCCCTTTCGGAATCTGATATACTTAAAGAAATTATGTTTATATCCATTAAATTACCACCAATATGGTGAGCTGCCTCTCCCTCATTACCTGCTGCAATAACTATTGCTACTCTCTCAAGTCTACATATAGTTTCTATATATTGTTCTAAAAGACTTGTTCCATTATGTGCTCCATCATTAGTACTTAAACTAAGATTTATTACAAGAGGTTTATTGATTTCCTCAGCTTTGTCTATAAGAAACTTTATCCCCCTCATTATTTGTGTACTTAAAGCAAAGTTTAGAAAACCATATTTAGTTATTTTAACCATAGCAATAGAACTTTTAAAAGCTACTCCATAATTTTGTTTAGGTATTTTTCCACCTGCACAAGCTATTCCAGCCACATGTGTACCATGTCCCATTAAATCTTGTACATTTACAACTGAATATGGGTCTTCTGCTTTTAATGCTTCATTTATTTGTGATTTATCATAAACTTTTTTATCCTCTCCTAAATCATAAATAAAATCAATTCTACTATTCCCAGATTCATCCCTAAAAGCAGGATGAGTATAATCTATACCAGTATCAATAAAACCAACTAATACTCCTTCTCCTGTTAATCCATAACGATCCCAAACATTTGGAACACAACAAGCCTTATTACTTTCAAAATCAGAAGTAAATAGAACCTTAGGTAATTCTATATATTGTACACCTTCTATTTGAGATACTTTACGTATATCTTCAGATTTTAATGTAATAATTCCAAAACCAAAGCCTAAATTTTCAAATGTTGCGCCTATACTTTCTATAGATTTAGTAACTTTATCTAACTTATCTCCAAATAAAACTACCAATTCTACGCTCCCTTTATTAATTTTTTCATTTTCAGATAAAGACACTATCTTATATAATAATTGTTCAGGTATTTTATTTAATAAGTTTAATTTAGCATCAAGCTTGATATTTTCTATATTAATCACCTTCCAAAAGATATCTATATATTCTAACTTATTGAAATTAAAATACTATCTAGGTAATCTTATAAATAGATTTCCTACATAATATTCATTTTTATACATTATTTTTTCTTCAACTCCATTTATATGCTTTATATATGGAATAATTTTTGCTCTCATATTATCAAAAATATTTTTCATATTAATAATTCCATATCCCCACTGTGGATTAGGATATATATCTCCTTCTCTCTTTGTTGTACCTCCTATTAAATAGGTTTTTACTTTTGTAGCATATAAATTGATATCATTACCATTAATAATTCCCCATTGTAATATAAGTGCTACACATCCTGCCACTACAGCAGATGCTACACTTGACCCACTAACAGTTTTTGTTTTAGAATCTATAGTAGTTACTAAAGCATTTATTCCACCTGCAACCAAATCTGGCTTAACTCTTCCATCTCTTGTATATCCTTTGCCTGATTCTACTATATTCGAATTATCATTTTGATTATAATAACCAACAGATATAGCATATAATGATGTTGATGGAATCGTTAATGTTATATCTGCGTCTGGATTTAAAAATTTCGTACCTGGAGCTAATAACTCTCTCTGCAGTAAATATGCATCATATTTTTTACTTATAACTAATTCACCTGTAAGTCTAAATGTCCAAATTCCTTCCTTTATATTTCTGGCTTTAATTATAATTCTCTCCTCACCAGTTAATGTTTCTGGTATTGAATATTCTACATATATTATGGTACTTTCATATAGAAATTTAATTTCTGTTATTTTATTAAGACTAGGAGGTATTCTCTCAATTATTTCTCCTGAAGGCGAAACAATTGACAATGCAAATTTATCAGGTTTCTTAATCCAAATTTCAAAATATATATTTTTTTGATCTTTATCTATTTTAAGTTCAATACTCTTAATATCACCGGTCTCAGCTATAGTTCCAGATGTATGAGTATCTGAACTTCCTTGATTTCCACCAGCTACAACTACAGTTATACCTTTCACCCTTGAAATCTCATCTATATATCTTTCAACAAAAGATAAACCATTATGAGGACCAATATTTGTACCTAAAGGTACAAGTATTACCATAGGTGTTTTTAATCTACGCGATAGATCATATAAATACTTAATACCTGCAAATACAACTGAAGTTGAAAAAGCAGGGACATCACCATATACTCCAAAATTATCTCTTAATGCCCATACTGCTGGACTTAACTTTACAACAGCAAAATTACATTTTGGTGCTACTCCTCTAACAGCTGGATTTGCACCTCTTGCTCCTATAATTTCTGCCATACTAGTCCCATGACCATTTACATCCTTTGCCGGCACTATTTTGTAAGGATCTTCACCATTTTTTTTAGCCTTAATTGCTTTATTTATTTCTTCTTTAGTATATTCACTGCCACCATACTGCCCCACTGGTGTTTTTCCACTAGAAATATCTTGATCCCAAATAGCCAAGATTCTTGTGGTATCATCTTCATTAATAAACTCTTCATTTAGATAATCTATGCCTGTATCAACTATACCTATAGTAACCCCTAATCCGTCTAGTGGTAAGTAAACACTATTGTGAAACATAAGTGCTCCGGATGCTTCTACTGGCGAAATATCACATAATGTATGCAATACAGTAGGAACTACATAAACAATTACATCATAAAGCTTATTAATTACTTCATTTAAATCTCCTTGTACAGCTAATATTGCACGATTTTTATCATAAATAAAAATACGAGCATTAGGGATTTCTTTTGCGGCACCGATAATATCCCCCTGATATTCTATAGTTGCAAAAATAGTACCTTCCAGTGTAAAAAATTCCTGATTTGTAATATTTTCTATACTCTTCTTTAAGTTAACTTGGCTTCTAACATTAGCTCTTTGGGGCAAATTTAATAAGTTTAATTTAGAATCAAACTTGTTAATTTCTATGTTAATCTCCTCCCAAAAATATAGCTATATAATAGATTATTCAAATATTAATTAATAAAAAACATTTAACCTTCATATCTTTTAATTTAAATTGTAATATTTCAATTAACTAATATAGAAATTCCCCATAATTTAACCAATTATAATTTT
Organism: Clostridium sp. CTA-5; assembly: GCF_054768135.1. Taxonomy (NCBI): domain Bacteria; kingdom Bacillati; phylum Bacillota; class Clostridia; order Eubacteriales; family Clostridiaceae; genus Clostridium; species Clostridium sp. CTA-5. Next base: position 101,248 of record NZ_BAAAAT010000001.1, on the reverse strand, counting down.
ATCTTTTATCTAATTCTTTTTCAGTATAAAAACGCCTCATAAGTTAATTAATTATTTTAACATCTTAACTAATTACTTTCTCGGTAGTCTTATAAATAAATTACCTACATAATATTCATTTTTATCTATTGCTTTTTCAATAACTCTATAATTATTACATCTAGATTGACTAAACTTTGATCTAATATTATCAAAAATATTTTTCATATCAATAATTCCATATCCCCACTGTGGATTAGGATATATATCTCCTTCTCTCTTTGCTGTCCCTCCTATTAAATAAGTTTTTACTTTTGTAGAATATAATTTTATATCATTACCATTAATAATTCCCCATTGTAATATAAGTGCTACACATCCAGCCACTATCGCAGCTGCTACACTTGATCCACTGACAGCTTTTGTTTTAGAATCTATAGTAGTTACTAAAGCATTTATTCCGCCTGCAACCAAATCTGGTTTAACTCTTCCATCTCTTGTATATCCTTTACCTGATTCTACTACATTTGAATTATCATTTTGATTATAATAGCCAACAGATATAGCATAATCTGATGATGATGGAATAGTTAAAGTTCCATATGAATCTGGTTTTAAAAATTTTGTATCTGGTGCTAATAGTTCTCTTTGTAATAAATATGCATCATAAGTACCTGTTGCTACCAGTTCTCCTATAAGTTTAAATGTCCATATTCCCTCTGTTATGTTTTTAGCATTAATCTGAATTAATTCTTCACCTGTTAATGCTTCAGGTATAAAATACTCTACATATATCATAGTACCTTCATATAAAAATTTAAATTTTGTTATTTTATTAACGCTAGGTGGTATTCTCTCAATTATTTCTCCTGAAGGTGAAATAATTGACAATGCAAATTTGTCTGGTTTCTTAATCCAAATTTCAAAATTTATATTTTTTTGTTTTTTTCCTATTTTAATTTCAATATTTTGGATATCACCATTTTTAGCTATCTTTCCTGATGTATGATTTTCTGCATTACCCTGATTACCTATTGGCACAACTACAGTTATTCCTCTCTTCTTTGAAATTTCATCTATATATCTTTCGTTAATTGCTAATCCATTATGCCCTCCCCTAGCTCCACCAAAAGGTACAAGTATTACTATAGGCTTTTTAAATTTGTAAGATATATCATATAAATATTTCATACCTAAAAATACAACTGAAGTTGAAAACGTAGGACTATCACCATAAACTCCTAGTGTATCTCTTAATGATTCTGGTGCAGGCCCCAATTTTACAATAGAAAATTCACAATTTGGTGCAGTCCCCTTAACTGATGGATTTACCCCTCTTGCTCCAACAATTGATGCCATGCTTGTCCCGTGTCCTACTTCATCTTTTGAAGGCACTATCTCATAAGGATCTTTCCCTTCTTTTTTAGCTTTAATAGCCTTATTTATTTCTTCTCTATTATACTCACTTCCAACAAACTGCCCTTCTGGTTTTTTACCAATAGTTAAATTTTGATCCCAAATAGTTAAAATCCTTGAAGTATCATCTTCATTGATAAACTCTTCATTTAAATAATCTATCCCTGTATCAATTATTCCAACAATAATTCCATGTCCATCTAATGGTAAATAAACACTATTATGGAATTTAGTCGCTCCGGATGCTTCTACTGGTGAAATGTCACATAATGTATAAAGTGAACTTCTATTTACATAAACAATTACATCAAAAAGTTTATCTGTTACTTCCTTCATATCTCCTCTAACTGCTAATATTGCACGATTTTGATCCACAATAAAAACACGAGCATTAGGAATTTTTTTTACAACGCTAGCAATATCACCTTTATATTCTATTACAGCATAAACAGTATCTAGTAATGCAAAAAACTTTTCATCAGGCATATTAGCTATATCATCTTCTACTATGCTATCTCTACTATCTCCATTATCCTTAAATAAGTCTAATCTCTTTATATTAATCTCCTCCTTATATCTACTTTGTCAGACTTATTTCCATTTTAATTATTAGTTTGATTAATATTAGTAACTGATATAGAATATGCTAATCAAAGTTAAATAATTAATACTATATGAAACTCTTTAATCTCCAAAATGGTATTATAGTAAACCTTAACCCATACATTTTCTTTTTAAAAGGTTTATAAAGCAAAAAGGTGTTACTACAAAATAAATTTTTAATCATTTTGTAGTAACACCTTTTTCTATTAAATTCTTACTAAATTATATTTCTTCTATTATATTTATACTATTCTTTATATTGTCACCCTTCTTATTTTCTTTACTTTTCCAGAATAAAATTGCTGTTCCTGTAACCATAGCACATATTATAATATATAAAATAAATAATGGATTACATATACTTCCTAATAAAATAATAACTGAACCTAATATAGCCATAGCTGGACATACAATTCCTCTAAATTTACTCTTAATTTCTTTCCTTAGTCCCATTTTTAATACTTTATAATATAAAAGTATATATATCACATAATTTATTGTAACTGCTATTTCAGAAATATCTGAATTAGGTAATAAATTAAACTTCTGAGTTAAATAATGCATAATAATTAATATAAAACAAATTCCAATAGCAATAAAAGCTGAAATCACAGGAATACCTAGTTTTTTATTAAAATTAGATACTTTATCAGAGTATGGGAACATCTCCCTTTTTGCTAAAGAATATGGCATTCTTAGCATTGCTAATACTAATCCATTAGCAGCACCTAAAACTGAAGTAATAACAAATATTAATAGTATTTTAGCACCCATAGGTCCAAATAAATTATTTGCTACAACATCAACATGAGCATCTCCTAAAGCCATAATTTTTTCTGGCCCTATATATATTGATATTCCCACAAAATATACTATATATATAATTAGAATAATTATTGGTGCTACAATTAACGCTATAGGTAAATTCTTTTTAGAATCTTTTATTTCATGTCCAATAGATGTAGCTATTATCCATCCATCAAATGAAAATGATATTGGAGCTATTGCCGAAATCCAAGCAAATGATTGCATATTAGTAACATCTGTTAAGTTTATGCTACTTGCATGTCCAAAAGTAACTCCTATAACTGCAATCATTACTAAAGGTATTAATTTTATTACTGTAGCTAAATTTTGAAAATATCCTCCTAATTTAGCTGATAAAATATTTAATAAAAAGAAAAGTAAAATAACAAATAGTCCTATAGCTATTTGCTTTTCTAATGTTCCTTCTATTTCAAATAACATACATGTGTATATTCCTGTTACCCATCCAACAACTGCAAGTAATGCAGGATAATATATAAATGTATTCATCCATCCAAATGAACAAGCAACTGCTTTACTATAATACTCCTCAGCATATGCTATTATTCCGCCCTCTTTTGAGTTTCTTGATGCTAATTCTGCAATTGTTAAACTACCAAATATAATAGCTATCGACGCAATACAAAAAACTAATACTCCTAGACTAATACTCCCGCCAGTAGCAACTAATATATTATCACTCTTAAAAAAAATCCCTGATCCAATAACTATCCCTATAATCATGGTTATTGCTGTAAATAATCCGTATTCATTTTTTTTCATAATCGTCCGTTCTCCTTAAATGCTCATCGTCTGTTATTTAATTTTAAGTTGTCTCAAAAAATATCTTATACATATATGCCTTATTTACTATGTCTAAACAAAAGTTGGTATATTACATTAACTTAGAGACAATCACAAATTTCAAGACTCCGCTTCTTTATATTTCCGATTTATAATATCATAGACTCTTCATTTATTCAATGTATATTAATACTTTTTTAGATAAATATACCTACAAAAATAATTAAAGCTTTTTGTCTTCATTTTTTATTCTAACACATATGTTAATAATATAATTTTATTGAGGTGATAAAAATCTATAAAAATATTATTATGAAAAAATACTCTAATGAAGAACTTACTTTAGAACTACTCTCTTTTTATCATAAATGGAAAAAACTTTACTTAAGAACTGTAAAAAACTCCTCTCCTACAAAAGAATATCTCTTTGATACTTTGGAAGCTCCTACTGAAAATAATGCAGTTACATCTTCTACAGCAATGGGGTATGGTATGATAATTTTCTCAATTATGAGTAACTTTGATACTACAGCTAAAGAACATTTTAATAATATCTATAATTTCATAAAAGCTTATCCTAGTATTTATAACGATAATCTAATGGCATGGCAACAAATTATTGCTAATAATGGCGATATAATAAACACTAACCCTAAAACCGCCTCTGCTACTAATGGTGATATAGATATATGCTATGGACTCCTTATTGCTAATAAACTTTGGAGAAAAGAAGACAAAATAGAGTATAAAAAAGAAGCTCTTAAAAGAATTAATGCATTAATGGATAGTTGTGTTGATAAAGAAGATTATATATTAAATTTAGGAGATTGGGTTAATACAAATGTTAATAGTAAATTTAAAGGCATAACTAGGAGCTCCGATTTTAGTGTTTATATTTTAAAGGAATTTGTTAAAGTTGATTTAACAAATAGTAACGCTTGGAGAAATGTAATTAAACGAATTAATAATATAATAAATAATCAAATGAATAGAGAAAGTAAAAAAAATGGACTTATGCCAGATTTTTTTATTAAAGATAAAAATCAATTTATAGCGCCAAAAGAAAAAATTCTAGAAACAATTCATGATGGAGATTATTATTATAACAGCTGTAAAACTCCTTGGCGTTATTCAATGGATATTTTATTAAATAATACTCCTATTACAAATCAACTTTCTACACTAAATAATTGGATAATTACAAAGACGAATTCTAATCCTAAAAATATAGTTTCTGGTTACTATGTAGCTCAATCTACTCCCGGTGAAGCTTTTGGTGTTCCTAATGATTTATCCTTTATTGCTCCATTTTTAGTTTCATCACTCATTCAAAATAAAAATGAAATATGGACAATAGAACTTTGGAAAATATTAATAGACACACCAATTGAAAATTCGCTTTTCTATGGCAACACACTTAAACTTATAGCTATGATAGTTGCTACTGGAAATTGGGTTGTTCCAGAACGTAATTTTTAATCAAAATATCATTTTAATTAAAATTAAATTTTGTACAAATGTAAATTTATGGTTTTATTCATTATGCACATAAGAAATATGGTTTCATATTATGATATAAGAAAGTGAGGTGATATCTTGGATCAAGTAGAAAATTTTAAAGCAGATCCATCAATTCTTATATCTAGTAAAAAATAAAACTAAACAAATTTGTTTTACTTTTGATTCAGGTTTTGAAGATAATGAAACTTTAGATATACTTAATGTCTTAAAAAGACATAACATAAAATCTACATTTTTTTAACAGGACTCTATATAGAAAAATTCCAAAAATAAGTTAATACATTTATAATTTTTATATAAAATTATAAAATAAAGCACTCATATTTATAAATGAGTGCTTTCTCTATCAGTTTAATTAAACCTTAACTGTTTTATTATATTTTAAATACATCAACATTTCTTGATACTTCTTCCGACATATGTTGTAATTCTTGAACACTATTATTTACATTTTCAAATGAAGATTGCTGTTCATTTATAGATGCAGTTACTTCTTCAGTTATACCTGCTATTTGCTGAGTTGAATCTGTAACTTCTAAAATTGCAGATAATCCTTTTGTTTTCTTATCATTTACTATATTTATATCTTTTGATATCGCAGTCGTGGTCTTAACCATTTTATTTAAAACTTTTTGTATTTCAATAAAAGCATGTTGCATAAGTTCAAATGCTTCATTTTCTGCATTACTTATTTCTTCTGTATTATTTAAAGTACTCCTAGTTGTATTAACTAAAGAATTAATATTTTCTATAATTGAAAAAATATTTTCAGTAGCTTGTTGTGTTTCATTAGATAAACTTTTTATTTCATTTGAAACAACTGCAAACCCCTTTCCTGCTTCTCCAGCTCTTGCAGCTTCAATTGCTGCATTAAGTGATAAGAGATTAGTTTGTTTTGCAATATTATTGATAAGTTCTAAAAAGTTAGATATATTATTTATTTCATCAAATAACTTTTTCATAATATTTTTTAATTCATTAAAACTATATATTGATTCTTGTTTTAAATCAACTAAAGAAGATACCTTTTTTTCATTTTCATTAAGTGAATTTATTACTTCGTTATTTTGAAGAATCATAGACTTGTTCTTTTCTTCGAGATTATTTATAGCATTATCTAAATCTAAAGTTTGTATTCTGCATTCTTCTACTTGCTGAGCTACATTACATATTTTTTCAGATATACCATTCATAGCTTGAGTTATCTCTATATTTGAAGCTGAAACATCTTTACTAATTACAAATAATTTTTGTGATTGTTCATTAACAATAACTACAGAATGATGAACATTTCCTATTATACTTGATAATTTTTTAGTAGTTGAATTAATTTTATTAGCTAATTGTTCAGTTTCATCTTCTGTACAAATATCTTTAATTTTAATGCTTAAATCTCCATTTGAGATTACGTCCATATGATTAGTTAATTTTTTTATAGGATTGGTAAACTTCTTTGATAAATAATAAGTAATTATTAATGATATTATTAATACTACTATTAAAATAATTTTAGCATAATTAGAAGCTACTTTTGCTGAAGCAGACATATCTTCTATATATCCTGTTGAATAAACATACCATCCAACACTCGGAACTACAGTACATAAAGCAAGTTTATCTTTTTCTTCATATTTATAACTAATTTTATTGATTTCATTAGTTTTTTTATTTGAATTATTATCTAATACATCTATACCTGTTTTCTTTCCAATCAAATCCTTATTTTCATCATATATAATATTTCCATTTGAATCAGTTAAAATCACATTATATCTGCCATTATTATATTGACTTAATATAGGTTTATATACATCTGCAATAACATCCCTACATATCAATCCATTAAAATTACCATTTTCATCATACATTCTTCTAGCTATAACATTAATGCAATTTCCTGTTTCATTTGATTTAATTATATCGGAAATGTATGTATCTTCCCCATTCTTTATATTAATAAAATAGTCTCTACTTGATACATCTAATAATAATCCTTTTTCATTCGCAGCAGCGATGATTATTCCATCTTTATTAATTAAATATTCATTTTCAATATTAGTATTTTTAATATTTTTTATAAATATATTATTTAATGTACTTTGAGATTTAATTAAATCACTATTTTCACTTTTCAGTTCATCTATATTAACTTTAGCAAAATCAATAAACTTTTTATCATACAAATATCCATTGAGTTCTACTGATTCACTCTTTAATAAATAATCAATTGATGTTGACATTCCTCTTATTTGTGATTCAAAATTAGATAATATTTGTTTATATTGTTTATTTTCCATAAACCTCAAAATAATACTGTTAGTAATTATTGAACTAATTATCAATATAGTTCCAACAATAGCCATAAATTTGCTTTCAACTGATTTAAATATTAATTTCTTTTTATTCTTTTGTTTAAATAAATCCATTCTCTTCTCCTTTATATATATTTTCCACATAATTCATTAACGTTCTATACTTTACTATTTTGGATTTATGATGTAAATTTATGTTTATTTTATATTTAATATATTATATATACTTTTTTAAATAATTCGTTAAATTTCTTACATTTTTATAATTATTCTGCATTTAATTAAACGTTATACTTTTTTAAATTAATAATTTGCATGAAAAAAAATATAACTAGAAAACAAAATTCCAGTTATATTTAAACTTAAATATTTAATTTAATCTTATTATATTATTTTAATATATTGTAACCTCCATATATCCACGATTTTTATTGGCTTAATTTATAATTAACTATCTTTTACTACACATATTTATAAAATATTTATGCATTTCTAAGTTATTTGTTAACTCAGGATGAAATGATGTTACTAACATATTATCTTGTCTTGCTGCTACAATATTATCGTCCACTTTACATATTATTTTTACATTACACTCTACCCCTGTAATATATGGTGCTCTTATAAATACCAATGGTATTGGTTCTTGGCAAACATCTACTACCTTTTGTTCTATTACAAAACTATCAATTTGAGTACCATAAGCATTTCTCTTTACACTTATATCCATTGTCTGTAAATATCTAGTTTCATCATTTTCAATATTTTTCGCAAGTAGTATCATACCAGCACAAGTTCCCCAAACCGGAAAACCATCTAGTATTTTTTCTTTAAGCTTATCAAAAATACCAGTTTTCTTTAATAATTTTCCAATTGTAGTACTTTCTCCACCTGGAAGAATAAGTCCATCTAAATCATTCAATTCTTCAACTTTTCGTACTTCAACGGTTTCACAACCAAGAGATTTTAAATGATTAATATGTTCTTCTACTCCACCTTGAAGTGCTAGTACAGCTATTTTCACCATTACCAGCCTCTTTCTTCAAATTTAGTAACTGATTCACTACAATTTATTCCAACCATTGCTTCTCCAAGATCTTCTGATATTTCTGCAAGCATTTTAGGCTCATTATAATATGTTGTTGCCATAACTATAGCCTTCGCTCTTTTTTCAGGATCTCCTGATTTAAATATTCCTGAACCAACAAATACACCTTCTGCTCCAAGCTTCATCATAAGTGCTGCATCAGCTGGTGTAGCAACTCCACCAGCTGCAAAATTAACTACTGGTAACTTACCATTTTCCCAAACATATTCTATAAGATGATACGGTGCTTCAAATTCCTTTGCTAAAGTCATTAATTCATCCTTTGGAGAATTTTTAACTCTTCTAATATCATCCATAATACATCTCATATGTTTAACTGCCTGAACTACATCACCTGTTCCTGCTTCTCCCTTAGTTCTTATCATAGCTGCCCCTTCTCCTATTCTTCTTAAAGCTTCTCCTAAATTTCTTGCACCACATACAAAAGGAACCTTAAAACTTTTTTTATCTATATGATACTTATCATCTGCATATGTTAAAACTTCACTTTCATCTATAAAATCTATTCCTATTGCTTCTAATATTTCAGCCTCAACAAAATGCCCTATTCTAACTTTCGCCATAACTGGTATAGAAACAGCGGCTTGTATTTCCTTTATCATCTTAGGATCAGACATTCTTGCAACTCCGCCTTCTTTTCTAATGTCTGCTGGTACCTTTTCAAGTGCCATAACTGCACATGCTCCTGCCTTTTCAGCAATGATAGCCTGCTCAGCATTTACTACATCCATAATTACTCCACCTTTAAGCATTTGTGCTAAATTTTTGTTTAATTCATATTTTGACATATATATTACCCCCAACTTTTTTATCGTTATGCTTATTATAGCTTGTACTAAATAAATTTCAAATGTATCGGTACATTTGAAGATATACTCTGTCAACTAAGAAAATACCCACAAAAAATATACTTTTTGTGGGATGATTATCTAAATATTTTTTTAATTTAATATCTAACTTTTATTTTGACTTCGTCTTACTGGTTTAAATTCTGAATTTTTATCATTGACATCTATATAAGTATAATCACCATTTTCAGTCTTTTTGAGACCCAAAGATGCCATTTTCTTTTTAGTATTTTTATATTTTGTACTCATTTATCTCACCTCTTATAAATTATTTTTACCATATATAATTATGTTATCCTTAAGAATTATAAATTTATAAACGTTAATTTGATAAATTCTATTTATGTTAATTACTATTAAATTTTGAATACAATTATTATTTCTCAGCTATATAGAATTTTTTAAATTAATAATTTGCATGAAAAAAATATAACTAGAAAATAAAATTCCAGTTATATTTAAACTCAAATATTTAATTTACACACTGTAGTTAACTACACCAAATAATATATCTTATTTATTAACAGTTTGCATATTATTTTGAACATGGGCAAAATCTTTCAAGCTTCATTAAAGCTGCTGCTCCTGCAAGAGTTGTACCAAAAAAAATAGCAGGCTTATCTATTAAAAAATTTGTTATTGTTTTATTTGCTATTGTGCTGCCTGTAGCAACTACTATATCGCACCAATTCAACAAATCATCTGTAGATTTATTTCCATCTTCAACTAATACACCATATTTAATCTTACTGATTGTATCTGAAGCCAAATCCACAATTCTAAGAGAAAATTTTTTAGAAAGATTCTCCAATATTGCAGGTTGATATCCTATCATCGCTATTTTAGGATCACCATATTTATCTTTAATGTAATCAGCAAACTTTTCTGCACATACTTCTGGCTCTCCATCTTTACAATGAATTGTTTTGTCTGTTAAGTTTAAATATCTACATACAGCATTTAAAGTTGCAATATATACAGCAGTATCAAAATTAGTTTTTAAAGGCATTTCAACAATTTGTTTTAAAGTTCCTTCAAAATTATTAGGCATATCAGTAAAAGCTTGGCCTTTTTGTCCTCTAAAATCTGCTTCAAGTAATTTTTCCTTTCCCTTTATAATAGGAAAATCTTTTCTTTCTGGATTTCCTATAGCTTCTTCTGGTTTTAAAGCCTTTCCTTTTATTTTAACTTCATCATTAAAAAAACTATTATCATTAACTATATTAATAAATTTATTAAATAGATTATTATAAAATTCTATTTGCTTCATACTATTACCCCCATGATTATATTACAAAATTTGTATATCACTATCTTTAATTCCAACATAAACTTCTTTTCCTGGATTTAGCCTTAAATCTTCAATATATTTTTCTGTTACAAAAGAACTTAATTCAATTCCTATATCAATTATAACTTTCTTTATAAAACCTTGATTAATGATTTCAATAATTCTACCTTTGAATGTATTTTCAAAGCTTTTATTTTTAAAATCTAAAAATAAAAAAATGTTTTCACTACGTACTGCTGCTAATCCCTCATTAACTGTTTTGCTACTTTTAACAACAAACTTCATTCCATTTAATAAAGTTGCTATTCCATCACTTACTTTACATTTAAATAAATTACTGAATCCTGTAAAGTTAGCTATAAATTCTGATGCGGGATGTTTAAATATTTCCTCAGGAGTTCCAATTTGATGAATCTCTCCATTATTCATAACTGCTATTCTATCTGCTAAATACAACGCCTCATTAAAATCATGAGTAACATGAATAGTTGTAGTATTTAGGTTTTTATGCAACTTTTTTAGATTTTGTTGAAAAACTTCTTTAGTACAAGGATCAAGTGCACTGCTAACTTCATCCAATAATAATATTTGTGGAGAAGTAATAATAGCTCTTGCAAAGGCAACTCGTTGTTGTTCTCCTCCACTTAACATAGATGTATTTCTATTTAATAAATGCTTTATATTAAGCATTTCACATATATCAATCAAAGTCTGTTCTGCACTATTTTTAGACATACTCTTTACTTTAGAACTAAAAAGGATGTTTTCTCTTACAGATAAATGAGGAAATAACAAATAATCTTGATATACAAATCCTATATTTCTATGCTCCGGCGGAACATTGCTTAAATTTTTATCATTTATGTATATACTTCCTTTATCCAGATTATAAATTCCAGCTATGGTTTCTAAAATTATAGTCTTCCCTGATCCCGTTGGTCCTAATATAACAAAATATTCGCCTTCTTTTACTTCAAAGCTTATATCCTTAAGTATAAAGTTACCAAGTTTTTTATAAATATGCTCTAATTTAAGCATGAAATAACCCCTTTTACGTATTATTTAATATTTTCTATACTTCTCTTTTCAAATAATTGAAAAACAGACAAACAAACTATAGACATAATTATTAATATTGTTGCTGCTGCTAAAGCTTTATCTAATTCCCCACCAGCTAAATTTAAAAATATTGCTGCTGGTAAGGTTTCTGTTTTCATACGAATAGCGCCTGCAAGCATAAGTGCAGTACCAAATTCACCTAATGCACTAGTCCATACAATTATAACCCCTGAAATTAACCCATTTCTAGCTAAAGGAAGCGTTACCTTAAAGAATGATTCACAACTGCTATAACCAAGTGTTCTAGCAACAAATTCTAACTTAGGATTAATACTTTCAAAAGTTACTTTTAAAATTCTTATCATATATGGAGTATTAATAAAAAAATGAGCTACTATTATTCCATATATAGAGAAAACAGGATCTATTCCCAATTTAGCAACTGTATTCTCTATCGGCTTTGTAGTGAATAACAGTAAAAGTGCTATTCCTGATGCAATTGGTGGAATTGAAATTGGCATTTGTATTATTGCATTTATAATTTTTTTACCCCAAAAATTAAACCTAGCTAGTCCATACGATATAGGTATTGAAAATATCAGACAAATTATTGTTGATATAGTTGATGTAAAAAAGCTTAACTTAATTGCAAATTGAATTTCTTTGTCTAAGAGGCTTTCTATTAAATTAGGAATGCCTCTTAGTAATACACCCAATATTGCAAAAATTATAAATAATACAAAAGCAAAAAGAAATATACATATAGATGTTTTAAAAAAAATGTCTTTAAAATTTTTATTAAGTCTCATTAATTAGCCTCTCAATACTTTAAGTAAACATTTACAATCCAAATACTATTCAATAGGTTTTAGATTATGCTTTGTAAATATAGCCTTTCCTTCATCTGAATTAGTAAAATCAATAAATTTTTGACATAGTTCCTTATCTTCACAGCTTTTTAGAGTGCTTATATTTACCTTTTCAACAGAATTTTGTTCCTTTGGAATTTGAACACAATCTATATCTTTACCTGCATTAAGAGCATTATCTTCCCAAATAATTGAAGCATCTGCTTTATTCATTGAAAGGTATGTCACTATTTCATTTACAGTTGAAACAGTTGAAACAACATTAGGTTTTACCTCCTCTTGAATACCAACTTTCGTAAATAATTTCATAGCTAATTTTCCTAATGGTGATGTTTGAGGATCTCCTAAAATAACTCTAACACTAGACTTTGAAAAATCTTGTAAGCTTTTTATATCAAGCGGATTTCCTTTAGTTACAGCAATAACTGGTATATGATATGTTAAATCTTTTTTGTCTAATGTTAATTCTTTTTGGTTTGCTGTTTCATAGTCCTTATTTGAAGGCAATACACAAATATCTCCTTTATGTGAAATTTCCATTTGTCCTATAAGATCTGATGCATTGGCATAAGTAAATTCGGCTTTAACACCATTTTGTTCCTCAAATTTTTTACCCATTTCATCCATAGGCTTTTTTAAACCTGCAGAACAATAAATTAATAAAGACTTATCCTGTTTATTGTTTGCAGTCGTAGGTTTTGATGTTTGTCCACATCCTCCTAGCATAATAGATATCATTAATAATGTTGAAATTAGAATTAGTGAATTTCTTTTCTTCATAAAAATTATCCTTTCTTTTAGTATTTAATTTTATTGCATGAGAACTCACCGTAATCATTTTCTTTGGTATTCTATACAAATAGAATACCACTCCAACATTTCCCAGTCAATAAATCCCATATTTAGATTTTTATTCTTCAACATTTTAACTATTTTTATGACTATATATTTATATAAGGAAATTTCTTTTCTATTGTATTAAAATCATTATTTATGTCTATTAAAGAGCTATACTATACTTTATTTACTAAATCTCTTATTAACAAATATAATAAAATTCTTTATCTTTAGTATACTATTTTTTTGTCTAAATTATTTTTTTACTATATAATTGATATTTAATAAACTATACAAAAAAGCCAACTATTTAGAATTTTTATCTAAACAGTTGGCTTAGTTTTAAAACTATTTTAATAAATTTTATATTATCTTTATATTTTTTAATTTAATCATTTCCTTTTGCTAATATAACATCTTTAAAATATATTATAAAATAGTTAATGTTCTTACAATTTAAGAATGATTAAACTTTCATATTTACTTTGTGTATTCATTATAATTTAAATGAACTGTAAATCCTGTATCATCAAATTTATAGTTTGTATTCTCAAGTGGTGGTCTACCAGTTGCTAAATTCATCCCAATTGAATAGAGCGCTTCAGCAAGCTCTTGGGGATCTAAAACAACAGTACCTGTCATAAACCCTTTTTGAATTAAATCTTTAGCAATTGGCATACCATCAATCCCTACAACTGGGATTGTTTTTTCTTTGTTTCCTTTATTATATCCGTACTTTTGTAAAGCTTCGACAGCACCAATTGCCATCGCATCATTATTAGAAATTATAGCTTCTATTTTGTTACCATATTTAAGAAACAGAGATTCAATAGAATTTCTAGCGCAATCTTGTATCCATTCACAATTAACTGAAGCAATCTCTTCTGTTTTTATTCCAGCTTCATTAAGTGCTAAAATGGAATACTTTGTTCTTAAAGATGTTAATGGACTACCGATTCTACCTTTTAACATAACATACTGCAATACATTATCATGATTTTTATCTATTAACTCTTTATTAGAATTCCATTCATTAACAAGTATTTTTCCCTCCATAGTACCAGATTGCTTAAAATCTGCCCCAACAATCACACATCTCTTATATCCTTTAACCAAGTTTCTTACTTCTTCAGTTGGATCTGGATTCAAAATAAAAGGAATATTTTTTTTCATAACTTTAATTAAAGTACTTTCTACATCTTCTAAATTATGACTAATTAAATTTATAATAAAAAGATCATATTTTTCTGTAAGAGCTTTTTCAATACTTTCATTTTGTAAACTTTGGTTATCTTTTGCATCAAAAAAAGTAAATTTAACTTTATCTTTATTTTCATTTTCAATACGTTCTAAATTTTGTTTAAGTAAAGAAATGTACATGGCATTAGAATTATCTGAGAATACAGCTATTTTAACTGGGGTCTCTTGAGTAAAATTTGAATTAGCACATACATTATTTTTTAAAACTCCTATTGGTAGAATTATTATTATTATTAGAATCATAATAGATATTAATATTTTTTTTAAAATGCTCATTTAATTCCTCCCAAATACATTTTTAATATAATTATTAATCTTAGCATTTGTATTAATAAAAAAAATATTCTAATTCAGTATTATTAAGCTTTAATGTTTTATTTGTCAGTTCATAAGTAAATCCAAATCCTTGTACTAAACTGTTTCTTATAATTTTATGTTTACCATCATATAATTTATTTTAAAACATAGTCCAATTATTTAGTTAACATTATACAATTTCTATAACAATATCATTTTATAAAAAGTAAAAAATAAAGATATAAGAATACAAATTAAAATTCTTATATCTTTATTGACTATACAATGAATATATTTTTTATATTATAATCCTATTCTAACATCTAAAACTTTCTTAAAAGTTATAAAATTATAAACTATCTAAATAACTTATTATATTCTCATATATTTGTCTTTACATAATAACTCTACTTAACATTGATTATTAAATAATCCTGCCCCTTCTATAATTTCTTGTTCTCTAAATAAACTTAAAACTGCTTCATTATAATCACTTAATTTTTGTGCTTTCTTTATTTTTTTAGCATATTTTTTATTATCTGAAAATATATAAATCATATATCCCCATAATTCTTTCATCCTAAAAATTGCATTTCTATCTTCATTAAATAATTCTCTATATTTATTAAAAATTTCATCATGAAAATCCTTTAACACTTTTTTATCTATATCAGTATTATTTTTTATCTTATTCATTAAGCCTGGATTAGCTAATATACCTCTTCCTAACATTACTGTTTCTACTTCTGGAAAAGTCTTTATTAATTTATTATAATCATCACTAGTAAAAATATCTCCATTATAACATACTGGATTAGTACTTAAAGATAATGCATCTTTAAATACCTCTAAATTAGGCTTATTCCCATAAAAATCTTTTTGTGTTCTAGGATGAATAATTAATTCTTCTATAGGATATTTATTGTATAATTTTATTAACTCATAAAATTCCTCTGAACTATCTTTTCCTATTCTAGTTTTTATAGAAATCTTCATATCATCAATTTTAAATATTTCCTCTAAAAACCTATCAAGTTCTTCTCTTTTTGCTAAAAATCCTGACCCTCTGTTTTTGGAAACAACTGTACCTGCTGGGCATCCTAAATTTAAATTAACCTCATTATAACCTAATTGTTGTAATTTTCTTGAAGTAAGAATAAAACCTTCTGAATCATTAGTAAGTATTTGTGGTACTATATTCATCCCTTTATTATTTTCAGGTAAAACATCTCTTAATTCTTTTGTTTTAAGACTTTTACTTTTGTTTGTAACAATAAAAGGGGTAAAATATTTATCAATATTATTGAAAAATTTTTCATAAGAATTTCTATATACATATCCCGTAATTCCTTCCATTGGTGCTAAATAATATTTCATTAATAATTAACTCCTTTATAAATATTCTGAAAAAACATTATATCAAGCTTCTTTTTTCTTATCTACTTAATTAAAAAACAAAATCTTTCAATACATTATTTAATTTTTGTAATACCTTTAACATAAAGTTTAATATGTAAGGCAAAAAGAATGATGCTAATAAAACTGACACAGCTAAAATTAATATATTATAATTTATAGTTTGTCCTAATTTAACTTGATATAAATGGATTGCTCCTACTGATATAGATCCTACTATTAATAATTTAGATGCTATCCATGAAACCACATTTATTATTTGAAATAATAATATTATTACTGATAATATCACTACTAATGGTAATGCTAATATTTTAAATGGCAACATAAATAAATCAAATATTTGTCCACTATCACTTTTAGGCGTTTTTTCACTCTCTTTTTGTTTTCTATCATTTTCTAATTTATCATCATTATACTTATTCTTTTTATCTTTATTTTTCGAAATTCCTTTGGAAGTAAAATTATTCTTTTGAATATTAGAACTTTTTCTTTTACTTCTTGGATTATTTTTAGCTTTATAAGTATTGCTTACATTATTAAAATCTAATTCTTTTTGCACATCTTTAGGATTTATAATTAATGTTTCATCTTTATCAAATTGACTTCCTTCTAAACTATTTAAAGCTTCATATGCCTGATCAAATACCTTTAAAAATTCATTAAGTCGTTTTTCATTAACTACTTCTTTTTTTATTTTTTCTACTTGCTTTTCATATGCTTCTTTTATCTCTGCTTTTGATGCACTTTTTTCTACACCCAATATTTTATAATAATCTGTCATATTCTCTCTCCATTTAAAACTACTTAGTTAATACTTTTATTGTAACTTTTCTTATCATTTCTTAAAATATTATACTGAAAATAAAAATTAATTTAAAGTATTATCTTTAATCTGAAAATATATAACTTATATATAAATATATATTTTTATTTTAAATTTTATAATTAAAAAAGATGATTCCTGTTTAATTTAGAAATCATCTTCTTAAATTTATCTAATCTTTTATTAAAATATCTCTACTTAGTAATATATTATAATCTAACAAATTACCAATATAAATGATATAAATAATTTTTCATCTATTTTATATTTATTCAAAATAATTTATAAATCTCTTTGGTATTATAAATACCATATGTATATATTTTATATTTATTAATTTTTTAACATTTCTTTGCTTTAAGTATCTTGTAAATCAATCCAAGCATTATAAACCATACAGGTGTTACAAACAATGCTACACGAGTTTCTTTATTAAGTGCCAATACAACTATAACAAACGTAATAAATGCTAAAATTATGTAATTAGCAATTGGATAAAGTGGCATTCTGAATTTACTTTTAGCAGCAAGTTCAGGATTAACTTTACGATATCTTAAATGACAGATAACTATAATTGCCCAAATAAAAATAAAGCAAAATGTTGATATACTGGTAATAAGTATAAATACCCCTTCTGGCATAATATAATTAAGAATAACTGAAATCAAAATAACAGTTGCAGAGAACATTATAGCATTAGAAGGTACTTGATGCGAAGTTAATTTTTTCATTGACTCAGGTGCATTATTTTCTTTAGCAAGTGAATAAACCATACGACTCGTACTGAATATACCGCTATTACAAGCAGATGCAGCTGATGTTAGTACAACAAAATTTACAATGCTTGCTGCTGCCGCTATTCCTACTGCAGCAAATACCTGTACAAATGGACTTTTATCTGGATTAATTGAATTCCATGGGTATATACTCATAATAACAGTAAGTGCTCCGATATAGAAAATAATAATTCTAATTGGAATATTATTAATAGCCTTTGGAATAACATGTTCTGGATTTTCAGTTTCACCAGCTGTTAAACCAACTAATTCGATTCCAGTAAAAGCAAATACAACCATTTGAAATGAAAGAATAAAACCACTTACCCCATTTGGGAACCAACCATCATGACTCCAAAGGTTTGTAAAACTAGATACAC
Source organism: Clostridium sp. CTA-5 (assembly GCF_054768135.1). Taxonomy (NCBI): domain Bacteria; kingdom Bacillati; phylum Bacillota; class Clostridia; order Eubacteriales; family Clostridiaceae; genus Clostridium; species Clostridium sp. CTA-5. The sequence continues at coordinate 82,839 of NZ_BAAAAT010000001.1, read as the reverse complement.
CAGCATCTGTAGAAAAACCTTTAATAATCATAAATATACCAATAATTATTAGTGATAAAATTGCAACAATTTTAATTAAAGCAAACCAAAATTCCATTTCTCCAAATAACTTAACTGCTGTAAGATTCATAATTAGTAAAATTACAAGAGCTATAAGACTTGGAACCCATTGAGCTATATTAGGAAACCAGTATTGTATATAAAGTCCTGCAGCAGTTAAATCAGCCATAGCGAGTGAAATCCAGCAGAACCAGTATGTCCACCCAGTAATGAATGCTGCTCCGTTCCCTAAATAATCATGTACAAAGTCTACAAAAGAATGATAGTTTAAATTAGAAAGTAATAATTCCCCAAGGGCACGCATAATAAAAAAACAAATTACTCCTGTTATCATATAAGCAAATAAAATAGATGGGCCTGCCTGGTGAATAGACCTGCCTGAACCAAGGAATAACCCTGTACCAATAGCCCCTCCAATTGCAAGTAATTGAACATGACGATTCTTTAATCCTCTCGATAAATTTTGATTCTCTGACATATATATCCCGCCTTTCTGAATGTTACTGTTTTTTATCTGTTTTACTGTAATCACAACTTTCTAAAGTTTTTATTTAATCATTGAGATATAACTTTCTATTTCAATGATGTATCAAAAACTTTCAGTTAATCCTAGACACCCAATTAGATAGATTCCAGTTTCCATCAGTAACACTAAAAGTGGACCCTCCATATACTATAGAATAGATTGAAGTAAATACTTTTGTTGATTTATCCATTTTATCCCTCCATGTTAGTTAAAAAGCATATACTAAAATATACCTTTTCTTATGTAAATATTTTATAATTGGAGATACAAATGGGAATAGATAAGATCTAAATGAAGTAATTAATAATATATTACTTTTGTAAGATATGTTACCTGTCCCCTGTCCTTTTACCTGAGAGTTTCGCCTTTACAACTTTCTCCTTCGGTGCTCTATTTCGAGTCTCTCCAAGGGTTCATCCAATAGCGGTCATCTCTAATTAAATAGGTACCTGAAAGATTTACTTCTTCGGTGAACAGCCATAGCCATTACTCTCCCGCTATCTTCATCTGAACTTTTAACTTTTATTGTTATATATTAATATATTTTTAATAAAGTTGCAACATTTTTTTTACTTTAATCAAAATCGAAAAGCATTTTTATCATAATATTAAAAACATTTATAACAAAGTAACAATATCAATTTAAAACTAAATAAAATTAGTGAAATAATTATCTAAATTAGATATTCATTCTATTCCTATTAATTCTTTCTAAATTTTATTATATTAATTGTTAAAACATAATTTAATAATTCTAACTTATATATATTCTTTCTTAAAGTTACTATAAGTATTCTTTTTTTCTCTAAATGCCTATAAACTAAAATAACTCACAACAATACGTTTTTCTATATTGTTATGAGTTTAATTTTTGAAGCAAAGCAAGGCATTAGTAACTATCTAAACTTAATTAATATTATAAAACTATTATTTTTACTTATAATTTTATCTAATTTCTAAATCTAACTTCTAGAAAAATTAATATATCTACTATAGTAACTTGCTTAATATGTTTTCAAAATGCTTTTTATGTTTTTTAGCTATAAGAGGTTTAACTCTTTGTATATCTTTATAAAACTTAAACATCAAACCAGCAGTAGTAGCTTGAGCCATTGTTAAAACATTTAAAGTAATCATACGAAATCTAATCTGCTTATTGGGCACACAAGAATACTTTCTATATACATTTATGGCCTTATTACTATTAAAATCAATATAATGTTTTAAGGAATTAAAATATATACCCCCTTTTTCTATTTTAAATTCATTATAAGTTTTATGAGTTCTAATTACCCAATTCTCATAACTTTTATGGTCATTTAATAAGTGAACATTAGCATGCTGAGGAACTGTTAAGTCTTGAATTAAATGACAAGTAGCACCTAAATAGAACATTGAACCTTTAATATTTCCATGAAAATATTCATTTAGTGCCCTAATATAATAAGATACACATTCTTTTTTCGCATCACTATTACCATATAACCCCTCATCCCTATGTGGATTATAAAAATGATTACTACTTTTTAAATCCTGATCTGCCCAAACTACTCCCGCATTAATATCATTTATATATGACTTCATAAGTTTATAGGCCTCCATATTTCCATCATTTTCTAATATTACCAAAGACTGAATATTTATAAATTTATGAACTATACACTCAGCTTTCATTATTCTCTTCTTTACAGGATTTATAGTTTTTAGTATTTTTTTAAATACATATGAATATACTCTTTCTAAAGCTTCCATAATCATCATCCCTATACATAATATTTATAATCTACATTATTATAAACATATATTTAACTATTATTCATGTAACATATTAAGAAAATTTATCATTTTATAGAAGTATTTGTACCTATTACTAAATTATAAAGAATTCAAGTAAAAATTACTTTCTTAATCTTACTAAAGCATAAAGTTTATCTCATAAATTATATCTGATTTATCTATACAAACTTGCACAAATTATTTTTGAGATAATAATAAAAATCTCTCGTCCTTATAAACATAAATTCACTATGATTATAAGGACAAGAGATTAAACTTAAGTCATATATAAAGAAAATAACCTTTCCTAATATTATGCATATTTTCCGTAAAAGAAGACTGTATGTTCGTCTTAATTATGTATTAAATATTTCTTCTCTATCTCTGTTTTTTATTTTATTTAATTACGCTACATTTTTAATAGATTCAAAATATTTTTCTCCTTCTTCAGAGTTATATTTTCCTTCCCACTTAGATATAACAACAACAGCCAATGAATTTCCAATTACATTAACAGTAGTTCTTGCCATATCAACAATACGATCGATTCCAGCAATAAAAGCTACTCCTTCTACTGGGATACCCACTGAACCTACAGTGGCTAGTAAAACTACGAAAGATGCACCAGGCACTCCTGCCATACCTTTTGAAGTAAGCATTAATACAAATACTAAATTAATTTGAGTAGCAATCGGTAAATGAATTCCATATATTTGTGCAATAAAAAGTGCTCCAATAGCTTGATACAATGTAGATCCATCTAAGTTGAAAGAATATCCTGTTGGAATAACAAATGATGTAATTGCCTTTGGACATCCGAACTTCTCCATCTTTTCCATAAGTTTTGGTAAAACTGCTTCAGAACTTGCTGTAGTATAAGCGAGAATAATTTCATCTTTTAAAATTTTTATAAGTGCCATAATACTTATTCCAAATATTTTTCCCACAAAACCAAGCACAACAAGTACAAAAAAAATCATAGCTCCATAAACAGTAATAATTAATTTTCCTAATGGAATCAATGAAGCTAGTCCAAATTTAGAAACTGTTACACCTATTAAACCAAATACCCCTAGTGGAGCAAGTTTCATAATTTGATTGGTTACCCAAAACATTGCATCAGCCACACCTTGACAAATAGCAAGAACAGGTTTTCCTTTATCACCAATTGCAGCAACACCTAAGCCAAACATAACTGAAAAGAATATAACAGGAAGTAAATCCCCTTTAACAAGTGAATCAAAAATATTAGTCGGAACAATATTTATAAATGTATCCATAAAGCCATGCTTAGTTGCTGCTTCCGCTGTACTTATATATTTATCAATACTTATTGTTGAAAGTTCCTGAATATTTACCCCAGTTCCTGGATGAAATAAATTTGCTACTAGTAAACCTAATATAATGGCACCTGTAGTTACCACTTCAAAATAAAGTATTGTTTTTCCACCAATTTTACCCACTTGTTTAATATCACCTACACCAGCGACACCAACAACAAGTGATGAAAATACGATAGGGACAACTATCATTTTGATTAATCTAATAAAAATATCCCCAAATGGTTGTAAATATGACCCAACAACTGGATTACCATAGAAAACACCTCCTACTATAATACCTAGTGTAAGTCCAATAAGAATTTGAATTGCTAGTCCTATTTTTTTCATTTAAAGCCCCTTTCAATTGTCTATAAGTTTTAATTTTTTCCTTAGACTTTCTATAATGGAATATATTCGACAAAATTCCATATAAAAATCCAATTCACAGCATATAGTATAACATAAATAAAAATATTTATCCCTATGTTTTAAAATTCTAAATGGATAACTATACTAGAATATTTTTTCATTTAAAATGCACCTTAAAATATTAGATTTTTATATCTAATATTTGGTGCATTTCAAATAACAGGAGATTTTCTTTAATTTTAATTTTATGCTATTTATCTTTAACGCATTTAAATGAAGAATAGACTTTACTTATATATTTGTGATTATTATTTGTTTTCCACATAACCTTTAATATTTTGTATATAACCTCTAAATGGAATATGTATTGAAACTTTTGTATCATCAAGCTTATATTTAGTACCTTCAACTGGATTTATATTATTAACTAAATTCATACCTACACTATAAAGAGCGTCAACCAAATCAATTGGATCATGAACAACAGAACCTAGCATCATTCCTTTATCAATCAATTCTCGAGCTTCTGGCACTGCATCAACTCCAACAATAGGAATTGTTTTTGTTTTATCTCCTTTATTATATCCAAATTCTTGTAACGCTTGAATAGCTCCTAGTGCCATTGTATCATCGTTTGATATTATAACTTCAATTCTGTTTCCATATTTTAAAAGCAATGATTTAACTTCACTTTTAGCTAATTCCAAATCCCATTGACCAACTATTGACGCAAGTTCTTCTGTTTGTATTCCAGCTTGTTGAAGTGTTAAAACAGAATATTTGGTTCTTTCGATTGGCACCTTATTATAACGTTCACCTTGTAACATAATATATTGCATTGTATTATCTTTATTTCTATCAATCAGCTCTTTATTAGTATTCCATTCATCAATAAGCATTTCTCCTTGCATTATTCCAGATTGTTTTGAATCGGTTCCTATATATAAAGCTTTTGGATAAGATTTAATAGCCTCCATTGTAAGTGGTTCTCTATTAAATACGATTACCGGAACATTATATATCTTAATTTTATTAATAGTTTCTTGTAAATATCTTGTATCAGCTGTATCTAGTAATATAAGATCAATACCACTTTTAAGTACTTTATCAATAATTTCATTTTGTATTGCTAAATTAGATTTTGAATCATAACAGGTAAATTTAATCTTGCCTTGATTTTTTCTTTCAATCTCTTCGAAATCTTTACATATCTTTATAAGATAATCATCATTAGCAAGATCTTTTGCAAGTACAGCTACTTTAATAAGGTCTCTTGTTTGAATATCTTTGGTAATACTTATAGCTTTTCTACTGTTGCTTGCTAGTATAATTAAAATTATAATTGAAGTTGTTATAATTTTTAATACTCTTCTTAATAAATACATATTATTCTCCTTAGTTTATTTTTTTACTCTATATTCATCTAATAGGTTTACTATGAAAGAAATATACTTTCTTGATGCACAACAAATATGTATTACATCATGAATTTATTAAAATATCCTATTCTAGTTAGTAATAAATTTAGTTTCTAGTTTTATTATGTATTATTTTTTAAAATTCATTCCACTAAATTCATCCTACTAATAAATTCATGTTTGTTTTTATGTTATAAAGATTTGTATTAAATTTATAATTATTAACTTTATTATTTAATAACATAACATTATCACTCATATAGATATATTTATAATACAAATTATTATAAACATACCTTTTGACTATTATTAATTTGAAGTATATATTTTTTTCATCTAATATTTTAAGTTTAAAAAAACAAAAAAGCCCTTAACTCCAAGGACTTTTCATTATTCATCAATATAAAATTATGTTAGTGTATAACCATATCTATAAATTCCTTTTTCATTAGCTTTAATTCCATCTAAAAGAAAAATGTCAACTTTGTTAATATCATATCTCCCATTTGAATTAAAGTGAATTTTATTGAATTTAATTATAATAGCATTGTCCACTACATTTACCACTAAATAATTTGTTTTTCACTTCTTTTTCATACGTATTACTGTCTTGAATATTATCTAGCATATCTATAGCTTTTTTTAAATTTTGTACATCCTTTTCCATATTATTAATTGAATTTCCTCTTCCAACTACTTTTAAATGTGTAACACCAGCTTCTTTTAATCTGTTTAAAGAACATACTCCACAGCCTGTCTCTCCAAAAATATAAGAATCTGCTGTTTCATCTTCATTTTCTATATCGAATTCATTTTTCATATAAAATTCTTCATTATCATCTGGTTCTTTATAATAACTTTCAATTTTCTTATCAACTTCTTTAAAATTATTTATATCTTTACTAACTTTTGATAAATAATATGGCATTTTACATAAATGTATCATCTCATCACAATGTAGAGAATTACAAAAAGCACCAGTATAATGACATCTCTCATTTAAAATAAATGCTTCATACTCTAGATTTTTTACTTTATTATTACTTATACATGATTTCATATCTTCAATTGAATTTTTTCTATGAAATATGTAACGAGATATATCTAGTTTATTAAAAAAATCAATTGAAAAACTATTTAGTTCAGCACATTCTCCACTTAAATGTATAGAACATTTTATATGGTTTTCTTTCAAATATAATATAAGTGCAATATCTGCTATAATAAAATTATTAAATCCAACCTGTATTAAATCTTTTATTATTTTAGCTATCATTTCATATTGTTCTTCAATATAATATAAATAATTAAAAGTTATACTTACCGGCACCTTATATACATCAACCATTTTTTTTAGTATTTTCATGTCCTCAAAAGAACTTATCTGAATATTATAATAAAGCACTTCTCTTCTATTTAAAGGAAACAAATTACCATATTTTTTATTCCACTCATAAGGAACATAACCACAAAATACTTCATCTGCTCCTGCTTTCACCAATGCTATATAATCATCAATACATCCTAATCCAGCTACTATCTTCATTATATTTTCCTCCTAAGTAAATGAAAGAAAATACTAGACCTAAATACTTGTCTATGATTTTCTTTATCTTAAACTGTATTCATATAAAATTTAAAACAATTCTATCTATACCGCTATTTATATATTGCTCTAGCTCTTTTGGATTTTTAAGTAAAGTATCATCAAACCCAAATAAAGAATTATATCTTCCAACCATTTTTAAATGTTTGGGATACATAACTACATAATCCTTGCAATAATTTGGACAGCCATCAACAAGCTTCTGCTTCCCTCTGTCCATTGTTTTACACATTGCATATAGTGGACAATATTGTGATGTGTTTGTTTGATAAAAAGGAATATGAAGACTATGACTTCCTTCTGCAATAGAAATTTTATAGGCACAATTTTCATATTCATATCGTTCAATATTACAGTCTTTAAGAAATTTTTTTAAAATTGAACTATCAAGACTGTTTTCTGCTATAAGTTTTTTATTTTCAATATATCCTTTCTTATAAATATATCTTGGATCTTTTTTTCTCTTATTTAATAAAACTCCTAATGACAAATTCAAATAATCAGTTTTATCTTCAACTAATTTTATCATTCCAAAATCATTTATTATAATCTCTATTTTCGTATTATTTTCATAACACCAATTATATACTTCATTTATAATCTCTTTTATTTTTTCTATATAATTCTCTCTCATATATGTAAAACATAATGTTATATTTAGCTTTTCTTCTTTAGCTTTTTTAATCATATTCTTTAATAAATTCATGTCTGGAAATAAATTGTGACAAAATTGATTTCCAATATAAAGCCTTGTAATATCTTTTTGAAACAACTTATAATTATCAGCGAAATTATCTTTTAAATAATCATTCTTAAAATTTTTAATATCCTTGTCCATATACTTTTTATATAAAATATTATTATCTAAAGTAATAGCTAATTCTGTTGAATCAATAATATTCTCATTCCAGTTTTCATAGTTTAATTCTAACATCCAATCTCTTTTTTGCTCTAAATAATACTCATAAAATTCATAATCCAATTCCTCTGGATATCCAACCATTTCTTTTGAAAACTCATTTACATCACCAAAAGCTTTTAGCCTAATATATTTTGAATAATTTTTAAAAATATTTCTTACATTATATACATATTCTTGAGCTTTAATAGAGAAAGCATATACTAAACTAAAATCAGCTTTTCTTTTTTCTATAATACTATAATCTTTTATTAATACTTCCTTATATATGCATTCATCAAATATATAAAATGCTACTTTTATACAGTCTATATTGTCTATTTCCTGAGTAACACGAACAGTTAACTTTTCAGGAGATATCTTTAATATACTTACTTCTCTGCCATCTAACAAGCAGCTTACTAGTCCTGATGGTAAAAATTCAACTTCTTCTTTTTCCAAAATAATACCTCCTAAAAAAATCTCTTACACTTATAATCATAATTATACTACGTTTATAAGTGTAAGAGATTTAAAATTATATATGTATTGAATATTTTTTCTATGTAAATTCTTAATTATGCTGCCTCTTTAATAGATTTAAAGTATTCATTTCCTTTATCAGTATTATACTGTCCTTCCCACTTAGATATAACAACAACAGCTAATGAATTCCCAATTACATTTACAACAGTTCTTCCCATATCAATAATACGATCTATTCCAGCTATAAAAGCTATTCCTTCTACTGGTATCCCTACAGAACCTAAAGTAGCTAATAAAACTACAAAAGATGTTCCTGGCACTGCTGCCATACCTTTTGAAGTAACCATTAACACAATCATTAAATTAATTTGTGTTAAGATTGGTAAATGAATTCCATATATTTGTGCAATAAAAATTGATGCAATAGCTTGATATAATACAGAGCCATCTAAATTAAAAGAATACCCTGTTGGAATAACAAATGATGTAATTGATTTTGGACATCCGAACTTCTCCATTTTTTCCATAAGCTTTGGTAAAACTGTCTCAGAACTTGCTGTAGTATAAGCAAGAATAAGTTCATCCTTTAAAATCTTTATGATTGACATAATCTTTACTCCGCACATTTTGCCAACTAAAGCAAGTATAACAAATACAAAGAAGATCATAGCACCATAAACATTTATAACTAATTTAGCTAATGGAACTAACGAAGCTAACCCAAATTTAGAAACCGTTACTCCTATTAATCCAAATACTCCTAGTGGTGCAACTTTCATAATTTGATTTGTCACCCAAAACATTGCATCTGCTATCCCTTGACATAATTTAAGAACTGGCTTTCCTTTATCACCAATAGCAGCAACTCCTAGTCCAAACATAACTGAGAAGAAGATTATTGAAAGTAAATCTCCTTTTACAAAAGATTCAAAAACATTAGTTGGAACAATATTTATTAAAGTATCCATAAATCCATGTTTAGCTGCTGTTTCTGCTGTAGCCACATATTTATCAATGCTAGTTGCTGAAAGTTCCTGAATATTTACCCCAATGCCTGGGTGAAATAAATTAGCTACCAATAACCCTAATATAATAGCTACTGTAGTTACTACTTCAAAATAAATAAGTGTTTTTCCACCTATTCTTCCTAACTTTTTGATATCTCCAACACCTGCAACCCCAACAACAAGTGATGAAAATACAATAGGTACAACTATCATTTTGATTAAACGTATAAAAATATCTCCTAGGGATTGTAAATATGATTCAATAACTAAATTACCATGAAAAACAGCTCCTACTATAATTCCTAGTACAAGACCTAAAACAATTTGAATTGCTAATCCTAATTTTTTCATTTAATATCTCCTTTCAGTAATTTATACTTTAAAGTTTTATCATTTTAGTTTCTTACAGCAAATATATATGCATAATTTTCTATATATAAATTCATAAATCTGAAAACTTTCATTTTAGTATTTATAATAAAATTTGCCATTTATGCTGTATTCCTCTAGTTAATAGTGATTAACTCTGGTTCTTATAAAAAGACACGCAAAAATTTCGTTGTGTATATTGTAACACAAAAATAATGTTAATGCTTTTTTTGCAAAATTATGAATATTCAATCTTACATTCTGATACAAAATATATAGCTCATTATGTACTTCTACAATAAATAAACATCTAAAAACTTGTAATCATAATAAACTATAAATAATTTTTAAATAAAAATTCCCCTTCAACACATATAATAAAATTCTTTAATTTTATTATACTTTTCACCAGTAACACCCATATATTTTTAGACATATAAAATAAGATAGACTTACCTTAAAGCCTATCTATAATATTAAAATTCTTCAGTTTTACATTTATATTCTTTGAATTATAATAAAATTTTAATTTTACATAAAAATATACATCCCCTGCCACTAAAAATCCATTAAAAGATATACACAAATACTTTAAATCATTGTATTAAAATTGCTATTCTTATTTGATTGAGGAAAAGCATACTCATTAAATTTTCTAATTGTTAACCTTTATTTGAAGGAACTTTAAGGTTCTTATATCATCTGTTTGCCTTATTTCATCTAATATCCATCTATATTCATTTCTTATAAACTTCCAATATTCTTCAAAATGAACAATCTTATCAGGTTCCCCTTCTACTACTTTACCGTTTTTTTCATCAACTGTATAATCCTTTGATTTTGCCCTAATATGAACCCATATACAATCTTTGTTAATACCTTCAAAATCCTGTAGTCCAATAGGAGCATCACTTAATAATGTCATGTCTTCAAGAATATTTATCTCTTTTTTAATTCTCATGTCTTTAGTTTCTAATTTATGTTTATTATACAATTTATCACTCATATATTCTCTTGCTAAGTCTTGATTTCTTTCCATCCACGCAGCTTGTACTTTATAAAAAGCTTCTTCAATATCTTTCTTCATATTATTATAATCCCAATCATTGTCATTTTGGGATAATTCCTTTATCACTGAAATACTTTTGGCTTTCCTTTTATCTAATATTAATTTAAAAACAAATTTTACAGCTGAAAAAATACAAAGCAATACAATAAAAATACCTATAAGTTCAAGTAAGTTACCACTTCCTGAAGAACTGCTGTTTGATGAACTACTATGAGATGAACTTGAATGTCCACCACCTCCTGCTCTTGCAAATGCAATGGTTGATCCATCAAATACAAAAATCATCAATAATGATACTAATATCTTTTTTATAAAATTTCTAAACTTAATTTTATTCATAATCTCTCCCTTACAGAATCTGTCTATGTATTACTTAAGCACCTTAGTAAAATTCATATATTGGTTTAGATGCAATTTCTTATAACACTTCCTCTACATCAGTAGCATATAACAGATTTTTATTAATTAAATCACTTTATGTTTATTATAAATTATAGAATATTCACCTAAATTATTGCAAATTTAAAAACCTACGAAATTCTAGATTTTCGTAGGTTTCATGCTAAAAGCAAAGGGCAACATGTAAAATCCACTATTTTATATCATTATTTTTTACCTTCATTCTCATATAATGAATTTCATTATATGATTTGTTATTTTGCAGGAAATAATGAACATGTTCATTAAATAATAATTCTAGTGTAAAAAATTTTTAAACCTGAACTTTTATATGAGAAAATGTTTTAAATTCAAACAACCCCGTATCTGTTAACTTAATTTCTGGAATAACTGGTAAAGTTAAAAATGATAAAGTTAAAAAAGGATTAAAATCTGCTTCAAATCCTATTATACTTAAAGCTTGATTTAAACTATTAAGTTGCTTTTTAACCTCTAAATAACTATTTTCTGATATTAATCCTCCTATTGAAAGAGGTAGTGATGCTATAACTTCTTTACCTGAAACAATTGCAATTCCTCCATTCATCTTTTTAAGATGATCAACTGCTAAAAACATTTCTTCATCAGATGTTCCAATAACAACAATATTATGTGAATCATGAGCTACTGTTGTTGCAATTGCACCATTTTTTATACCAAATCCTTTGACAATTCCAAGTCCAATATTTCCTGTTTGATGATGTCTTTCTATTACAGCCATCTTTAATTGATCATTAGAAATGGATGTGATAAAAATTCCTTTATCTATATCAACTTTTTCGACCCTATGATATGTTATTAAACTATCAGGAATTATTTCTATTATATTACATAAATCAGAAGATAAAGGTATTTCAAAATTATTTTTTTCTAACTCTTTCATATTTATCTTCGGTAACTTAGATGCTAATTCTTTACTATTATCATTTATTTTAAATTCTTCTTTCTTTATTTCCCCATTATCAACAACACATTTTCCCTTTTTTAAAACCTTATCTATTGAAATACTCTGTAATTCATCTAATATTAATAAATCAGCCTGATATCCTGGTGCTATTGCTCCAAAACTACGAAGTCCAAAAAATTCTGCTGCATTAATTGTTACCATTTGAATTGCTGTAACTGGATCTAATCCTTCTTTTATTGCAAGCCTAACATTATGATCTACACTACCTTCTGCAATTAAATCATCAAGTAACTTATCATCTGTGACTAGCATACATCTTCTTGAATTTGTTGGAGTAACAACTTTTATTAGTTTTTTTAATTCTTTAGCTGCTGTTCCTTCCCTAATCATTAAATACATACCTAACTCTAAACGTTCCTTTGCTTCCTTTACATTTGCACATTCATGATCTGCATAAATTCCTGCTGATATATATACGTTTAGTTCTTCTTTACTAAGCCCTGTAGCATGTCCATCTATGACACTTCCATTTAAATGAGCATTGATAATTTTCTGTAACATTTCCTCATTTAAGTTCACTATTGATGAATAATCCATAAATTCTGCAAGTCCTAATACCCTTGGATGTGTGTAAAAAGGTTGTAAATCTTCTGCATCAAGTTTTGCTCCACTATTTTCAAAAGAAGTTGCTGGAACACATGAAGGAAGCATAATAAACACATCTAATGGCAATCCTTCTGATCCATTTAACATAAAATCAATTCCCTCTGTACCTGCAACATTTGCAAGTTCGTGAGGATCTGCCATTACTGTAGTAACACCATGTTGAACAAGAACCTTTGATAATTCATGTGGTGTTAACATTGTACTTTCTATATGCATATGGCCATCAATAAATCCAGGAACTATAACCTTATCCTGTGCATCTATAATTTCTTCTCCATCATACTGACCAATACCTGCTATAATCCCATCTACAATAGCTATATCACCTTCTGTAATATCTCCAGTAAAAACATTTAGTATTTTCCCATTTTTTACAATAGTATCTGCCTTTACCTCCTTACTAGCCACCTTAATTCTTTTCTTTAATAAATTCATATCAATTTTCATAAAGCACTTCCTCTCCAAAAATTACCAATTAAATTTTGTTTAAAATAAAAAATCCTGATTACAAAGAAAAAAAGATACATCTTTTTCTTTGTAATCAGGATTTTACGGTTCCTGGTAGATACCCTCAAACCATATTCTTGAGGTTATACAAATAATTTTTTCATTAATTTTTAAATTATTATAACTTATTATAAATACATTGTCAATTAATACAAAGATAAGCTAGTCAACAACATTTCTGTCTAGAGTTTTAATGGTTGAGACGAAAATTTACCTTTGAAATCCACCAATAAGTTTCATCTCATTCTGTTACTTTAAAAATTAGAATCTATCTACTTATTAGTTAACGTATAAGTATTTGATTCCCCTTCAGGAGTTCCATTGAAATAACTTGTTCCATTGATATCATACCTAACAGCATAAGTTATGCCACCGCCACCATCTTTTATTCCTTTTATTTGAACTTTACCTACCGATGGAACATTAATTTCTTTAGGTTTATGCTTAATCATAAAAGCATCTCCTATTGGAGAGCCATTTACAAGTACTTGTACATAGTCTCCATCTTCTGCTGCATAATCCCATACCCAAATTTTAGTATCCTCCGCATCAGATTTATGTGTGATTGTGTAATCTTTAGGTTCAGCATTTTCATCTTTTGATAATAAAATAGTTCCTGCTGAAACAGCTGTAGATTCTCCATTTTTCAATGCATTTTGTGCAGATTCAGAAGTATCTACTTTTGAAGTACCTGATAACGTAATTGCAATTATAGAAACAGCAATACATATTATTCCAAAGATTTTAAGAGGCTTATCAATTTGTTTTCTATTAGCTTTCTCATCAACTTCTCTTTCTGTATCTTCAAATCTGACATTTTCCTTATCATTAACATCAAGTTGTTCCTCATCAGACTGATTTCTAAAACTATTTGACTGTTCATCTGTATCATAATTCGTATTTAAATTAGTTTTAATATCCTTTTTAATGTTATTTTTAAAATTCTGTTGTTCATTACTCATAAATTTACCTCTCTTCAACATGCTTTACTGGCTTTAACTTAAAATAAATACACATTCCTATTCTACAAATAAATAATTGCACTATCATCAGAATGAAAAAGGTAACATGACGAGCATTGCTCTGTACCTCATATCCAAAGTTTAATATTGACTCTCCAATACAAAGAATTATTAGATTTACATAGAAAATCTTTGTAAATGAATATAACCAAGGAAATACTCTATACATTTTTCTAAGTGGTGGAATAAGTAAAGATAAACCAATAAATAATCCGCCAAAACCTATAAATGCAGCACTTGAATTCGGTCCAGCAAATCCAGAACCTCTTACAGCGCTAACATCCATTAAAAAAGCAATGGGCATAAAAATTAACAGAAGTAATACCAAAGACATTGGAAAAACAAAATAAACAGCAGCTACAGTATTTCCTAAAATTTTTTTTAAAGATTTCACCTAAATCACACCCTTTCTATATCAGTATCAACTATTGTAATCAATTCTTCTTTTGTTAAATCCATATCTGAACTTAAGCGCACTGCTTGATTATTCACTGCTTTTTCATACAGATTTCTCACATAACGCCCATTTCCAAATTGAGGTTCAAGCCTTACTGCATCAAATATATCTTTAAGCTTGTTTTTAGCTGATGAATGAATTTCATATCCATTATCTTCAAATAACATTTCAGCTATCTCTACTAATTGCTCTCCAGAATAATCTTCAAATTTTATTATATTAGGAAACCTTGATTTCAATCCGGCATTTATAAAAAGGAATTTATCCATATCATCACTATATCCAGCTAATATTACAACTAGTCTATCTCTATAATCATCCATAAGCTTTACTAATGTATCTATTGCTTCTTTTCCAAAATCGTTATCTCCACCTTGAGATAATGAATATGCTTCATCAATAAACAATACACCATCCATTGCTTCCATAATTTTTTCCCTTGTTTTAATTGCTGTTTGTCCCACATAACCTGCAACAAGTCCAGCTCTATCTATTTCTACAAGTTTACTTGTTTTAATTACACCCATATTATACAAAACTTCAGCTACTGTTCTTGCCATCATAGTCTTTCCAGTTCCAGGGTTCCCCTTAAAAATCATATGAAGAGTCTGTTTACTATCAACAGGAAGTCCAAGTTTTTTACGTTCATTTTGCATTCTAAGCCTTGCACTTAAACCACGTATATAATCTTTAACTTCTTCAAGACCTATTATTTTAGATAATTGATTCTCTAAATTGAAGTTATCCACTGATTTATTTTTAACTTCTATATCATCACTTATAATTATATTCATCTCAGCTACTGACACATCATTCATTGCAATTCTAGATGATTGTTTTCTCATTATTTCTTCAATATAATTTCTCACCATACGTCCATTTCCAGAATGTGCATTGGATTGTTTATGCAATTGAGAGATTTGTTCTTTCATAAGTGTATCTGCTCCATTATCTAATACAAAGCCTTTATCCTTAATCATCTTTAAACTTATTTCAAATAAATCATCTGCACTGTAATCTGGAAAATCAATCATAAGAGGAAATCTTGATTCAAGTCCAGAATTGCTCTTTAAGAAGTCTGACATTTCTTTCTTATAACCAGCAAGAATGACAATTATTTCTCCTCTACTATCTTCTATAAGTTTAACTAGTGTATCTATCGCTTCCTTTCCAAAGCTTCCACCATCATTAGCTAATGCATATGCTTCATCAATAAATAAAATGCCTCCTAAAGCAGACCTAAATACTTCTTCAGTTTTCTTAGCTGTCTGCCCTGCATACTCAGCTACTAGGCCACTGCGGTCAGTTTCTATTAAATGACCAGATTTTAAAAGTCCCATTTCTTTGAACATCTCTGCAACAATTCTTGCTATTGTTGTTTTCCCTGTTCCCGGATTACCACTGAAAATCATATTTAGAGCCTGTGATGCATCTATCATCATTCCTGCTTTTCTACGTTTTTCTTGTGCAATTAATAACTTATATTGAGTTCTAACAAAATCCTTAACATTTTCAAGACCAATAATCTTAGAAAGACTTGCTTCCAAATCAAACTTCCCTGTTTCTTCAAATTTAAAATCATCATAGGTTAATAAGTCCATTGCTGCAGTCTGATTAACTAATAGACGTTTGGATTGATTAAGTATAGAACTTTCTATAACATTTCTAACAAGACGACCATTTCCACTATCATTTCTGCCTTTAATTTGTTTCTTATCAAATAATTTTATAAGTGGATCTTTGCAATCTTCTGATACTTTATAGCCCTTTGATTTTGCTGTAATAAGCGAAATTTCATACATTTCTTCAGATGTATAATCCTCAAAATCAATTAGATTTGGAAAACGCGATTTTAAACCTGAATTAGTTTTTAAAAACTCTCCCATTTCATCTTTATATCCAGCTAAAATTACAACTAAATCATCTCTGTTATCTTCAATACCTTTAACCAATGTATCTATTGCCTCAAGTCCAAAAGCATCATGCTTATCTCTACAAAGTGCATAGGCTTCATCAATAAATAAAACTCCACCTAACGCAGATTTTATAGCGTCATTAGTTAATTTTGCTGTCTGTCCCACATATTGCCCCACAAGATCTGCCCTGGTGACTTCTCTTAATTGTCCTTGCGATAACACACCAAGTGCCTTTAGATATTTTGCAACTATACGTGCAATTGTAGTTTTACCTGTCCCAGGATTCCCAGTAAATATCATATGCATTGAAATATTTGCAGCCTTAAATCCAGCATTTTCACGTATTTTTTGGATTTTTAAATTATCTTCAAGACTTAAAACATACTGTTTTACAGATTCAAGCCCTATAACTTCTTTTACTTCCTTTCTTACATCATCAAGCCCAGACATGTTCTTTTGTGGTAAAACATCAGTTAATCTTATTAAATTATCATCAATTTGTGCTGAAAGTTTACCATCTATAACAGATAAAAATACGTTCTGATTATTTTTAATAATAATCTTAAGTTTAAGCTCCGCCAATGGCTTGTATATATTAGAATCAATGTACTTTTCCAGACCATTTATTCCAGATACACTTCTATAATTTGATACAATCACCTGAGAAACAGTATTATCACACTGTAAAACTATTGAGAGATTTTCACTACATTTTCTCTTATTTTTTCCAATTAATTTTTCTGCTATTTTATTTAATTCATCACAACTAAAGTTTTCAGTATGAAGTATATCACCTACACATTCCATAAACTTTGCTCCAAAGGTATTCATTACATCCTTCTCGGACTTTTCTGAAGGAAAAACAAAATACTTGTTATTAGAACTTATCTCACTTATTGAGTCTTGCAGAAGCATTCCATTTGCCTCAACAAGATTATTATTCTGAAATACATATCTTGAGCTAAGAGTATATTTTCCAGTAGTTGTTAAAGTTTCTATTACATCAATAATACTAGAATGACACTTGTCAAAATTATCAAAAATTACGATGTCAGACTCACCATACAACGCTTTATATAAATCTGATAAAAATATCTGAAATTCTGAAACAGTAGCATATAAAGAAAGGTCTATAGTCGACATAACATCACTGCTAATTATTTTACTTTGTTTAAGAAGTCCTGAAATAAAAGATATACTGCTATGCTTCCCTGTACCTTTATTTCCAAGAATAAAAATAACATTTTTAGGCTTCAAATTATCATATCCTGTTACAAAAGGACGCTTAAATGCTATGCAGAGATTATCTAAATAATCTGCTTGTCCTATAATTAAGTTTCCTATTTCTCTTCTAACAATATTAAACATATCTGATATATTGTTGCTATTTACTTTTGAAGTATCTTTATGTTGATATGCTGCTGTATTTATATTCTGTTCTGCATTTGCTCTATTAGTAAAAGTCTGTTTAATACGATTATTCATGCTTATATGATTATCTCTTGAATATGAACTTTCTTGGCTATATTTCTGACTCATATTTTGAGTTTGCTTTTGCCTTTTATTTTCACTAGGTCTTACTATAAAACCATGCTCCTTAATAACTTCAATTATCTGAAGCTCTGGAAAAATAAATTTAAATATATCATTTCCACTAAATTTCACTTGTTTTACCCCCGCTTATTTAATTTACTTTCTTCAATATCTATATCAAGCGTTTTTATATTATTAATATTTTCTATCTAAAAGTAATATACTTCTTCAATTCTCTCATCAGTACATAATTATATATATTCATCCATAATTAGTATAATTGTCCAGTGAGTTATTTGTCAATAAAACACATTAATACCAAAAACTCATTTTGAGCCTTATTGATTTTAATCTAACCAAATACTCCATACTCAAATTTTAACGCAAATCCCATTTGTCTAATGTACGCATAAAAGAATCAACACATAGCAGAAGTATAATTTATAATTTTAAGTACTTTTATTAAAGCGATAACTTAGTTATTATTTTTCTTATTAAATTTCATGACTTTGATTGATATATACTCTACTATATTAATAACACAACTGTAACAACAAAAAACACGACTATGTGTAATCAGATATTTAAGCTACATTACACATAGTCGTGGATTTTATGGTGGAGGCGAAGCACCACCAGCCCCCACTACATTCTTAAAATAATCTTACTTTTCTAATTCTTTTCTTAATGTCTTAATAAATCTAGCTACATATTTAGCAGTATGTTCTTCATCTTTTCCTTCTGGAAACATCTTATTGTTTATTAAAGCTACTATAATATCCTTTATTTGTTCATCTTCCATATAAAAAACTCCTTAATATTAATAACTTATATATTAATAAAACTTTACTAAGATAAGTACTTATATAATATATTTATACCAATCTAAAATAAATGTTCTAAAATTATTCTTACTGCAAAACAATCAATTTCATAAAAAGGAGATCTTTATTAATAAAATAAATTTCTATATTACTTTAATGATTTTCCATAATCATCAGTATCTAAAATTGCCTTAACAAACTTTTCCTTTGTTATTTCATAAGGAGCACATGTCCATTCAGTAACTGTTGAAGCCTTCTGAGCCATTACTTTTACATCATTCTTAGTTATATTAATATCATCAAGACATAAAGGTAATCCTACAGATTTATTGAATTCTGCAATCTTTTTTCTTTCTTCAAACTGCTCATCATAAGTAAGAAGACATAAAACACCAAATGCAACTATTTCACCATGAAGATGTGAAGCCGCTTTAGGAACCATTGTAGCTCCATAATATACACAATGAGCCAAACTGCTATTATAGTAATACTCGCCTTTTTTCGAAGTCATATTAGATACAATTCCAGTTGAAATTATTATATCTAATGCAACCTGTTCTAATTCAAATGTTACCATATTATTTTTACAACTATCCAATGCTTTTTTGCCATATTCTATTAATGGTAAACCACAGGCTTTACTTAAATTTGCACCCATAAGTGGTGAATGAGATAAATTTTCTTTTCTTGCTGCTAAAAGAACTTCATATTCTTTAGATAAAGCATCTCCAATACCTGCAAAAAGTAATGAAACCGGTGCTTCAGCAATTATTTTTGTATTTATGAATGTATGATCTGCTGGTGTCTTTGGATAATAATATTCCCTAAATGTATCATCAGTATTATATATCACTGAAATACATGTACACGCTGCACAATTAGACGCAATAGTCGGAAATGAAAAAAGAGGTTTATTTAATTTATCACTTACAACCTTGCAGGTATCTATAGCTCTTCCTCCTCCTACTGCATAAATCATATCTGCATTTTTTACATTTTCATTATTTATCAATATATCTACATTTTCATAAGAAGAATTCCCCCCATACCATACAAAGTCAATTATTCTTACTTCTGAATTCTTTATACCCTCTAATAATACATCTTTTGATTTTAATATTGCAGTTTTGCCCCCAATTACCACTGCCTTTTTTCCATACCTTCCAGTAATAGCTGAAACTGCTTTATAGGACTCTTCCCCAACAGTATAGTTTGGTAAAAATTGATTAGAATATTTCATTTTTGTTTCCCCCTGTTTTATTGCTTATTATTTTTATATAAAATAAAAAAAGCTTCATCTCTAAATGAGACAAAACTTATTATTCTGCGGTACCACTCAATTTGCTGATAATCTCAGCCACTTTAACACATACAAATTATACTTTAATTGTATGTAACACTATAACGTATGTCAGACGTTCTTACTTACTTTAGGTACATTCAAAAAAATAATGGAACAGTATGCTAGTCTATTTTGCATCAGTAAATTTAGCTAATAGCCCCCCTATTAACTGAATTTGCTTCCTTGTCTTACACAGAATATACAAACACCTCTTTGATCTATTATTTTATTTCCTATCCCTTAATTAATTTCAGTAGACTGTTCATGGGTGATTTTCTAAATATATATATTATACCTCTTTTCAGCATATCTAAGGCTCTCTGTAATAAATTTATACTTATACTCTTCCCAATCAATACATTTTCTGTATTTATTAGATATATTATACAACCAAATTTAGTTTTGTCAATATCATTTAATAATAATTTTTAATATTTAAAATAGAAGCCATTCTAACGCTTAATGAACAATTAACAATCTCTTAATAACCTTAGATTTTATCAGTCTTCTAAACTTTAAAATTTTTATACAAATAAAAAATACTACCCCATATTTAAAAAACATAAGATAGTATTTCATTTCACAATTATATAAACATTTTGATTATTAAATATCCTGTAATTATTTAGCTAAAATTTCAATTCCAGTTTCAGTTATTAAAACTGTATGTTCCCATTGAGCTGATAATGAATCATCTTCAGTATATATAGTCCATTCATTTTCTGCATCAACATATACTTCATATCCTCCAGCATTAACCATTGGTTCTACTGTTAAGACCATACCTGGTACTAAAACCATGTCTGTTCCCTTTTTTCCTATATGAGGTACAAAAGGTTCTTCGTGGAATTGGTTTCCTACTCCATGTCCTCCTAAAGCTCTAACTATTGTATAACCATTTTTATGAGCTACTTCTTGACAAGCTGCTCCGATATCTCCTAAGTGTCCCCAAGGTTTTATAGCTTTTACCCCAGCTTCCATACACTCTTTAGCTACTTCAACTAATTTTTTAGCTTCTTCGCTAACTTCTCCTATCATAAACATTCTTGATGCATCTGAATAATATCCATTAAGAATTGTTGATACATCTACATTTACAATATCTCCTTCTTTAAGAATTATCTTTTCATCTGGTATACCATGACATACTTCATTATTAATTGAAGTACATACACTCTTTGGGAAACCTTCAAAATTTAAAGGTGCAGGTATTGCACCATGTTCTACTGTATAATCATAAACTAATTTATCTATGTCAGCCGTAGACATTCCTGCTTTTATTTTACTTGCAACTAAATCTAAAACTCCATTGTTAACTTCTGAACTCTTTCTTATTCCTTCGATGTCCTCTTGACTTTTTATTATATCTCTATCAGGAACTATTTCACCTTTTAATCTTAAACTTTCTAGTTTTTCATCAAATTCCAAGTGACATCTTTTATATTTTAATCCACTGCCACACCAACATTTAGCATTTCTATTTGAAAGCATTTTTACTACACCTCTTTACTATATTTCATTTTTATGACTATTATTAAAAATATATTTTTATAATTAATCTTCTCTATTATATTATGCTATATTTTAAATAAATTTTCCTATCCATGGGCTTTATATTCAAATATCAACACAGTTTTAAAACATAGCTTTATATTGAAAATCATAAAAATGGTTTTATTATATATATTTTACCACAATTTCTTTTTAGTTTCTTGCTTTTTCACATCTAAGCTTCTTACCTTTAATTGTTGTAGTTTTTAAAGCATTAATAACAATGTTACCTTTTCCATTCAGTATATCAACATATGAACCCATATCTTGAACATCAATTATTCCAACATCTTCTCCATTTACTCCTGATATTTTAGTGATTGCTCCAACTATATCCCCTGGACGAATCTTTTTTTTCTTTCCTCCATTTAAATATATTTTCATTATATTCTTATTTATGACCTTAGCTTTTTCTGTTTTCTTCTTAGGTCTTGTTTTTAAAAATTCTATCTCACTTTTTAAATTTTTATCCACTTCTTCTTTAGTTGGAATTTCTTTAACTTCTATATTAAAACCAATAAATTCTTCAATCTGATTTAAATATCTATCTCCTTCATTTTTGCAAAAAGTTAATGCTTTCCCCTTTGCACCAGCACGTCCTGTTCTTCCTATTCTATGTACATATGCTTCCTTTTCTACTGGAATATCAAAGTTTATCACATGAGTTATTCCCTCGATATCAATTCCCCTTGAGGCTATATCAGTTGCTATTAATATTCTAAAGTTTCCTTTTCTAAACTCCTCCATAGCATTAAGTCTTTCTTTTTGAAGCATTCCACCATGGATTTTTCCAATAGAATAATTCTTATCTTTTAAATAATCAAATACCTTATCTACATTTTCTTTTGTTCTACAAAATACAACTCCTGTTTCAGGTCTTTCATATATAAGTAAGTTATTTAATGTTTCTAATTTTTCATCATGTTCTACATAATAAATATAGTGATCTATTTTATCTGTTATTAATTTTTGAGCCTTTATCTCTATATTTACTGGTTTTTTCATATGTTTATCACATAATTCTTTTATCTCATCTGAAATAGTAGCCGAAAATAATAAAGTAATCCTATTTTTAGGTATTCTTCTTATTACACCCTCTACTTGTCTTATGAATCCCATATTAAACATTTCATCAGCTTCATCTATAACAAAATATTTGATTTTCGATACATCAAGACTTCCTCTATCTATATGGTCTAATATTCTTCCTGGAGTACCAACAACAACATGAGTTTTTTGTTTTAACTTTTTTTCTTGCTCTATAATTGATTGTTTACCAAATACGGCAACTGAATTTATTCTCTTAAATCTTCCTATATTACATATATCCTCATTCACCTGAACTGCAAGTTCCCTAGTTGGTGTAAGCACTAATACTTGTGCATTATTTTCATCCCAATCTATTTTTTCACATAATGGTATACCAAATGCTGCTGTCTTACCACTACCTGTTTGAGATTTAACTACTAAATCTTTATTTCTAAGTATTTCAGGTATTACTTTTTCTTGTACTTCTGATGGTTTTTTATATCCTAAGCTTTCGATAGATTTTAAAATTTCATCACTAAGCTCAAATTTTTCAAATTCTTTATTCATTCTTTAAAATTCTCCTCATTTAATCATAATTAAGATTGCTCTATAAAAATTCGTTTTATACATAAACTATATATAAATTAGTATAATCTTCATTTATTCTTTATAAACAAATTTACAACTCTAAAATTAAGTTTTAATATTATTTTAACTAAAACTATCATTTAAAATAATATTCATTTTAAATATAGCCTAAAGTAAATATTTTATAGTTAAATATATTATCGCTATCCCCTAATAAAATAACTAATATATCATAGTTTTAAAAATATAATATTATATCTATTAAATACGCAATTAGTAATACTACTATTTCTTTTATTATTTGTGTTTAAAAATATTATATTTTTACATATTAAAGTATAACTTTAATAATACACCTCAACTATATGATTATATCCTACATATACAAGTTTAACTAGAAAAATAAATGTTTTAAGTATATAATTAAGCGTATTAACTATTTTTAAGTAAATTTTAAGCAAAGGAGAATTTTTTTATATGAACACTTCATTTAAAGATTTAAATTTAAGTTTAGATATAATAAAAGGGTTAGAAAAACAAGGAATAACAGTTCCTACTGAAATACAAGCAGTTACAATTGAACCAGCTTTAGAAAATAGAGACATTATAGGTGAAGCTTTTACTGGAAGCGGTAAAACTCTTGCTTATGTTCTTCCTATATTTCAAAGAATAAATACTGAAAAAAAAGAAATGCAAGCTATAATATTAGCACCAACACATGAATTAGTTATGCAAATAGATGCACAAATAAAATTACTTTCAACTAATTCAGGAATTCCTGTAAAATCAATGGGGATAATTGGTGATGTTAATATTAATAATCAAATAAAAAAACTTAAGGAGAATAAACCACATATAATTGTAGGTTCAACAGGAAGAGTGCTTGACCTTATAAGAAAGAAGAAAATAACCGCTCATACAATAAAAACAATAGTTATAGATGAAGCCGATAATCTTTTAGACCCTAAGAGATCATCTATTGTTAAAGATGTAATAAAAACAACTATGAGAGATAGACAGCTTATGGCTTTCTCTGCTTCTATAAGAAAAGAAACCCTTGAAACGGCTAAGGAATTAATGAAAGAACCTTTAGTATTAAAATCTGAAGTTAAAGCTTCCGTTAATCCTAATATTTCACATATATATGTAAAATGTGATAGAAGAGATAAATTTGAAGTTCTTAGAAAAATTATTGCAGCTGAAAATCCTGCAAAAGCTTTAGTATTTGTTAATAGTAATGAAGATATTGAATTAACTACATTAAAACTTAATTATCACAGTAAAGATTGCTTTGCTATGAGTGGAAACATATCTAAAGAGGAAAGAAAAAAAGCTATTGATAGTTTTAGAAATGGTAAGATTAAAATATTAGTTTCATCTGATATATCAGCTAGAGGTCTTGATATTCCAGATATAACTCATGTATTTAATCTTGATCTTCCATTAAAACTTAATGAATACTTACATAGATCTGGTAGAACTGCAAGAGGAAACGCAGATGGTACTTGTATTTGTTTAGCTACAGACAAACAAATTAATATAATTAAAAAATATGAAAAAGAATTTAATATTAATTTTGAAGAAAAAAGAGTTTATAAAGGTGTATTAGAAAGTATCTAGGTTCCATTAAAGTTTCTTCATTGATATAAATACAGCAAGAAACTTATATAGAATATTTGCTATATCCATTAATAATTCTAATAAATAAAAAATTTTAATTATATGAAAAGTCTAATTTTAGATATGTAAACACTATTCTAAAATTAGACTTTCTATTTTATATTAACGTATATTTAAAAATAATAAACTAATACGTTTATATATTGTGTAGGATACTTTATAGACAAAATTAATAATATGTTATTATTAACTAATTTTTTCTTCTTGTATAAAATATATGATATCTTTTGATTCATTATTTTTATAGATTTACACTATTTAACCACTAATGTATAATCTTTTATAAAGTATATATGTTGCAATAAAAATTATTTAATATATATGTTCTAATTAAGTTATTACATTTATAATCTTTTATATAATTTTTATAGAAAATTATATCTTTAATTAATAATATCTAGTTAGAAGCATATATATCATAAATTTTCTATATAAGTTCCTCACTATACTGGAATGTCATAACATTTATAAATATTTTAAGATTTATATTAATGAACAAACTTTATTGGAACTTATATAAATTAAAGAACTGTATAATATTTTGTTGCACATTAAATTTTCAACATATGTATAATAAAAAAATGGAGGTGATTTAATGAAAAACAAAAATTTATTTTTAAATCTATTAGCACTATTTACAGTAATAGTTTGGGGAAATACATTAGTATCAACAAAAATATTGCTTAATACTTTTGATCCCTCTCAAATCATGTTTCTTAGATTTTTAATAGCATATATAATGCTTATTATTATTTATCCTAAATTCCATAAGATAGAATCATTTAAGAAAGAATTAATGTTTTTAGTTAGTGGAATAACTGGAGGATCCCTTTACTTTATCACTGAAAATACAGCACTGATATATTCTCTTACTTCAAATGTAGCTTTAATTCTTGCAACTGCACCTATTCTTACAGCATTTATGGCACATTTTTTCACTAATGGTGAAGAACTAAATAAGAATATTTTTATTGGTTTTATAATTGCAATATATGGTGTTTTTTTAGTTATTTTTAATGGTAACTTCATTTTAAAATTAAACCCTTTAGGCGACATATTAGCCTTTGGTGCTGCTTTATGTTGGGCTATTTATTCTGTAACTTTAAAGAAAATAATTAATAATTATAATTCCATATACATAACTAGAAAAGTATTTTTTTATGCCTTAATTACAATCTTGCCAATTGTATTAACTTCAAAAAACAAAATAATTATTAAGGACTTATTTAAATTTGAAAATAGTTTTAATTTATTATTTTTAGGAATAATAGCTTCTGGAATATGTTATGTAACATGGAACTACACTGTAGACAAGCTAGGTGTAATCAAAACTAATAATTATATCTATTTAATTCCTGCAATAACAATGGTTAGTTCTTTTTTCATACTTCATGAAAAGATTACAACATATTCTGTTATAGGTGCTATATTAATACTTCTTGGAGTGTATTATTGTGAACATGATTTTAAAATACCTTTTTCTTTAAATACTCAAAGTTCTAAAAAGATTAAATTATAATTTAATCTTTATTACGATTTTATTAAATTGACTTTATAAGTATAAAATGATGTTATAATCTAATGAAGAAATTGTTTTATTTCAATTCATTAGATATATTACTAAAATTACACTTATAAATTTAGTAATTTAGGGGGAAAGATTATGAAAAAAAAGGTTATTACACTTCTATTAGTTGCAATATTATCTACTACAACTTTAATTTCTTGTGGTGGTAATAAACAAAATGCTAATAATACTAACTCAACTACTGAACAAACTCAAGTAAATGGTGAAGAAAAAGAACCTGAACCAGTACCTGAGCCTGCTACTCCTGGAGATGTTGAAACTCCTACTGTAGAAGTAAAAAAAGTAGTTAGTATTTCTGACTTAAAGGAAAAAGATTCAAAAGCAATTAGTAAACTTTTAGGAGAACCTAAAAATACTGAAGATATTAAGTCTACTTATCAAAAAGATAATTATAACTTTGAAATAACTTATGTTGATTCAAAATCTGCGATCATTAAGATAACACCTATAAAAACTATGAGATATCCTAATGATGGTATTAATATATTAAATGTATTAGGCATTAATGCAGATACTCCAGACGTAACTGCTCCTATTGGACTTATCTGGAATAATAAATTTGATACATTTAAAATAACAGTAGCTTCAGATGCTAAAGTTGAAAATAAACTTAGTTATATTGAAATTATTTTAGATGAAAAATATGCTCAATAATATAAAAATTAATTATGTATAATTAATTTTTATATATTTTATATGTTTATTATAAAAGAGTAGGTTAAAATAAATTTTTAATTGTTTTAGCCCACTCTTTTTTGCATAAATATACTTAAATTTTTATAAACATACTAAACTTTTTATTTAAAAACTTATATTTTCTACTATTTACGACTAAATTTCTCATGTATTTTACTTATTTGAAATATTTACTTTAATAAAATTAAATATTTATTTGTGTTTAAATGTATATTTATTGTATAATTTATATAATAACAGATATATTATATAAATAGGAGGACTATCTTATGATCAAATGGGATGACAACCTAAAAATTGGAATAAAAATTATAGACGATCATCATAAATATCTCTTTGATCTATGTAGATCACTTGAAATGCTTTTAGAAAAACCTATAGGTGTTTATAAAGTAGATGACGCTATTAAAATAATTTGTGATTTTAGAGAGTTTTTAACTTTTCATTTTTATTATGAAGAAATTTATTTAAAGAAACTTAATGTTTCTGATTTAGAGGAACACTTATTAGAACATGAGGAATTTAAAAATCAAATTATAAATATAAATATAAAGAATATCTATAAGGAAAACTATAATGAACTAAAATCACTCTTAAATTTATCATATGGTTTAGTATTCAGTCACATGTCAGATAAAGATTTTAAGCTCAAAAATTTAATTAATAAATAATTTTTTATATAATAAGGTGAGTTAATATATTCTATTAAAATAAATAACAACACCTTATTATTTATTTTTTCTGTTATATTTTAAAATAGTGTTAATATTGTAAGTATCAACAAAGTTATTAGTCTCAGTGAAACTTGCTTTCAACTGAGGGTTACAAATTATTATCCAGGAGCGTGTAGATGTTATAAAGTCATAAATGCTAGATATCTGATAAAACTCATAAACAGATAAATTTACTTAAAACATAGCGATTTTTTTAATCTATTTTTATAGTAATATCATAATTAATAACTTATAAGTTATTAATAAGCCAAAAAATGTAATTTAGAATTTAAATCTATATTTATAAACCTGATATTACAAATATATATCCAAGTGTTCCAATTACTAAAGTAATGATTAGTGATAGTTTTAATACAAAACCTTTTTTAAATGTTCCACATAACATCATAAGATTTTTAATGTCAAGCATAGGTCCCATAATTAAAAACACAGCTACACTACTAAAGGAATATTGATTAAGTAGACTTCTTCCTATAAAAGCATCCGCTTCTGAACATATAGAAAGAATAAATGCTAAAACCATCATAAATATTATAGATAATATTTTCCCATTTCCAATACTATTAAACTTATCAGTAGATATTACTACTTGAAATCCTGTTGCTATAAAAGTTCCAGCTAAAAGATAAATCAATATATCGAAAAATTCTTTACTTGCATGTTCTAACACTAATTTCAATCTATTTGTGTTTTTATCAATAGAAAAATTACTATTACATCCACAATTACAATAAGACCTATTTTCTATTAAATAATCTAATCTTAAATAATTTTTTCTCCCCTGAAGTAAACTTGCAATAATTCCTATTGAAATTGCTGCAACTATCCCACCAACAACTCTAATAATCACCATTGAGGGTACATCATAAAATGCAGTGTAAGTTGACATTATAACCACAGGATTTATTATAGGTACTGCTAACATAAATGTTATAGCAAATCCTAATGGTACACCCTTTTTTATAAGTGCTCTAGTTATTGGAATTATTGCACATTCACATACTGGAAAAATCAAACCTATTAAAGCTGCTCCAAAATACCCAATCACATTATTTTTAGGTATGATCTTAGTTATAGTCTCATTTGATATATATATCTGCATTACTGCAGAAACAATAGCACCTAAAATAATAAAAGGAATTGCTTCTAGTATTATATGTGTGAATATATGATAAAAATTTTGCATTTTTTCTTTATCATCAATGCCTAATTTATATAATATAATACTTGCAGAAAAAACAATAAGCACCAATAGCCAAAAACCTCTTCTTCTATTATTCACTCTTTTTTCTCCTTAAAATGTTATTGGATTTTCCTAATTTAATTTTTATCCTTTTAAATATATTATTATTTAGTACTTTATTTTCTATAAGAGATGCATTAAATAAGTATTTATTTTTTACTTCCAAAATAAAAGCGCTTGGATTTAAATTATTTATTATTTTTAGTATATTTTCTCTTTCTTTGTCATTACAATACTCTATATTATTTAAAACTAAAATATTTGAATATTCTATAAATGGAACTAAAAAGTTTCCCATATTTTTTATATATAACTCTAAATTTTTGCTATCTCCAATAAAATATATTGTTTCAACTCTAATACATTTTTTATTTTCTCTTTCATTCATTATTTTAAATAAATCTTCTATATTAAAAGTTCCATTAAATTCTATAATTATACGATTAGGATAATTTTCTTTTATTAATGTTAGCATTTTATCATTTAGTTCATTTAAGTCATTTAAATAAATTACTTCTATTAAATTTTCATTTATTAGACTTTTATCTATATTACTTTGTCCTTTTTCTAATTGTATTACAATAATTTTTTCTCCATCTACATAACTCTCTTTTACTAATGAATTTATAAAGCTTGTCTTACCAGCACCTAAAAAACCTGTTACGATCTCTATTTCTGTTTTCATTTTAATACCACCTTAGCTAAATAATCTAACTAATTCTTTTTTGTTTAAATTGCTTCCAATTATAGAAATCACTCTTTTATTTGCCCATTTTATTTTTCTACTTTGAAATTCATTTGGTACATAATCAAATTGATAGTACCCCTCATTTATAACTTCAACTATACCTTTGGCTCTTATTATATTTCCATATTCTTTATTCTCTTCAATAATCTTGAATTTAGTTCGTAGTTCTTCCTCACTCATCTTATCATTTAGATCTATAGGATAACTTTCAAAAAACTCTTTAGCCGAATGACTAATTTCTCTTCTAAATGCTGAATGTTTAGCTATTTTATTGATTATGAATTCATTTTCATTATAAGTTTTTTTAGGTTTAATTTTATATATTTCTTTCCATTCATCAGAACTTATATTATCCCATGATTTATAAATAATTGGAGCCTTAACATTAAGTTTGTTAAGAGAATTTACTACTAAATCTATTTCACTACTATTTACTAATTGGCATCTACTTAGCACTAATGTGCTAGCATTTTTTATTTGATCTTTATAAAAATCACTAAAATTTTTTATATACATATTGTATCTTTGTATATCTATTACTGTAATTATATTATTAATTACAAATTTTTCTTTAAACTTACTATTATCAAGAATTTTTAATATTTCACTCAGTTTAGCTACCCCTGAAGGTTCAATAATAATGTTTTCTGGACTATATTTTTCTATAACCTCTATTATTGCATCTGTAAAATTTCCAGTTACTTGACAGCAAATGCATCCTGCATTTATTTCCTTTATCTCAATTTCTGTTTCTCTTAATATAGATCCATCTATTCCTACTTCACCAAATTCATTTTCTATTATAACTGTATTTTTACCATAAATTTTTTCTTTCAATAATTTTTTAATTAACATTGTTTTTCCAGCACCTAAAAATCCTGAAAATATATCAATTTTACTCACCATAAAGCTCACCCTCCTATTCTATTAAAAATAATACTCTATATATTTATTTATAATAAAACTCCTATAAATATTACTTAATTTTATTATTTATATATATAATGTGTTTTTCCATATATATTTTTATAAATATTGCCAATTTTTTATTATTATGTTATATTAATTAAGGTATCTTATATTAACGTTTAATAATTAATGAAAGCTTAGGAGTGATTTTATGTATGATGTAGATGATTTTTTTAATCAAGCAGAACATAGGATGTATATAAAATATGAATCTTTTTATCTTACACCTAAAATTTTTTGTTTTTTATGTGAAGCTAAGAGTATATATAATATGATTGAAGCAGCGAAATCAAATAGACCTGCAATTGAAGGCGTTATTCCTGAAATAGAAAATTTTTTTGAAGGTGGTATGCCTGAAGATATGTTTAAGCAAATGATTGGTCGTATGGTTAAATTTATAATTAGAGATTTTGGATGTTTTCCTCTTGATAAAATTCCTACTCTTAAAAGAAAAAATACTATTTTTAAATCTGGATTAAAATATCATTATGATGAATCTCGTGCAATAAGAAAAATTAAAGTTAAATATGAGATTATATAATTAAATAATAAGAAAATTATAATATTTTTCTATTATGCAATTATGCTTTTCTTAATATTATTTTAAAAATAGGCTATGTTTTAAGTGAATGTTGATATTGTAGTATAACGCTCATGGACAGAGGAATTTACTCTTATACTGCAATATCAACACGGTTTTAAAACATAGCCTAAAAATAAAATAATAGACCAAACAGGTATTGTATATTCTGTGTCAGACAAGGAATCAAGTTCAGTTAATAGCTAAACTTATTGACGCAGTATGACACAAAATAAACGAGCTTATTAGTCTATTATTTTTTGAATGTTCCTAAATATGTATCAAAAAGATAAATTATATTTTTTAATTTAATTTTTATGTTATCCTATAGGAGCCATAAGGATTCTTCCTGTTCCACGATATACATTTACAAATCCTTCTCCTGAAACAGCAGATCCAATTAAACTTTTACTAGACTTTTCAACTCTAAAATCTAATGAATTAGACCAAGCAATTGCAAAATTCCCATCAATTCTAACTTCATCGTTATCTAGTACAAATTCTATAAGTTCATCTCTTGGAACAGGACTTTCTAATACTGCAATTCCTTCCCCTTTAAGACATAAATTAAATAATCCTTCTTTTCCTAGTACTGCTGATGAAAGATTTGTTCTAGCTACTACCTTTTGTTGAATTTTTGATTCACAAGCAAGAAAAAGTCCATCATCAAGTACCATACCATCCCACTGTGAAACATCTTCAAGTAAAATATGTTTATAAGTAGGCTCTAACATTAATAATCCATTTCCTTGATATTTAGGTTTAATTGTGGATTCCTTTGTTACTTTAGATGATAATGCTTTTCCAAAAAAATCACCAATTCCTTTAACATCAGCAGACATACTAACATTTCCTGCAGTCCATTGCATTGCTCCTGCACTGATTGTATAAGCATTTCCTTTTAATTCAATTAGAACTTGTCTTTTTCTAACATTCATTTCTGACGCGTAATATGAAGCCATTGCATTTGCAGTATTTGTACTTAAATCTTTTTTATATTCAAGAACTTTAACATTTCCTTTAGCTTCTATAATTTCAATATTTTTATTTTCATAAAGATTTTTACAAGTTATCATTTTAAATCCCCTCCTATTTATATATTCGTACAATTATCATACATTTTTATGCATTTAATGTAAAATAATCTTATTTTAGGGATGATCTTTAAAAATCATTTATTTTAAGCTAAAATATCACATAAAATTTATTAACTTACAAGCTCTTCTGAATTCTTATGATACTTTTTATATAGTTTATTGATTTTAAATAAAAATAGATATATTGAAATTAAAATTATTCCCTTTAAAACACTACTTATACTTATACTCCACCAAATTCCATCCATGCCAAGTAAATTAGCTTGAGATAAAATATATGAAGCTGGCACTCTAGCTCCAGTTAATAAAATACTTATAATAGATGGTATATAAGTTCGTCCAAGTCCATTAAATGCTCCTGTTATAGTTATTTCTATACACATAAACAATTGTGAGTATCCAAGTATTCTTAAATATACTTTTCCTTGTTCTACAGCCTCAGGATCATTTAAAAAGAATCTAAATACATGATCACCAGCAAATACCAATAAAAAAGTCGCTAATATACCAATAATTACAGCCATGATTATTGTTACTTTTACACCTTTATTAATTCTTTCATATTTTTTGCTTCCATAGTTTTGTCCCACAAAAGTTCCAAGTGCTGTAGAAAAACCACCGGCTGTCATCCACGATATTGCTTCAATCTGTGATCCTACCTTTTGGACTGCTATTGGAACTGGACCAAATACAGCTATAATTCTTCCTATGCACATAGAAAATATAGTAAATAGTCCATTTTGAATCCCTCCTGGAAGCCCTATCTGAAATAATATTTTTATATATCTATACTCTGGTCTTTTTAGAATATTTATTTTTAAATACTCTTCTTTTGACTTAATAATAATAAATATAAAACATAAGCTAACAATAACTTGCGCCCCTACTGTTGCTATAGCAGCTCCTGCAACTCCCCATTTAGGAAATGGTCCTATTCCTAGTATTAAAACCGGATCAAAAACCATATTAAAGATAAGTCCTATAGTATTAATTATAAACGGAGTTTTACTACTACCAACTCCATTAAATATTGCTGTAAATACAGGATTTATAAATGTAAAAATCATACCAATCGCCACTATTATTAAATAAGTTTTAGCCATTGATATTACTTCTGAATCTCCTAAATTAAAAAAGCCTATTAATGAATTATTGAATATAAGTAGCACTAATGTATATATAATTGCAAGAGCTATATTTATTTGTATAGCACTTATTATATATGACTTTACTTTCTTTATATTTTTTTCTCCTATCTTTTGAGCAACCTTTATTTCAGCTCCTGTTTTAGAAATCATTATAAATGCTATAGCAAGCCATGGGAAAAATCCTGCTGTTCCAACTCCAGCAACAGCTTTACTTCCAACTTTTCCAATCCATATCATATCTGTCATATTATAAGCCATCTGAATAAAGGATGTCCCCATAATAGGCAAAGCTAATTTTATAAGTTTTTCTACAATCTTTCCTTCTGTTAAATCAATTCTTTTTTCCATTTTTATGTACCAACCTTAAAATTTTACTTAAAATAATAAACCAAAGAGGCGTTGTATATTTTATGTCAGACAATGAAGCAAGTTTACTTAATACTACACTGTCAGGTAAATTTGTTAACATAAAATAGATGATTATACTCATACTGGACTATTATTTTTTTAATGTGTCTTATACCTACTATATTATAATAGAAATAATTTATATAGTAAAAGATAAATCTTTAATCTCCTTAAATTATAACCTAATATAACTATATAATTATTTTATTCTATATGTTGCAATAAGAGATATTAAATAAATTAAAGAATTATATAAGTTCCAATAAAGTTTGTTCATTAATATAAATCTTAAAATATTTATAAATAGTATTGCTTACCAGTATAGTGAAGAACTTGTACAAAGAATTTATGATATATATGATTCTGAGTCAATATTGTTAATCTTTTATATAATTTTCTATAAAAATTCTATAAAAAATTTTAAATGTAACAACTTAATTAGAACATATATATAAATATTTAATTCTTTTATTAGATACATTTTATGCTTTGTACTATATCCTGTAGTATATTTTCATATTTGTCGAATATATCTATAAAGTAAATACTATATGTTTTTTGCATATATTATATATTTTAAGGAGGAAATTTTATTATGAGTTTTAATGAATATTTTAAAAACTCAACTCGGAATATAGTTATGGCAAAAGTATGTTCATTTCTAGAAAAAAATCCAGAGAAAAATACTGAAAAACTTTTTAATTTAATTACTAAGCTATCTAAAGATGAAGATAGTAAGGTTGCTTTAGAATCTATACATTCTTATTATAATGAAATACCTGCTGTTAAAGAATTTATACAAAATATATTAACAACAGTAAATCCTAAATTCTTAAAAAAGTTTTTTATAAACTTTCTAGGTAATGCTATATGGTCAGGTGGGGAAAAAAGAAAAAAAATGCTTTTATCAGAAAATACTAAAGTCCCTTTTGTTTTACTTATAAGTCCATCAATGAAATGCAATTTACATTGCAGTGGATGTTATGCTGCCAAATATGATAAATCTAAAGGACTTACATACGAAGAAGTAGATAAAATTATTGGTGAGGCCCACGATTTAGGAATTCATTATATAATTGTTTTAGGTGGAGAACCATTCTTCGTTGATTTTATGTATGATATTTATAAAAAATATAATGATATATTATTTACTCCTTTTACAAACGGAACTTTAATCACTGAAAAAACTGCTGATAAATTAGCTACTTTAGGTAATGTTATGCCAATGTTCTCACTTGAAGGTTTTAAAGAAGAAACTGATTCAAGAAGAGGAGAAGGTACTTTTGATATGGTTATGGCTGGGATGGATCTTCTTAAAGAAAGGGGCATTCCTTTTGGTGTATCTTCTGCTACTTCAACCCATAATATGAATACAGTAACATCTAATGAATTTATAGATATGTTAATTACAAAGGGTTCAAAAATGAACTGGTATTTCATGTACATGCCTGTTGGTGAAGGAGTCAATCTAGATAATATGCTTACTCCTACTCAAAGAATAGAACTTGGTAGAAGAACAAAAAAAATCAGAGTAACAAAACCTTATTTTACTATAGATTTCTTTAATGATGCACCTCATGTTGGTGGTTGCATTGCTAGTAAATATTATTGTCATATAAATGCTAATGGTGATGTAGAACCATGTATATTTGCTCATATAGCGTGTGATAATGTAAAAAATAAATCTTTAATTGATATATTTAGAAGTGAGTTATTCAAAGAACTAAGAAAAAAACAACCTTATAATGAAAATATGTTAATGCCATGTATGATGATTGATAATACAAATGTAATTAGAGAGGTAAGTAAAAAAGTAAAAGCATACCCAACTGACGATAGTGGTAGAAATATGCTGCGTAATAAAACTTTTCAAGATAAACTTGATAAATTAGCAGCTGATTTTAAACCATATGCTGATAAGGCTTGGAAAAAAGACTTTAATTGTAAAGGAAATGATAAATTTTCTAAGGGTTAAGTTTATTACTGTACCTAAAATAACAGACTATTTTTTTAGTCTGTTATTTTAATAGTAAATATATATTACTTATTTAAATCTTAAGTATTTTATTTATTCTTAATATTTACTAGACTAAGCTATTTCCTCTATCCCCAATAAAATTGGAGTATTATCTTTAATTTTAATATATAATTTTGCTACTTTCATTTGAAAATTTTCTATAATAGTTTTTACTTTACATATAAAATAATACTCTTCTATATCATTAGTAACCACTGCTATAGGATTAAAATTCCATCCTTTTATACCATTTAAAGCTATATTTAATATTTTTTTATCTTCTATTGTAACTTCTTTTCTAATTTCTAATTTATTATTTTCTGTTGCCATTCAAATTGCACATCCTTTCTATAAATATATTATTATTAGATTTTGTCAGATTGTTGTCAAATATATTAATTATTTCTTAAATATAAGATTTTACAAATAATATTATAAAAAAATCTACTTTACATACTATGTGTTTATGCGTTTTCTACAAGTTATATATAAATAGAACTTTGTTTGTACTACAATATCAACATTCACTTAAAACATAGTAAAAAAATAAATGGTAGTAACATAATTAATATATTACTACCATTTATTTTTTCTAATTTTTTGGATAATTAAACCGTACTTAATTAATTATCGTCTTTTTAATTAATTACTTTAGGCACATTCAAAAAAATAATAAACAAGTATGCTCGTCTATTTTATTTCATATGCATTAGTTAATTTAATTAATTATATATTATTATCTTTAAAGATAATAATAGCACAACGCGTTCTTCTATATTGAAAATTTATTTTTTGTATTACAAAATGGACATTTAACAATTGCAATATAATCTGTTACTATACCCTCATTACCTGCACTTTCACCAATTGCTATCACCTCTTGTGCTTCCATCCCTTCTCTTTTAATATGTTCTGGTGATTTTTCACCATAGATTATGCAATTCCACTTTACAATATTATGACATGCATTACATTTACTTTCTTTATTAATGACCTTCATTTTATCCCTCCTCTCATATAAGTTTATTATATAAAATACTATGAAATTCCTTCTAAATTTTATAGTATTTTATTAATAAGGCATACGAATAAAAATAACGAGTCCAAAATACCCTGATTATTTTTCATTAGACAAGAAAGTAGATTTGCTTCATAGCTAGTCTATTAGGCAAATCTACTGACGCAGTATAATGAAAAATAGGCTTGGTAGATGGACTTGTTATTTTTTTGATTATGCCTAATATTTATTAATTATATTCCTGTTTGCCTTAAGTAATTTTAATATTACTTAGACCTATGCCAAATCTAATATAGAATAATATAAAAAGCTGATTCCTGTACCATACAGAAATCAGCTAGTAATAATAAAAATCTTTTTTAATCTATTTTTGACAATTTTTTTGACGAATGTATTTTTTATATAAAATCAATGAATAAAATTTCTATCTAGTTAAGTATAAATACAATAATTTAATTGTATTTTCAAAGGCATTGTAATGAGTTCTTTCCATACCATGAGATGCATGAACACCTGGTCCTATAAGGGCTCCTCTTATATTGTTTCCCCCTTTAAGTGCTGCTCCAACGTCTGAACCATACATTGGATAAATATCTACTGCATAATTTAATTTATTGCCTTTTGCTAAATTAACTAACTTTGTAACCATATTATAGTCGTAAGGTCCACCTGAATCTTTTGCACAAATTGAAACATCATATTCTGTGCAACTTAAATCATCACCTATACATCCCATATCCACTGCTATCATCTCTGTAATATCTTCTGGAATATATGAAGAGCCATGTCCTACTTCTTCATACACAGAAATAAATATTTTAGTTGTGAACTTAGGAACTATTTTTTCTCTATTAAATAATTCTAATAAAGCCATTAAACAAGATACGCTTCCTTTATCATCTATGAACCTTGATTTAATGAATCCACTTTCAGTTATTGTGGTTTTGGGATCAATAAATATAAAATCACCTGGACAAATACCTAATTTTTCAGTATCTTCTTTAGATTTTACTATTTCATCAATTCTTATTTCCATATTTTTAGGTTCACGTGTTTTACTTGAACTATCCTCAAATACATGTGCAGCAGGACTTGTACTTAAAAATGTTCCACTATAAAGTTTACCTTCTCTTGTTCTAATTGTACAATATTCAGCATCTAAAGTAGGAACTATAGGACCTCCAAGCAATGTAAACTTAAGCTTACCCTCACTTGTTATGGATCTTACCATTGCACCTAAAGTATCAACATGAGCTGATAACCCTATTACTTCATCATACGAACTTCCTTTTATAGTTATTATTCCACAGCCTTTTCTTGTTGTTTCAAATTCATATCCGAATCCTTCTGCTATCTCTTTTATCTTGTCCATTATTTCAAAACAAAAACCAGTTGGACTATTGAATTCTAATATTTCTTTTGCTGTATTTAAAAGATATTCTTTATTAATTTGTATATCCATATTTATCTCCCTCCCCAATTTAAATATTATCTAGATTGATAATAATAAAAATGTGTTGCTCTATCTGTACTATATATCGCATCATCATTATATACATTTCTTATATGAAGTATATTATTTCCAAACTTATCTCTTTGATTATCTACTATATATGCATACTGGTTGTCCTTCCAGCACATAAACATATAAACATGAGTATAACCATTTGTAAAAAGAATATCTCCTGGTTTTAATTGAGTAAAATCAGTACTTGATACAAACCCTCTATCTATTAATTCTCTTTCAAGTTGATAAGTATTACATGTTTGTTCTGGTAACCATACTCCATTTCTTCTTAAAACCTCTGACAAAAAGTATACACAATTATTGCTAGTGTCTCCTCCATGTAAATATATAGCCTTATTATGAACACTAACTTGATTATTAACATTTGTCATATACTTAAAGGCATTATATTGATCATTAGAATGTGAATAATTAGAATACGTATTTACAACATCTCCATTAGGTTGTACATATGTATAATCATCAAGCCATAAATTTTTAGCTAGCATACCTTCTGCATAAAATCTATATCTTTTGCCATCTATAACTTTTTCTTCGCCAGCTGCCATTGCTCCATTTTCATCAAAATAATACTTATCTTCTCCAATATCTAACCATCCAGTTTTCATAACTCCATCACTATTAAAATAATATGTTTTATTATCTATAGTTTTCCAGCCTGTTACTTTATCGCCATTTTCACTTAAATAATATTTATTAGAACCTACTGTAAGAAACCCTGTTTTCATTTCTCCATTTTCATTAAAATAATATGTTTTATTATTTATTACTTTCCATGTATTCTTTAATATTTCTCCTGATGTATCATAATAATACCACTTATCTTCTATCTTATCCCAACCAATTTTTAAAGTTCCATCTTCACCAAAATTATAAGTTTTTCCATCTATCTTTTGAACTCCTGTAAGTCTTTCTCCATGTCTATCTAAGTAAGACCATTTTCCTTTTAGAAAATACATTCCTTCATTTAATCTAAGATCTTTGCCTTCAACATCTACATATGCATATTGTCCAGATGCTATCTTTTCTTCGAAATTTTTTGGTAATTCTCTAAATTTATTATCTCCTAAATCTAAATATGTTAACTTTGTTAATTCTGTTATACTTTCTGGTACCTTATCTAATTTACAATAATTTAAATTTAAATACTCTAAATTCTTTAATAAGCTTATAGTTTCTGGTATTTCTCCTTCTAGTCTCTT
Organism: Clostridium sp. CTA-5; assembly: GCF_054768135.1. Classification (NCBI taxonomy): domain Bacteria; kingdom Bacillati; phylum Bacillota; class Clostridia; order Eubacteriales; family Clostridiaceae; genus Clostridium; species Clostridium sp. CTA-5. The sequence goes on along the minus strand of NZ_BAAAAT010000001.1, from coordinate 42,497 downwards.
ATAATGCAAATCAATCTTTTTGATTTTAAGAAAATCTTGTTCTGTAAGATCTCTTAAATCTTTATGTAATTGTTCTGCTACCTCCATATTAAGCCAATTTCTTTCAGCTTCAAATTTATTTTGTTCAGAAATTTCAACTTCTGAGCTTGTACTTTTATCATAAGCAAATGCTGGTACACTATTACCACATATTGCAATTAACGCAATCGCTCCTATTTTGACTATTTTTTTATTCATTGTAAAATTCCCCCTTATTATGTCTAATAAATTGTACCATTTAATAATACATTTAACAAACTCAAAAAAATGTCCTAAATTTAGAAAAAAGAGAGTTTAAAAGAAATTTTATTGTAAATTTACTTAATATTTCAATAAAAGAAACTCTCTGTATCTAAAAATATTATTTAACTTACAAAATGTTATTTGTCAAAATTTTGTTTTAAACAATATGGCATAATTTTTTATATATTTAACTCAAAAATTGATATCTCTGGTACATTTAAAAACCTAAACGGAAGTTTTGTATTTCCTATACCAGAATTAACATATAAATTTGTATTCCTTGATGTATTAAGTTCATAAAGTCCATCTTTATATTTTTGAGCTAGAGGTGGAGTTACTATTTCTCCCCAAAAAGGAATTTTAACTTGTCCTCCATGGCTATGGCCTGAAAGTATAAAATCAATATTATAATCTAAAAATTTATCGGCTAAATCAGGTTCATGTAAAAGCAATAAATTATAACTATCTGTTTCTATATTTTTAATAGTTTGATTTATATTTGGCTTACCTAAAAGTCCATCATCTAATCCTAAAATACTTAAATTTTTTCCTGAATTTAAGTTAATATTATATTTTTCATTAACTAAAAGCTTAAACCCACTTTCCTTCATAATATTTTTATATGCTTTTTCTGCACCTCCTCCATAATCATGATTACCAAAAACAGCAAATTTACCAATAGAAGCACTTAGTTTACTTAATATAGGGGAAACATCTTTTGCCCTATCAAAAGTACTTATATTATCAAATAAATCTCCAGTAAAAACTATGATATCTGGGTTTTGTTTATTAACCTTATCTACTAGTTTTTCTAATTGTTCAATGGAATAATATTTACCTAAATGAATATCTGATATTTGTGCAACCTCTATTCTTTTAGAATTTTGAACATTATCTTTTGAATTAAATTCTATATTTTTAACACTTAATAATTTAGGTTCTACATAACACGAATATATAAATATTAATATACACATAAAGAAAATCGTCATAATTGTAGAAAATATAGTAATTATTATTTTTTTTAAAGCTTTCATACTTTATAAATTCTTCCCTTCATAAGTTTATCTATAAGTTTGTTTAATATAACAAACTGAATTTTAACATAATATTTCTTAATCTAATATAAAATAATGCTAAATATTTCTTATAATTTATTAAGATTTACTTTATAATCATTTCTTTTTTATATCATCTAAGTTAAAATTAAGTTACAATATTAATAATACAAATATTTATCTGATTTATAACATTACTAAGTTATTTATTTTTTAGTCTAAAATAAACATTACACTAAATATATAATAACTTGTTATAGAATCTAATTGACAAAAATTATATAAAGCAAATTAGGGAAGTGAAATTTAACATGAGTAAAGTAAAAAAATTCAATATATTTTTAGGAACTATATTCTTTATAATTGTGGCTTTAAGCGCAACTTATTATATAGGTTTTTATCCTAAAACTGAGGTCAAAAATATAAATTCTTCATCAAACTTTAATGAAAAAATTTTATTAGATAAATTAACTGCAAATCATCTAAACCTTTCATCTAAAGAAATCTCTCTAGAAACTTCTTTAACTCTTTCTGAAGATGATTTAACTGATTTATTTATTAGCTTAATTAAAGATAGCAACGCTAAAATATCAGATACATTAACTGGATTAAAAGTTGATATAGCTGATAATAAAATAAATATCCTATTTCATTTAAAATATAATGGAATTCCTCTTGAAGGTAATATGATTTTTACTGGAAAATTAATAAATAATAAATGCACTTTCCACTATGAAAGTGGGCACTTAGGCTTCATAAATATAAATAAAGATTTGGTATTTTCAAGATTAAAATCTAATGAATTTATATATATTGATAAAAATTCTGGCGATATTGTCTTAGCTAATAATCTTAAAGGTATAGAAATTAAAGATTTTAAAGTAAATAATAATGAAATTATTATTGATGTCAAAGGAACTCTTACTTTAGATGATTTAAAGAAATTACGATAAAGGGCTATGTTTTAAAACAGTGTTGATATTGTAGTATAAAGCTCATGGACAGAAGAATTTACTTTAAGAACTCTAAAATATCAACATTTACTCAAAATATAGCTGACTAATTAAATTACAAAGCCTCAAAAAGTTACTTAACTAAATAACTTTTTGAGGCTTTAATATGTTAATTATAAATTTAGTAAGCTGCTCTAAAGATGTTTACTATATCTTTTTCATTTCCTTTTCTTGGATTACTAAATGCATTTCCATCTTGAAGTGCTAATTCTGCCATATATTCAAAATCTTCTTCTTTAATTCCCATTTCCTTTAAGCTTGTTGGAATACCAATGTCTTTTGAAAGTCTAAACATAGCATCTATAGCTTTTTCTGCTGCTTCCATAACTGAAAGACCTTGAATGTTTTCACCCATAAATTCTGCTATATCAGCAAACTTCTTAGGATTTGAAATCATATTATAACGTTCAACATGTGGTAATAGCATAGCATTTGCAACACCATGTGGCATATCATATAATCCACCAAGTTGATGTGCCATAGCATGTACATATCCTAAATTAGCATTATTAAATGCCATTCCTGCAAGTAATGATCCATAAGCCATGTTTTCTCTTGCCTCAAGGTTTTCACCTAAAGCTACCGCTTGTCTTAAGCTTTGTGAAATTAATTTAATTGCTTGTATAGCTGCTGCATCTGTTACTGGATTTGCATCTTTTGATACATAAGCTTCAATTGCATGAGTTAATGCATCCATTCCTGTAGCTGCTGTTAATCCTGCTGGCTTCTTAACCATAAGCATTGGATCATTTATAGAAACTAATGGTAAGTTTCTCCAGCTTACTATAACAAATTTTATTTTCTTTTTTGTATTAGTTAAAACACAATGACGTGTTACTTCACTTGCTGTTCCTGCTGTTGTATTTACTGCTACTATTGGAGGTAGTGGATTAGAAAGTGTTTCTATTCCAGCATAATCATAAAGATCTCCTTCATGAGTTGCAGCTATTCCTATTCCTTTACCACAGTCATGTGCACTTCCTCCACCTACTGTTACTATCAGGTCACAGTTTTCTTTTTTGAAAATTTCTAATCCATCTAAAACATTAGTATCCTTTGGATTAGGTTCAACACCATCATAATATACAACTTCTAATCCTGCTTCAGTTAAATATTTAGTTGTTAATTGAACAGCTCCACCTTCCATATCTCTTAAAAATCTATCTGTAACTATTAAAGCTTTCTTTCCGCCTAATATTTTGCATCTTTCGCCTACTACTGATATTGAGTTTGCTCCCATAAAGTTTACGCTTGGTACTAAGTAATCGTACATTCTCATTATATTTCACTCTCCATTAATATATTTTTTTACTAATCAATATTAACTTTAATCAACTTTTGTTTATTAATAGTTTTTCTTCAAAGTTAATACTATCAAATCACTTATTTATTATTAATAAATTTTATTGTTTTGTACTAGTAATCTATTGTTCAATTCTTTCTTAAGGTTTATCAATTTGGTAATATATTGCTTTTTTATAAATTCTTTTGACTTTAATAATATTTGTTAACTACAAATTACTGTGCCCCTATGGTACAATATATTCCCATATTTTCTACTAGAGATTTTAATTCTCTCATCTTCTCTTCACTAGGAGTTTTTAATTCTTTTAAAAGATATTCTTTTCCAATAGCCTCGTATTTGCTTTCTCCATAGTTATGATATGGAAGAAGATCTATTCTTTTTAATTTCTTTAATGTTTTTGAAAACTCTGCTATTTCCCTTATGCTTTCAAAATCTGCATTAAATCCTTCAATAACAGGGACTCTAATTATTATTTCTTTTGATATTTCATCACTTAATTTAATATTATTTAAAATTATTTTATTATCTACTCCTGTGAATTTTTTATGTATTTCGCTATTCATACTCTTTATATCAATCATAGCTAAATCTATATATGGAAGTACTTTTTTAACAGCTTCACTATTTACATACATAGCAGTTTCAATAGCTGTATGCCATCCATATGCTTTACACTTTTTTAAAAGTTCTACTGCAAAATCAGGTTGAAGCAGTACTTCTCCTCCAGATAAAGTTATTCCACCCTTTGATCTTCTATAATGGACACTATCTTTTTTTAATTCCTCAATGATTTGATCTGTACTACACTCTTTGCCTTCCATAACAAGTGCTCCATTTAAACAATTCTCAACACACTTACTACATAAAGTGCATTTGTCTTCATTTATTCTATATGATGAATCAATATTAATAGCTAAGCTTTCACATTGTGATTTGCATCTTCCACATTTAGTACATAAATTTTTATTAAACATTATTTGAGGAGCAATATCTTGTGATTCTGGATTGCTACACCATAAACATGACATTGGACATCCTTTGAAAAACACTATAGTTCTTATTCCTGGTCCATCATGCAATGAAAATTTCTGTATATTAAATATAACTCCTTTTATGTCTGTACTCATCACGTTCATATCCTCCTCTTAAAACTTTTTACATAACATGTTCTGTTCTTGCAATAATGTCATTTTGTATAGATTTATCTAGTGATATAAATTGTGCACTATATCCTGCAACTCTAACAATTAAATCTTGATAATTTTCTGGATTTTTTTGTGCTGCAATTAATATATCTTTATCTATTACATTAAATTGAACATGGAATCCTTTTTGATCAAAGTAACTTCTTATTAATGCTGTTAAATTCATTAATCCATTATCACCTTTCAATGCTGATGGATGGAATTTTTGATTAAATAATGTTCCATTTGATGCTATAAAATGGTCTAATTTTGCAACTGAATTACAAGCCGCAGTAGGACCTGAAGTATCACATCCTCTTGATGGAGAAACACCATCTGCTAATGGTTGTCCACAGTTTCTACCATCTGGAGTTGCCCCTGTTAAACTTCCAAAGAATACATTTATTGATGATGGATATAATCCTGGTTGGAACTTACCACCTCTTGGATTTGTGTATTTATTAACTTCTTTGCTATATACTAATGCGCCTTCTCTAGCTAAATCATCTACTTCATCTATATCATTTCCAAACTTAGGTGCTTTTTTAAGTAAAGCTTGTATATCTTCTGAATCTTTAAAATCATTATTTAATACTTTCTTTAACTCACATGAAGTTATTCTCTTTTCATCAAAAACAAGTTTTTTAACTGCTACTAGTGAATCTCCAATATTAGCTACTCCAACACCTTGTGGCCCACTAAAGTTATATTCTGCTCCACCATCTTGAAGACTCTTTCCTCTTCCAATACAATCATCAACCATTGAAGATAAGAAAGGTAATGGTGCTCTTTCTGCATGAGCAATATCTATACAATTATCCGCTGTACACATATGTCTTACAAAATACTCCATTTGCGCTTGATAAGCAATCATAAATTCTTCAAAAGAAGTCATTTCTTCAAAGTTTTGAGTCTTAGGTCCTATTTGCTTGTTATTATCTAATCCTGAATTTATAGTTAATTCTACTATTCTAGCAAGATTAAAGAATGCTGAATCATGCCATCCTTCTGTTTTTCCAGGCTTTTGTGGTTCAACACATCCAATTATTCCATAGTCTCTTGCATCTTCTAATGTAAGTCCTCTAGCAACTAAAGCTGGAACAATAACTTCATCATTGTAATAAGCAGGAAGTCCTAATCCTTCTCTAGTTAATTCTGCTGCTCTAAGCATGAATTCATCTGGTGTCTTATTCCATATTCTTACTGATAAAGATGGTTGAGGTAATTTAACATGTACTGATGCTTCTAAACACATATACGATATTTCATTTGTTGCATCTTTTCCTTCAGGAGTTTGCCCTCCAGCAATTAAGTTTTGGTACATTGGATAGCCACCAAAATGCTTAGTTGAAATTTCATCTCTTACCTTGTTAATATCATTTAATTTTATCCATATACAATCTATTAATTCTTGTGCAAATTCTTTTGTTATATTTTTATCATTTGCATAATATGGATACATATACTGGTCAAATCTTGCTGGTGAAATAGAATGTCCATTAGATTCTATATTTATTATTGCATGAACAAACCAGAATGATTGACAAGCTTCATAGAATGATGTAGCTCCCTCTGCTGGTACTTTTGTACATATTTCCGAAATTCTTTCAAGTTCTACTTTTCTTCTTTCATCATTAATATTTTTTGCAAGTTCTTTAGCTTTTTCTGCATATCTGTTTGCATATTCTATTGCAGCTTCACAAGAAATAATAACACTAGTTAAAAACTTTTCTTTTTTTATAAAATCTGGATCTATACTTCTACTTTTTTCTAATTGTTCTTTTGCTTCTTTTATAATTCCATTAAATCCAATTTTTAATACTTTATCATAACTTACTGCAATATGTCCTACTCCGTTATAATAATAATTTCCTACTGTAAATATATCTGCATTTACTGCATTTACTGTTTCTTCTGACATGTACGAAGTTGCTAATTCACTTGTTGTTTTTCCATCCCAATATTCAAATACAGATTGTAATTTTTCTTTGCTTTCTTCTGATATTTGAAATGCATCTCCATTTCTTTTATCAATTCTATCAAGTTCATCTTTTAACCACTTGTTTGAAAATTCAGGGAATACTTGAGAAGATCTTGGTTCCTTAGTTAAACTGCCAACTATAAGTTCCTCTTCTCTAATTGTTACAGGAATATTTTTTAAGATATTCTTTAACGCTAATGCTCTTCTTAATACTGCTGGCTGACCTTCTGTTTCTTTAAAAGATTCTGTTATTAATACTGCTCTTTCTGCCTCAACACATGGTTTTGCATTTAATATTTGAGCTTTTAAAACGTTTATTCTTTCGCTTTGTTTACTAAACCCTTTACTTATCATTTTTTAATTCCTCCAATCACAACTCTCATTTGATTGATTTAATATTATCATTATATTGATAATTTTTTAACAAATTATATTGTTTACTATTTGTACTATTTTGCTGTTTTTATATTATTTTTTATAATACAGTAATTTTTTGCTGTTATGATAACGTTTTTATCAATTGTTATATTTAATAATCTATTAATTTAAAAATCTTAGCTTAAGATTCATTAAGTATAATGTGATTAAAACTTGTATTTATTGATAATCAAACTACAAATTTAACTCTGTCCATACGTTTTTATCTATAATATCAATCTAAAATTAAAACATAGTAAAAAATAAAGCTATTTGATAATGATTTTTCCTCATCATCAAATAACTTTTAATTTAGTTGTATTACTTACTACTATTTCTATATACAGAAGGAGTAACACCAACTATTTTTTTAAATACTTTAGAGAAATATCCCGATTCATCATAGCCTAAATTTATAGATATATCTATAATTGTCATATCTGTATTAACCAATAAGTCTTTAGCCTTTTCTATTTTATATAAATTAATATAATCAACAAATTTCATTCCTATATCTCTTTTAAACAATTTACTAAAATAGAAAATACTTAAATTACAAGATTTTGCTCCACTTTCTAATGTTATTTTTTCTCTATAATTTTCGCTTATATAGTTTAATACAGGATTTAAAACCTTGCTTATTTCTTTACACCCAATTAATTTTTGCCTAATAATATCATCTGAATTATCTTTGCACATAAAATCTAAAAATTCATTCATTATAATATCAATCTTAGATATATTATAAAGATTATCTATTTTCTCTGTATATGAATTGATATTTGTACTAACTTTATTTTTATTTCTAATCCTTACAAATATATTAATCATTTTATTTAATAGATCTTTACATCTACTTTTATATTTATCAATATCCCAATTACTTAAAAGCTTGTATCCATATAGTAAATTATTAAATACATCAGCAATATCTTCTTCATTAGAGATTATTTTATTTAAAAGTGATAATTCTTTTGAGAGCAATTTATTTTCATTTGTTTCTAAATTTATAATATGTTTATTTAAAACTTCTGACAAATTCTCTAAACTTATTGGCTTTAATATATAATCATCTGCATTTAAATTTTTCTTTATATTATTTAAATTATAATATTCCATAAGTAATATTATAATCTTATCCTTGTCTCTTTCTTTAATAATCTTTGCAGCTTCAACACCATTCATTCCAGGCATTTCATTATCAATAATTATTACATCTGGATTAAGTCTTTTATCAAGCTCTATTGCTTTTTTACCATTTTCAGCTGTTCCAACTATGTCTATTTTAGCACTAGTCTTATTTATAACTTTTTTTAGTGCTTCTAATTCAATGCATTCATCATTCACTAAAATAACATTACACATATATTTACCTACCTTTCATCAATTGGTAAGCTTATTGTAACTTTAGTACCTATCTCTAAATCACTTTTTATATTTATACAATAATCATACTTAAAAAAATTTTTTATTCTTTGCTTTGCAACTATTATCCCTCCAGAAGAACAAGTAAAATTATCTTCTTTTAAATTCAGATTTTTTAATTTTTCATTCGATATTCCAATTCCATTATCTATTATAGAAATTATAATATGTTCATCTTTTTTTTTCACAATTACATCTATATTTCCAACATCTTCTTTTTGTTTTAACCCATGTTGAATAACGTTTTCAACAAAAGGGTATATGCTCATAAACGGAACTTTAAAATCTTCTTGAATTTCTAAATTTATATTATAATTTAATCTATGAACAAATCTATTTTTTTGTAAATTTAAATACTCTAAACAATAATCAAGTTCTTCTTTTATAGTAACTATTTTATTAGACTTATAAAATGTATCTCTAATAAATCTTGTGAACCTATAAGTGATATTGCTAGTTTGTTCTGCATCTTCTATTAGTGAAAGTGAATAAATATTATTCATAATATCAAATACAAAATTAGGATTTATCTTAGAAGTTAAAGATTTTAATTTTAACTTTTCTAATTCATTTTGCAATTTTAATTGGTTTATTTCCGATTTAGTAATTTTTTCATTACTTTCACTTAATTTTTTAGTCGTTATTTTATGCATACCCTCTTCTACTATGTATTTTGATAAATGTAATATCATTTGAGCAATATGTTTAATTTTATCTAATGGAATTATTGTCAAATTGTTATATGCATTTACAACGTCCTTATTATCACCTAAATCAGAATTAATATTTACAACCTTTTCTAAATACTTTTCTTCATCTTTATTAATTAAAACTTGTCCTGCCATTATAGCCCCTAAATATTGACCTCGAACTATGATAGGAACTGCAAAATCTACTATACCTTTATGACAAATATATATGTATGGTTTTTCCGTTCTTGTAGCTTCAATCCCACCTCTTGAATCGCATCTTTCACAAAGTTCTCCTTCTTTTGGGTCTTTGCGTATTATATTACAAAATTCAGAACAACAACTATGTTTTGTAATAGGCTTACCTTTATAATCAACAGTTATAATAGCAATTCCAGAAGCTTTTGCAATGTCATCCTGAATATTTTGGAAAGCTTCAATGTTTATTATCTCTTTAAGATCAATAATGCTATTCATTCTTCACCACCATAATTTTATTCTTTTTTGCTTCGTTTTTAATAAACATTAATGTATTATTTTAATATTTATTATTATTTTCAAACAACATAATCCTAAAATATGTATATTAAAATAATAACATGAAATTATTAAAAAATATAGTAGCTTATTTTATGATTCGACTTAATAAGCTAATATCTATACAAATTTTTAAATATATTTTATTGAATAAATTATATTTATTTTTAAAGTTAAATATTATCATAAATAAACCTTCAAGAATCACTTTAAGACTTTGAAGGTTTACTAAGAATTATATTTTATTGTTATTATAAGTTTTAAATAAATGTTATTATTTAAAATAGATTAAGTAATATTATAAAATTCAACTTATTATTCTATAAATATAGACGGTTAAGAGCACTAAATATCGATTTTATTGAAGCTCTTGTAATATTACTATTAACACCTACACCAAAAGTTTTTTCATGTGTATCATTTCTTTCCATATACACATATGCCGCAGCCTTAGCCTCAGATCCAGTGCTTAAAGCATGCTCCTTATAATCAATTATTCTAGTATCTATTAATTTACTTGCAACCAAAGCTCTTTTTAATGAATCTATTGGTCCATTACCCAAACCTTGAAGTTTAAATTCTTCCCCTTTATATATTAATAGTACATCAACCTTAGTATTTTCTGTACAATCATCATCATCTATATCAGTAATTATACAACTAATTAACTTAAATGGTTGTTCAATATCTAAGTATTCCTTAGTGAACTGTTCCATTATTTCATCGGGTGCAATTTCTCCTTTTTCTTCAGATAATTTTTGTATTACATCTGAAAATTCTTTTTGCATCATCTTAGGAAGCTTAAATCCAAAGCAATGATCCATAACAAAAGCAACTCCGCCTTTACCAGATTGACTATTTATTCTAACTAAAGCTTCATATTCTCTTCCCAAATCACTTGGATCCACTGGCAAATATGGAACTTCCCATATTTTATTTTCTCTTTCTTTATACTTGTCCATACCTTTATTAATAGCATCTTGATGTGATCCTGAAAAAGCTGTAAAAACAAGTTTTCCTGCATATGGATGTCTTACATGTACTGGGATTTTAACGCATCTCTCATATACATCAATAATCTCATTGACATTTTCTATATTTAAATTTGGATTAACTCCATGCGAAAACATATTATATGCTATATTTAAAATATCAACGTTTCCGGTTCTTTCTCCATTTCCAAATAAAGTCCCTTCAACCCTATCTGCTCCTGCTAAAAGAGCTAATTCTGCATCTGCAACTCCAGTTCCCCTATCATTATGAGGGTGTACACTTACAATAATTCTTTCCCTGTTTTTAAAATTTCTACACATCCATTCTATTTGATCTGCAAATATATTAGGAGTGTCCATTTGTACTGTTGATGGAAGATTTATAATTATTTTTTTATCTTTACTGGCTTCCCATACATCTGCTACTGCTTCACATATTTCTAAAGCATATTCTACTTCTGTACCAGTAAAACTTTCTGGAGAATATTCTAGTAATATCTCTCCATCAAATTCTTTAGAATATTCTTTTACTAATTCAGTTCCCTCTACAGCAATCTTTTTAATTTCTTCTTTGCTCATATTAAAAACAACATCTCTTTGAAGTACTGATGTTGAATTGTATATATGAACAATAGCTTTTTTTAGCCCCTTTAGTGATTCAAAAGTTTTAGTTATTAAATGAGGTCTAGCCTGTGTTAAAACTTGTAATACAACATCATCTGGAACATGATTTTCATCAATTAATCTTCTTAAAAAATCATATTCTATTTGAGATGCTGATGGAAAACCTATCTCAATCTCCTTAAAACCAAGTTTTACAAGTAATTTAAACATTTCTAATTTTTCATCTACCGTCATTGGATTTATAAGAGCTTGGTTACCATCTCTTAGATCAACACTACACCAGATAGGTGCCTTCTTTATTTCATTATTAGGCCATTTTCTATTTTCCAACTTAACTGTTTCAAATCTTTTATATTTTTTATAATTTAACATTTTATCATCTCCCCAAATTAAATAAGTGTTATAAGGCATATGAATAAAAATAATGAATTCAAAATACACTGATTATTTTTTTGATTATGCCTAAAATATAAATCAATTTAAAAACAGAGAAGCAGTCCCTCAATTATTCCATATATTTTTATAATAAATATAATCTTTTTGTCTACTTTCTTAACCCCATCTAAATCACCTCTTTAATATTATTTTTTAATTACAAATAACTTACATATAATAATAATTAGAATTATCTTATCATATTTTTAACTATATGTAAAATAAATACGACTTTTATCATACGTTTTATTAATTATTTTAATATATTTTTATTTATCTGTTAATAGACCTATTTTTTAGTCATTTTTGATTAATAAGAATATACTATATTAAATCAATGTTTTTGGAGTACGATATGGAATTTTTTTCTCCATTATTACTATCAATTTCATCAAACTTAGATACTTTTAGAATTTCAAACTTTCAAGGAATAAAAAAGATACCTATTAGCAAATTTCAAATTATAATCATTTCAATTATTACAACAATTTCAACATTTTGTTCTATGTATTTAGGAGTTTTTATTAAAAAGTTTTTATTAAATGAAATTTTAGTTTTATTTGGATGTGTTGTCTTAATATTTATAGGAATTTACTTTTTTGTAGAATATATAAGAATGCAAAAAAAACGTTTAGGAAAAGATACTTATTATTATGTAGAAAATACATCTAACTTTAGTGTTATTTTAAACGAAGGAGATTTTTCTAAAGTTGCTAATTCCAACAATATAAGTTTTAAAAACTCTCTATTATTGGCACTAAATCTTTCAAAAAATAATTTAGGATTTGGAATTTTAGGAGGACTTATTGGAATAAATATACCTATTAGTGTTTTCTTTAATTTTATAGTTACTATATTATCTATTATTGTCGGAGAATATTTAAGCAAAACTTCTTTTTCAAAATTCATTATTAAATATTCTTACTTGATATGTGGATTTATAGTAATTATTCTAGGAATTTATCAATATTTTGTATAAAAAAGTAGCTGTCCCGAATCTTAATTGATAGTTAACATTTAAAAATTTCTATTACACACTTTATAAGTGAAAAGAAGTTAATGAAAAAATTAAAAAGTTTAGATTTAACTTAAAATATCAGTTAAATCTAAACTTTTTAACATTTTTAAACTATATTAGTCTTTATAATTTGATAAAGAACTACAAGCATTATTAAGGCTACTAATAGCATTTTGAATGACATCTTTATTTTCTTGCTTTTCTGCTTTATTCATAGCTTGTTGTAATGCATTTACTGCTGTTTGAACAGTACCCATTCCTTGATTTACATAATCTTGTGCTTTTCCTGGCATATTGATTACCTCCTTCAAAATTATTACCCTATTATATTCTCCTATTAAAAATACGTTATGCAAAATCTTTAACTTGAAAAATATCACATTATTTTTTTTATTATCAACTAATTTATAATTAACTTTACTTAAACTTACCTTTTTATATTGTTCTTTTAAGTTTATAAAACTATTTTCTTAATTCTGGATTTAATCCATCATCTCAAAATTCAAATATATTTTAAAATTCTTCACAAATTTAAAAATGGATTCGCATTACTTACGAATCCATTTTTATTTTAATTTAGATTTATTTTTTATATAACAGTTCCTTTATTATATATTCCTAATACTTCTTAAATATCTAAATTGTATTTAAATAACTTGTATTGGTTTCTTTTATTCTAAGCTCCTTGATTTAAAAACTTATATTGAGCCATATATAAATCATAATAAGCCATTTTTTTATTGATTAATTGTTCATGATTACCAGATTCAATAATTCTTCCATCATCTACAACCATAATTTTATCACAATCTCTTATAGTTGATAATCTATGAGCAATAACAAAAGAAGTTCTTCCCTCTAATAATTTTTCTATACCATCTTGAACCAATCTTTCTGTTTGAGTATCAATATTTGAAGTTGCTTCATCTAGAATTAATATTCTTGGATCAGCTAATAGAGCTCTTGCAAATGACACTAACTGCCTTTGACCTAAAGATAATCTAGAACCTCTTTCATTGACTTCAGTATCATATCCTTTTTCAAGCTTCATAATAAATTCATGAGCATTTACTGCCTTAGCAGCTTTAATTACCTCTTCATCAGTGGCGTCAAGTCTGCCATATCTTATATTCTCCATTATAGATGTAGAAAAAAGAAATGTATCTTGAAGCATAATACCCATTTGACTTCTATATGATTCTAGCTCTACTTTACTAATATCTTTACCATCAACTAAAATTTGACCTGAAGTAACATCATAAAATCTACTTAATAATGAAACAATAGTAGATTTTCCAGCACCTGTAGCTCCAACTAAAGCTATTTTTTCACCTGGATTAATCTTAAAACTTACATTTTTTAAAATATCATTACCTTCTTCATAAGCAAAACTAACATTTTTAAATTCTACCATACCATTAATTTCACCTATTTTTTTAGCGTTATATGCATCAACTATACCTGGTTTAACATCTAAAATATCAAATATTCTATCTGCTGCTGAAAGGTTTGTTATTAGTGTATTATAAAAACTTGAAAGATTCATTATAGGTCTCCAAAACATACCTGAATACATTGAAAAAGCTATTAAAGTTCCTATTTCTATCTCTCTTGATATTACTAATTTATATCCTACTGCTAGTACTACTACAATCGCAATACCTGATGATAATTCAACTAAAGGCCAAAATAAATCATTAAGTCTAACTGCGGCATTCCATCTTTTCTTTTGCTCTGTTACTAATTTTTGAAAGTCATCATTAGTATCTTTTTCTTTTGCAAAAGATTGTACCACTTTAACCCCTGAAAATTCTTCATGTGTAAAAGCATTTAAATTTGATCTTTTAGCTCTATACACTTCCCATCTTCTTCTTGAGAATATTTCAATACAAAACATAGCTACACCTAGTATAGGTAAAAGAATTATACATACAAGAGCAAGTTTAACATTAAGCATCAGCATAGCTATTGATAACAAAACTAAATTTAATATTTGTGGTATTAACATTTGAATACTTTGATTAAATAAATTTTTTAAAGAATTAACATCACCCACAACTCTTGCTAATATCTTTCCTACTGGTCTACTATCAAAAAAATCAAAAGAAAGAGTTTGTATATGAGTATATAATTCACCTCTTATATTAAGCAATATATTATTAGTAATAAAGTATATTTTTTTCCATCTTATCACGGATACTATCCATGCAACCAAGTTTAATCCTATAAGAATTATTCCAATATTAATTAATCCTTTTATATCTCCGTTAGCAACCTTATTATCTATAGCTACTTTTAATAAATATGGATTTAAAACTCCACATAGCATTACATATAGCATTAATACAATAACTAGCAAAGATTCTTTCTTATAAGGTCTTAAATAAACTAATAAGTTTTTAATAAGTTCCTTTTTACTTCTTCTAGTTGTTTTTTCATCTTTTTTTATTGTATTTCTAGACATTATATCACCTCTTTTTCAAGTGAACCAAAATCCTTAAATTGCTCAGAATATATATTAAAATATTCTCCTTTTTTCTTAAGCAATTCCTTATGATTTCCAATCTCCTTTATTTTCCCATCTTCAATATAGAGTATTATGTCTGCATTTTTTACAGCTGAAATTCTGTGAGCAATAATAAATGTTGTACAAGACATCTTTCTCTTATTTAAATTTGATAATAATTCATGTTCAGTCTCCATATCTAAAGCAGATGTGGCATCATCTAAAATTAATATAGGTGACTTTCTTAAAAGAGCTCTTCCAATAGCTATTCTTTGTTTTTGTCCTCCCGAAAGACCTAACCCTCTTTCCCCTATCTCTGTTTCAAATCCATCTTCTAAAGATTCAATAAATTTATAGCAACAAGCTGCCTTACAAGCATCAACAACTTCTTCATAACTAGCTCTACTATTACTAAATTTAAGATTTTTCATAATAGTATCAGAAAACAGAAACGTATCTTGTGGTACTATACTCATATTATTTCTTAAAGAATTTAAAGCATAATTTTTAACATTAACACCATCTACTAAAACTTCGCCATTTAAAATATCATAATGTCTACCAATTAAACTTAACAATGAAGTTTTGCCTGAACCTGTAGTTCCCATGACTGCTACTGTACTTCCTGCTGGAATTTTAAGATTAACATTTTTTAATACCTCTTCATCAGAATATTTAAAAGTTACATTTTTAAACTCAATTTCTCCTCTTATTTTTTCAGGTGCATAATTTTCTTTTTTACTTGTAATTTCAGATTTTCTATCCATAATATTAAAAATCTTTTTAACTGAAGCAGCATTTCTTGATAAAAGATTTAAAAGTTCTCCAAGATTTCTAACAGGCCATATAAGATTCCATATATAGCCACTAAAAGCTATTAATATCCCTAAAGAAACCTCACCATCCATTACAAAATATCCGCCTAAAACAATCATAACTACTAAAGATACATTAGTTAAAAACTCAATTGGTGGAAAGTACCTTCCGATTATATCTGCTTGTTCCATATTTAAATCACAATATTCATTATTTAACTTCATAAATTTTTTAATCTCATATTTTTCTCTAGTAAATGCTTTAACCAATCTAACTCCTGCAATATTTTCTTGTGCAGCTGTATTTATATCGGCAGTTTTATCACTTATTTTCCCATAAGTTTCATCAAATTTATTTTCAAGCTTTATCCCAATAAATCCAATTGGAAGCATAACAACTATACATGCTAATGCTAATTTCCAATTTAGATAAAATAGAATGATAGACGATCCTACAAAAAACAATATATTTTCTATAAGAAATCTTAAGCCAAATGCTATGGTTTCCCAAATTGTTTCAGCATCCTCACCTATTCTTGACATAAGTTCTCCGGTATTCATATCATCAAAATACTTGAATTCTAAAGTCTGTATATGACTAAATAAATCATCTTTTATTTCTTCATGAACCTCACTACTAGCTATATCATAAAGATATTCCTTAACATATCCTAATAAAGCCTTTAATATTGTTATTGCTAAAAGTATTAATATAATAGGTTTAACTACCTGTGTTTCGCCACCAGTAATCCCTCTATCTAAAAATTCTTTTAGAAGAAAAGGTACACATAAATCTAATCCAATAACTCCCATCATCCCCAAACTTCCTATGATTACCCATAGTTTATATTTGAAAATATACTTAAAAATCCTTTTCATTTTGCCCCTCCTAAATGTAAAATTTCCTCCATGACCAAAAGAAAAAGGCCACGGATATCCCATGACCTAAAATTACATTAAAATTTTATCTAGAATGAATTTTAAATAACAAAAGGTCATGGGCAATAGCCCACAACCTTGTAAAATCAAAGTTTATTATAGCAAAGGTAAAAACTAATTATATTTACACTCCACTACTTGAGATAGGGCTACTATTATTATTTGTTTTTAATCCTGTTACTGGAATCATTAATTCCGCTACTAATTTTGTAAACATAATCCTACCTCCTTTAAAAATTCTTTCTTAAAATTTCATTATGCTTTAAAACTATGTTTATATTTTAAAACATAAAATATATTAGATTTATTTGTGACTTGTTTAAAATTATATTCCTGTTAATTTTTCTTGTCAACCATTTTTTATTTATTTTGGAATTTTTTATAATGATTTATAAATTAATTACACTAATTTTCTTATAAATTGAATATTTAAGCCCTATCCCTAAAGTTAAATAACTTTTTTATAATATCAACACTGTTTTAAAACATAGACTTTTAAGAAAATATTAGTATTTTTTAATATAGTGTTATCCTTTAATTAATTCTAAAATCTTATCTTTTTCTTCTTTATATTCATCATCAAATTTTATTTCCAAAGCTTTATCAAAATATTCTAGTGCCTTTTCATAGTCTTTCTTTTCCTTATATATCTTTCCAATTCCAAAGTAAGATGAATGACAATTTTTCTCATCACAATCACAACCAATTGGTGCTGTTTCAATTGCCTTTATATAAAAATTATAAGCTTCATCATTCTTTCCTAATTTGCTATAACAATGTGCTACACTCTTATAAGTACACGCAATATTTTCTCCATCTCTAATCTTTTCCAGATAATATTCTAATGCTTTTTTATAATACTTTTTAGCACTTAATTTCTTTCCTAATTTATAATATGCCTCTGCTATATTAATACTAATTTCTCTTTCATCCTCTAAGTATTTCTCTTGATTTTTATAATACTTAATTGCTTCTTTATAATTATCCCAAGCTTTTTCATAACAATCTCCAATATTTTTATATGCATCCTTATGCATTGGATCAAGTTCAACAGCTTTTTTATAATTTTCAATTGCCTTTTTATAATTTTCAAATCTTATTTCATATAGTACCCCTATGCAATTATATAAATATGCAGTTTCTCCAGTTTCTTCAATTTGTTTTTGATAATAAGTTAATGCTGAATTATAATCTCCTAACTTTCTATAACAATTTGCAATATCAGAATATATCTCCTCTTTATTTGGGTTTAACTTGATTAAATTTTTATAGTTTTCAATTGCTTTATTATAATCATTTACATCATTTTCATATAACTTTGCAAGTTGATTATATATATATTCATTACCACCTGTTATTTCTAATCCTTTTGTATAACACTCAATAGCTTTTGTATACTCTTTTAAGAATCCATAACAATATCCTAAATTTACAAAGGCATAGTCATTTTCATTATTTACAACTATTGTTTTATTAAAGTATTTTATAGCGTTCTCATAATCATCTAAATCATAAGCATAAGTAGCACCTATTGAATTATAAAAATATTCATAGTCATTATTAAATTCAATTTGTTTCTCTATATACTCTATCTTCTTTTGATAATCTCCACGCCAGCTTCCATATAAATTAGCTATATTGCAATATGCATATGCTTGTTTAGGATTTATTTCTATAGCTTTCTCATAACAATTAAAGGCTTCTTTAAAGTTTTCCACTTTTTCATAAACTTGTCCAAGGCTATTATAATATTCATCATAGTTGGGATCTATTTTTATAGCTCTTATATAACAACTTATGCATTTTTTATATAATCCCATTTCATTGAATAACATTGCCTTTCTTTCATAAGCAACATCTTGATTAGGATCTTTTTTTATAATTGTGTCTGCATCTTTTAATGCCTCATTATATTTTTTAAGATCCCTATATAAACTCATACGTAAGTAATAATTACTTAATTTATCCTCATTTATTTTTATGCACTCATTAACATAAAAAATAGCTTTATCATAATCTTCTTTATAAGAACTTAATAAAGATAATTCATAGTAAACCTCATCCTTATCTCCTTCCTCTTCTAAAAGTTTGTTAGCTAAATCAAAAGCTTCATCATATTTTTCTAATTTTATTAATGCTCTAAGCTTATTTATTTGAACTTCTCTATTTGTTATATCATAATCTTCAGTTTCCTTTATTAAACTTAATACACTTTCATATTGTCCTACTTTATAATATATTTTAATTTCAATAATGTAGGCATCTATAAAATAAGGATATATACTTATACATTTATCTAAGCTTTCTATTGATTCTCTAAAGTTTCCTAATTTATAAAGTGCTTCCCCTTTGCATAAATACACGTGTGCGTTATTATCGTTAAGTTCTAATGCTATATCGCAGGCATATACAGCCTCTTCATATCTATTTAATTCATTAAGCACTCTGCACTTTCTAAAGTTAGCTTCTCCATATTTATTATTTAATTCTAGGGCTTTATTGTACAATTCTAAAGCTTCATCCAATTTATTTAAATTTTCAAGCTGTTTACCCTTTTGAAGACAAATATATGCTGTGTTATCCTCATCATCATTTATTTCATACCATTTTTCAAACAAAGTAAAAGCTTCTTCATATTTTTTTAATTCAGAATAAGTTCTTCCTAATAAATCATAATATTGGCACTTTTCATCATCTTCTGGTTCTATACTTTCTGCTGTCTCTTTTGTATTTTCATAATCATATACTTGAAATTGTAGCCAAGCTAATTTAAATTTAAGTTTATTATCTTTTGCACTTTTAACTTCTTCTTTATACTTTTCTATAAGCTTTAAATCAGTATTACGAACACATGCCATTACATATTCATTATAAGGATATACATCTAATACTTTTATGTAATACTCTTTTGCTTCTTCATAATCACCAAATTCAAAATAACAATCTCCAAGGCCTTTTATAGCACCTATATTTTCTTTATCCTCTTCAAGAACTTTTTCATAATATTCCTTGGCATTTTGAATATGGTCTTCTCCTAAATAAGACTCAACTTGTGCTAATATAAAATAAGAATCTTTGTCTTCATATTCTTTAATTAACTCGTCTCCTAATACTTTAGCCTTTTCAACTTCTTTTGAATAAAGATAATACTTAATTTTTAATATTGTCATATCTGGATGCTCAATATTAAGTTCTTCTACACTATCTAATAATTTTTTTGCTTCATCTAGTTTATCCTCTTTTAGTGCTGATCTTAACTCATAAAAAAGGTATATAAATTCATCATAATTTCCGTCTTCATCACAATTAAAAAGATCATATCTTATATCATCATTACTATTTATTTTATACATCAAAAAATCAACAAAGTTTTCAGGATAACTTTGTTTAAGTTCTTCTTCTTTTTCACTCCAATTAAAATTTTCATCAAATAACTTAAATATCTTACTTGGAATATAATATTTATCCATAAGAAAAGTAACTAACTTATCACTAACTTCTTCTGCTGAATCTAATTGAAAACAAATATCTTCATCTAATAATTGCTCCCAATATATTTCATCAATCCTTAAAGAAAACTCATTATATAATTTTTTAACTTTATTAATCCATATTCCTGCTGGTGATTTATCTTCATCCTTATCGCACTCATCTGCCATTTTTAAAGCTTCTTCATAAGCATTTCTTAACTTTTGAAATCCTTCAGCATCATCTTCAGGGTTATATATAGGCAATTTCTCTATATAAGCTTCCTTAATTAAATTTTTATCTTTAGTTTCTTTTATTCCTAGTATTAACCATTTATCCATACTATCCCCCTATAACCAGTCATAATCAATATTATCTAATATTTCTTTAAGCTCTTTTGCTGCTTTTTCAACTTCTCTTCTATCTTGTTTATCTAATACATTTTCAAATTCTTCAAGAATTTTAGCTATATAATCTCTTCTCTCTCCTATGTTTTCTTCATATAGTCTTTCACCCCTAGATAAAAGAAGTTTATTTTCTTCTTCCTCTCTTGGATGAATTTTAAGTTCATTAAGTTCTTCTAATCTTTTTTCAACTTCTTCATCACTCATAGAATTTGAATTATTTTTTATAACTATTCTTTTCTTAAATTCAGTGCTAACTACTTTTACCTCTACTTCTAATATTCCATTAATATCATATGTATAGCGTATATCTATAGATTGTTCTCCACCTTTCCCTTTTGGAACTGGTACATTAATTTCACCAAGATAAATATTATCTTTAGATAATCTACTTTCACCTTGAAGCACCTTTACTGATATAGCACTTTGATTATCATATATCGTATATAATCTATCAGTCTTACTAACAGGAATTATAGTATTTCTCTCAATGATTGGATAAAAATGTCCACTTTCATAATTTCCATTAGCTTTTTCAATAGAAATACTTGTACCTAAAGTGTAAGGACATACATCTGTTAAAACTATTTCTTTAATTGCTTTATCTCTAGATTTCATAGCACCTTGAATAGCAGCTCCAAGCGCTACTGCTTCATCAGGATTAATATGAACAAGAGGTAATCTTCCAAATAATTTAGCAACAAAATTTCTTATAATAGGTAGCTTTGTTGCTCCTCCAACAAGAACTATGCTATCTATTTCTCTAATTTTTATAGATGCGTCACTTAAAGCTCTTTCAATCGGTCTTCTAAGTTTTTTTAGTATTAATTGACATGACTTTTCATAATCATCTAAATTTAGTTTGTATTCTAATATTTCCTCTTTAATCTTACATTTCATTGCTACTTCTTTTTCTTTATTAAAGCTCAATTTAGTAATTTCAGCTTGTCTTCTTATATTAGATAAAGTTTTGTTATCTAACTTTTCCTTATCTAATTTATGTGTATTAATAAACATGCTTTCAATTATCTCAGTAAAGTCTTCTCCACCTAAATAATTATTCCCAGCTACAGCCCTTACTTCCATAATATTTTTATATAATTCTAAAATAGAAACATCAAATGTTCCTCCACCAAGATCAAATACTAAAAACTTAGTATTATCATTTTTTTGATTAAGCCCATAAGCTATGGCCGCTGCCGTTGGTTCATTAATTAATCTTTCAACCTTTAATCCTGCAAGCTCTCCAGCTCTTTTAGTTGCTTTACGTTGAGCATCATTAAAATACGCTGGTACACTGATAATTGCTTCAACTACATCTTCTTTTAAATAAAGTTCTGCATCTTCCTTTAAAGAACGAAGTATAAAAGAAGATAACTCTTCTGATAAAAACTCTTTACTTCCAATCTTAAATACCCTTTCACTTCCCATACTTCTTTTGAAAACTGCAACAGTGTTTTCTGGATAAACACTCTGTCTTTCTCTAGCAATCTTACCAATATAAATTTGTCCATTTTTATCTATACTTACTACAGACGGAGTTAATAAATCTCCTAATCTATTTGGTATAATAACAGGTCCATCCTCAGTAAAATAAGATACCAAACTATTAGTAGTTCCTAAGTCAATTCCTATAATGGCCATTATTCATCCCCCTGTTTTTTATTTTTTCACTTAAAACATAGCCTTTATTTATAATTAAAATTTGTGTATATCAAATCACATTTTACATTTATTAAGATACCTTCCTTTAGTATTAATTAATAAAAAACTTTTACTTTTAACTCATTATAATAGGTTCCATTTTTAACTATATATAGTATATTTTCGTTTGAATTAGTCATTTCTTTACCTTTGATTTCCAAGTCAGAATAAAAATCTATTTATATTAAATATAAAAGTTTAAAGAAATTTACAATTAATTGATTCCCTAATATACAAAATCAATTAATAAGTCTTCTATTTTTTCTCTTAATACAACATCACCTAATCTTTTCATATTACCTTTATCAGTTTCTAATAAAACTCCACTAAAAAGGATATTTATAATCTAAAAAACACCTAAGATAATTAAATCCTAAGTGTTTTAAAAAATATTAATCATCATATTTCTTTGTCTATTTCAGGACAATGAATTTACGGCATTTTGTTTCTCAATACTTTTATATAAAATTTAATAACCAGTTCAAGTTTCAAATAAAACAGTAGACTGTTCTTTTACATAATTTATAAACTTTAATTTTTAATTATTTTTATTATATAAAACATAATGACAATAAAATTCAATTTTTTTACTAGAAAGAATATATAGCATAGATGCAATCTGAAAAAATACCATAAATACTAGACAGTAACTGCTAAGTGTAAGAATAATACTACCATCAGATAAACTAAAAATTTCACTTATAGATGTAAGACCTATAACTCCTCCTAGCAAAGGCAATATAGCAATTTTCTTTTTTCCATTTTTGATAATATGTAAAAAGAAACATATTACACCTATTTCTATAATTAATTTTATTACATTTCCTCCCATATCTTCTTCTCCTATAATTGACAATATAACACAAAATAAAATGATTATAACTCTAAAACCTATTAATACAGCTTGTATAATATCTAAAATCCTTCTACTTTTAGTGATTAATTCTGGTTCCGGTAGATTTTCATTAAATTTATCTTCCATAATTACCTCCTTATATTTACAGAGCTATCACAAAAACTGGTCAAAGTTTATGACTACTCTTTTTGTTAATTTAATTTTTTATCCATTTCTATAACCTTTTTACTCATAAATTCTCCTAGGCATTCTTACATTAATTACTAAAAATAATTCTAATTTAATACTTAAATATATAAAAAAGCATTATTTCTTATTTTTTCCCAGCAAGATTTATTATCGGTTAATTTACAATTAGCTTTAATAGATGTTATATTTGCTAAAAATAAAAGTTTAGAATTAACCTTAATTTTGGTTAACCCTAAACCTTTTTTCTATATTTTAATGCTTTAATTCATTTTGCGTTTCAATTTTAGTTACAAAATCTATATAGAATTTTTTGACTATAGATATATATTTAAGTTAATTTAATGATTTTTATACAATCAAATTTTTTCCTTTAACTCATTTCTCATTGTATGTGTTTCTAAATCAGCTAATCTAACTGGAATTGGAATTCTACTGTCTTTATATAATAAATTCATTATTATCTCTGTACTTGTTTCTAAATCAATATAATTTCCACATGAAATAAATATTGGTTTTACATTACTTCTAGTTCTTAACACTCTTCCATAAACTTCATTGTCTATGACTATATCATTATATGCTCCTATTTCTTCTTTAGGCATTTCAAAATCTATTCCTTTAATTTTAAGATAACTTTTTGCTACACCTATTGTTGCTTTGTTTAAGAAAAATGAAGCATGTGTTGCACTTCCCATATGATTAAAATGTAAATATCCATTCCCATCAAATACAAAAATATCAGGCTCTATTTTTAATTTTTCAACCGCTTTAATTATTAAAGGTAATTCTCTAAATGCTAAGTATCCTGGTATATATGGTTCATTTATCTTCCCATAACTATATACTTTCTCTAATACTTCCTTAGTTTTATAATCAATTATTACTATACAGCATGTAGCATACTCTTCTTCATCTTTTATCCAATATGCAAGATCAACACCTGCACATGTTTTTATATTATCAATACAAAAACTATTTTTTAATTTAATATCTTTAGCTAGTCTTTTTTGGATTTTAAAGAATCCTTCTTCAGAATTCAGATTAAAATCATGAATAAAGTTAATTTTCATTTTATTTATTCTTACCTCATTTTTCATTCTTTAATAAACTTTAATCTTTAACATTTTTAATTATTCTTATTATATAAAACATAGTTGCAATAAAATTCAATTTTTTTACTAAAAAGAATATAGCCCATAGATAAAATCTGAAAAAAACCCATAACTGCTAGATAGCAACTCATAAATATAACAATAATACTACTATCAGATAGACTAAAAACTTCAACTATAGATTTAATTCCTCCTAGTAAAGGCAGTATAGCAATTTGCTTTTTTCCACTTTTGATAATATCTAAAAAGATACTTATTACACCTATTTCTATAAGTAATTTTAGGGGTTCTTCCCCTATATCTGCTCCCATAGTTGACAATATACCATAAAATAAAATGATTATAACTCTAAAACCTATTAATACAGCTTGTATAATATTTAAAATCCTTCTACTTTTAGTAATCAATTCTGGTTCTGGTAGATTTTCATTAAACTTACATTCCATAATTACCTCCTTATATTTACAAAGCGATCACAAAAACTGGTCAAAGTTTATGATCACTCTTTTTATTAATTTAATTTTTTGTCCATTTCTCCAACCTTTTTACTAATAAATTCTCTTAGGCATTCTTACATTAATTACGAATAATAATTCTAATTTAATACTTAAATATATAAAAAAGACTTATTTATTATTTTTTCCCAAACAGATTTATTATCGGTTAATTTACAATTAGCTTTAATAGAGGTTATATTTGCTAAAAACAAAAGGTTTAGAATTAACCTTAATTTTGGTTAACTCTAAACCTTTTTTCTATATTTTAATGCTTTAATTCATTTTGCATTTCAATTTTAGTTACAAAATCTATATAGAATTTTTTACATCAGCTTCAATTCTGACCAATAAGTCATTATACCATACTCATTACATTTAATAATTTCACCATCAACTAACCCTTTTTTCATAACTTTAGCCAGTAAATTTTCAGAATTACACGAGCAATAATATATCATTGCTTCTCTTGAAAGGATTTGTAATAACTCCTGTAAGTACTCCTACTTTTTGCTTATTTCTATAATTCTATTTCTAACATCATAATTATGCATTTTTATACCCCAACTTTATAATTTCAGTTAATGGTTAAGTAAAATTTCATAAGTTCAATAGAGTCTTATCTTCCAATATTCTATCTACTTCGCTCTTTCTTATCCATTTATGATATACAGAACGTTCTATGAATTCCATATTTAACTTAACTCCTACTTCATTGTTACTATTATAAATCAATATACTATCCTCTTTTTCTGATATAACTTGAAACTTGTATCCTTTATAAAAACAATTAGTCTGTATATAGTATATTTCTTCAACATCACTTCTTTTTACAATTTTATTTTTTATCTTACTATCATCTGATTTTAGTTTAATAATTTTATTTTTTTGTCATAATCAAGAACTTCATACTGTCTACCCATATATAACGTATATTTACCAAGTAACATAAATAACTCCTCTCCATTTATTTTTTTTTACAAACTTATCATCCAAATATTTCACAATTAATTCCTGTTTCACTATTTATCCTGTATAATTCTGCACCTTCGTTAAGCTTCAAATATTACATTGTGTACTCAGAAATAATATTACCATTCATATCTTTAGTATCTTGAGCTTTAGTTATAAATCCAGCTACTGTATTCCTTAGGTTATCGTCTTTTATTGAACTTATTTATATTTACTTATCATTTTCTAAATAAGTTAATTCATCATCTTCATCAATTATCATTCTTTTATATAAAGCTTCTGATGGAAAAAACATTCTTGGAGCTTTAGGTAATATAGGTTGAAAATATCTTTTTAATTTTCTTAAATCTTCATCTGATACATTATCAATATCTTCTGTCAACTGCAAATATGCTCCATTATCACTCAGTGATTTAACCAAATAAACAGGTGCTTCCTTTTTGATTTTTTCTATTCCACCTAATAAATTTACATGGTTTTTACTTAAATAATTTCCCCAGCTGTATCCTCTAAAATATTTATCAAATTTTTCTGATGCGCTCAAATATGTAAGCCCTACATATCTTTCATGTGGACTAAAAGAACAATATGATCCCATACAATCTAATGTAATAAACCCTCCTACACAATCTATATTCGCTAACACCATTTCTATTAACTTTTGATATTCCAAACAAACATACTTAGAATCATCTTTGACACAAGTCCATTTATTTATTGAAAATTCTATAAGACTTGCCCTTTTAGGATTTTCAATATTGGATAAAATATTTAAGTTAATAATATCTGGCGATGTATACGCCTCTGGACAATCTATTCCTTTAATTTTTGCATCAATCATTTTTTTATCAAAATGAACAAAATTTAGCTTTTCAACTTTACCTTCATTAATTAAAATTTTAGTTTTTTCCCAATTTGAATATTCATAGTTATATTTTTTTCCATTTAAATTAATTTCATATTTCAAGCTTTTATTTATTGATTTAACTACTTTATCTATAAATTCTTCTACAAGTTCAATAATTACTATTCCTTTATCTAACAAAGAATCATATGTTGAGATACATCCATAAATGTGTTTTCCATACTCTACTATTTTATTCATATTTTCACCTCAAAAAATATTTATAGTACTGGTATTAAGTTTATTGGAGGAAACAATCGAGATCCCTCTAATATTATTACATATGTTACTAAAACTGCACCAATAAGCCCAGTTACCTCTTCCACTTTTCCTAAAATTCTTATGAATAATCTGCTGGATATTCATAAGAATCTTCAGCAGAATTATCTAATATTGGAGATGTAGTTTGAGATGAGCTAACTTCTGGTACATTTGAAGTACTTGTTTCTAATTGCTCTTGTTCATCTTTTCTATTTACTTGCCAATAGTATAACATACCCGGCTTACAAATATCTAATTCAACTCCAATATCTGCTTTATCATACACTTATGTCTATAAAACTGCTAAAAAAACGAAATGAACCAGCCTACTTACTTTCAGCTGATTCATTTTATCTTTTTACTGCATTATTAATATTATGCAGTAAATAGTACTTTAACTTCTAACCTGTACACTAGCAAATTCAATCGCTTTGAGCACTGAAAAATCATTATATTATTTTTCAGTTAGATTGCTCATTTCTTTGCAGTTAATATTTTATCTTTGGTTAATAACCATATTTATAGTTACGTAAAATATCTCTAGTCTCCAACAATATTTTTCCCAGTTCCATCTTCACCGCATCCCCAATAGTAGTCTTTAGTGGTTTTCTCAATTATCTCCTTATCTCCAAATTTATTTTATACACCTTGACCGAAAGGTGAGTCCCATAATATCTTGCTTAAATAGTCTTCTAGTCTTCCTACCTCAATAAAGATAGGACTTAAATAATGAGCGTGTTCTGCTTCTGCTGATATAGAAGTATAAATAAAGAACAACAATCCTGCTAGTTTCCTACTTATTATCAGCTCTCCTTTTATAAGAATCTTTAACTCATCAAGTAGTAAATATAATTTATCAAATGCTTCTTTATTAACAGTCTTTGAAGTTCTAATTGGAACTAATAAATCAACTGTTAGTTTATTAATACTTTCTTCAATTTCTATCATTTTATTATTTATCATTTTACATTCTTCCTTATTGCTTCTTTAGTATTATTGATATATAGAAACTTCTTGTTGTCAAATAAAATAGTGATATGGCAATCATTTTACTCCGTTTACTCTTGGATATATTTCATCCCTTAACACCTTCTATAAAAAATATCGACACTACTATAGTATCTATATTTTCATTACAACGATATTTTCTTTTACTTTAGGTTAAAAGGGGTAATAGGTGGTAAATATTTTAGAAAGTATTTTTAGTTTCATTAACTAGAATTTACTTTTTAATATTATCTGCCACGCTTCCACATTCCCCCCTATGCACTACATTATTTAGATTATGCAGTAATCTAATCTTTATATTTTATTAACATCACTATACTATGTTAATTAAAATTATTATGAATTGAGTTAATATCTAATTTTGCATTTAGTTATTCAATAATTTAATGTAAATTTAACTTTATTTTTTGTTCCTCTGCTAGTTTTCTATAAGTCTCCAATAAACCCATGATTTTTTCAATAAATTCACAATTCTCTATTAATCCATTGTTTTCATTTATCTCTTTTAATATTATATAAAAGTTTTGAATTTCATGTATAGATGAACTAGAACTTATATCATCTTCATCACTTAGTCTACTAATTAATTCATATAAGATTATTCTTTTTTCTCTATATAACATATAGTAATATCCAACTATAACATCCTCTTGTAAAAATTCATTATTTTGATAATATGATTCTTCTATTCTTTTTTCATATATAGCTTTGTATAACTCATCTGTATCTTTAGCTAATGAAACATTATATACCCATTCTTCAACATCATCATTATTTAGTATTTCTTCATCAGCCCATTTTTGCCAATCTGATTTTGAATAATAACCAATTATTACCGCTATATATAGAGAGTTTGCTATTGTCATTTACTCACCTCCCTTATGGTGTATCAGGATATACCCGTCACCATGTTGTGCTGGATTGTTATAAGGATTTGGATGAGGATTTGTATGTGATGGAATATCAGGTCTACCATGGTCAGTATAATCATTATTACCTATTCTTCTTCCATATTTATTAAATATAGTTTATCTTATATACGTTTCTCCAGTCTTACTATTAATTCTTTACATCTTTAATGCTTCTTTCTCCTGTTACCGTATATAATCGTTGCCTTGTATTGATGTTTTTTCCATTCATCACTTTATATACAAATTCTCCATTTTCTTTTATTTTTTCAATGTTTCCAATATGCTTCATATCTAGCTACTTCTGCCGGCTCCATCATATAAACAAAAGTTTTTCCCGGATTAATCGTCCCCTCATCTATTGTATAAGCTTTTATTGAAACTATATTTCTATCAATATTATACTTTCTATCAACATGATTTTCATTTCTATCAATGTGCTTTATTAAATAATCTTGCTGCATTTCCACTTACATTTGTAAAATGAGTAAGTGTATTTTAGGTATCGTAAATATAATTCTTTTAGATAAAAAATAACAGCAATACCACTATCTCATGTTATTGCTGTTACTTTAATTCTTAATTATTTTAATTTAATCTTAGTTTCTTTATTTCATCAATGCTAAGGCCTGTCTTTAATGCTATTGTTTCATCATCTAAAACATCCAATAAATTTTTAGCAACCTCAATCTTACCTTCTTTTTTTCCTTTTTGCATTCCTTCTTGAATTCCAACTTCTTTACCTTTTTGTTCATAATACTTTTGCCTTATTTGATCAACAGTCATTCTTACAGCACCTCCTCTTTCTCTTTTATATTCTTCAAATTTTTGTTCTAATTCTTTATCTTTTATTAAAAATAAATACTCTAAAAAGTCTGCTAATGCTTTTATTTGTTCTTCATTTTTAACTTTATCATATTCAACTAATTCTTCTGCAAGTTGTATTTTTGATTTATAAATATCATCATCTGATGACTTTGTTTCTAGTAACGTTTTTGCCATCTTAAATACTAATTTTAAAGGATTATCATAACTTATGTTTTCTAAGTCTATTTTTTCAACATCTATTGTTCTAAAATTATAAATTAAAATTTCATCTTCTATATTGGGGACTTTATATACATACCTTTTGTCTTTTCCACGTTCACCTTTATACGTATATATAGCTGCTCCTATAACTTCACTCTTATCCTTATTTTTATATCTAAATTTATCCCATATTCTATAAAAATATCTAAACATTCTTTCACCGAAAGCATCTTCGTCACTACTATAACTTTGAACTTCAACATGAATAAATAAAATTTTGCTATTATTATCTTTAAGATTTACCTTTATTATTTTATCAGAAATTATCTTTTCAGCACTATCTTTATCAAAAATTTCTCTTTGAATTTCTTGAAGCTCTAAATCTAAACTTTCAGTTCCAAGTCCCCATGCAATCTCATCAAATATTTCAGGGAATAATACTTCTACAACTTCTACTTCAAATGCTTCAAGTATTGTTTTCCACGCTGCGTCATAGTCATGTTTCTTTGACAAGGTCTTCACCTCACTTTCTTTAAAAGAGTTAATTTCTATATATATCTTAATACGTTTATATATCTTTATTATATCTTATTAATTATAATTTCAGCAAGGATTGTAGGCTGAAAATCTTGACTTTTTGTGTTCACTATTTTATATTAACCCCCAAATATGCTCCTCATTACAGTAGATAGTTTTATTATTTAAACTTGTCTACTGTATGAGGAGCATATCATGTATCATCTGCTTTAATAATTTCTTTATTTATTTCAAATTCATATTTAGAAAATTTTATACCTTCAATGTAGCTATCATAAGTTTACGAGTAATTTTCTATTAACTACACATATTGTTTAAATATATCTATATCTGATAATGCTTGTTCAATTAATCTTCTTTTGTATAAAGATACAAATAATGCAACAGATTTTGCTTGACAATTTATAGCCCTTTGGGGATTAAATTCAATATCTGTAAATGCATTATATTCAATAATTTTCTTGTATAAATTAGGTTGCTTATACAATGTATTTACATAAATCCAATCATAAAATAAAGTTTTAGGTTCTAAAGGATAGTCTATACCTTCAAGCCTAAATCCTACTAATTCACCTGAATTCCTTAGTCTTTTATCCCTTTTTACCTCTACTGGCTCCATTAAAAGAAAATCTTTATATGGTCCTCCAGTTTTAAATATCTTACTTGATTGGAACACACATTCAAGAAAATATTTGTTATTCTTAATTTCATACTCTAAATTAAATGCACTAAGTTTCTTTCCTAAATCAACAGGGGCCTTTGTTGATATTTCTAAAACTTTTTCATTCTTATAAATATCATTAAATTTTTTATGCAATATCCTAACATAATTTTGTTTTTCTTTATAACTTGCTCTAGCAACCTCATCAACTTCTATATCTACTGATTCTATTTCTCTATCATTTATAATTCTAAATACTCTCTTTGTACTCAAAACAATCACCTCAATTTTACTCTTTAATTTCAAATAATTTTCTTTTATAATTTTGAAATTGTCCAACAAAATTATTTGAAATTTGTCCATTAGTTTGTAAATTTTCTTCATATAGATAGAAATTAATTGATATTATTATTTCAACAATTTCTTTATCTATTATGCAATGATCTTCATAAATTTTTACCATATCATTCAAAGCTTTAAATATTTTTTTTACCTTTTCCATATCTAATTTATTGTTTTGCTTAATCAAATGAAAAATTCCTGTTTCTCCTATACTATTTTCTTTAAACTCATCTATTAATTCTTTGTTTACTATTGTCTGCTTACTATATATCTTTTTTCCTAATATTAAAGTTCTAAATTCTAAATATTTATATCCAAAAAGTTGTATTTCTTTTCCTTCTACTATATTTATTTTACCTATATCAATAATAGTTTCTGGTATTGATTCAAATGTTTCTGCTACTAACTTGTCTATTTGATTTTTCCCTTTATACACTTCTACCATATTTTCTAATATGCCCAAAACTTCTTTTACTTTTTTATGGTCTAAATCGTCTGCTGCTCTTAATTCACATACAATTTCCCATGCATAATATTCATACTTATTTAACAATTCAATATCAGCTATAATTTCGTTATTTTTCATAATCTGATTCCTCTTCCTATTTGAAACTTTTTCCCTTTCCAATACATGCATTTTTCTTTTTAAGACGTTCTCCCTTTTCTTTATAATCTTTATCTATTGTACTTATTTGTTTAGGTGTATTCCTAATTCTTTTTATTTCTGACTCATCTAAAAGTGTAACAGCTTCTGGTGGTATTTTACCTTTTATTAATACCTCTGAAAAATTAGCTGAAGAATTCATTGCTTTCTTATTTCTATTTAATCTTACACTTCTTGTTTCATCATCTAATGATAAATTAACTATTACTTGATCATTAGAAAATTTATTTATATTAATTTGAACAATCCTATTTCCACTTCTTTTAGATTGAGTATTAGATTTTACTATATTAATAGCTGCTGAATTATAAGATGTTTTATTTGACCCACAATTTCATACATAGGTATTTCTTTATGAAATCCACTAGGATCATAATAAACAATCGGATTATTTCTACAATAAACATAAATATTCAGCCCATCACCTCTATATACATCTTCTTGGGTAAACTTACCTATAACATGGTTATAATATCTAGATCTTAAGTAGTATTGCTTAGTTATTCCATTAAATTGTTGACCTGTATAAGTTATTCTCTTATGGACTTCTTCTCTTGAATCTAATACATTACCAAATACATCATAATAGTATTCATTTCTAACTCTTTCATTTTCATCAGTTATAAATACTGCTCTTTCCTGTGATGTCTTTTATACTATTGATATTATTATTTTTTCATAGAACATAAAGTAGGTAGAGTCACTTTTTATTATACTCTACCTTCTTGGGTACACTTTTCCTTTTTAGATATTTAAATCTAGTAAATAGTATCCAAATTACCCACACTATATTTACCATCTTTCCAGAAATTAATGCCAAACTCATTATTAACATACCATTTACATCTGCCAATAATTCTAACTCTCTTATCGAATATAGTTACTTTATCTAATTCAACTAAATTAATGATATTACTATTATTTTTATTTATAATTTTGTAATTTTCTTTACCTATAATTTTAACAATATCATCTTTTGTTGTTTTGCTAATAAACTCATCATAATCTTCTCTTATAATTTTTTCAATTAACTTTAAGGTCTCTTCGAAATCCCCGATATATTTTTTATACATATATCTCACTTGCTCTTTATATTCTCTATGTTCTGTTAATTCATCGTCATCAAAATCTTCTTCTTCCCAATTCCCTATTCCTAGCTCATATTCTGTGGCTTCTCCAGCTAATATATCAATTTCGATTTCTATATTTCTCTCTTCCCCATTAAAGCTATAATTTACAGGATTAATTCTCCTCCAATTATCTTTTCTATAAATTAACTTTCCAATTACACTATCATCAATTATTATATCTTTCATAATTATAACCATTCCTTTCTCTATGCACAAAACGTCGTAAAAGAATATCTGTCAGGCTTATTCTCTGCTTTTTTAAATTTATGATTATTTAGGGCACTTTGGATTTTTAATCACAGAATTTTGTGTCTCTAGCTCTGAAACACATCCTAAATGTCCAAACATACCATTAATATCTATAGGTATCCATTGTGCTGTTATACCATTATTTAATTCATAGACCGTTAGTTGATTCTTTTTTCTTAATTTGTTAAATCTACTCGCAAGTTTTCCAACTTTTTCATCATAATTTTATCTTTTTCATGTTCTTCTATAACTCTATCAATTTGATCATAAACTTTTAATATTTCATAGCCCTTTGGCGTTATTATCCTAGTTAGATTTCCATTCTTATCATATTCATATTTTGTTATAGACCAAATATTTTTTCCTTTATTCTTAGAAGATATAAATTTACCATCTATTTCTTCTTTCTTCTCAATTAAATTTCCTACTTTATCATAAACATAATGAATTATTTTATTTGTAGTATCATTAATTTTAAAGCTTTCATATATTTTATGGTTTAAGCAATCATATTTATATCTTGCCTTAGCTCCACATTTATCTTTAACTTCTATAAGTCTATTTTCTTTATCATAAGTAAAATAAATTTCATTATAGTTGTTGCATATTTCATCTTCAAATACTGAATCAATTCCATGCTTTTCTAATATCTTATTTCCATTTTTATCATAGCAATATGAGGTTACTTGATATTTAATTTTACTTTCTGAATTTTTATTATCTGAGCTTTCATTTGAATCTGAATTTACTATTTCAACTGGAACCTTCTTTTCAATTAAGTTGTTAGTTAAATCATATTTAAATAAAGTTATATTCCCTTCATTATCTATTTCTTTTATTATGTTTCCATGAAGATCATATTCAAAAGTTTTTTCTATGATCCCTATTTCTTCATTATATATAGAAGTTAATTTATTCATACTATTATAAGTATAATTTTGCAAATAAAAAATAACAGCAATATCACCACTTCTGATTATTGCTGTTACTCTAATTCTTAATTATTTTAATTTAATCTTAGTTTCTTTATTTCATCAATGGTCAGGCCTGTCTTTAATGCTATTGTTTCATCATCTAAAAGATCTAACAAATTTTTAGCAATCTCAATTTTTCCTTTTTTGATTCCTTTTTCAATTCCTTTTTCGATTCCTTTCTCTTCCCCTTTTTGTTCATAATATTTTTGTCTTATTTGATCAACAGTCATTTTTACAGCACCTCCTCTTTCTCTTTTATATTCTTCAAATTTTTGTTCTAATTCTTTATCTTTTATTAAAAATAAATATTCTAAAAAATCTGCTAATGCTTTTATTTGTTCTTCATTTTTAACTTTATCATACTCAACTAATTCTTCTGCAAGTTGTATTTTTGCTTTATAAATATCCTCATCTAATGACTTTGTTTCTAATAACGTTTTTGCCATCTTAAATACTAATTTAAGTGGATTATCTTCACTTATGCTCTTTAAATTTATTTTTTCAACATCTATTGTTCTAAAATTATAAATTAAAATTTCATCTTCTATATTTGGAACTTTATATACATACCTTTTGTCTTTTCCACGTTCACCTTTATAGGTATATATAGCTGCTCCTATAACTTCACTCTTATCCTTATTTTTATATCTGAATTTATCCCATATTCTATAAAAATATCTAAACATTCTTTCGCCGAAAGCATCTTCATCACTACTATAACTTTGAACTTCAACATGAATAAATAAAATTTTGCTATTATTATCTTTAAGTTTTACTTTTATTATTTTATCTGAAATTATCTTTTCAGCACTATCTTTATCAAAAATTTCTCTTTGAATTTCTTGAAGCTCTAAATCTAAACTTTCAGTTCCAAGTTCCCATGCAATCTCATCAAATATTTCAGGGAATAATACTTCCACAACTTCCACTTCAAATGCTTCAAGTATTGTTTTCCATGCTGCGTCATAGTCATGTTTCTTTGACAAAGTCTTCACCTCACTTTCTTTAAAAGAGTTAATTTCTATATATATCTTAATACGCTTATATATCTTTATTATATCTTATTAATTATAATTTCAGCAAGGATTGTAGTCTGAAAAATTTGACTTTTTGTGTTCACTATTTTATATTAACTCCCAAATATGCTCCTTATTACAATAGATAGTTTTATTATTTAAACTGTCTATTGTACGGGAAGCATATCAAAATACCTAGTTAAATTCATATTAATCTTTTGATTTTACCCCTAGTATCACTTTCTGATTATTACTCAACAGATATTCCTGTTCTTTCGGTAACATATTTTCCTGAAATTTTCCCAACCTTATTGACTCGCAAACATTATTCACATAATCTGTGATGCCGAGAATACTAGTAATCCATTTATTAACATAATTCTCAACCATACTTCCCCTAAGTCCTAATTGTATAGCACGTCTATTTAATGGATTACCATATATATCTCTATCCGGGTCCCATTGGCACCTAACTTCTGATACTTTAAGTCTAGATTTCCACTCTTCGTAAGACACATATATTTCTTCCTTAAAAGAAGACAAGACCGCATTTTCAATAATTTCTTCAAATCCTTCTCTTTTTATATCAATAGCTAATATTCGCTCTTGACCATCTTTTTCTGCCCAGCCAGACCTGTACATCATCCATTTTTACAGCTAGTGCATAGCCCTCATCATAATCTAAATACTCAAACTGAGTAATAGCTGTCTTATATAAACTTTCTACGCTTTGCGGTGATTTTAGAAATTGAAAAATCCCAGCAATGTTTTCATGTTGCTCATGCCATATTGATTCAATAAGCTTACATAGTATTTCTATATATTCTTCTGTGAAAAGTTTAAACGTAAATCCAACATGTAATAAGTAGTCAACATAATAAGCCTCCTTTTCATCATAAGCGCTTTCTAACAATTGTTTAATATAATTCGAATTATCTAATACATTAACAGTAAAATTTTCTAAAAAGTATTCTTTAGATACAGACTTTTTAATAAGTTGCCTAATTAATTCTCTTTCCTTTTGTGTCATTTAATTACTCCCTCTTAAAATTAATTATATTATCATTAAATATATCTAATGCTTTACCTTTTCCCAATCCGATATTAATTTGAGGTTCACCTATAGACATATTCACACTTATACCTTCACCTTTAAAGAAAGCATTATTTTGATTCCAACCTTTTGAAACCCTTGGCATATTAGGGTATGTTTCAGCTACTATACTTGAACCATTTCTTACTCCTATTTCTTCTAGGACTTGTGTAGTACCTGCTTTCACTTTGAATTACACTAGTACGCCTTCATATTGCTCGGAATAAGCTTTTGTAGGTGATATACATGTATTATGTTCATAATTCCATTAACTTTTAAGTGGAATTATTGAACCTAGGATTTCCTAGGTCATCAAGGTAAATATCGCTATTAGCCTTGTTCTACTGTCTCCTAAATGTGCTATTATTGATTATTGCATAGGGACTCCTTTATCAGATGCTTATACTTGAGATATTGTTAAAAAGATTTTAATCATATATCAATTTCTATTAAATCAGTTGTTTTAGCCTTTATTAATCACTTTTTAAATTCAATGCAACTCTTATCCAGAGGCTTTTAAAACTCTGTTTTCTGATGTATTATTGTTGCTTTTTAATATAGTTCTTTTGAATGATGTATTTATTGAATATGTTAACTGCTAAAAAGATAATGAACCAGCCTACTTAAATTCAACTGATTCATTTCATCTTGTCACTGCATTATTTAGATTATGCAATCAATCCAATTTAGAGCTTTTGTTAATTTACTATATTTCTTTTAATCTAGTAATTTTGTAGCAAGTTATTCCTTAATTTTGAATCTAGTTTAATATAGGTATATACTTTTTATTAGCTAAGTTTAAATAAATATTAGTTTCATCATCAATTTTAATTGCATCCCATTCAATATTATCATCTAAATATATCTTAGCATTAACTATATTATTACTTCCTTCACATATACCAACGAGATTAATTTTATCTAGTATTTCATTATAATTGAAAAGTTTTAAAATTTGTTTATCTATATTTTCCCCCTCTATATCTGTACATATAAACTTACTACTTAGTATATTTGCATAATCATCTATACTATTTATACTCTCTCTAATATTACTTGTAATATACCAAGTTAACATAACTTCCTCATTAGTTACTTCCTTTATTTTATTAATATCATCATGAAAATCGTATCTCATATTGTCCCATAATTTTTTAAATTCAGATACTGAAAAGATTATTGGTATATACTTATACTTTTCTTTAAAGCAATAATTTATATTCGGAATCCAGAATATATCCTCTCCTAAACGCCTAGCTATAACATTGCTCTGATTAGATTGATTACTATAATTTAATTTTAATTCTAAACCTGAATCTGCGTCTACAGATGTTACCAAGTTATCTACATAACCATTGTAAATTATAATATCATCATATTTAACACTAATTTTTTCATCATATATGTCACCACTTAAAACTATTTCCATATTTATACTCCTCCAATTAATCAATTAAATCATAGCCAGGAAGCCCCCAACGTTTAGCAAATCTAGCCCAATCATCCTCTGGAACAAATAACTTATGTTTAACAGAATTACCTTCTTTAGTCATATGATATATCCCTTCCTTTACACTATATTTATTTGTTTTTGCTGATATAGTGCCTACGCTTCCCTTTTTTAAGAATTCAACTCTTCCATTAGCTCTTATAACATATGGTTCACCTGACATTATAGATTCATCAAGAATAGTTGGAATATTATGATAAGCTCCTCCATCCTCTGACATTCTCCTTAATGTTCGTTCATCATATACTAAACTTTTATTTCCACTTCTTATTTCTTCAATATTAGAATATACATTGTTAAGTTCACTAAATTCAGGGTTACTTACCCCCTTATTTACACTTACACCTTCATTAGGTTTTAATATTCCTTTTAACCATTTTTCAAAATCATCAATTTTGTCAGTTGTTTTACTAGCTATTTTAGTACCTTTTAATAAGTCTATAAATTCTTTTGCTTTTTTACTTTTTGATAATGCAATTAATCCTTTAGCTACTCTACTTATTAAAGAAATACCTACTGACACTGCTAATCATTTTGATAAATTTCTGAAAATCCTTCAATTGCTTTTTCTACTGCTTCTATACATGCATTTACTACTCCTAAATATCATCTACATATCATGAAAATAACCCATTAAGCAAACACATATTACTTAATTTGTATTTACTTAATGGGCATAAATTAGATTTTTGATCTTTATTTTTTTAATGATTCTCTATACTTTATTAACTGTTTATTATATTCTATTTCTTTTTCATCTTGATATCCTTTAAAATATACTTTATTAATAAGAGCGGCATCAAATAAATAATTGCTATTAGCACTAACACTTCCTTCTGGATATATACACCCTGCATAATCATATATTTTGTCAGAATCGTCTCCCTTTAAATGTTCAATTCGTCCTATTATTATAACTTTTTTATTGGTTCCTTCAAATGTAACTATTGAACCTAATGGTAATAATTCATTCTTATCATTAGATACATCCTCAATTGAATCTTTACTAGCTTTAGTTATTGATGTTTTACCACTGTTAGTTATTTTTTCCTCACTTATTTTACTTCTATACTCAAATTCTTCTTCATCCTCATATCCTTTGAAATATACTTTTTCAATTTGATCTATATTAAATAAATAACTATCCTGAGGACTCATAAATCCCCTTGGATATTCACACCCAGAATAGTCCCATATTTTTTCGCTTGAATCCCCCTCAAGTTTTCGCATTCTTCCTGTTATCATTAACTGTCTATTTGAATCCTTTAATAATACTACTGTTCCTAATGGCAACAATTCATCTTTACTATATTCCACTTCCCTCTGTTGACTAACTGTTGTATTTGTATCATCTTTTTTATCTGCATTCCCAATTGTTAATTTAAACCCACATCCATTTAACATAACAACTATACTTATTACAAATACTCCTAAAATGATATTTTTCTTGTATAATCTTTTTTCTACTAAATTAATTATTTTCATTTTACTTCCACCTTATATATTAAATACTTATAAATTAATCATTCTAAAATCCTTTAATCTGTATCTTTCTTAGATTCTATTTCAAGACTGCCTCCCATTCCATCAGCCAATCCTACTTCACAGTCTCCATTAATAAAATCTTTTTTCGAATTAGAAGCAAGTACACCCAGATATCCTTTTGCCTTTAAATGATAATTTTTTACAGCTATACCTGTTATTATCGGTTAATTTATGGTTATCTTTACTAAAATTAGATAATTAAAAAAGAGCATCTCGGAATGATTTTAGAAAATCATTTCGAAACACTTCAATCTTTAATTATGATAAAAATTATATCATCATCTACTGTCATTAATAAATCTGTTAATCTTTTGTAAACTCAAAGGAATCTTTAATTACCGTGTACCAAGCTATGTCCTACTGTATACAAGTTAGACATTAGAAAGAAAAATTCCAACCGATACCTTTACAGCATCAGTTGGAATTTTGTTATTTGCTTGAATCAGACATAAAAAGAAGTTTTTGCTGAATATCCTATGCTTTCCATAGAAGAGAACATTCAAACCTCATTTTGATGGCTGTTTGCAGTTTTTAGAGTGTATTTTTCTTATTGTTTCTACCAAAACTTGCTACAAAATTTGAATTATGCAGTAAAATATCTTCGTTATTATATTGATTTATATATCTTCTATTCCAATTTTGGTTTATGCATTCAGATAATATATTAATTTGTAGTAACATAGCGTTATTTTATATTTAATTTAATAATTTTTCCATGATAACTAACTTCATTCTTTTTAATCTCAACTTTAAGTTCTCCTGATATAACTTTCTCCAAATGCCACCACCAGTATTCAATTGGTGTGGTACTATTGCCCCATATTTTCAACGGTTTTAAATATTCATAAAACTCTTTCGCTCTACTAATTAATATTGTATCATAATATTCTAACTTTTCTTTATCATCACTATCCAATAATTGATATTCTTTCGCTAAATATTCTCTAGTTCTAAATGTATAATCAAACTCAAATGGACTAACATCTAATTCGTCTTCCATATCAATGCCATAATTCTTTATTAATTTTTTTAGTTCTTCACTCATAACTATCTAACTCCTTATTTTATTCTATCAACCTTTAAACTTTCTAAATATCCTGAGTATCCTCCATTAACAGCATCTGGTGGAAATGCTGTTTCCATAGCTCCATTTTCACCAACCATTACCACCCATTCACTGTCACCATAAATATAATATTTTTGTTCAAATGGTTCTCCCGTTTTTTCATTCTTAGTATACTCATATACTTCAAGATTATCTTTTTCCATAATTTCATTTATTTTATTATTATACTCCTCAGCCGTCCAATCATCTGGAATATGTCCTTTTTTAATACGTTTAGCGACATGTTTATCAAGTGCTTTATCTGACTTCCATTTAGCACCATTGTTTAACATATCTTCTCTAATAGCTTCAGCTTTACCTACTCCCTTATTTACACTTACACCTTCATTAGGTTTTAATATTCCTTTTAACCATTTTTCAAAATCATCAATTTTATCATTTGTTTTACTAGCTATTTTAGTACCTTTTAATAAGTCTATAAATTCTTTTGCTTTTTTACTTTTTGATAATGCAATTGATCCTTTAGCTACGCTACTTAGTAGATAAATACCTCCTGACACTGCTAATGCATTTTGATAAATTTCTAAAAATCCTTCAAATGCTTTTTCTCCTGCTTCTATACATGCATTTAATAATCCTAAATAGCATCTACATATTATGAAAATAACCCATTAAATAAACACATATTACTTAATTTGTATTTACTTAATGGGCATAAATTAGATTTTTCATCTATAATTTTATAAACAACTTATTTTTTTAAAAGCTCTCTGTTTTTTATAAGTTGTTTATTGTATTTTATTTCTTTTTCATCTTCATATCCTCTAAAATATACCTTATTAATAATATTGGCATTAAATAAATAATCATTATCGGGACTAATATTCCCTTCTGGATATATACAAGCTATATAATCATATATTTTGTCAGGATTTCCACCTTTAGCATTTCCTACTCTTCCTATTATCATTAATTTTTTATTACTTCCTTCAACTGTAATTATTGAACCTAATGGTAATAGTTTTTCTTTATCATTAACTATATTTTCTGTTTCATTTTTATTATCTTTATCTATTTTTTCACTATATTTTGTTTCTGTACCTCTTATTTTATTTCTAAAATCTATTAATTGTTTATTATATTCTATTTCATCTTTATCTTCATATCCTCTGAAATATAC